>JAPFQF010000052.1 GCA_029255365.1 Candidatus Nitrosopumilus sp. | reverse complement strand
ATCAAGATTGTGAATTGATGAAAAAGTGTCAGCTGCTACCACATCTGCATTTTCAGATGCAGTAAATGGATCTGTTGTTAATTCGATGTTGGTAGATTTCTGGGATTCTTTGACAACATCCTTGTTTGGCTCAAAGCCTTTAGGAGTTGCAATAGACATATTGGCTCCAGATAATGCGGCACCGTAAATCATAGAATTGCATACATTGTTGCCATCACCAATCCATGCAATTTTCATCCCCTTGAGTTTTTTCTTCTTCTCTTTAATCGTCATAAAGTCTGCCAAGATTTGACAAGGATGAAAAGAATCAGATAGCCCGTTAATTACAGGAATACTTGCATGTTCTGCCAGTGTTTCAAGTAATTTATGATCATAGACACGTGCCATTATACAATCAGAGTATCGTGAGAGAGTTTTTGCAGTATCTTCAACTGATTCTCCACGTGATAGTTGCATGTCATTTGATGAAAGGGTAACCGCATGCCCGCCTAGATGATACATGCCAACTTCAAAACTAACACGTGTTCGTGTGGATGGTTTTTGAAAAATCATCGCGAGTGTTTTGTTTTTTAAAACAGGTTTGTTTCCGCCCTGTTTGAATTCCTTTTTTAAATTAATAGAGTCGTCAATTAATCCTACAAATTCCCTTGGAGTTAATTCCGCTAGAGTGAGTAAATCTTTGGTTTTGAGTTTCATTTCTTAAAGAATCCGAATCGCCCTCGTTTCTTTTCAGGTTTTTCTTCTTTATCATGTTTTTGTATTTCCTCATCTTTTACATTATTTGATTTGTCAGGCTTAGGCCTATCATTTTTAATCCATTGACGGATCTTGTTACCCAGATTGATTGCATCTGCATCATTTTCTGGCGGAGGAATGTCAAATAGATCAGAATAAGTTGCAATGTCGTCATCCTTAATTCCGTCAAACGGATCATCTGAAGTTGGTTCTGGTATTGGTTCTGGTATTGGTTCTGGTATTGGTTCTGGTATTGGTTCTGGTATTGGTTCTGGTATTGGTTCTGGTATTGGTTCTGGTGTTGGTTCTGGTGTTGGTTCTGGTGTTGGTTCTGGTGTTGGTTCTGGTGTTGGTTCTGGTGTTGGTTCTGGTGTTGGTTCTGGTGTTGGTTCTGGTGTTGGTTCAATGTCTTTTGTAATGGTTACATTTTCCAATGAGCCAAAAACAGTTTCCAGAAAAAGCTCCTTGTCGAAAGGTTTGAGATCAGTGTATTCCTGACCAACACCAACGTAGAGAACAGGTGTAGAAGTAACTTTAACGATGGATAATGCGGCACCGCCTCTTGCATCAGCATCACTTTTGGTTAAAATCGAGCCATCAAAGTTGACATGTTTGTGGAATTCACGAGCTTGATTCACAGTGTCGTTTCCAGCTAAAGAGTCGCCCACAAAGATTTTCATGTCAGGATTTACAACCTTGGTAATTTTTTCAATTTGTTGCATCAGGTTTTCACTTGTCTGCATTCTTCCAGCAGTATCAATTAGAACGACATCTGTTTTGTGTGATTTTGCATACAAAACTGCGTCTCGTGCAACTGCTGCAGGATCAGAATTGTAATTTTGCGCGATAATTTTTAAATTTAAACGATTTGCATGTTCTCGTAATTGTTCAATGGCACCGGCTCTAAAAGTATCGGCAGCCGCAATTACAACCGAATATTTTGCCTCTTTTAACATATGAGCAATTTTTGCCAATGATGTTGTTTTTCCAGTTCCATTAATTCCAACAAAGAGAATCAGAAAAGGTTGTTCTTGTTTCTTTTTTTCATTGATTCTTTCAAAAAGATCCACTTTTCCTGCAGAGTCAAACAGCGCTGAGATGCTAGAGATCAAACTGTCTTTCACAAATTTCTCAATTTCATTTTTGTCAACCTTTGAGCCAATTAATTTTTCTTGGAGATCTGATTTAATTGAATCAATTACCTCCATAGCAACGTCAGACTCTAAAAGCGATATCTCCAATTCAAAAAGAATATTCTCTATGTCTTTTTTATTAAGTTCTTTCTCGCCAAGACTTTTCGCTGCATTTGAAAATGCACTTCGAAGTTTATCAAACATTGTTTATCCTGAAGCTGGAGGTTGTTGCATATCCTGCATCATTTGATTCATCTGTGCTTTTCCTTGCTCCAAACGGGCAGCAGCGTCTTGTTTTTTTGCAACGGTATCTTGCAATGCGATTTCAATCTCCTTGATTCTTGCTTCAAGATAGTTAATTGCGGAAGGAAAATCTTTTTCGACTGCAATTCCGGCACCAATATTCATAACGATTTTGGTATTGGACGAAATTTTTGTGTGGACATACGTACCCATTCCTATCGGAATCAAGGATTCGGATTCAGGGTTCTTACCAAGAGACTTGATAGATTCGATGGAGGCAATTGCCTCTCGAAAAATATTTCCAAAAGTGTATTCTCTCTGAGATAAATCAGAAAAATACGTTTCAAGCATTTGCATCTGCTGCATTAGTTGCTCGGCCTGCTCTTCACTCATGTACAACAAACATTTTCCGGATGGTTATAAATTAATTCATAGATTTTGAAAGACCCGGCCAGAAATAGATTAAGAAAGATAAAAAAAAATAAAGATTTAACTTTATTTTACTTTAGAGAATCTGGATTCTACTTCATCCCAATTTACCACATTCCACCATGCTGCGATGTAATCTGGTCTTTTGTTTTGATAGTTGAGATAGTATGCATGTTCCCACACATCACAGCCAAGTAATGGTACCAATCCTTCAGTTCTTGGACTAGTTTGGTTTGGCATTGATTTGTATTCAACCTTTCCTGTAGAAGGATTGTATACTAGCCATCCCCAACCACTGCCTTGAATCACAGCTGTAGTAGATGAAAATTTCTCTTTGAAGTCAGAAAAGCTTCCAAAAGAATCTTTAATTGCATCAGCAATAGATCCTCCAGGTTCTCCGCCTCCGTTTGGTTTCATGTTATTCCAAAATAACCCATGGTTATCATAACCACCACCGTTGAAATTAACTGCGCCTCTTTGGGCCTCTGGTACTGAATTAATATCAGACAAGATGTCAATGATATCCTTTTCTTGAATACCAGCAGGACATGCTTCAAGAGCTGCATTTAGTTTGTCAGTGTATGCTTGATGATGTTTTGTATGATGAATCTCCATTGTTTTTGCATCAATGTGAGGTTCTAATGCATCATAAGCATATGGCATTTTAGGAAGAGTGTATTTTCCCATAAATTCAAAGAAAATCTAATTCAATTTATTGCTTTACGAAGCAATTCATTTTTACTTGTAAAAATTGTTAAAAATTTGTGAAATTCCTAGTTTTTTCATTAATCATGGTGATGGCAGGAGGGCTGGTGTTGTTTCAAACACTTCAAAGCGAAAATGAAATTACAACATATCTAGACAAAAGTGTACCGTATATTGGAACCGATATTCCCAGGATGGATGGAATTGACGGGGACGGAATTAGAATAGCGGTGATAGACACAGGAGTCGATTTCAATCATCCAGATTTGTTTGGGTGGGGTCCAGAAGGCAAAGTCGTAGGAGGATACAATTTCATTGACGAGGGTCAGCCACCCATGGATAACAACGGTCACGGCACTATGGTTGCAGGGGTGATTGCATCTGACGGACAGGCAGTTGGAATTGCGCCTAAAGCAAAAATTCTAGCATACAAAGTTTCAGAAAATGGCGAAGGGGTTTCATCGGATTTGATAGTTAGAGCGATTGAAAAGGCAGTTGAAGATGACGTAGATATCATCAACATCAGTTTGGGGGTAAACAAAACAAACGCAAAAATCGAACGCGCGATTAATCTTGCACTAGAAAAAGAAATTTTCGTAGTTACAGCAGCTGGAAATGACGGTCCAGGATTGCATACAATCGGAAGCCCTGGGAGAAATCACGGTTCTGTCACTGTGGGTGCAACATACAACAATCTTACTTCAAGCTTGGTTGCAACATTGGAAGTTGACGGAAAACCATTTACAGTTATTCCAATGGTCGGTTCTACAAAATTAGAAGACCCGATAACAGAAAAAATAGTCTTTGCAGGATATGGAAAAGTTGATGACTACGAGGATCTCAACGTCAAAGATGCAATAGTGATTGTTGAGAGAGGAAGCGATGTTGAAGGAGAGATGCTGTATTTTTCAATCAAAGAGAGTAACGCAGCGCATGCAGGGGCAAAAGCAATGATAGTTTACAATAATGTACCAGGGATTTTTCTCGGAGAACTGATTCACGAATTTATTGACCCGGATTATTCACCCCAGATTCCGACTGTATCGCTTGACAGGGAAGAAGGGTTAGAAATCATAGAATCAATCAAGGAGGGCAACACTGCATCTTTGCATTTGTTTTACAATCCAGACTTTGTCGTGCATTTTAGCTCAAGAGGTCCGGTTTCGCCATTTTACATAAAGCCCGACATCGTAGCTCCTGGGGCATACATCAATACCACCCAAAACAATGCAGGGTACAATTTTACAAGCGGGACTAGTTTTGCCGCACCTCACGTCAGTGGGGCTGCCGCGCTATTACTTCAAAAAGATCCTCAACTTCACCACCATGAAATAAAATCACTGTTATTGACAACAGTTGAGCCTGTTTCTGACGCCTACGGTCAGCAATTTTCCCTACATGATGCGGGCTCGGGAAGACTAGACGTCGGAAATGCATATGGGGCCAAATTGATCATCATGCCACCGAATTTCGTAGTCAATGTATCATCAGACAGCCTAGTTTCTGAAAGACATCTGAAATTAAAACTGATTGAAGGAACGCTGGATAATCTTGATGTGGAATTTCAAGGGCCTGAATTCATAAAATTTGCACATGCTCTTGAAGGGGATTTTCTTCAAATCAAAATGAGTATGACTGAAGAAAGGTTTGGAGATCATGAAGGAAAAATAATCATCAGCCATGACGGTACTCGCTACACCGTCCCATTTTGGATGCACTATACGCAAGGTTCGATTTCAGTCAGTCAGCAAAATCAAAAACTCTCTTTTGATATTTTTTATCCAGACGAATGGAGTTTTGCAAAAATTTCCGTCACAAATAGCAAAGACGGCAAGGTAGAAACTACAACTATGACGCCAAACAAAAAAGCAACAGTAGAAATCTATGAGAATTCAGAGTATTGGATCGACGCTAAAATAAAAACCAATGAAAACACGACAAGTGCATACAACACAATCGAGATCACCACACTTCCAGAAAACATTCAAAGATTGGACATGGACATCCCGGTAAAACAAATCGGAATAATCGCAGTGATTGTATCAGTTGTCGGAATTTTTGGAATTGTTAAAAGAAGGTAATCTAAACAGTTGATTTTGGTCCTGCGTTAATAATTTCAGGCGAGACATTATCAAACTTCTTAAAGTTATCAACAAACATCTGAGCTAATTTTTTGGCAGATGATTCATACGAATCCCCATCGGCCCACGTGTTTCTTGGGTCTAGTATCTCTGAAGGAACATCGTCCACTTCGGTCGGAATATCTAAATTGAATAAATCGTCGTGGCGATACTTTACTGTATCCAGTGCTCCGGAGAGAGCAGATGTGATCATGGCACGGCTGTACTTGATCTTGATTCTTTTTCCAACTCCGTATGGCCCACCTGACCATCCGGTGTTTACAAGATAAACTACAGTGTCGTGCTGGCTAATTTTTTCTCCAAGTAATTTGGCGTAAACTGAGGCAGGTCTAGGCATGAATGGGGCTCCAAAACATTGTGAAAATACGGATTTTGGCTCTTTGATACCACGTTCTGTTCCTGCCAACTTACTAGTATAGCCAGACATGAAATGATACATTGCTCCATCGGTTGTGAGTCTGGAGACAGGAGGTAAAACTCCCAGTGCATCTGCAGTCAAAAATACAATGACTTTTGGGTTTCCGCCTATGCTTGGAATTACTGCGCCCGGAATGTAATCCAAAGGATATCCTACACGGGTATTTTCTGTTAATGTGTTGTCATTGTAATCTGGGACATTGTTGTTCAGCACGACGTTTTCTAAAAGAGCGCCGGGTCTGATTGCGTTCCATATTTCAGGTTCTGCTTCTTTACTAAGATTGATACACTTTGCATAGCATCCGCCTTCAAAATTAAATGTCCCGTTATCAGACCAGCCGTGTTCATCATCGCCGATTAATTTTCTATTAGGATCTGCAGAAAGAGTTGTCTTGCCAGTACCAGATAATCCAAAGAACAACACAGTGTCTCCTTTTTCACCGATATTTGCAGAGCAATGCATCGGGAAAATACCGCGTTCAGGTAAAAGAAAATTCATCACACCAAACATTGATTTTTTCATCTCACCAGCATATTCTGTCCCGCCAATCAGGACAATTTTTCGGGTCAAGTCAATTAGGATAAAGACATCAGTTCTAGTGCCGTCAATTTTAGGATCTGCCACAAAGTCATTAATGCACAGAATGGTAAATTCAGGTTCATGTTTTTCCAGTTCGTCATTTGTGGGTCTGATGAACAAATTACTAGAAAACATACTTTGCCAAACATGATCATTGATTACTCGGACTGGTAAGCAGGTCTCAGGGTCAGCCCCTACAAATCCGTCAAAGACAAAAAGTTCCTTATTCTCAACAAAGTTCTTCATTTTTTCCAAAAGTTTTTCAAACTTGTCACTTGGAAATTGATGGTTGATTTGACCCCAATCAATGGTATCACGTGTTTTATCATCATATACTATAAAACGGTCATCAGGTGAACGTCCGGTATATTTTCCAGTATTGACTGAAAGGGAGCCTGTGGAATTGACTACGCCCTCTTTTCTTGCAACTGCAATTGCGACCATGCCATCAACGCCAAGGTTTCTGTGGACTTTGGAGGGTTTGATTCCAAAAGCCCCGATCTGTGATGCAAACTTTTCAGTTGTGGAAGTGCCCATGATTTGAGTCAGAAAACTACGCCCCCAAAAATGATTTTGTCAGTACCAGGCTTGGTCATAAGTATTCGATCCGCCTTAAGTTTCCTTATTATCTTTTTCTTATAGAGAATTTTTTTTTCATCTAGGAACGTATTTATTCCAAAATTCAAGACTCAACTTCATGACGATCAACAAAGAACTGCTTGCAAAGAGACAAGAGGCTAAGGAACACAAGCCAGACTTTGTCAGACCTGAAAGTTGGCGTTATGTTAGGCTTCAAACTAACTGGAGAAAACCAAAAGGTATTGATCACCATCAAAGAAAACAAAAAGGCAGGGGTCGTCCAGGTCTTGTTAAAGTTGGATATGGTGGACCAAAAGATGCAAGAGGGTTACATCCTTCAGGATTTACAGATAATCTAGTTTTCAACTTGAATGATTTAGAAAAATTAAATCCAAAGACAGATGGTGTCAGATTTGGCCACAGTGTCGGTACTAAAAAGAGAAAAGAAATCATAGTCAAAGCAATTGAACAGAAATTTAAAATTTTTAACGCGAGAGTGAGTGCAATTGGTAGTAAATCTTAGAGCTAAAAAAAGACTTGCAGCCAGAGTTACTGGTGTTGGAGTTCACAGGATTAAATTTGATACAGACCATCTAGATGATATTGCAGATGCAATTACAAGACAAAACATCAGAAGTCTAATTACAGCAAACACAATCAAAATTAAACCATTTACAGGCACATCAAGAGGAAGAGCACAGGAAAAGAAAGACCAGCGAAATAAAAGAGGTACAACTCAAGGGTCCAAACAGGGTAGTAAAGGTGCAAGAGTGGGCAAGAAAGAAGTCTATGTCGCAAAAGTCAGATCATTGAGAAGATTATTGAAAATTGCAAAAGACAGAAAAGATTTGACCAATCCGGAATTTTGGATTCTTTACAAGAAAGTAGGTGGAAATACCGTTAGAAACAAAGCACACCTCATACTCCTGATGGAAGAAATTATAGAAAAACGAAAAGATTAGAATCTATAAATGATATTTTCTAAATCCACAATTTTGCCATTTTGAATTTTAATTCCCTCATCACCAAGCATCTTAGTTTTAACATGTACCCCGTAGGCATATCCGCCAATTTTTCCAGTAGACATTACAACTCTATGACAAGGAATAATCACAGGGTAGGGGTTTTTGTTCATTATTTTTCCAACCGCACGTTGGCCATTTTTCAGCCCCACAGATTTTGCTAATTCGCCATAAGTTGTAATTTGCCCTTTAGGAACTTCAAGTACTTTTTTGTAAATCTTTTGTTGAAGATTCACAGTTTGATAACCTCAAGTTCTGTGGATTTGAGAAGATCAAGTACTTTTTGTTTGTGAGATCCCAACCCGCGCCAGTCTAAAAGAGCATATTTTGCGACATTGTTTTGTGTCAGAATATGAGAAAATAATTTTTCGTCTAGTTCGCCTAATGCATGTTTTGGAATAACTGTGCCAAGGGCATATTCCCCATCCAGCAGTTCATTTGTAAATTTTGAAGGATAGTGGGTTCCGCCGAAACAAATTGCTGCAGGATATTCTTTAATCGGTTCGGACATTACTTTGTGGACCAATTCGGCAACAGAGTTGCACAGAGGCTCGTCAGTCCATTGCTTTTCAGTAGTGCCAATTTCGACAAATATCGACGGTTTTGTCAGGGCGGTGGGCCCGTGATGGGTTGCCTCTATAGTAATTTGAAAACCAGGAAATTTCGGTTGATTTTTCTTTAAAGTTTGAAGATATGTTTTTTGAAAGCCGGGCTTTGGAATGGCCACTTGTTTGTCATTTCCGCCAAATTTTGCAGTGGAAAAATTTCCAGTACTGTGACATGTCAAAGCTAGAACCCCAGACTCAGCAGCATGTTTTGATAGAAAAACAAATCCATCATAATCATATTTTTCTTCCAGCCAATCAGCAGAAATGGTAGGTGTTGGAATAACTACAAGATCATAATATTTTCCGCGAAAAACATCGCCGTCTTGCGTCATGTCTTTGGAAAGAAATTTTGTCATATTGCGACCTGCAGGGTCATCTTGATACGCAACCAGCAACTCCATGAGATAAGAGATATAAGGACACCTTATTAATTTCCAGCAATGAACCCTAGGCAGACTTTGAAAAACATGGCCAACACTATGAAAATGGCTAAAAAGCCAGACAAAGATGAGTATCAGCAACACCTTAGACTCGTTTTGTTAGGAATAGCAGGAGTAGGAGCTATTGGTTTTACAATTCAGTTTGTCTTTTCTGTACTTACATTTGGTAATTAATAATGTCTGAAGAAATAAAATCACACTTGTTTGCAATTAGAACAACAGGAGGACAGGAAAAGGTTGTCATGAGATTATTGGAAGCAAAGGCAAATGCAAATAAAATCAACATTCAGTCAGTGTTTTGGGTAAGCGATTTGAAGGGATATGTGGTAGTTGAGGCAATCAATCCCAGCGATGCATATCTAGCAGTTGAAGGAGTCAGACACATTCGAGGTCAACTAAGAGGAGAATTGGAATTCAAAGATATCGAAGGATATCTGATCAAGAAATCAACAGTTTCACAATTAGCAGTAGATGACATAGTAGAGATTACAGGCGGGCCGTTCAAAGGAATGAAAGCGACAATTACCAGAATTGACGTAGATAAAGAAGAGGCAACAGTAGTTTTGTTAGATGCATCGTATCAATTACCAGTCACAGTAGACGCAAACTACCTAAAGCTGTCTATCGGAGCTTAGGAAGGATTAAATTTTCAATTTGAGTTTGATTTAACATGGGAGAACAAAAAGTATCAGCACTTGTAACAGGCGGAGGAGCATCAGCAGGTCCACCATTAGGTCCAGCATTAGGCCCTCTAGGAGTTAACATTATGGAAATCATTAAAGCAATTAATGACAAAACAGCGGATTTCGAAGGAATGAAAGTTCCAGTGACAGTAACTGTCAATACGGATACAAAAAAATATGAAATTGAAATCGGAATTCCTTCAGCTGCCGCCCTCATTCTGAAAGAAGCAGGACTTCAAAAAGGTTCAGGAGCATCAGGTAGTGAATGGGTTGGAGATGTGACTATGGATTCAATTGTAAAGGTTGCAAACACAAAACTTGACAAATCATATGCTTCATCACTAAAATCAGTTGCAAAGACAATCATTGGAACTTGTCTAGCATTAGGAATCAAGGTAGAAGGAAAGACTCCAAAAGAAATTACTGCCGAAGTAACCGAAGGCAAATGGGATGAAAAATTCAAATAATCATTGAATTAAGTACGTAGGATCTTTATCGGTTTTTTGTAACTCTACAAAGGTTTCAGTATTTTGAATGCCATCAATTTTTCCGATTTTTTCAATCACTATGGTATGGAGATCCTCGAGATTCTTAGCATAGACATTAATCATGATATCAAATCGACCAGTTATTTCCGAGATTGATACAATCTCGGCAGTTTGCATGAATTGCTTGTGAATTTCATCCTTGAACTTGGGGTCCCTGTTTATTCCAACAGATGCTTTTACCCCTATTCCCAGGAGCGAGTCATCAATTTCAATAGTGAACTTTTTGATGAGTTTTTTCTTCATCAATCTCTTAATTCTACTGTAAAGAACAGAAGCATTGATTCCGAGTTTTTTTGACAGTGTGGGAACGGAAATTGAGCCATCTGCAGTCAATTCATAAAGCAGTTTCATATCCAAGTCATCAAATCGATGCATCGTGTTCAAAAAATCTGGTTTTGATTTAATATATGTAGGCTTTCGGTACAATTTCCACCTTAATTATAATAATCATAGTGAAAATATGTAATTTTTTAAAATAAATGATTAGCAAAAAACTCAATCTCTAAACGATTTTAAGTAGGTTTTCTAGAAAATGTTTCGTAATGATTTCAGATGCTCAGCTTATTGAAATGGTAAAACAGGCAAGAGCCGCAACAAAAGAGAGAAAATTCAAACAATCCATAGAATTAATCATCACTTTCAAGGATATCGACGTAAAGAAAGGGTTTGCAATTAACGAAGTTGTTCAGCTTCCAAAGACAAGCTCTCCAGCAACCGTTTGCATAATTGCCACAGGGGACATGAACCAAAAGGCAAAAGCAGCAAAAGCAGACACGGTTATCGGAACAGAAGAATTAGAAAAATATGGAAATAACAAAAGAGAATCCAGAAAATTCATCAACAAACATGATTTCTTTTTAGCAGATACAAAAATCATGCCAGTTGTCGGTAAAACTTTAGGTCAGCTTTTAGGTCCAAGAGGAAAGATGCCAACGCCGGTTCCTTTTGATGCATCCATTGAAGCATTTTTAGAGAGATTCAGATCATGCATCAAAGTAAGATCAAGAGCATCATTATCGGTATCATCTAAAATTGGAGATGTGTCCATGGAAGATTCGGATTTGGTAATTAACGCACATACAGTTCTAAATGCAATTGAAAAGAAATTGCCAAACGGGGAGAAGAACATGAGAAAAATTTTAATTAAAACCACAATGGGTAAGCCAATAAAACAAGCACAAGAGGTCAAGAAGAAATATGCATGAGAATAGAACAAGCTATCCTAAACGAAAAACCCAAATGTATCAGCAATTACAAGAGCTGCCAAAAAAATACAAAGTTCTAGCTGTAATCAAAATGAAAAAAGTCAGGTCATCTCAAATTCTTCCATTAAGAAAAACACTTTCAGGAGAGGTATTATTTTTCAGCATCAAAGACAAAGTTGCAAAGAAGGTATTTGAAAAACTCGACATCCCCGGAGTCAAAGACATTGCAGACAAGCTAACAGGACAATGCATGTTTCTATTTACAGACATGTCACCATTCAGGCTAAACGTTCTTCTCGCCAAAAACAAAATAATGATGGCGGCAAGAGGCGGGGATATCGCAAGTTTCGACATAGTTGTTCCTGCAAAGAACACGGGAATTGCACCAGGTCCAATGCTTACAGAATTCAAAGAGGCGGGAATCCCTACCAAGATTGATCAGGGAACCATTTGGATTTCAAAAGACACCACTCCGGTTCTAAAGGGAGCGGCAATTAATGAAAAATTAGCATCACTTCTAGGCAAATTAGACATCAAACCAGTGGAAGCAGGAATTTCACTGTATTCAGCATTAGAGGAAGGAGTCGCATATACTGAAGAAGAAATGATGATAGATGTCCAGAAAATCAGAAATGCATTCACTCAATTTCATCAAGAAGCAATGTCACTATCAATTGAAGCTGGATATGTTACTGCAGAGAACGTCTCACAGATTCTCAGCAAAGCATACCAATCTGCACGTTCTGTATCTATCGAGTCAGGATTTATGACAGATGAAACAAAGGAACAAATTCTACAAAAAGCAGATTCCCAAGCAAAATCAGTTGCAGCCCAGGCAAAAGATTACACCCCAGCCTAAGTCTCTCTAACCCTAGGAAGATTCCAATTATACCTTATTGCAAGCAACCTTATTCCAGTTGCCGCAACAATTCCAATTATTGATGCAGCGTTTACATCGACACCAGATGAGAGAACCGCATAAAAAACTACGATTCCGATTATCGATGCAACGGCATATACTTCTTTTACAAACACTATTGGAATCTCCCTTACAAAAATATCCCTGAGAATTCCGCCGCCAATAGCCGTAATCATTCCTGCAAACAGCATTGGAAGAAAATTCAATCCGACTATATGGTATGCAATTGACGCACCCAAAATTGAAAACACGCCCAGCCCCACCGCATCAAAGACTAGCCAAATATTCATTTTCTTTTTGAGTCGTGAGAAAAGAAAGAACATCGCAATTCCGACAACAGCAGTTATGGCGACATAGATAGGATCTGAAAAAGCAGCAGGGAACCTGCCAAAAATTACATCGCGAGTCACCCCACCGCCCACTCCAACTACTGTGGCCAGCACAATAATTCCAAAGATGTCTGCCTTGTGTGCAATTGCCTTGGAAGCTCCCGTAACTGCAAAAGCTATCGTACCCAGATAATCCAGAATGCTAATGAAACCGTCAATTGGAAAGGAAAAGTCTACCATCCTATGCAAACTCCGAGCTATTGCTAATTAAGACTTGATAAAAATAAAGATCAAAAGTGAATTGTGAAAATAAAAAGTTGCTTAGCCAAATAGGGAAGACAATCCTTCCATGGCTGCTTCTTCGTTTTTAGATTCTTCTTTCTTTTCTTCTTTTGCCGGGGCTGCTGCTGCTGGTGCTGATGCAACTGCTACTGGGGCGGCTTTAACTGCCTCATCGATGTTAACATCGGCTAAGGCTGCAACTAGTGATTTAACTTGGGCTTCATTAACGTCGACACCAGATGCTTTGACAACTGATGTGAGGTTTGCCTCGTTAACTTCTTTGTCTAGTTTGTGAAGAAGTAAAGCAGCGTAAACATATTCCATTGTATCGAGATTTTCTCATGGCATAATATAAAACTATTGAGAAGTTACGCCTAAAAATTGAAAACCTAGTTCAGGATTTTGAGACTTCTACAAACAGCATACAGGGTTCTCTTCAAAGTGGCATCAGTCAAAGTATCCATCCTGTGCTTCAAAACCCGTTTTGCCTCATCCCTTTCGGAACCAGGAGGCAAAGACAAAACAGCATTGATGAATTCAGGTATTGATTCACGAATCCAGTTATCCAACATTCCGTAAATTTTTGGGGGAAGAATGTCGCATTTATCAACATCAAGATCCAACACTTCGGCATAATTTTCATGTTCAATTCTATACACCAAAGCCAAGACGACATTGTCCGGAGTTGGATGTTCAAGAATTTCCTTAGAACGCTCCCCAGTTTTTCCCTGAGCAATCTTATTTTTCAGCCCTATCGGATTTACAATAATTCCATTAACGCCAACTTTTCTTCCGTCAACGCCGGTGACTATGCCAAAAATAAAATCGTTGAATTCACCATTTTTTTTAATAGAGAAAATCGGAGTACCTTCTTTCAGAACAGGTTTCTTGCCAAACATGAATGGATATCATCCCATAGTGTATTTAATGTATCATTAATAGACAATTCTTAATATTGGAAAATAGCAGGCTCATCGTTGGATAAAAAAGAGATTCTAAAAGAGTTTTCGGCAGATCCTGAGAGATACTATAATGTCAAACTGTTCCAAGAGCAGGGATTTATTAGAAAAGCTTGTTCAAAATGTGGCAGATTCTTTTGGACTCTAAATGCAGATAGAAATTTGTGTCCAGATGATGGAACAGATACGTATTCTTTTATCGGTGATCCTCCAACAGTTAAGAGATTTGATTATACACAAGCATGGAAACAAGTTGAAGAATTTTTTGTAAAAAATAACCACACATCAATTAGCAGATATCCCGTAGTTTGTAGATGGCGAGATGATTTGTTTTTTACAATTGCATCAGTTGTTGATTTTCAAAGAATAATGGGAAGTAAGGTAGTCTTTGAATTTCCTGCAAACCCACTAATAGTTCCACAAACTTGTTTGCGTTTCAAAGATTTAGAAAACGTTGGAGTTACTGGTAGACACTTTTCAAGTTTCTGCATGATTGGACAACACAGTGTTCCTGATTTGGGAGGATATTGGAAGGATGAATGTGTGGATTTGGATTTTAGATTGTTAACTGATCAGTTTGGAATTAAAAAAGAAGAAGTCGTATTTGTAGAGGATGTTTGGGCAGGTGGTGGCTCTTTTGGTCCTTCACTAGAGTATTTTGTCAGGGGATTGGAATTAGGAAATGCCGTATTCACCGAATTCCAAGGAGAACTAGGACAACACACTACACTTGACCAGAGAGTCATTGACATGGGTGCAGGACTAGAGAGATTTGCATGGATTACCAATGGAACACCTACTGCGTATGACTGTTGTTTTGGTCCTGTTAATCAGATACTTTTTGAAAAGATTGGAATTGATTCTGATTCAGAAATGCTAAAAAAATACTTTACAGAAATTGCAAAAGAGATTGATCATTTCGATGACCTGAATAAAGTAAGACGTCTTGCAGTGAAAAATGCAGGAATTACAGAGGATCAACTGAACAAAACAATAACACCACTTGAAGGAATGTATCTAATTGCTGATCATCTCAGGACATTAATTTTTGCAATTGCTGATGGTGCATTGCCAAGCAATGTTGGTGGGGGGTATAATCTCAGAATGATGTTGCGAAGAATTAATGGAACAATTAACAGATTGAATGTGAAATTAGACATTGATGAATTAATTGATGCACATATTGATTATCTCAAAGATACCTATCCAGAGTTAGATGAGAGAAGAGAAGATGTCAAGACAATTCTAAAACTAGAAGCATCAAGATATGAGGAGTCTAAAGTTCACATGAAGAAAAAGGCAGAAAAGATTCGTGATAAAGGCGTACCAACAGTTGATGAACTCATCACACTATACGAATCAGATGGAATTACACCTGAATACCTCAAAGAAATTGATGCAATTTCTGAAATCCCATCACAATTTTACTCTAAACTATCTGATTTGCACCAGTCTGAAAAGAAAAAGTCAATCACAGAACTTCCGCTAGACGAGCTGCCTGAAACAGAGGTCCTGTTTTACAAAGATGACCCGATGGAGTTTGATGCCAAAGTAATCAAAGTCTTTGATGACATGGTAGTACTTGACAGAACGTCATTTTACGCAAGAGGGGGAGGGCAAGAACCAGACCATGGTAGTATCGCAGGATTTGAAGTAGTTGATGTGGATAAACATGCACACATTATTGTTCACAAGATAAAAGGTGGAGTTCCAAAAGAAGGTGATACGGTATCTTGTAAGGTGGATGAAACAAGACGTGCAAACATTACTAAAAATCATACCAGCACTCACATTATCAACGCATCATCGCGTAAGATTCTTGGTTCATGGATTTGGCAGCACTCTGCGTTTAAAGACCATGATCATGCTAGACTAGACATCACGCATCACTCTTCACTGACGGATGATGAAGTAAAGAGAATTGAAGATGCAGCTAATCAAATGGTAAAAGAAAATTATCCAGTAAACATTGACTATTACGATAGAGGAACTGCAGAACAAAAGTATGGATTTAGAATTTATCAGGGCGGTGTAGTTCCAGTAAAATCTGTACGTATAGTATCAATTGAGGATAAAGACATTGAAGCATGTGGTGGAACACATGTGAAAAGAACTGGTGATATAGAGTTAATCAAAATTACAAAGACTAAGCGAATTCAAGACGGTGTAGTTCGTATAGAGTTTGTCTCAGGACCAACAGCGTATCAGTATGTAAAAGACCAAGAAGAAGAATCAAAGAAACAAGCTGTAGATGATATTGCTAAAGAAAAATTAGAAAAACAAAGAGAAGAAAATAAAGACAAAGCAAGAGAGCAAATTCCAATATTACTAGAGAAAATTCTAACTGGAGAATCAGGAGAGATTGATAATATTACAATTAAAAATAAAATCTGTTTTACATCAAGTGAGAATTATGATGATTATTTCCATCAAAACTTTGGAAAGAAACTAGTTGCCAAAGATGGTACAGCTGCATTTTGTGGAATTTTTGAATCAGGTCCAACTGTTAGAATTATGGTGTATGCAGGGGTAGATTCAGGCGTAAATGCAGGGGAGATAGCTAAGGAAATAGCCTCAATTCTAGGCGGTTCTGGTGGAGGGGACGCTAAATTTGCTCAAGGTGGAGGAAAGGACACATCTAAAAAAGAGCAGGCAATAGCCAAAGCAAAATCAATGATTTTAGGATGACATTATGACGATTAACTGGAATGAAATAGAAACTAAATGGCGAAACAAATGGGCCGAATCAAAAGACTTTGAGACAAATCCAAATGAGAAACCAAAAAAGTTTATCACTGTAGCTTATCCGTATCCAAATTCTCCACAACATATCGGACATGGTAGAACATACACACTAGCTGATGTTCATGCAAGATTTTATCGAATGCAAGGGTATAACGTATTGTTCCCAATGGGATTCCATTACACTGGTACTCCCGTATTAGGAATGGCAAGAAGAATTCAAGCTGGAGAAAAAGAAATCCTTGATGGATTGAGAAATGTATATCATGTTCCAGAAGAAGACATCAAAACATTTGTCGAGCCAATTAAAATTGCAGATTATTTCCATGAAGAGATAAAATCAGGAATGATTGAGATGGGTTATTCCATTGATTGGAGACGAGAGTTTACTACTATCGTTCCAGGTTATCAAAAGTTTATCGAATGGCAAATTACAACACTGAAAGAAAATGGTAAAATTATTCAAGGTAGTCATCCAGTTGGTTGGTGTCCTAAAGATCAGAATCCTGTATCACAGCATGATACAATGGGTGATGTAGAACCAAAAATTGATGATAAAAATTTCCTAGTCAAGTTTTCATTTGGAGAATTTGTTTTTCCAGTTACAACATTAAGACCTGAAACAATTTTCGGTGTAACTAATTTGTGGGTTAATCCAAATGTAATATACAAAAAAGTTACAGTGGATGACGAAACATGGATAGTTTCAGAACAATGTGCAAATAAAATAGCATTCTTTGAAAAAGAGGTGAAAATAATTGGAGATATTGCAGGTAGTGAGATTATAGGAAAAACTGCTATTGCACCAAACAATGGTAATGAGATTCCAATATTGCCTGCTGAATTTGTAGAGCCTGGAATGGGTACGGGATTAGTAATGTCAGTCCCCGCACATGCACCAAAGGACTACCAGGCATTGATGGACTTGAAGGGTAAAAATCATGAATTGGCCTCTAAAATCGAGCCCATACCCATCATAGTTACTGAAGGATACGATGCAATCCCCGCAAAACAGATTTGTGAAAAACTGGGAGTGTCAGACCAAACAGACCAAAAATTGGAAGAGGGCACAAAAGAGTTGTATCTCAAAGAGTTTACGGATGGAAAGTTGAATGAAAAATGCGATAAATTCAACAATGAAAAAGTCCAGTTCGGACGAGAAAAGGTCAGGGCATGGTTGGAGGAGAACAACCATTTGGAAAAATTCCCAGTACTTGAGAACGCCCCAGTGCATTGTCGTTGCGGAGCAGAATGCGTTGTCAAAATATTGAACAACCAGTGGTTTTTGAATTACGGGGATGAGTCATGGAAAGATCTAGCTCGCAATTGCTTTGACGAGATGAACATTCTACCAAGCAACATCAGAACAGAGTTCAAGGAGGTGATTGATTGGTTGCACGAGCGAGCATGTGCAAGACAGCAAGGGTTGGGAACAAAACTTCCATGGGACAAGGATTGGATTGTAGAAAGCCTCTCAGACAGTGTAATCTACATGGCATACTATACAATTTCACGATTTGTAAATGACGGAACTATAACTGCAGAGAATTTAACCAGAGAGTTCTTTGACTATGTTTTGCTTGACAAAGGCGATGTAAAATCAGCTGCAAGTACATCAAAACTTTCGGATGGCATTGTCAATACAATAAAAAAAGAGTTCAATTATTTCTATCCAGTTGACTCACGTCATTCTGGCAGGGATTTGGTTCAGAACCACCTGACATTTTTTGTGTTAAATCATGTTGCAATATTCGATAGAAAGTTGTGGCCAAAAGAAATCGTAGTCAACGGAAGTGTAATGATGGACGGTGCCAAGATGAGCAAGAGTATGGGAAACATCATTCCACTGCGTACCGCAATCAGAGACCACGGTGCAGACCCAATCAGGCTGGCCATCATTTCATCAGCCGAATTACTCCAGGATGCCGATTTTAACATGGAGTCAGTGTTCGGAATCAAAAACAAGCTGGAATTCCTTTTAGACGAGTGCTCCAGGCTCAAAAATAACGCCATTGGGGAGTTACAAGCAGAAGACAGGTGGATTTTATCAAAAACCCAGAACATGATATCAGAAGTTACAGAAGCCGTAGAGAAGATGAGACTGCGCGAGGCACTGCACGGCATTCTATTCACATTTGAATCAGACTTGAGCTGGTATAACAAAAGGGTACAAGCCAAGAATAGGGAGGACGTCTCAGGAATACTACACCAGATAAATTCAGTTCGTGTTGCAATGTTGTCACCATTTGCACCACATATTGCAGAAGAAATGTGGGAAAAACTTGGACAAACAGGACTAGCATCAAAATCAGCATGGCCAGAATATTCTAAAGATAAAGTTGATGCAACATCAATACAATCTGAAGAATTGTTAAAATCAACTATTAATGATATTGCAAATATTCTCAAAGTTACAAAGATTGATCCAAAGAAAATTGTAATCTATGTAAATTCGGATGATATGAAATCCAAAGTGTATCGCAAGATATTGAGCATAATGGTAGGTGGACAAAACAACATGGGAGTTGTAATGAAAGAATTAATTACAGATCCTGAAACTACAGAGGCTAAAAAAATGCCAGACTATATTCAAAAGGTGATAAAAGATTTGCATTCAGAATCAGAAGAAATCAAAACTATGAAATTAGAATCAGATGATTTCAATGAAAAAGAATTCCTATCATCTGAATTATCCAGTATTGGAAAGAAAGAGTTTGGAGTAGAGATTACAGTTTATTCAGAAAGGGATTCAGACATTTATGATCCTAAAGGAAAGGCAAGACATGCAAGGCCGTTTAAACCTGCAATATTGATTGAGTAGAGGGTTATTGGCTTGCACGCTAAATTGTGTTAACCGAATGTTGGCCACGCATGAAATAAGATTATTTTTCTAATTAATTTTGAACTTGAAGATATTGTACAATCTAAAATGAATTCTCAAAGGCCACTTCACCCAATGGTAGTTGGCCACCGCGTTCAGATGCATCTGCGGCTCTTTTTCCAACTACTACCATCATTACAATTAGATGCTCCTCAGGTAATTTTATCAATTCAGCTAGTTCATCATACTCAAAACCTACCATAGGACAAGAATCCAAGCCCATCTGTTTTGCTGCAAGCATGATAGTTTGTGCTGCCATACCGCAAGAACGTACTGCCTCATCGCGTAAATTCTCAGAATTGCCAGAATATTTTCGCTCCAATGCATCTTTAACCATTTCTTGTTTTTCTAAAGGATGATTTCTCCAGTATCGTAGTGGTTTTGTCTTCCATGCTGTCATATCACCACACAATACTATTACCAAAGAGCCATCTTTGGGTTGGGCCTGACCTCTAGCAGCTACTGAGATTTTCTCCTTTACATCCTGATTGGTAACATAGACAAATCTCCAGTTCTGTTGGTTGTAACTAGTTGGAGCCAAAATTACATGATTCATTAATTTTTGAACATCACTGCTATCCATTTTGTAACTACTATCAAATTTCTTAATTGCACGTCTACTTGAAATTGCCTCAAAAACATCCATGATAAATATAAAAAATATTCTAAAATAAATGAAACGAAAAAACAGTAGATCTTAAGATCAACTCCTCAAATGGGGCTGATGACAGATCTTCACTTAAGACCAGTAACCAAGGATTTCTGATGAAAGTTATTTTCTTAAGGTCTGAAAGTTTGTAATCAGACGAAAGATAATCTTTTCTTATTATTAGTAAGGTGAATTTGTTATTTAGCCGGTACTACCATTTGATACTAGTGGTAATTGAACAAATTTCCAGATAGTGTATTTATTAGGCAAATACAAATCGCAAAATATCTTGAAGATTGCAGTAATGGGAATGGGTGTAGCAGGCTCTTATCTTATGGCCAGATTAAAAAATTCAGAACATGAAGTAACTGGATATGAAAGAATGGCGGAGGAAAAACATGATTCGATTTGTGCATGGGGTACAATAAAATCAGAACTAGTAGGATTTTGTAAAAAGACAGGTAGAAATTTTGATGATTTTCTAATTCATGACGGTAAAAAAATGCATGTCAAAATGAATAATGATGTAAAATTTGATATCGGACTAAAAGGATTATGCACGTATAACAAACTAGCACTAATCAAAGATTTCATTAAAGATTGTAATGTAATTTACGGTGAGGCACCAAAGCTAGAAGAATTAGAAAAACAATATGACATGATTGTAGATTGTACAGGGTTCCATAGAGTGTATTTGCCAAAATTAAAAGAAGATTTCTTCCTACCAACATACGAGTATAAAGTAGAATATGAAGACAAAGTTCCATATGATGACTTTTACATAGAGCCATTTCCTGGAATGTCAGGTTACTTTTGGTATTTCCCATTAGGGGATAAATTTGCACACATTGGAGCAGGAGATTACAATAAACAACACATGAAGGCAACTAATGATTTCCTAGAAAAACACGGAGGCAAAGTAATTCAAACTAAAGGGCGTCCAATTAGACTGGCAACACCGGATAAATGCAAGCCATACTATTCAGGTAAGGTAGTCGGAGTTGGGGAATCAATTGGAACAGTGTACGCATTGCTAGGTGAGGGAATTATTCCATCCATGCAATGTGTAGAGATTTTCCTAAAAAATATGAATGATTTCAAAGCATATGAAAAAGCAATAGAGAAACACTACAAAGTGTATGCTAAAGTATTTAATTTTGTACATGCAAAGATTCAGAAAAACTTTAGTTTCCTCAAGGCATTGCCGGATTTCATTGCAATTTTCCTTTACATGAAAAAACACGAAGACAGATTTGGAATGAACATCAAAGTTTCAGACCTGATGAAGGTAGCTAGAGCCTAGCTAAAGCTTACAGAGCCAAAGCCTTCTCGATTTGTTCTGTTTGACGCCATGTTGTAGTCATAGATTGTAGTAGAGTATGCCTTTAGCTCATCTTTCATTTGATCCAAATTTTCTGCCAAGTAAAAGCCAGGACAGTCACCGGTGAACTGGTATGTGGCATGGACTCGGGCCTTTCCTTTCTCATTTTCCAACCAGCTTGCAAACGGATAGAGGTAACAAACTCCCGGCCTGTCAGGATGCATAGAACAGCCCCCCTTGTCATCCAAAAACCTACATGAAATATGAGTTCCGTCATCAGATTCAGTTTCATCAGTCTTTCTTTTGAGGTTGATTGTGGTCATTGTAGTCATTTGCCCTGACGGTCCAGGTTCCTGATATGTTACAGTGAGTGTTTCATTTTTGATAAAGTCTGGGATACTTTTGTATTTCAAACCCTTTCCAATGGTAATCAGATCATCAGATGTTAGTGGCAGTCTGCCTTGTCTGTCGCAGCAATTGTGACAGTCAGGCCAAAAGCATTTCCACAAGATGTATTTTTTTTCAGAGTTAAGATAAGGCACATGAAAAACCACGTCTTTAACTTTAATTGCATAGTCAGAGACATCCGTAATTTTGCCCAGCATGAATTTTCTGAGAATGGGATCAACATCCCAATCCTTTTCCAACAAATTTAATGATTCTTCAATTTCGCTCTGAGACAACTATTAAGTTATAACATCTTTTGCAGATGTTATTAATGTTGAGTGAAAAAGGAAAGTATGCCTCGGCCACAGAAAACAGAAGATTCGTATGGAGTGAAATAATTTGGCCGTTGATTTTGGAAATCAATGACGTTGCATTTTCATTAAAACAGTTTCAAGAAAAACGTGAAAAAGTATGCAAAGAAAAAAATGTGACGATTACAATTCCTTCCAGAGGGTTGGTATCATTAGTGCAGAAAGGAATTTTGCGAAAAGAAGGGAACATCTATTCGATTCATTTCAGACTAATCCCATACATGCGATTAAGAGCCATATGTGATTATGCGACCATAATTCGCGAAGTCAGACTAAAATAATTACAACAAATGAATATATTCTAAAACATCAAAATTTCTTCAAGTAGCCCGATAGTCTAGCGGTCAAGGATTCTGCCCTCTGGATCTCAAGAGTGGATAGGCGGAGACGGCAGTTCGAATCTGCCTCGGGCTACTGGTAAAATATGAATGACTTGTAGAGTCCTATCTTGATGCTTGTGCGATGCGTTCCAACTCATGTCTCTTCTTTACAGAGGGTGCATTCGGATCATTGGATGCTGCAAGCATAAGTTGTTCAGCCATATGCTCTTCGATGGGTTTTGGATTTGAGAAGGTTGCATCTTTTACAGCATCTGCAATAAACTTCAGAGCCAAGTCAACTCTTCTGAGCGGAGCAACATCGACTGACACATGGTATGTGGTACCACCATAAACAATTCTAGTGGTGTCTTCAGTTGGAGCAGAGAATTCTATCGCTCTAACTAAAACTTCTACAGGGTTTTGTCCTGTTTTCAATGCGATAATATCAAAAGCTGTTTTTACAGTGTTGAGCAACTTGGTTTTCTTGCCAGTCATTCTACCAGTGTTCTTTGCATATTTTTTTCCAAAGTGCATTGATTTGTTGATTAATCGCTCAACAATGTTGACATCTGCTTTGTTGAATCTCTTTAATGCTGAACGACCATAAGTGTAAGGCAGGATTTGTTTTCTCAAAGATATCGCAGTTTTTAATCCAGGATCTTTGACCACGACATCAGATAGATCCCATTTTCTAAACAACAGTAAATTCTTAGTTTCAGCCATCTCTATCTCCTTGGTTTCTCCTTCTTGCCAATAACCAGTTCATGCAAGGATGTACCGTTAACTTTGAAAACTTTGAATCTAACACCTGGAATATCACCCATTGCACCGCCTTGTGTTGCACCCATACCCTGAATGTGAACTTCATCGTGTTCATCAATGAAATTCATAGCACCGTCTCTTGGCAAAAATGCCGTTACAGTTTTTCCGTTTTTAATCAATTGCACTCTTACACATTTTCTAATAGCAGAGTTTGGTTGTTTAGCTGCAATACCGACTTTTTCCAAAACAATTCCACGTGCTTGCGGTGCGCCCCTAAGAGGATCAGACTTTACATCAATGCCTAATTTTCTTCTTTTGTAAGTCGAGATGGCCCATCTTTGTTTCTTCTTTTTAGTCGTAAGAACCCTGCCGGCAAATAATCCTAGTGGTGATTTTCTCATATCTTACATCTCCAAAGTTGCGCGTTCAGGACTGTTAATTAATACACTGCTAATATCAAAATATCGTTTTGCAAGTAGTCTTGCCTTCTCTGCATTTCTACCCTCTCTTCCAACCACGATTCCTTTCTTTCTTGGGTCTACCATAACTATTGCCTGTTTTGTACCATCAGGTCGTGTATTTATTTTTACTTCAGAAATCAGTTTAGAATTAAGCAAACTAGACAAGAATTTTGCAGGATCTTCGTCAAATTCCACCAATTCAACGTTCCTCTTGACAATGTTTTGTAATGATTTGATATGGACACCGCCCTTGCCAATTGCAAGCCCCATTTTACCAGTATTGACTACAAAAATTACTCGGTCTTGTTTTTCATCCTCCACACAATCACGTGCTGTTGCGCCGGTAACATTTTGGAAAAGTGACATCATTCGCATTTGATCAGTTGTGAGTTTAATTGATTGTGCCATTAGAATTCCTTTTTATCTCCGGACAAAAATGTCTCATTTAAACTTTGAACAGGGAAATTAGAGTTAAACAATTTTTTCCTCAGCTTCTGTATCTTTTAAAATTGATTTGATGCTTGCATCATCTAGAGAAGTAAATGAAATTGTCGAAATTCTAAATTGTAAGCCGCATAATCTGCCTAATGCGACTGAGGTCCCTTGAAAGTTTACTAAAGGTATTTTTTCTTTTTTTGCATCGGATTCAATTTTCTCAAACACTTCTTTCTTAAGGGATTGAGACAATACAATCAGCTTGGAATTTTTTATAGAGTTCAGAACTTGTTTAGTGCCCATTGTTAGCTTTTCTTCCTTTCTAGCATCTCTTAATGATTTTTCAAGTATCTTACTCATGTGATTTCCTTAAGTCGATCGTCTTGTCAGGGCTTTATAGGTTTATTGAAAAATTAAGCACATGATATAAGAGAATTAGTTTTGTAAACCTAACAAAGAAATCAGAGTGGAAAACAGATTACCTATTTCATCAAAAAAATTACCGGATTTTTGTTTTTCAGAATTTCCCAAAAGGGTTTTTTCGAATTCAGGGGATATTTGATCAGGGATATTTTCAGAGTCAAGTTCAGAATAACCGGAAGAGGCATCAATGTTTGAGGATAATGCGATCTCAAGGTTTGCTCGGGCAGTCAGATAATTTGGATTTCGTTCCAGAACTTCACCGTACAATAAAATTGCGTCACTGAAGTGACCTAAATTTGCAAGTGCATTTGCCTTGTTATTTTTTGCAGGAAGGAAATTTGGATCAATTTCAATGGCATGATCATAATACACTATAGCCTCAGAAAAATATCCCAGTTTTCCCAATGCAGAGCCTTTGTTTACGAGGAATTCCACATTGTTTGGATTTTTGATTAATGATTCATTAAAAAAACTCAATGAGCTGTCAAATTGACACAGTCTATACAGTGCAGGTCCCATCCCATCGTAGTATGAAATGGTATCAGCGTATGTACTAGAATCACATTTTAGCTTAATTTGATTGAGTAGTTTTCCCAGTTCTATATCTTCCACTGTAAGATTATTTGGTTTTTCAATTTCAACATATACCTTGTCTGTAACAGGATCTTTTGTGACAGGATCTTTTGTGACAGGATCTTTAATTACGGTTTGTGGAGTTTTATAGTAATCAAAAAAAGATGTCGCCACAGTTTCGCCATAATGCGCCTTTACAGAGTATGTTCCATCAATTCTAAAATTCACTCCATCTTTAACAAGAAAACTCGTAGTAAATTCCAAGTTAGAATCAATTGGACCAAAATAAAACCCTACGGGCATTCCAAATGGGTCGTAAATTCCAATCAGCACGGTTGGAGAAACCACTGCTGAAACTTGCCCAGTGATTCTAACAACATCGTTGTCAGTGTATTGTTTTTGTTCTGTGTATAGTAAGATAATCTCAGGGTCCGCGGTTTCTTCAATTGAGATTTCAGGTTCCGAATATTTTCCTTCAACTAGAAAGTAATGGTTTTCAGAGATTGGACCGTAATCAAATTTAACAAAATATTCGCCACTTTTTTCATAGAATGGGGATTCAAGGAGCACTGTTTTGCTAAACGTTTTTTCAGATGAAATTTCCAAATTATTTGCAGACAGAATTTTTCCATCGGGGTCATAGACACTCATGGCAATGACAGGCATCCCAACCTCCATTATTTCGCCAGAAACAGTCATGAAATCACCTAGATCATAAAGTTCCTTATCAAAATGTACAATTAATGAATCTGCAAAAACATCTGCGAAAATCACAGAAGAAAATACGGCTAACACTAAGGTAGCTCCCAATACAATTCCTAACACAAGGTGAAAAACGTAAATTTCTATTTAATAATATCGTAGAAAAAATTCTTTTCAGGGAACAGTGATCAAAGTGGACATTGACGGAGACAGAGCAGTCGGATCATTGATTGAGATCCAAACAAAAGTTTCTATCTCATAAGTTCCAAATTTTTTTGGAATCCACGATTGCGAAACGTCTAGGCTTTGCTGGGAAGAAATCTCCCCCTGAACCCACGATATAGATTCAACGGTGCGTTCATCGTTTTTTACTTGGAACATGTAAACGAATTTTTGTTTGAAATCATGCTCGTTTGAGATAGTTCCGACTATTTGCATTTGTGAGTTTTGTAAAAATGATTGCAACGGATTTCCAAGTCCGTCAGAGAAAGTAATTTCTGAATTTTTAATCCGTTCAATTGGAGGAATTGCCAGATCGACTCTCGCAACAGTTTCAACTGCCAAATGGTCTGATTTGGAGTGAGGTTTTGGCAAAGTGTGGTCATTGTATTTGGCAAAAATTTTATCCCCAGGAAGCGAATAGAGCCTATTTCCACTTGAAGGCGAGTTCTGGGATAGCGAAACGGTTGCAACAAAAGACCCTGAACTCTCAGACGTTTCTATGGCATTGACCTCAATTCCTGCAACATCAGAGTCAGAAAAAAGTTGTATCGACAAATGATCTATTGCCTCAGGATTCAAATTCATATCCGCGTCAATCACACGAACCGTTGCAGATTTTTCCAAAAAGAAAAGATCTTCAACGAAATTAATTGTTCCAACATTCCAACGTACTGGAACTGATTCAACCAGCACAACCCCGTCTGCAAATTCAAACGAAATTGTTATTGCAGAGTCTCTGTCGACTTCTAAAAATCCGCCGGTAGGGCCGTTTCCAATGGTTCTAGGGGTCGTATCAGAATTCCCATCGCCGTCAGCATCGTGAGCAAAACCTGTAAGAATCACTTCCGCAGTAAAAATCCCAGAGTTTACGTCAGTCTCCGTAAATCGGTATCGGTCCAGGGAGTGCTCAGACGTGGCAATCTTAATTGCATGCTCGCTTGTTTCTCCGATAGAATCAATCAGATGTCTATCGGAGTTCCAACTGGGCGAAATAATGGTAATCTTCATTTTGTCAGTCCAAGAATAAACTGGCTTGTCTGTAAATATTGGAGAGTATGGATTATGGTAGTCAGGCGCAGTCTGCCCAAATGCCGGAAGCAGAATCAAGAAGAAAAATAAAAACTGCAACATGGTAAAAATAAAGACGTACTGAATTTAACGTTTGACGGATAAACTTCTAGGATTCTTCGTCAGGAAAAGAGACGGTCAGGATGTTGTCTCCGCGGAGCAGTAGTTTCCCAAGTTTCTCATGCTTCTCTTGAGAAACGTCTTCGGCATCATCCAGCGAGAGGTTCATGTGAATGTCAAAGTCCTTGAGAATTCCCTGAATGGTTTTAGTGTTTCTCAATCTCAGTGAAATGGTTTTGTCTTTATTGTTGCTCATTAATGTTGAAATCTCATCGGCCATAATTATCACTTAATTCTAACTTATACTCCTATTTTTTCTTGCTTACTTGCATGTATAAGTCAACTGTACCACTTCCAATTGGAATATTACTGCCAACAATTACGTTTTCAGTAATACCTTTGAGTTGCTCAACCTCGCCCATAAGTGCAGCATGTGCAATTGTTGGGACTGTGATTTCAAATGCAGCTCTTGCAAGAACACTGTCCTTGGTGCCGGCAATTCCATGTCTGCCGATTTGTTGCATGTATCCTCTCGAACACATCAGATCAGATACCAGCATGATGTATCTATTATCAACTTCCAATCCTTGATCACCCAAAGTATGGTTGAGTTCGTTAATCAATGAATTTCTTGCAGCTTCAATTCCCAAAGTTCCTGCGATTTCAAAGACATTGTTTGTTCTGACATTCTTTTTGTCAATGCCTTTTACTTCGAGTACTTTGGCAATGTTAGAGCCGGTTGTTTGAATGACCCACTCATCATCTTTTTGAACTAATGTCACTCGCTCGATATCTGGAACTCCTTTGACAGTAGTGTTGAGAACTTTGTTCCTAATTGCAATTGCGGTTGCAGTGTCGGCTTCGTCCACCAAATTCAGGGTGATCAATTCGCCAGTAATTTCTATTTTAAATTTCTTGTTGGATGAAAGTGCGGCTTCCACTTCTGCAACAGAGCATCCCCTTTCTTTTAGCCTGTTAGGACTCAGGATTAATTGAATATTTGTAGAATAGTCTGTTGGAGCGCCTTCATTGATATTTCCAGTAATTAATGCGCTAACTTTAGTTTGCAATACATTGCGTGCAACTTCAATTGCCTTTTCTCGTGATTTCTTTGATTCCTCGTCAAGGTAGATATCCATGGTTGGAGTAACAGGTTTCTTTCTAGCATCAACTAGTTCAATCAATCTTGGAAGACCCAGTGTAACGTTTCTTTCTTTAATTCCTGCAAAGTGGAAAGTTCTCAAAGTCATCTGAGTACCAGGTTCACCGATTGATTGTGCTGTAACGATTCCTACGGCTTGGCCAGGTTCTACTTTGGCTTTATTGTAAAGTGAAAGTCCTTTCTTGCATACGGCTTCGACACCCTCTTTACTCAAGTTGGATTTGTGTAGGGCGTCAATTACAAGTTCAGTCAATCTTGGATTGAATGTCTTGGTGTATTTTTTAGTGAGAGTTTCCATTTCTTCTTTGGTTGCTTTCTTTCCAGAATCAGTCATTGTTTGTGATTCTGCCAATCTGCTTGCATTGAATGCTTCACCGTGATCACTTTTTTGCACATCGATTCCATCTTCACCGTATAGGAATTGAACAATGTGGCCGTGTGGGTCTCTTACTGTTCCATCATATTCCAATCTAATGTGTTCTAACGCGTTAATCAATCTACGTTGCATGTAACCACTTTGTTGTGTTCTAACTGCAGTATCTACCAGTCCTTCACGACCACCCATTGCATGGAAGAAGAATTCTAAGGCGGTAAGGCCTGTTCTGTAATTTGATTTTACAAATCCATGTGCATCAGGGTTGCTATCGTGTTCCTGATAATGTGTCAATGCACGATTACTATAACCAAAACTCATTCTGTTTCCTCTTCTCGATTGTTGTCCCAATGCACCTGCCATCTGACCTACGTTAAGTGCTGAGCCTCTGGCTCCAGTAGTGGCCATAATTTTGCCAGCATTACTATCATCAAGAGAATCGTTTGCAGTAGATCCTGCTTTTTCTCTTGCCTTACCTAATTCATTAACAATGTAAGCCTCTAATGCCTCTTCAGCCTTCATACCTCTTGTTAGCTTTAGAGTTCCTTTTTCATATTGATCACTCAGATCAGCTACAGTGTCATAAGTTGCCTTGATATCATCTAGAATTTGTTGTACGTTCTTTTCTGGAACTTCAAGATCACCATATCCATAACTGAAACCGTAATGGGTGATGAATTGTTTTACCATGATGAGAATGGAGTTTAAGAAACTTTTACCAACTTCATTGCCGTAATCTTTTGTAATTCTGTGTAAGACACTTTCTGGTTCTTCAGCACCAATTGATGTTTTGTCAATAACGCCGCTGATCAATTCACCGTTTTTAATTACAACGTCTTTCTCTGGACCTTTTGTTCCTTTTGACCACTTTGATGTAAGGACGTAGTTGAAGTCTTTTGGAATGAATAATGAGAATAGTTGTTTTCCAGTGTATGCAGGTCCGTCTTTTGTTTTGGTTCCAGGTTTTGGAAGTGCACCAGTGTAACCGCCAAGCATTGCATAGTTTGAAAACTCTTGAACAGATAGGGTGGTATCATCTTTAGTTAGAAGATATGCACCAGTTACAAAGTCTCTCAGTGCCCCAATGATCGGACCACCGTATCTCGGAGAAATCAGTTGGTCTTGAACTCTCATCAAAAGGATTGCCTCTGCTCTTGCTTCCTCACTTTGAGGAACGTGAAGGTTCATCTCATCACCATCAAAGTCTGCGTTGTATGGCGGGCATACAGAAGGATGTAATCTGAAAGTTTTACCTGGAAGCACATGAACATAATGAGCCATGATAGACATCTGGTGGAGGGATGGCTGTCTGTTAAACATGACAATATCACCATCTGAAAGGTGTCGTTCAATCAAATATCCAACCTCAAGGGTTTCAGCGATTGTAGAACGGTCTTCTACGAAATCTAATCGAATCTTTACACCGTCTGGTCTTACGATATAGTTTACTCCCGGATGTTTTTCAGGTCCGTTGATCACTAATTTTCTCATTCTGTCAATGTTCCAATCGGTAACAATTTCAGGGATAGTCAGCTTCATTGCAACTTGTTCAGGAACTCCAACTTCAGACAAATCCAAGTTAGGATCTGGTGAAATTACAGTTCTGCTAGAAAAGTCAACTCTCTTTCCAGATAATGAGCCCCTAAATCTTCCTTCTTTTCCTTTTAGTCTTTGAGTTAATGTTTTGAGTGGGCGTCCAGAGCGATGATGTGCTTGTGGAATTCCAGAAACTTCATTGTCAAAGTATGTTGTAGAGTGATACTGTAGCAAGTCAACTAAATCTTGAACAATTAATGGCGGAGTTCCGGCTTCTTTACTTTCCTTTAGTCTCTGATTAACTCTAATGATATCTACCATTTTGTGTGTCAAATCATCTTCAGATCTAATTCCAGTTTCAAGAATAATTGAAGGTCTAACAGTGACAGGTGGAACAGGTAATGCTTGCAGAATGAACCATTCTGGTCTAGCAGTGATCGGATCATAAGATAGCAGCGTTAAATCTACATCAAGAATTTGTGTAAATCTTTCCCTGATTGTGATTGGCAATAATCTATGTTCGCCAATTTCGGTTTTTTCTACAAAGATTGTTGGTTTTGTAAAGACCAACTCGTATTGGGTTTTTCCGCAGTGAGGGCATTCTTTTGCTTTTTTAGCCTTTTCAATAATCTGTTCGGGAATACGCTTTTGTGAAATTACAGTGTAAGCTGCATGCTTATCTTTGATTTTCTGGAATGCATTAAGATCTTCTTGAGGCACCTTAAGTCTGGCACATGAACGGCATGTTGATTGTAATAATTTGTAAATATTGTCAATAAACGCAATGTGTAAAATTGGTTCTGCAAGTTCGATATGTCCAAAGTGTCCTGGACATCTTGCAGCAGTATTTCCACATGTAAGACATTTTTGTCCAGGCTCAAGTGTTCCAAGTCTGCCATCCATGAGACCTCCTTGTACAGGCATTCCATCTTCATCGTATGTTTCAGGGGCAGTGATTTCTGCTACAGAGTATTTTCTAATTTCAGTTGGTGACCACACTGAAAATCGAATTCCATCAATTGCTTTAATTGCTTGAACAGACATTATATTTTCTCCTTGATCAACAATCTTGGTGCGACGTTAAGACTCTGCATTTCTTGCAACAGCAATTTGAACGCATAAGCCACAGATACGGAAGATACTTTGGCTTTATCGCCACAGACCCTGCAAACGTATTTTCTTTGTTTAACATCATGATACGCAACTAGACCACATCTTTCACATACAAAAATATCAGACTTGTCAGACTCATCTAACAATCTATCTTTAAGAATCATTGAAGCGCCATATGCAATCAAGCAATCTCTCTCCATTTCACCAAATCTCAATCCACCGCCTCTTGCTCTTCCTTCAGTTGGCTGTTTGGTCAACATCTGAACTTGTCCACGAGCTCTTGCATGGATTTTGTCTGCAACCATGTGGTGTAGTTTCTGATAATATACGACTCCGATGAAGACATCCACTGGGAATGCTTTTCCAGTTCTGCCATCATACATTGTTTCCTTACCAGAATATTCAAAACCGTGTGCATCCATTACTTCTTTAACTTCGGGCATTTTTTCTCCCACAAATGCAGAACCATCGAATCTTTTTCCACGTAATGCAGCTGCTTTACCACAGATAGATTCCATCATCATTCCAACTGTCATTCTTGAAGGGAATGCATGTGGATTAATTAAAACGTCCGGAGACATTCCTTCTGCCGTGTAAGGCAAGTCTTCAGCTTTAGCTAAAATTCCAAGTACACCTTTTTGTCCATGTCTTGATGCAAATTTATCGCCAATTTCAGGGATTCTCATGTCTCTTGCCCTAATCTTGTACATTTTTCCGCCTTCGTTTGATTGAGTCATAACTACAGTGTCAATCACTCCAGTTTCAGAGGGTCTCACACCAATAGAAGTGTCTCGTCTGTATGGACCAGAAGATTCGAATTCTCTATACTCTTCCATAAATCTTGGAGGGCTAGTTTTTCCAATTAAAATATCCCCGCCTTTGACTGGAGATTCAGATGCAACTACGCCGTCATCTTCAAGTAATCTGTATGCACGTTCACCTTTGTAACCTCTGATGTTATCTTCAGCGTTTGGAATTTCAAAGCTATCGCGCATTCCGCCAGGATATTGTTTTGCTTCGGCATCATAAATTCTAAAGAAGAAAGTTCTACCCAATCCTCTATCAACGGATGATTGACTTAATACAATTCCATCTTCAATGTTGTAACCGTCAAATGGCAATACTGCAACAATGCAATTCTGGCCGGCCGGTCTATCTTCCAATCCCAAAAGCTTCATTGCTTTTGTATTGACAATCGGAACTTGAGGGTATAGCATAAGGTGTTGCCTAACATAGGTACTGGTATTCATCATAGGTGTTGAAAATCCTAAGCTTTGTTTTGCCATTGCAGATTCGTATGTGTTTCTTGGGGATTGATTGTGTTCAGGATATGGGATGATAGAAGCTCCTGCACCAAGTATTGATGGTGTGAATACTTCCAAGTGAGTATGTTTCTTTGTATCTTTTTCATCCAAAGCGACATAGCAATTTTCTTCTTCGTTTGCATCAATCACTTCCAAGATGCCCATTCTCAAAAGATCAGTCCAGGATAGTAATTTCTTTGAAATTTTATCTAGTAATTCTGAAGTCAGTAATGATTTGTTGTCTTTGATAATAATTAATGGGCGTAGCACTCTACCGGCATTACAATTAACATACAGTCTTCTTGTTGAGCCTTCAATGTCCGATTTATGGAATGATATTCCAACATGTGGATGAATTTTTGAATTTCTTCTTAATTCTCTAAGGGATTCTGCTAACTCCCCACCCTCTTTGTAATATCCAATTAATCGCCCATCCACGAATACTCTAGTTCCATCTTTTTTCAAATCTTCTTTTGCATCAAAGAAATGTACAGTTCCAAGATCAAAGAGTTTTTCTACAATTTCTTCAGATGGGACATTTACAGAAATAATTCCAGACAATGCCAAATTTTTCACCAAACCGCAGTTTGAGCCTTCAGGAGTTTCACTTGGACATATTCTTCCAAAGTGAGTTGAATGTAAATCTCTGGCTTCAAAGTTTGGTTGGGTTCTGCTTAACGGGGATTGAATTCGTCTGAGATGACTAATTGTTGAAAGGTAATTAGTTCTGTCAAGCAGTTGTGTAACACCCACACGTCCTCGTCCCCAGTTTCCAGTTGCAATAGCATTGTTTAGTTTATCAGTGATAATTCCCGGACGAATTGCTGCAGCGACCGCGTTAATTCCACGTTTTTGACCAGAACGTTCTAGCTGGTATTTCATATCCCTAACCAAATTTCTAAATGCAGTTCTAAATAGATCTGCCAACATTTGTCCTGCAAATTTGATCACCTTATTTCCATAGTGATCTTTATCGTCAGGAGTAATCCAACCGAGTTTTAATTCTAATAATTTGCAAGCTGCTTCACCCAAGAACTGGGCTTTTTCTTTTCTGTTTTCAGAATGTTTGCCCAAGTGTGGCAATAGTCCCCAATCAAGTAATGTCTCAGCACGTTTTATCTGGAATTCTTCCAACATTCCAGGTGCAATTCTTTTACTGATATAGACAATTGCATCTTTTGATGTTGGCACGTCACCTGCTTTCTCAAATGAGCCTTCCAATTCATCTTGAATTTGATCAACTAATGAAACGACAGATGCGATTTCCCTGTCAGATTCCAATCCGAGTGCTCTCATTAATGTGACAACCGGAATATCGACTGGGGAGCCAGGAATTCTAGCAACAATCAATCCGTCATTTTTCATGACAAGTTCTAGTTTTGCACGATAGCCGACAATTGAAGAATACACTTTTGCCTTGAAAACAATATTTCCGCCAACATTTTCTTTATCTACAATTATTTTGTTGTAAGAAAGATCTTCCAATCCAACAATTACACGTTCTGAACCATTGATGATAAAGTAACCGCCAGGATCACTTGGATCTTCTCCATGTTCAATCAATTTTTGAGTAGAGAAATTGTTTAAGACGCAGGCATTTGACTTTGCCATAACCGGTACATCTCCAATATGCACAAATCTAGATTCTAAAATTTTTCCGTCTTCCACGACACTTGCTTCCATCATAACTGGTGCAGAGTAAGAAACATTTCTCAATCTTGCCTCAGCTGGAGTGATGTGGGTGATTGAACCGTCAAGCTCCATCATTCTTGGCTGTTGAAGTTTTACTTTGCCCAGCTGAATTTTGTAAGGATATTCTGCATTTTCAATATCAATTTGTTCAACTTCATTAATGATGCTTTGAAGCCCTCTTTCTAAAAATTCATCAAATGAGTTTAGATGTTGACGTGCTATACCTTCACGTTTTAAGATATCTTGAATTATTGGCCATCTTTTAGTTGAAGGATCTGCCATCTAGACTTCCACCACATATCGATAATACAAACTTTCACCAGCAGTTGAACTTGTTCTAGTGATCTTAATCATATCTCCAGGTTTCACACCTAGCCCCAAAATTGCAGGATCATTTGCAAAAATTAATGGTAATTCGGTTGGCTTACAATTGTATTTTTTTAAAATTTCTTCACCTTCTTGTTTAGTCATAATTTCATGCTTTGGAACATAGATATGATCAGGTACTAGAACTTGATTTTTCTTAGTTGCCATTTACAAATCCCCCATGTCGAACATCAAATGTAACAGAAAATAATGCAAACAAACTGTCAAAAATTCGCTCTCTGGTTAATATATATGTAATTTTAACTTGATAGGAAAAGACTATTTTTTCTATTTGGTCAATAAATTTCATCACAACCTTAAATAGTCCAAATTTGGGCGTAAAAATAATGAAATCACATTTGACGGTGTTTGCCTTAACTGCAATTTTATTTGCAAGTATTGGCATTGCACCAGCATTTGGACAAATACAAAGCCCGATTGTTGTTATGACAGACAAACCATCCTATTCTGATGGCGAGACAATCATAGTAACAGGAGAAGTAAGAGATCTGTATTCAGGAACTCCAGTAAGTCTGATAGTTAAGAACGACAAGGCAATTGTCGCTCTTGCCCAACTAACAGTTGGAGCTGATAAGAAATTCAGTACTGAAATTACAGCAGGTGGAACAATGAGAATATCTGGAAGTTATACAGTTGAAGTAACTTACGGAACCCAAAATCGTGTAGCAACAACATCATTTGAATTCGGAGGATCTACAGGAACACAAACTGGAGGTTCAACGGTAACTGACAAAACAGTTTCAATTGAAGGTTCTGATGATTTGATAGGATATGAAATTACAGGTGGAAGACTATTAGGTATCATACCTGATTTGGAATCAAAATCACTGATCATATCCATTGACGCTACAAGCGACGGTTCACTTACACTCACAATCCCTAGATCTGTATTGGATGCAACAATGAACGGTGAAGATGACGACTTTTTCGTCTTAATTGATGGAGAAGAAGTAGACTTTGATGAAACAACAACATCAAAAGACAGAACACTCATCATAGCATTCCCAGCAGGTGCTGAAGAGATTGAAATAATCGGTACATTCGTAGTCCCAGAATTTGGTACAATCGCAGCCATGATTCTAGCAGTGGCAATTATCTCAATAATTGCAGTTTCTGCAAAATCAAGACTAAGTATTATGCCAAGATACTAAATTTCATCTTTTTTTCTCTTTTTGAATATACATAAATAACAATAATGTTTGGATGAAAATAGATGAATTTTAAACGTTCTACAACATCAATGGCAATAGCCCTCATGGCACTGTCATTAGTTTCAATGACTTCAATTCAACAAGAAGCTTTTGCTCTAAATCAGGGAATGTCCATTACAGCAACGACTGAAAAAACAGGAAATATGATTACCATCACAGGTAAAACAGTTTCAGATTATGATATTACATTTACCGTAGTATCCCCAAGTGGAAATAACGTAGTAGGTGTTAATCAAATATCTCCCGACAATGATGGCAATTTTGCTACAACATTTACAATCGGTTCAGGTTGGAAAGAAAATGGATTTTATTCCATAAATGCAAAACAAGGCACATCGTCATTATATGAAGTAGAAGTACTTGTTGAAGTAACAAACGGCGTAACTCTAAGAAGCACTTCTGTAACTGAAGGTAATTTAGAAACAGGAATTTTCAAACCAAATGTAAACAATGCTGCAAGAGATATGGGAATTATCCTCGATGAAATAATTGCCGAGGAAGGAGATACAATGTTTGGAGTTACCGGAACAACTGACATAGTGAGTCAAGACATCACATTGAAGGTGATCGCACCTAATGGAAATGTGGTAAAAGTGGCTCAAGTGTCACCTATGCTTGATGGAGAATTTTCAGCTGAAATTACAGTGGGTGGACCATTATGGAAACAAGATGGTGATTACATTGTAACTGTACGACAATTTGACGATCCAAAATATACTGCTTCAACTAAAGTAGGTATCAAAGACGGAGTCGTAATACCAGAATTCGGTACAATCGCAGCTATGATTCTAGCAGTAGCAATTATCTCAGTAATTGCAGTGTCTGCAAAATCAAGACTAAGCATCATTCCAAGATACTAAAAGTCACACAACTTTTTTCTATTTTTAAGTATACATAAATAGAGACGGCTGTAAATCGCAACAAGATGAACAACCGTACGACGTTCGCGCTACTAGTCTTATTGACTGCAGTCGGTACTTTAACCGTGTCATCAGCATATGCTCAACAAAATCCAGCATGTGTAGGTTGTACTCAAGAGGATGCAAAAATAATGGCATCAAAAGCACTCATGAATGCAATACCAATATCTCTTTGGACAGACAAAGCAGATTATGGTCACAATGACATAATTAAGGTAGAAGGCCAAGTGGCAAATGAATCTGGATATCCAGTTACAATTACTGTGATTAGTCCTCTGAATTCTATTGTTACAATTGATCAAATCAGTGTAACAAATCATAGTTTTGAGACAACACTAAACACAGCAGGTGCAATGTGGAAATACGACGGTACCTACACCATTAAAGCAAACTATGGCACTAATGAAAAAAGCAACAGTGTCAAAGTTCAACTAACTGGTAGAGACGCAGGGCAAACGCCAACCACAGACAACCAATGTGGTGCTAATGAATTATCTGCAAGTGGTCAATGTATGCCATTTAGCATTTCAGGCGGAACAGTAACCAGTGCAACTCTCAATCCTGGTGATAATGGTTCAATTGTCATCAGTATCAACGCTATAGAAGACGGAACACTGACAGTAACCCCATCAAAAGCAACCATAGACGGTATCTTCATGGTACTAGTAGATGGCGAGCAATGGGATGATGTAGAAATTGTTGCAAACAAAGTAACAGTAAAGTTCCCAGCAGGCGCTGAAACAATTGAAATAGTCGGTACCTTTGTGATTCCAGAATTTGGTACAATCGCAGCTATGATTCTAGCAGTAGCAATTATCTCAGTAATTGCAGTGTCTGCAAAATCAAGACTAAGCATTATGCCAAGATACTAAAAGTCACACAACTTTTTTCATTTTTCATTTTTTAATAGTAAAGGAAATATACAAATGAGCATTGAAATATTTGTGGATTCCAGAATATTTTACAGTCTTGCATTGTTACTAGCGATTTCCACAGGAACAGTATTTGCAGAAGGATTTTCAGTTTTGGTCGAAACCGACGATAATAATTATGATGAAGGCGATACGATTGTAATTTCAGGTGAAGTAAGCACCCCCCTCCCAGGAGTGAATGTTGTGATACAAATATTTAGAGAAGGGACTATGGTGGCAATTGCACAAAAGCCAATTGCGCAGGACGGAACATTTTCACATACAATACTTGCAGAAGGCCCATTGTGGAAAAAATCAGGCACGTATTCGGTAAGAGCCTCATATGAGGTAGGGGGGATAATAATTTCAGAAACAGAATTTACTTATTCATCTAAATCAGAAGTATCTGAAACTACAACCAATTTTGAAGTAGATGCTGGAAGTAGTGGAACATTTGATGTGAAATACACCATCAAAGGCGGTACGGTCAAAAACATGGTGGTGGATTCAAAAACTTTTGCAATCATAGTGCAAATTGACGCAACAGATGAGGGAGAAATAACACTGGATCTCCCCAGAGAGTTCATAGGAGCAGAAAAACAGGATGGTAAAGACGACACATTCATCATCCTGATAGACGGCATTGAGGTTGAAAGTTACGAACCAGCAGTCCATTCAGAATCAAGAGTCATAACAATCAACTTTGAACAGGGGGATTCAGATATTGAAATAATCGGAACTTATGTCATTCCAGAGTTTGGCACAATTGCGATGATGGTTTTAATTGTAGGAATTATGGCGACAGTTTTAGCTACCAGAAATAAATTTCAAATTGGCGTTTAAATTTTAGAACCGAAAGAGTATTTTTCTTTGAAAGGCGAAAAAGCCCTCAGCTCTTCAACTATTTTTTTCAGAGATGCCACCGTCTGCTCAATATCCTTTTCATTGTTAAACACGCCCATGGTCAATCTAAGTGATCCAGTTATCTGCTCATGAGAAAACCCCATGGCCTGTAAAACATGTGATGCTCTTTGAGTATTAACAGAGCATGCAGAACCTGTAGAAGCAGCAATCCCATATTCATCGAGTTTGATTATAAGGTCCTCGCCATTAACACCGAGGAATGTAAAATGGGCATTGTTCGGCAATCTAGATTTAGGATCACCGTTCAGAGTCACTTCGGGAATCTCATCCAATACTTTTTCAATCAGCATATCTCGAAGTTTACCGACATATTCCATATTATCATTCAAATTATTTTTGGCGATTTCGCATGCCTGGCCAAATCCGACAATATTAGCAACATTTTCAGTACCAGAGCGTAATCCGCGTTCCTGGCCACCGCCTAAAATTACGGGATCAATTTTGATGCCTTTTTTGATGTATAGTGCGCCTATTCCTTTTGGGCCATGGAGTTTATGAGAAGAAATGGATAGTAAATCTATGCCCAATTCCTTAACATTGATTGGAATTTTGCCAACTGCTTGTACTGCATCTGTATGAAAGGGGATTTTTCGCTCATTGCATATTTTGGCAATTTGGGAAATTTTTTGAACTGTTCCAACTTCGTTGTTTCCAAACATTATCGAAACAAGACACGTATTGTCGGACAGATGATTCTCCAATTCCGACGGATCCACAGATCCGAATTTGTCAACAGGCAAATAATCAACATGGAATCCATTCATGGTTAGTTTTTTACAAGGTTCTAAAATTGCATCATGCTCTATTGAGGATGTGACTATACGGTTAGAATCACCGTCTCTAGATATCCCCATCAGAACCGTATTGTTTGATTCAGTACCACCAGAAGTGATTAAAATCTCAGAAGGATCAGCGTTGATCAATAATGCGATTTGTTTTCTAGCTTTTTCAATAGCCTTACGTGCAAGTCTGCCATATCTATGGATTGATGATGCATTGCCGTATTGCTCTCTGAGGTATGGCAGCATTGACTCTAAAACATCTTCATGAATCTGAGTGGAGGCTGCATTATCGAGATAAATCAATCTGCAATCACATTAATTTTTCCCGGTCTATAGCCTTCCTGATCAACCTCAACAGAAGTAAAACCAATCATCTTTAATTTCTCAGTGATTTGTTTTAAAGTAATTTCATCAAATCTAGGTATCATGTGTTTTTCAACTTCAATTTTTGCAGAACCGTTAATGTCACGAACTCTAACCTGTTTTATTTTTGTTAGTTGTTTAACAATAGTCTCGCCAAATTCTATTCGAATTAATTTTTCAGCGGTCACTCTTTGACCCCAAGGAATTCTCGATGCCAGACATGAATTGGACGGTTTATCAAATACAGATAGCCCTATCATTTTGGCGACTTCTCGGATTTGTGATTTTGAAAAATTTGTCTCTACAAGTGGGCTTCGTATTCCATTTTGCTTTAATGCCTCAATTCCAGGCCTGTAATCACCTAAATCATCAAGATTAGTCCCATCGACAATAATCTCCACATCATGCTCTTTTGCCAGATTTACCAGATGGTCTCCCAATTCCAGCCTACAGTGAAAACATCGATTTGAATCATTTTTTGTAAAATCTTCATTCTCAAGTTCACTGTAATCCAAAAAGAGTTGAGGGATTCCAATCTCAGAGCAAATCTGTTTGGCTGTTTCAAGTTCTTCCTGAGACAAAGTTTTGTAGTCTGCAGTTACTGCAATGGCTGAATTTCCTAGTTTTTGAAATGCGGCGTATGCGACCAGTGCACTGTCAACACCTCCAGAAAGGGCAACCATAACCTTGTTTTTGTCCTCAAACCAATTCACAAGATCATCGAGTTTTGTCATCATCAATCTCCAATTTTTCAATCTCTTTTCTCAATAATACTTCTGTTTCTTTAATCGATTTACCTACAACGTTGGAGATTTTTTTCAAATCATCAAACTCTATTTTAAAATCAGTTTTTCCTTTAAATGAAGACTTTTTGTAACGTACTAGAAAAGTTTGCCCACCCAAAGTTATAGAAACATCGTAGTTTGTTCTAGGAACTATTAATCTATTAGAGTCTGAAATTCGAATTCCCAAGGTTCCTGTTTCCAATACCAGCGTGTCTGTAATTTTATCAACATTTTCATCAGAACATATGACAGATACAAGGTTTGTTGGTCTTCCCTTCTTTGTAATCCCGTGGCAAATAGAGACATCCAGTGCCCCCTGCTCCACAATTTTCTCAATAAGGTGTCCCAAAATTTCTCCTGAAACATCGTCAACATTTGTTTCAAGGATTTTCACAGAATCAGTTTCAAAATTATTATCACTACCTCTAACAATTTTTAAAACATTGGAAAAAGTTTCAAAATCTTTTTGGCCGGCGCCGTAACCAATCGATGTAACTTTCATTGAAGGATAATAGTGCGCAGAGTCATGAGCCAAATTCACCAAGATACAGGCTCCAGTAGGAGTTGAAAGTTCTTCGTTTGCATCATTTCCTTTAATGATTAAATTTGAATTTTTAAAAATCTCAAGAATTGCACTTGCTGGATTTGACATGGTTCCATGTGAAAATGTTACAGAGCCGCCGCCAACTGCAACAGGCAAACAAATGATTTTTTCATCAAACAACCCTAAATCATCCAATGCGATTGCAGCCCCAATAATATCGACCAAAGTATCAATACTTGATGCCTCGTGAAAATGGACTGACTCCTCAGGAATTCCATGAATTTTTGATTCTGAAGAAATCAGTGTGTCAATGCACGACTCGGCAAAAGATGCAGCCTTGGGGGACAACTGGATTTCTCGAGCAGATTTGATAATTGCACTTTTAATTTCAGATCCCTTTCTTTCATGAATATTTTCATCAACTTCTAAAACTAAATGAAGTGATTGGACTCCATGCTTTTGGATTTTTTCAAAATTTATTTTTTTTATTGTTGAATTTGAGAGGAATTTTTCTGATTGTTTTATTCCGAGTATAATTTTATTTTTATCAGCACCAAGATCAACCAATGAGCAAAGAAGCATATCCCCAGATATCCCTGCCATCTGAGGATCAATTACAAGAACCATGATTAAAAATTATCAAAAATGCATATAAATTCGACTAATGTTTCGCAAATTTCATTAGATTTAATTATTCAAAATGAACACCAATTTTCATGATTACGATAATCGGTTCGGGCAAAGTAGGCGGAGATGCAGCATTGTTCTCAGCTTTAAAACGATTAGATGATCAGATATTGTTGCTTGATGTAGCAGAAGGACTTCCTCAAGGAGAAGCAATGGATATCAATCACATGTTATCCGAGCAAGGAATCGATGTCGAAGTAAAAGGTTCAAATAATTTTGCAGATATGAAGGGATCAAACATAGTTGTGGTAGTTGCAGGTTCTGGAAGAAAACCAGGAATGACCAGAATGGATCTTTTGAAAATAAACGCATCAATTGTAAAGAGCGTTGTAGAGAACGTAAAAAAATATGCAGATGACTCTATGATAATTCCAGTAACAAATCCACTGGATCCCATGACTTACATCACATACAAGGTTTCAGGATTTGACAGAAGCAGGGTATTTGGCATGGGAGGAATGTTGGATTTATCAAGATTCAGACAGTTCATTCATGAAGCAACTGGACATTCACGTGATTCCATCAGAGCGTTAGTAATTGGCGAACATGGAGAAAATATGTTGCCATTACCGAGATTTTCATCAGTGTCAGGAATTCCCCTATCGTCTTTCCTTCCAAAAGAAAAACTAGACGAATTGGTCCTAAATACAAAACAGGTGGCAGCCAAAGTGATAGAATTGAAAGGAGCTACAGTCCACGCCCCAGGAAATGCAATTTCCGCAATTATTGAGTCAGTCGTAAGAGACAGAAAACAAGTCATTCCGGTTGCAACCTATCTTGATGGAGAATACGGCCATTCGGATGTCACCATTGGAGTTCCGGCAGTTATCGGAAAGAAAGGCGTGGAAAAAATTATTGAGTTAGACCTAAACGATGAAGAAAGAAAAGTATTCGATAAAGCCGTTGAAAGTGTCAAAAGCGCCATATCAGGTATCGAAATCTAAGCCTTTTTTTAGACTAACAAAGAAAAACCACTAATGGAAATTGATGAAATTTTAGAGTCATTAAAAAAAGGAGAAATTTTACCAGCCAATGCAAAAAAGCTTTTGTCCCTCTATTCAATTGAGGAAGTAGAAGGATTTGCCAAAATTGACATAAACAGGCAAAAGAGAAGGGGGATTCCAGAGGTAATTTTTGCAGAAACAAAAGAACTGGATGAAATTAAGAAAATTGCAAAAAAAACCCTAGAGAAGACAAATTCAGTAATAATATCAAGAATCAAGAAAGAAGACTATCCAAAAATACTATCCTTTTCCAAGAAATTAAAAGTGAAAATTAAAACTGGAAAAAATTCATCGTCATTGTTATTATTTAAAAAACCAATTAAATTCCACGGAGGAAAAGTGGGAATCATGACTGCAGGCACATCAGATATCGGGGTTGCGGAAGAATCAAGACTGATGTGCGAAGCAATGAATTGCAAATGCATAACAAGTTACGATGTAGGAGTAGCTGGGATTCAAAGGGTATTTCCAATTTTAAAAGAAATGATAAGCGAGGATGTTGATTGCATCATAGTTGCAGCTGGAATGGAAGGTGCCTTGGCTACGCTTGTATCGACGCTGGTGGATATTCCGATCATAGGCATTCCAACTTCGGTAGGATACGGATATGGCGGGAAAGGGATAGCTGCTCTCGCATCAATGCTTCAAAGTTGCTCACTAGGATTGTCAGTTGTAAATATCGACAACGGGATAGCTGCTGGAGGGATAGCTGCAAATATTGCAAACAGGACAATCAGAAAAAATCATTCAGGCTAGAATTTCAAACCAATAAACCTCGTAAACGATATATAACATGCCAAGAAGAAGATGGATGATTGGCTGGAAAACGTGTTGTACTAACTGCTGATCGTAGTTTAATGACAAATTACAGGGGAAATTTTCTTTATGGATTCATTGCATGTGGTCCATATGAGGTCCTACCGGAATGGGTTTTTGATAAAGTATTCTGTCCTTCAGTCGAAACCGACCCGATTACAGGCGAGGTCAAAGTCGCACAGGTCGGATTAAGAAGAATTGAGAGTTCTTTGATTCAAGGCGGATACAAAAGAGAAGATGTATTCATGGCTCATCCCGAAATGCTTAGCAAATCAATAGGGCCAGACACCAAAGTTGTTGGAATTAACGTCATGGATCCACTAGGAATGGCCCCAGTCACTACAACAATGTCTCCAGAAAAATTATCTTACGTTGCAATGAAATTCAAAAAAATGTGTGCCGACATCATTCAGCTAAAAAAGAAATATGATTTCAAAGTTGTGGTGGGAGGTAACGGGGCATGGGAATTAGCAAAATCAGACAGAATGAAAATACATGGAATTGACACAGTTGTTGTTGGGGAAGCAGATGAACTAGCGGTGGATTTATTCCAAGATTTGGAAAAAAACGATGCGCCAGAACTGATGCATTGTTTTGTGAGGAATCTTGAAAACATTCCAATAATCGAAGGCCCCACAATTAATTCATTGATTGAAGCAATGCGCGGTTGTGGAAGAGGATGTGACTTTTGCGACGTAAACAAAAGATCAAAAAAGGATCTCCCATTGGAAAGATTGCAGCACGAGGCTAAAGTTAACTTAGATTATGGTTTCGATTCTATTTGGTTGCATTCGGATGAAATGCTGCTTTATGGGTGTGACAATAGAGACTTTGTTCCAAACAGAGACGCCATTGTTGATTTGTGGAAAGGGCTCAAAGGACTGGGCGCAAATTTCATTGGAACCACACACATGACATTTTCAGCAGTCGCAGCAGACCCCACATTGATGCAGCAGATTTCCCACATTAACGAGCAGGATAGAACTGGAAGATGGCTTGCAACTAACCTTGGAATTGAAACAGTGTCGCCAGCAATGGTAAAGAAGCACCTCGGAGTTAAAACAAAACCATTTGCACCTGAAGAATGGGGCAGCGTTGTTAGAGAGGGAGCAAAAATTCTTAATGAGAATCACTGGTTTCCAGCTGCTACGATCATCATTGGTTGGCCTGATGAAACGCCAGACGATGTTCAGTTTACAATAGATATGATGAGTGACTTTAGAGAAATGAACTTTAGAGGTTTGGTGGCACCCTTGCTCTACCAAGACTTTAGTGAAAAGAATTCGATGCATTTTGGAAACTTGAATGAAGCACAGTTTACACTGTTTTGGAAATGCTGGGAAAACAACTTGCGCGTCATTAATGATATCATTCCGATTATACTCAGAAACAAGACATACGGTGGACCGATGAAGGTATTCATGTACGGGATTCTCAAAGCAGGAACTTGGGCAATTATGAGATATTTGCGTGGATTGTGCAAAGATCTTTTCAACGGAAGAACCCCGGATGAAATTATTGACAAGTATGCAAGAAGTAGGTCTGTAACTGCACCCAGAATTCAGACAAAGAAGCTATAGATTTTCAATAGCAAAATCGGCTATAGTGTTTCGGATCGGGGTTATAGAAATAAAGTAGACTTTGTCTGCCCGCTCTATAGATGCAACTTTTTTGAAAGACTTTGATGATACATCAAATTCATAAATTCCAGATTCAAGTGAACCCTTTGCATAAAGCATAAGATATGTTTCTCCAGTGGCAGAACCAAGTGGAATAAATGACATTACATTGCCTTTGTAAGAATTAATTGGCATTGTATTTTTCATTGGCGGGGCTGCTGATGCCATATACATAAGAAGATCTTCAACGGATTCAAATTCTTCATATTCGATATGCATGAAATATCGTAGCGGGTTTCAGTATAATAACCTAGAGTGAAACTAGATTATTTTCTTGATTTGATAATCTTGTTAACTTTGAATCCAATCAGTGCTGGTGCTGCAATATACATTCCCAAGTTCAGAGCAATTACAGAAATTCCCAACCCTAGAACTTCAACTTCTGAACCGCCATCAGCCAAAGTCATTATGGATAATGTTGAAACCATCGGAGTGATAAATGCTCTAACTGCTTCTTTAAACATTGGATTTTCCCTTTCCATGTCAGCAATTGTTGGTGAGAATGAATAGTATAATTGGTTAAATCCAGACATAAATGCTGCACCAGATGAAGTACTCATCACGGTATTGTCCCTAATCTCTCTAAGGAATTGAACTTGTGGTGCCAATTCAGAGCCATATGCTGCTGTCGCAATTAAGCAACCGCCACCTTTTGGTTCTTCAGTTTTTACAACTTGGCAAATTCCATTGACCAGTGCAGTTCCGGCTCCACATGTTGGTTCCGGCTCTGGTGTTGGTTCAGGTGTTGGCTCTGGTTCAGGTGTTGGCTCTGGTTCAGGTGTTGGCTCTGGTTTAGGTGTTGGCTCTGGTTTAGGTGTTGGCTCTGGTTCACTGATTACTTGTTCTCCACCAACATATTTTACAGTAATTTCAGAATCATCTGGGCCATATTTTACACTAATAGGATAATCACCATTTGTTTTCCATAATACACCACCAGCTATAAAATTAAATTTAAAAGAACCATCAGAATTCGGCATCAGTTGTCCAATAGCCACAAAGCTATCTGTGGGGGATACGACTGTGTAAGTAACTGCACCGGCAGTCAGTGATGAAGAATCGTAATTTTTGATAGTGCCAGAAATTGTTACACCTGCACCATTTGTATAGATTTCAGTGTTGGAAGATATTGGCAATGCAGGGTTAGGATCACTGTGATGTGCTGCGAAAGCGGTACCACTAACACCGTAAGAGAGAATTGAAATAGACAGCAAAGCAAATGCTAAGAATCCGACAAGCCTCATTTTCAATTTGACTCATGGCTGGAGGTATTTATATTTTCAACGAAACAAAAATTGACCAGATTATATTCTAAGGATGCCTTTTTTTACCAAGTATTGAATTGATTTTACAAAGTCTTCATCAGTGATTTGGTTATTTGCCCACCATTTTGCATTATTTTTGAACCATTCGCAAGGATTTTCCATTAATTGTCACATCTGGTTCCCCTTTCCCCTCATCAGTATCATGTAGATTAGAATCATTGATTACAACTTCAATTACCATAGAACCAGAAAAATGATTGTCAAATTGTGAATTTTCGGCAGAGACAAACAGGTTTGGATTACTTGACGCCTCAGCATCAATAATTGGAATTAGCAATATTATTGAAAAAGTTGCCACTAAAGCAAGACATTTCCAATCCAACATATACCTAAAATCCATTTATCTCACAGATAATGTTGTCGCATCATTTCTTCTTAGAAAACTGTAATACGGGATTAAATTATCAAAAAGGAGGAAAATGTTTGTTCAAAGGACCAAAGTTTTACAGATTTCACTTTTAGCCATATTTTCAGCATTTTTAGTTGAATTAATTTTTGGCTTAATCTCAAACAGTCTAGCACTCATCACTGACAGTATTCATGCATTGTTAGACAGTGTTGTAACTCTAGTTTTACTTTTAGCAGCAAGATTAGCAATCAGACCACCAGATGCAGAGCACACGTACGGACATGGAAAAATTGAATCATTAGGTGGATTAATTGGAGGAATAGCGATTTTTCTAATCGCTTGTTTTTTTATCTACGAATCCATCAACAGATTACAAAGTCCACCACCAAGTGTCTTGCCAGGATTGTTTGCAATAATCGCTGGGCTATACACAATTGGAATTGACTTTTTTAGAATTATTCTTTTAAGAAGATCTATTAAAAAAATTGGCGGTGCAACTCTGAAAGCAGATTTCTATCATGCATTTATGGATCTTGGCTCCACAGTAGTTGCAATAGTCGGAATTGTCCTAGTATCATATGGATTGTATTTTGGAGACTTTGTCGCAGCACTAATTTTAGGCGTATTGTTAGCAGCGCTAAGTGTGAAATTGGTATACAAAACAGCACTGGATTTGACTGATGTAATATCACCAGAACTTGTAAAGAAGGTTAAAGAAATTTCAATTTTATCAGAAGGAGTTATCGATGTAGGACAAGTACTCATGCGAAGATCAGGCGATATAATTTTTGCAGATGTTACAATCTCATTGAGAGGTGACACAAGTTTTGAAAAAGCACATGAAATTAGTGACAGTGTAGAGAGGAATATCAAAAAGAAAATACCAAGCGCTTCAACAACAATACATTTTGAACCAAATTGGAAAGATGTGCCGTTGGATGCAAAAATCTCAGAAATAGCAAAAGGTGTGGAGGGGGTCAAAGGGGTTCACAACGTCATCACGCACAAAACAAAAGGAAAAACATATTCTAATTTGCATGTGATGGTAGATAGAGAAATTAATTTAGAAACAGCCCATAAAATTTCTGAAATCGTTGAACAGAAAATTCAGGAGCAGATTCCAGACATCACACATGCCACAATTCATCTAGAACCATTTGTTACGGTTCCAGAAAATTTCAATATAGAAGATATAGAAACAGAAGAAAAAATCAAGACAATATTAGAAAAATATCCAGATATCAAAAAAATTGGTCGAATATTATCTTTAAAGTTTGAGAATATTCTCAAGATAGATATTGATTGTTCATTTAACAAGGATTTGTCAATAGAAAAAGTTCATGATTTGACATCAGAAATTGAACATATCATCAGAGCAGAAATTAAAAATTCAGTTATTACAATACATCCAGAACCTATCTAAATTAGAATTCCAGTTAGATACATTACAACCAGTCCTACAGATATGCCAGATACTACAGATGCATTTGACAGATTATTGTTACATTCTACTCGTATCATATTCAATATGATAATAATTACTTGAAATATTGCACCTGCTCCAATTGAGAGGAATATTACAGAAGAAAATGGTGAGTATGCAAATCCACCTATCCAGGCACCAAAAATAGCAGGAGAGCCTGCTATCAGTCCCATTAATGCTAGTTTTCCAATCACTTTCCTCTCTCTAGACATGGGTGCTGCAATTGCAATTCCTTCTGTAGTATTATGCAAGGCAAAGCCTATAATCAAAAAGGTACTAAACGCAATAGATCCCATCCCTACAGCTGCACCAATTGCAAGTCCTTCACCAAAGTTATGTAGTCCAATTCCTACCGAAATCATCAATGCAATAGCAACAGGTTTTGTAAGTCTAGATGACTGTGTTGTTTTTAATAATTTTTCACCGGCATAGTATAATCCAAGAAAAGAAAGTATGGTAACTGTAGCAACTAGTAATCCTCCATTGAAGACATCTGCAAGATTTTCTTTAGAAACTTCTAATGCTTCCTCAACAGCATCTATACCCAAAAACAACAAGAGTCCAACAGTCAGTGCCAAAAAGAAATGATATTTTTGCTTACTAATTCTTTTAATAAATGGAAGCCACAACAATCCAATCATTACAGGAATGATTCCAACATAGGTTCCAATAATTGCAAAGAACCATGCCAATTCCAGACTAGGTTTTATAGCAGGAGCTGCAGCTTCAATTTCTTTTTCAAATCTAGTTCCATCTTCAATAGTAATTCCAATTCTATATGGCTCTGCTTCATTCCATTCAAATGGAATTCTAACCAGAGCTGTTTCATACCGATTCAAATATTTGTCAGGTTCAACTGCTGCAGGTTGTATTCTATCATTAATGTCTGCCATTGCAACTTCGACTGATATGGGACCAGTGTTTCTGACAGTAACTTGAATTTCAGAATTCATAAAATCAACTTTTTCAATAGTTATTTCAGGGAGTGGGATGCCTAAATCTAACAGGTCAGAACCAGGACCAAAAATGTATGCCATCAATATAATCAGAAATAAAAATGGAATTATACCACTTGTTATTAGTTTGATTTTTGACGATTTGTTACTAATTTCCATAGTCTAATTCCGTATTTTTTTCATCATTGTCATTTACGAGAAAGATTCCAACCCAGCCTTTTTCTGAGAATTCAACCTTATGAGCATGAAAGAGATATTTCCCAGGATATTCATACTGAAATTCCATTATTCCGCGCTCAGTTTGTGACAAAGTAATCATATCAGTGTAAAATGACGGTACAAGATCAGTCCCCGTTGGATAGTATTTGTACAAATTTCCATGCAGGTGGAAATTGTTGATAGGATCAAACTCAACCATATTGACAACATAGATTCGAATTAATTCGTTGGTTTTAATCTGGATAGGGTGGTGTTGGTAATAAAACGGGATAGTGTTTGCAGCATAAAAATTATTTTCGGTATCAAAATCGGTATCCAACCCATTTAGAACCATCACCATTTCATCAGCTATTGGGCGTTCTTCTTTCGGATCAACTATGAAGACACCGTAGAGGCCATGAACAATGTGTTCTTCAAGCGGCATCACATGGCAATGGTATGGGTGAACGCCAACAGGTCCGGCTTCAAATTCATATACAAATCGTCCTCCGTTGCCTCCAACGGGTTCAAAGACACCGTCCATTTCAGCCGGATGAATTCCATGAAAATGTATGGTGTGTTCTTTAGAGCCATTATTGATGAAACTGATACGAAGTAAATCCCCTTCTGTTGCCCTGATAGTAGGACCTGGGACGGTTCCATTAAAGGTCCAAACGTTATAGAATATCCCAGGAGAAACTTCCATTATTTTATCATCTTCAGCAATTATTGTAAATTCTCTAAGAGTAGTGCCGTCAGACAATTGTGAAACTTGCCCATAGTTGAAATCCCTCAGATATCCCATTGGATCAAAATCTACAGTCGATACAGCATATAGCGGATCTAAAATTTCGCCAGTTGTTGTTACTATAGCCCCTGAGTGAGTAACGAATGTTTTAGATTCAGATTGGGCATCAGAAAAAGTTGTCAAAAACACCACTACTGAAAGCCCTATCAGAATTGAAAGGGATAAAATCATAAGAGCAGAGCGATGGGTTTGCAAGATATTTGAAAAATACGAAAATCTTTATTTAAATTTACCCTAAGCTAACTTTTTTAGCCCAATCTAACTTTTTGCAAAAGGCTGACAAATTTCAAAAAAATTAGGTTTAAACTGAGAAGATAATCAGCCTAAATCTGTGCAAAAATCAGGATTAATTATTATAATTTTTGGATTGTTGATTGTTGCAGGATTATCAGTGTCAGTGGTTGAAAATCAAGTAACATTGGAGGGAATTAGTCAAGGGAGTGGGAAAGTCAATTCGAGTGAATCATTAATCACTTCAGTCGATATCGATAAAGAAAAATCGCCTGTCGGGGTTTTTGCGGTTCAAATAATGGAATTCCAAGAAAATGCAATACATGCAAAGATATTAGATCCTTCAAATATTGAAATTATTTCTGAAAAAATAAATGAAGAATCATTTGAAAAAGAATTTGATGTGTTTGAATCTGGAACTTATCAGTTAGTTATTGAAAGTTCCACAGACAGCGGGATTTATGTGGCAGGTGCAATTGGACCGCTTCCTGATGCAGATAAAAAATTCATTCTGTCAGCAATCTCATTTGGTGTCCTTATCGTAGGAATGGTAGGAATATCTGCCGTTGGGATAATGGGAATTAAAAATAGAAACAGATCAGTTTAGGTAACTATCCATTTTCTCTAATCCGCTAATAGCTGCATCGAAATTATCACTATTTTCCATTATGCTTGCAAGCTTCTCAGAATTTGCAGTTAGAGCACATTTTCCATCATCTGAATATTTTGAGATAAATCCATGTTCAATCAGATAAGATAATCTTTCAATAACCTCAGATTCGGAGACTGATGATCGTTCTGCCAAAAATGAACATTCTTTCTCCCCATCCTCAAATTCTGCTAAAATTGAAGAAGTGGTTGGATCAAACATACATTCTACAATTTTTTCACGATCAAATGCGTCACTCATAATAAAGTGGAAAAGATTTGAAAGTTATAACTTTTTGAATATATCATTCCAATAAGATAATTAAGAAAAAGGTATTCCCAAAAACCATGCAAAAGCTCTGCAGCAAGGACCAGTCAGGGAAAGGAATACACTGCTTTTGTGTGGATATTGACGCCCAAAGAGGAGTCAAAAAATGCTGCAAATGCAATCTATGGAATGTTCAGGGTAATGACTGGACTAGTGATGAGGATTTTAGATAATCAAATTCAAAAAAAAAGTAGCAGGATCAGGCATGATCGTAAAATCTCAATTATACCACATTTCAAAAATCATCTAATTTTATGCCTAGCATGGTTTTTATCGGGGATTCTGTGAATTTTTGAATACTTGAGCGCACAAGAATATAGACACATTGTCAGAATTGTAGGAAACGATATCCGTGGAGAGAAGAAAATGGTTATCGGATTAACTCAGATAAAGGGTCTTGGCTTTAACTTTGCAACAGCTATTCTCGATATTTTAAAAATAAAACCAAATTCCAACATCGGTAATCTTACAGATGAAAACGTTCAAGCAATTGAGAAATTAATCCTAGATCCTATCGCAAGCAATGTTCCAATATGGTTCCTAAACAGAAGGAAAGATATTGAAACGGGAGCAGATTTGCATTTGTTAACATCAGATATTCCATTTACATTAAGAAACGACATTGAAAGAGAAAGAGTTGTTGTAAGTTGGAGAGGTTATCGTCATTTAAGCGGTCTTAAAGTAAGAGGCCAGAGAACTAGAACTTCAGGTAGAAAAGGCGGAGCAGTAGGTGTCGCAAAAGGTGGAATGGCAGCTCCGGTTAAGAAAGGGGGAGCAGGTGCTCCAGCGGCAGCAGCTCCAGCGGCAGCCCCAGCGGCGGCAGCGGCAGCAGCAAAACCAGCGGCAGCAAAACCAGCGGAGAAAAAAAAATAGGTGTTATGAATGGGAGATCCTAAATATCCACGTAAAGCATGGAGAAAACCAAAGAGGCCACTCAATTACGAATTAAAAATGGAAGAGTTGAAAACTCTCGGAACATTCGGATTAAGAACCAAAAGAGAATTATGGAAAGCACATACAGAATTATCACGTGTAAGACATCAAGCTAGATCGCTACTTGCATTAAGACAAGAAATCAGAGTAGAGAAGGAGCCAATCCTAATGAAATCCCTTGCAAGAATTGGATTAGTAACGGGCGATGCAACGTTAGATGATGTACTTAACCTAAAGGCAGATGATTTACTTTCACGAAGATTACAAACCATAGTTTCAAACAAACTTGGATTCAAAACACCATACCAAGCAAGACAAGCAGTAATTCACGGTCACATAATGATTGGTGACAGAAAAATCAACATTCCTTCCTATACTGTTACTGTTGAAGAAGAAAATAGTGTTCATTTTACACCAGAGTCAAAAATTCCAGAAATGTTAGAAAAAACAAAGAAGAAGGAACCAAAAGTAGAGGCCGTTACTGAAGGAACGACTGAGGCTACTGAAGGTCCAAAAGACAAAAGTTCTTCAACAGAATAATCAAAAAAATAAGCGTATCAGTAAATAACCCCAATTATCAAGAAGAGTCATAATGTGTTCAATTATCGGTTACTACGGAAAGAATTCTGCAGCACCCATCATAGTAAAGGGGTTAAAGAGAATGGAGTATCGTGGATACGACAGTGTAGGAGTTGCAACAGAATCAAACAACAAGATTGAATTAAAAAAAGGAATTGGAAAAGTTAACGAAGTTAATTCAAAAATTCATTTAGATACACTTCCAGGAAAAATTGGCATCGGGCATACCAGATGGGCAACTCATGGAAAAGTTACAGAGTTGAACGCACATCCCCATCCAAGTGATTCAGGAAAAATTGCAATTGTACATAATGGAATAATAGAAAATTTCGAGGAATTAAAAAAACAATTAGAAGGTGAAGGCTATAATTTTAAAAGTGAAACAGACAGTGAAATTATTGCCAATTTACTTCAAAAACACTATGAAAAAACAAGAGATGTCAAAGAAACAATTTTGAAAACAGTTTCAGAAATTAAAGGACATTATGCATTTGTTGCAATGTTTGAAAATGGTCAATTAGCTGCAGCAAAGTTCCACGAACCATTAATCATAGGGGTAGGACACGACGATTTCTTTCTATCAAGTGATGTGTTGGGATTCATTGAATATACGGACAATGCAATTTATTTGGAAAACGGGAATTTTGTAATTTTGGAGGGAGGTAAACTGCAGATTTTAGATTTTAACGGAGAACATGTAAAATATGCAGCTACAAAAGTATCCAAAGAATTCGGAGACGTATACAAAGGAGATTATGCACATTTTACATTAAAAGAAATTTACGAACAACATGAAACGATATTGAAAGCAGGAGAGAAAACGCAAGAGGCAATTGAAAAAACAGCAGATTACATCAAACATGCAAAAAATATCTATGTTACAGGCAGTGGAACAAGTTACAATTCTGCGCTTATCGCAAAGCAAATATTCTCAAAATATGTCAAAATCAGAGCTGAGCCAATAATGGCAAGCGAACTGCAATTTTCACCAGGCAGCATAGAAGAGAATTCGGTCATAATTGCAATATCTCAAAGTGGGGAAAGTGCAGATGTTTTAGACGCAGTGAGAATTGGGAAACAAGTAAATTGCAAGATTGTAGCCATTGTCAATCTACTGACATCCTCACTGGCGCGTGAGGCAGATGTGGTGATAGGGATGAATTGTGGGCCAGAGATTGGAGTTGCTGCAACAAAAAGTTTCACATCGCAACTAGTAGTGCTCTACAAAATTGTACAGAAATTGAGTGATGATAAAATAACAATCAATTTTGAAAGGTTTGCCGAATCAATTTTAAAAATATTAGAAAATCCAACCGAGATTAAAAAAATTGCAAAAGTGATAAAAAATATCTCAGACATCTATGTGCTTGGAAGGGGTATCAATTATCCAATTGCGAAAGAGGCAGCCTTGAAATTAAAAGAGTTGACATACATTCATGCTGAAGGGATTCCAGGCGGAGAATTAAAACATGGGCCTCTTGCGTTGATGGATTCAAACGTGTTTGTTATAATAATTAATCCGAATGATTCCACATATTTAGACACGTTAACTAGTGCAAGAGAAATCAAAGCTCGTGAAGCAAAAATTATCGGAGTTTCAGACATAGAAAGCGATGTCTATGATTATTGGATAGAAATGCCAAAAATAGATCAGGTGTTGTATCCAGTTTCAGAAATAATTCCAATTCAGTTATTATCATACTATGCAGCTCTTGAGAAAGACACAGACCCAGATTATCCTAGAAATTTAGCAAAATCAGTCACAGTGAAGTGAATAATCGAAGATATTCTTTTTCTGCCATCTCTAAAAATTTTGCAGAGTCATTCCCAGTTTTAATCATTGAGGAGATGATGCTTCCTCCGGCTCCCACTCCTTCCTTTGCAAATCCTTCTGAAAATGCTTTCAAACCAGCATGTTGAGATTTTTCTAACTTTGGATTGACAGCAATTGCAGGAATGTCAGCAATTTCCCTCACAAGGCTTGTGAAATTTGCACTATCATCATCAGTAATGTATGATGTGGTTCCTATCGCGGTATTTTCTTCATTAAAGCCAATTTTTGACGCAAATGCCAATACAGCAGCCATCTGGGTTCCACCTGCCAACATCACATTAGATATGTCAGATGCAGAACTCAACATTCCAGCTACAAAAGGAATCATAGGATCGCCAACTTTTGCCACAATACTGTAAGGATGATCAGAGTCTATTCTCTCTAGTGCAGACTTAACGATTTGATTTTTTAGTTCAACTGGATTATTGGGAATGCTAGAACTAACTTTTGCATCAAAACCTAGTGCTTTCAATACGGCTAGTGCAGTGGTGGTTCCACCAGGAATACTTTCACCAATCACCAAACAATCGGTTAATGATGCCAAACTTCTTCCAACTATTCTCCCATAATCAACAGCGTGGGATACCTGTGAATCGGTCATTGCATCGCTAGTCAAAATATTTTTTCCAAATGACATTCCGGTATCAATAAATGGCAGTTGTGGAGAAATTTTGCTCCCTGCATTAATTGTCAAGTGTGGAATACTAGCAGACTCTAATGCGGTTTTTGTCAGCAAGCCAGGAGTAGGTTTGCCGTCAGGCGTCATTGGAATTTTATCAATTGTTTTGCAATATCCGTAATGAAGGTATTCAGCATCAGCAGGCGGTGTAAACTGTATTGAATCACTATCCGCACCCGCAAAGGTAATTCCAGGGATTTCACATGTTTCAGTATAGGATATTATGAAAGAAAAGAGAAACCTTTTAGATTTCATAGACTCCAGAAAACTTTTCCCTTGTTCCACATTTCCAAAGAGTTCAATATTTTCCATCAAGATTCTAGCCCATCATGTCAATAAACTGCTGCTCAGTTCGTTTTTGCATCACATGATTAGTGATTTTTTCTTGTCCGAGTGTAGAAGTTTCAGAGCTACCATAATTATGGCCTGAATACATGACCAGATTTTCATCTAAATTGTGCAAAACGTCAAAAATGCTATGGTAAAGATCTGTTACACTGCCTCCAGGCAAATCAATACGACCGCAATTTCCAACAAACAGGGTATCGCCAGAAAAGATTTTTCCGTCCCCAACAAGACAAATACTGTCTTTAGAATGGCCAGGAGTATGAATCACTTTCAATTTCGAATTTCCAAATTCGATGACATCCCCGTCCTTCACTGTGATATCATGTTTTAATTCTGAATTCTCGTGTTGAATAATAGGGGCCCTTGTAGATTCAGCCATTGCTTCATTTCCCAACGTGTGATCAAAATGATGATGGGTGTTTACAATGTATTTGATTTTCAGGTTATTTTTTTTAATGATCATTTCTAATTCTATCAAATCCCACGAAGGATCAATTATGATGGATTCATCAGTATCATCATCTTCGACAACGTATGAGAAATTCTGCATGTTTCCAACTTGGATCTGATGCACTTTCATAGTATTCCCTCTTCAGCTTCAGGGGGAATTCCTATTTTTTCTGCAAACAATTCCCCAGTCAAATCTTTTCGTTTTGGAATTCCCTGTTTCATTTTGTGAAAAGTTACCGTCATGTCACATTTTGTGTAAATATTTGCGGTTTCTCCAGTTTGTGGATCCAATCCAGATGGGACATCGACTGCAAATTTGTAACAGTCTGTTTCGTTAATGTAATTTATCGCAGAGGCATATGGTTCTCTAATTTCCCCAGAGATTCCAGTTCCCAGAATTCCATCAATTATTACGTCGGGTTTAAAATCAAAATCAAAAGAATTGCCAGACATTAATTTCACAGAAGGCATTTTTTGCAAAATCGACCAATTCCAATTACTTTCTTCAGTTTTTATTTTATCAGGACTGCCAAGAAGCATTACTGTAACTTTAGCGCCGTATCCAGCCAAATGTCTTGCCATAACCAATCCGTCGCCACCATTGTTACCCAATCCTGCAAAAATCAGAATATTTTTTGATTCCACATTATCAATTTTTTCAAGCAATCTTCTAACTGCTGCAGCCCCAGCATTCTCCATCATGAATTTTTTCAAAAATCCCATGTCATGGCCTTTGTTTTCTATACCATACATCTGATCAACAGTAATTTCCACATTTCTCATGAAATTATATCCAAAATAAGAGCTTTGAAAATACGAAATATGTCTGAAATTGATTAATTTTTAGCCAATCTAATGGATTCAGCCAGTTCGTTGTTGAGAATTGCAGAATTTTCTAATAAATAATGACGATTGAAAATAGGTGTAATGGAAATTGAATCTTTCAAACATCCTCATCGCATCTGGAATCCCCCTGTTGCAGTTGTGCTTCTTTTAGGAGTTGATAGAATTTTAGACATGACTAGAACAATGGTCAATGTCACAGGTGATCTTACTGCTTGTCTGTTCTTCGATAAGCGAATAAAAGCAGGTGACCTTCCCGAAGAAAAAACATGAATCTAAAAAGGTAATTTTAGAAATAATTGCTGAATTCATCCCAAGAGTTTAGCAAACGGCTTTATCCTACTTTTAAAACAATGCTAAACATGACATTAAAAAATGTAAAACCGTCATTGAGTAAAATTGCAAAAGATTTAGAAAGCGTGCAAGATGCTAGAGAATTTCTATTAAAAAATACAAGGGAAATTATCATCCTATGCAGTAAATCGATTATTGCAGTTCATAAAGGAGATTTAACAATAGGAAAAAATAACCTAAAACAAGCAGAAACATTATTAAAAAAATACAAGAAAAAAGCAACAGGGGGATTAGAAAGATATCTAATCACACCAGAACAAGAATTTGTAGAGGCTGCATGTTTAATTGCAATCGTTGAAAAAAAAGAAATTCCTTCAGATGAAAAATTGGCAGTGATGCCTGAATCATATGTTTTAGGATTACTTGATTGTGTTGGAGAATTGAAAAGACAGGTTTTTGATAAAATCAGGACAGATGAGATTGATGAGGCAACAAGGATTTTTGAAGTGATGGAAAATTTGTATCTTCAACTTTACACTTTTTCAATGTACGATAAAGTAGTAAAAGAAGCAAGAAGAAAAATCGATGTGAACAGAATCCTAGTAGATGATGTCAGATCTGTAATTACTGAAGAAAAAAGACGAACTGAATTAATCAAAATTTTAAAGAAAATAGAAAAATCGACTAAAAATTAGTGGTGCGGATGATGGGATTTGAACCCACGTACTCCTAAGAGACTAACCCCTCAAGCTAGCGCCTTTGGCCAGGCTGGGCGACATCCGCATTTTAAATTTCTTGCATGGTTTTTATAATCCTTGGTTACTTTTTTGTTCGTGTTAATTCCTGTAAGATGTTTAACTTGTGGAAAATTAGTCGCTGATAAATTTGAAGATTATCAGAATAAAATAAAAGCAGGAGAGGATCCTTCAAAAACTCTCAATTCCTTAGGCGTTGAAAGGTATTGTTGCAGAAGAATGTTTTTGACCACGGTGGAAACAATACAGCAAGTAATTCCGTTTTATGAAGCAATTCAGAGAAGAAAACTAGAAATTCTATCTGAGCTAGAATAACTTGGCTAAAATATCCTCAATTGAAGGACGTATTCTATACAACAGTCGAGGCAGTAAAACAATTGAAGTTGATGTTCAATCAGATAACAAATTTTTAGGAAGAGTGTGTGCTCCGTCAGGTGCAAGTGTAGGAAAATATGAAGCAGTCAGTTTCCCAAACGACAAACCTGAAGAAAGTCTCAAAATACTAAAAGAAAATTCTCAAAAATTTATCGGTTTAGAGTCATCAGATCTCAAAGGAATTCACGATGTTCTAAAAAGATTGGATGGTTCAACAAACTATTCAGTGATTGGTGGGGCATTAGCATTTGCAGTTACAATCGCATCCATGGAATCAGCTTCAAAGGCATCAGATGAGCCATTGTTTAAGATACTCTCGTCTGAATCATCATTCAAGTTCCCATTTCCATTAGGGAATATTTTAGGAGGCGGAGCACATGCAGGTCCAGGAACTCCAGACATTCAAGAAATACTGATCTGTGCTACAGGCTCAAAAACCATTGAAGACGCCATTGAAACTAATTTATCAGTTCACAAAGAACTACGTCAGGTTTTAGAAAAAGAAGATCCCAACTTTACAAATGGTAGAGGGGATGAAGGCGGTTGGGCACCAAAATTAGACAATCAAAAGGCATTGGAAATTTCTGCAAAAGCATGTGAAAATTTAGGATTCACCTTGGGAAAAGAAGTATCACTCGGGGTAGACTTTGCTTCTTCAACGCAATGGAATGATGAGAAAGAAAAGTATGTTTATGACAGAGCAGGCTTTGAAAATTCAACTGGAGAACAAATTGACTTTGCAGCAAACATCATTAAGAAATTCAAATTAATTTATGCCGAAGATGCAGTTCACGAAGAGGCATTTGAGGACATGTCAGAATTAACAAAAAAATTTCCAAACATACTGGTAGTCGGAGATGATTTGACTGTGACAAACAAAAACATCCTAAAAAAAGCAATCGAAGTAAAATCATGCAATGCAGCAATTTTAAAAGTCAATCAAGCAGGGAGTCTTTTTGATGCCTTTGAATTTTTCAAGGAAGCAGCAAAGAACAACATCAAACTAATCACATCGCATCGATCTGGAGAGTCTACAGATTCTCAAATATCTCACATCGGTATCGCTACAAATTCAAAAATGCTCAAAGTGGGCGTTGTTGGAGGAGAAAGAGTGGCAAAACTTAATGAGTTATTACGACTGTCAGAGCATGATTTAATACGCGGTATGGCAGAGATTTAAAATCGTCATGAGTCAACAAGCTGAAGGAATAGACATCAAAAAGATGGTTTTAGCTACCGGAATCAGGGTAGGCACTCAAGTTAAGACCAAATTCATGAAATCGTTCATCACCAAAGCAAGCCCTGAAGGACTATACATGCTTGATTTAGACATCACATTAGAAAAAATTAAGACAGCAGCCAAATTCATCAACAGATTGGGTACTGAAAACCTCATAGTGTGCTCCGGCAGACAATATGCAGAAACGCCAATTGAGAAATTCTGTGAAAGTTTAGGCTCTAAAAAATTACTTCGAAGATTCATGCCAGGAACACTGACAAACCCATCATTACCATATTACATTGAACCAAAATTAGTTTTAATTTCAGATCCACAGGTAGATGAACAAGCAATTATTGAAGCAACAAATGCAGGTATTCCAATTATCGGAATTGCAAATACAGACAACATCACATCTAATCTGGATGTAATCATCCCAGCAAACAACAGAGGAAGAAAAGCTCTAGCTACAGTTTACTGGCTATTGGTGCGTCAGATCCTAATTGAAAGAGGGGAATTGAAAGAGAATGAACCAATGAAAGAAGAAATAGATGATTTTGAAACAAAGATTACCGAAGAGGAAATCGAATAATTTTCAGAATTTTAAAGTGTATAATTGAAATCCAAAGCTTCAGCTCCAGGAAAAGTAATTCTTTTTGGGGAACATTTTGTAGTATATGGAGTAAAAGCAATTCTGTGTGCAATTGATAAAAGAATTACAGTAACTGCAGAAAAAACTGAGGATGGAAAGATATCCATCCAGTCAAACATCGGAAATTTAGAATCTGATCCTGGAAAACCCGTTTCGGAAATTAATTCACCGTTAAAACCATTTTATTATTTGGCAGACAAAATGTTAAAGAATGAAAATGCCGGGATTAAAATCATTGTAGAATCAGACATCCCACTAGGAGTAGGTTTAGGTTCATCGTCTGCTTGTTGTGTAGCAGGGGCTGCTGCGATTTCAAGATTATTTAGAAAAACATCTAATGAAGAAATTCTCGCTCTAGCAATAGAAGCTGAAAAAACAATTTTTGAAAACACGTCAGGAGCTGACTGTACCGTCTGCACCTATGGTGGAATTATGGAATATGACAAAGAAAATGGATTTCATAAAATAGAATCCAAGCCCAATTTTCACCTAGTAATTGCCAACTCAAACATCGAACACTCCACAGAATCAGTAGTTGGCGAAGTAAGGCAATTTAAGGAAAAGGATGAAATTAGATTTTCCTCGCTGTGTAAAAAAGAATCAAAGTTAGTTGAAGAGGTTTTAGAGTTATTGACGGAAAACAATGTTGAAAAATTAGGAAGTAAAGTTAGAGAAAATCAAGAATACCTAGAAACAATAGGAGTTTCTAATGATAAATTAAGAGAAATGATCCAGGTAGGTCAAACTGAATCATTTGGTGCAAAAATTACTGGTGCTGGAGGGGGAGGATGCATCTACGCACTTACAGATGAATCAAATCTGGAACCCACCGTTAATCAATTCAAAGATAAGAATTATGATTGTTTTTCAGTCAAAATCGATTTTAAGGGTCTGGATACTTTTTAATTGATCAGATAATTTTGAAGAACATGATTCTAATAAAACTAGGCGGTTCCATCATTACAAATAAAAAAAAACCGTTATCTGCAAGGAAAAAAACAATAGACGCTCTTTCTAAAAGTTTGAGAAAAATCAACGAACCAGTAATAATCGTCCATGGAGGGGGATCTTATGGACATTATTGGTCTGTAAAATACGATATGCACACAAAAGCAAAAATACATGATCCAAAAGGAGTCGCAATTGTTAAAAATTCAATGATTGAATTAAATAAGATCATTTTAGATTCACTTCTAAAAAACAAATTAAACCCGTATTGTCTTCCTCCAACTGACTTTATGTCCGGAAACAAACCCATTACTAACAAAATTAAAGAGATTGAAAAAATTGCAAAATCAGGCTTGATTCCAGTCACATACGGAGATGCATTATGGTACGGTCAAAGAAAAACATACATTTTATCCGGAGATAAGATCATGACTCATCTTGCAAAAATTCTAAGACCCAGACTGTGTATTTTTGTGTTAAACGAAGATGGATTGTATTCAGATTTAAAAACAAAAAAACTGATTTATGAATTACAGGGTGAACGTCCATCCATTTCTGAAAATAAAATGGACGTTACTGGCGGTATGACTAGGAAGGTTGAAGAGGCGTCAAAAATTGCAAAGATGGGAATGAATGTGTTCTTTGCAAACGGTAACAAACCCGAGAGAATTGTAAAAGCGGTTAAAAATAGGATATTTGAAGGAACATTGTTTAGAGGTAAAAGAAATGTCTGAAGAATTTGTAATTTTAGTTGATGAAAACGACAATCAGGTAGGAAGTGAAGAAAAGGTAAAGTGCCACTTGCCAAACGGAAAATTACATCGAGCATTTACTGCACTGCTGTTTGATAATGATGGAAGATTGGTTCTTACAAAAAGAGCCAAAGACAAAATGTTATGGCCCAATGATTGGGATGGGACATTCGCAAGCCATCCAAGAGAATCAGAAACCTATGTTTCATCAGGAGAAAGAAGAATGCCTGAAGAACTAGGAATCGATGGCACATTAGACTACTTACACAAATTTGAATACCATGTTCCATACAAAGATGTAGGATCTGAAAACGAGATATGCGGAACTCTAATTGGCATAATTGACAAATCTACAGAGTTAAAAGAAATTGAAGGGGAGATTGATGAAATCAAATGGGTTTCATCTAAAGAACTAATTGCAGAACTAAAGAAAAACCCACAAATCTATTGTCCATGGATGCTTATCGCATTGGAATTATTGGAAAAATCCGATAAATCCATGCTTGAAAAGCATGCAGGCATCTTATCTACATGGATGAACAGTGAAGTGCATGATGAATTACAAAAAGCAATCAAAATTCATCTGCCAGATGACAAATGGAGACTAGTAAATGGATAAAACTAAACAAATGGAACAAAATGCCAAAATAGTAAACAATTATCTAAATTCAAAATTAAAGGGGAACCCAAAAAAACTCTATGATGCGGCAGGGCATTTGATTGTAAATGGTGGAAAAAGACTCAGACCATACATGGTAATCAGAAGCTGTCAAATTTTAAAAGGTAAAGTATCCAATGCAATGCCCGCTGCAAGCGCAGTAGAGATGGTTCATAATTTTACATTAGTTCATGACGACATAATGGACAATGATGAAATGCGCCATGGCGTTCCCACAGTACACAAAAAATTCGGCATGCCAATTGCAATACTTGCAGGTGATGTTTTGTTTTCAAAAGCATTTCAAGTCATCACTGATTCAAAATTATCACCTAAGGCGACTATTCAACTAGTATCTAGACTTGCTAAAGCGTGCGTAGACGTATGTGAAGGTCAATTATTAGACGTAAAAATGGCCGAAGAGAGAAAAATTCCATCACAAGCAGAATACATCACGATGATCGGTAAAAAGACCGCAGCATTGTTTGATGTATCTTGCGCAATGGGAGCAATTTGCGCAACAAACAAAGTGAAAGACATCTCAAATCTCTCATCATTTGGAAGAAATTTAGGAATTGCTTTCCAAATAACAGATGATCTCATCGGAGTGATGGGAGATTCCAAGATAACAAAAAAGCCAGTAGGAAATGATCTAAGAGAGGGGAAGAAATCACTTCCGATTCTCATGGCGATAAAATCAGCAAAAGGCAATGAGAGAAAAATAATTCTAAAAGCATTTGGAAATTCAAAAATATCAAAAAATGATTTGAACAAAGCCGTAGAGGTCATCAGATCACTGGGAATAGAGGAAAACGTCAGAAAACAGGCTCTAAAATATGCGGAAAAGGCCGAAAAATCATTGGGAAGTTATACAGGACCTGCAAAAGCAGAGTTAATTTCATTGCTAGATTTTGTGGTTAAACGTAGTGTGTAGTTGTAAAAGACAGGAACTGACATGGATGAAGAATTAAAAAAGGAAATCAGAAAAATGGCTATTCAAAACGCTTTTGAGCACGGAGGAGAAACAAGAGATAAAATAATCTTAGGAAAAATTCTCGGGACAAAACCAGAATTTAGGAATAAAGTAAGAGAAATTTCTGCGGACATTACTGAAATAGTTTCTTCAGTCAATCATCTGTCATTAGAAGATCAAGAAAATGAAATCAAAGAAAATTTTCCAGAACTTTTAGCACCTAAAGAAAAAATTCAAGAAAGAGAGGGCCTTCCAGAATTAAAAGGTGCCGAACAAGGGAAAGTAATTACAAGGTTTCCTCCAGAACCTAACGGATATCCCCACATAGGACATGCAAAAGCAGCTATAATTAATTCAGAATATGCCAAAATGTACGGAGGAAAATTCATTCTAAGAATGGATGATACAAATCCTGAAGCCGAAAGAATGGAATATCATGCGGCAATCAAAGTTGGATTAGAATGGTTAGGAATAGAATTCGACATAGTAAAAAGTACATCAGACGACATGGAGTTATTCTATGAAAAAGGAATTGAATTAATCAATTTAGGAAAAGCATACATTTGTACTTGTAAAAGAGAGGACATCAGTAAAAACAGAAGAGAAAGAAAATCATGCAAGTGCAGCATGGGAGATATTGAAAAAAATAATAAAAATTGGGAAAAAATGAAGGATAAATTCAAACCAGGAGACGCAGTTGTCAGATTCCGTGGAGATATGGAAGCAGATAACGCAGTTATGCGAGATCCAGTTTTGTTTAGAATTATAGAAGGGAAACATTACACTTTAGGAGAAAAGTATAGAATTTGGCCAAGTTACGATATGGCAGTTGCAATAGAAGATAGTGCTGACGGGGTCACTCATGCCTTTCGTTCTAAAGAATTTGAACTTAGAGAAGAGCTAATTTACGCAATTTTAGACGCATTAAAGATGAGAAAACCAGCCCAAGGCTTTTTTTCCAGATTAGAATTCAAAGGCATGCCAATATCAAAAAGAATCATCAAACCGTTGATTGAAGAAGGGAAAGTCACATGGTATGATGACCCAAGACTACCAACTTTAGAGGCGTTGAGGAGGAGAGGAATCAAGCCAGAGGCAATACGGAAATTCATCATGTCCTTAGGACTAACCAAAGCAAATACTCTGGCACCGTTTGATGCACTGGAATCTTTTAACAGAAAGTTTGTTGATACAGACAGCATCAGATTATTCATGGTAAGTAATGCAAAAAAACTTACAGTGAAAAATTTGCCAATATCTTCTGTTGAAATCCCAAACCATCCAATAAACGACATGGGAAAAAGAACAATTGAAATTGATGAAAATTTCTACATTTCAGGAGATGACGCACAAAGCATCAAAGAAGGTACACAAATTCGTCTATTGGGCTTGGGAAATGTGGCCATTACCAAACAAGGAACAGAGATAGAGGGGGAATTTGTTGAAAATGGAGAGAAAACAGACATCCCAAAAATCCAATGGGTTCCACAAAAAACAGCACATGCAATAAAGATGATTATTCCAAAAACACTGTTCATCGGAGATAAATTTAACGAAGACAGTTTAGAAGAATTGGACGTCTTTACAGAACCGCACTATCTACAATTAAAAGAAGGAGAAGAAATCCAATTTGTTAGATTTGGATATTGTAGAAAAGATTCACAAAATCAAGCAATTTTTACTCACAAGTGATTCGGTATGAAAATAGCACGATTGTTACGAGACAATAAGGAAACATATGGTTTCGTTAACGGGAATAAAGTATCCACTAAAGATGAAATCACTTACTTGACAGGCGTTCCAATTCCTCAAAATATCAAAGACTTTCTTTTTGATGGATGGTACGATGAAATTAAAAACAAAATCAAAGATCTACCATATGAAGAAAATATTTCAAAATACAAATTATTGTCGCCGATTCCTAACCCCAACAAGATAATTTGTCTAGCATTCAACTATGTAGATCACGCTAAAGAGCAAGGATTGCAAGCGCCAGAAGATCCCGCATTGGTGATAAAACCAAGAACTGCATTGAACAGTACAAATTCAGACATCGTATGTCCAGATTTTGTCACACAGTTAGATTATGAAGTTGAATTAGCCCTGATTATTGGCAAAAATTGTAAAAATATTAGCGTGAATGATGCGTTTGATGCAATATTTGGATACATGATATTCAACGATGTTTCAGCAAGAGACATTCAGTTCAAAGACAAGCAATTCACCAGAGGAAAAAGCTTTGATTCTTTTGCACCTTGCGGGCCATGGATTACAACAAAAGATGAAATCAAAGATCCTCAAAATCTCAAAATGACAACCAAAATCAACGGAGAATTGAGACAAAATTCTTCGTCAAATAAAATGTTCATTAAAATCCCAGAGATTATTTCAAAAATTTCCAAAGTAATGACACTGGAAAAAGGAGACATCATATCTACCGGAACACCAGCGGGAGTTATGTTAAACAAACCAAATGCCGTGTTTTTAAAAGATGGGGACAAAGTGGAAATGGAAATAGAAAGTTTGGGAATTTTAAACAACACAATAAAGTTTGTTAAATCAGATTAAACCAAATATTTTTTCATCAAATAAAATGAAATTTTAGATTCCAATGAATCAAAATCGGGTAATTTTTCTTTAGTCAGAATTTGGATTCTTTCATAGTTATTCTCCCAACCAAAATTTTGTAAAAATGAGAGAATTTCAAATGCAGATTCGTCAGAATTAGAGAACAGAGTAGCAATCAACGTTCTGTCAAAATGCTCAGACTCTGTTATTATTGCAACGGAATTTTTATCGTCAATTGAGGAATTTACAATTCTATTTTGTTCATAAAACGATTCCAATGTTACAGCATCAATAGGAAGCCACCTCCAGGATTTCACATAATGGGAAAAAGACTTAGAATCGTGGGGTTTTTCAAAAGTGACATTATAATTCGGATTGCTTTTTGGCTCAATAGAGTAAAAATTCCATGTTTGAAAAATTTCATAATTCAGAGACTGTGCCATTGAAACAGAAACAGAATTTTCAGTGTCAATTAACATGTATGAAAAAGATAGATTTTTTGCTAAACCTGTAATTTCAGCATGTTTTACTAGTTCAGAGGCTATATTTTGGCGACGGAAAGCAGATTCAATTCTGATTCCTTCAATCCAAACTTGATTACCAGAGTAAAACGCATGACAAATTCCAACAGGTCCAGGTTTTTGACCTAAAAATAAATTGCCTTCAGATATCCAAAAATCCCAAACATGCTCCACATAATCTCCCCACGAAAAAGTATTTTGGCAAAATTTTAAAACTGAACTTTTATCTGAATTATTTGCCTCCCTGATTCTCAGATTTATCATATACAAAAAATTATTAAGAATGAACAGATAAAAACTTCAATGGGGAAAATTATTGCATGTACGACATCAGATATTTTACCTGGAAAAATGATCAAAGTGACTATCGACGGTAGAGATATTCTAGTTGCAAATATTGACGGAGAATATTATGCCACTGATGATTCGTGCACTCATTCAGGTTCTAGTCTGTCTGAAGGAAAATTAGATGGGTGTACTATCACTTGCGGATGGCACGCAGCAGAATTTGATTGTAAAACTGGAAAATTAATTAAATTCCCAGCAAAAATCAGGGATTTAACATCATACAGTGTTGTCGTAGAATCAGACAATGTCTTTGTAGAGATGTAACTATATACTTCTAATTTTTAAGAAAAGGTGTAAAAAATGGTTGACGACACTCAAAATAAAGAATCGATGAAAGGAGCAATTGAAACACTAGAACAAATTACGTCTAGCAATTCAACTCCAAAAACAGTCAAGAAATCACTCACAGATTTAATTGTAGAACTAAAAAATCAGGAATATTCACTATCAGTTAGAGCAGCAAATTCCATCAGCCTGTTAGATGACATTACACAAGATCCTAACATGCCATCATACGTTAGAACCCAATTATGGCAAGCAGTTTCAAAATTAGAAAGCATAAGAGAATAAATTCTCATCAATTATATCAAGCATAATGAAAATTGAAGAATATTTAGAAACTCTTCCTGAAAACTTGCTCAGTGGTGAAGATGTTCAATTACATGAAAAATCGTTTCGAGAGATTTTCAAATTTGTAAGTTTGGGTGAAAAGGACGTCTTTTATCATTTAGGTTGCAAAGATGAGAAAGGGATTGAGATTGCCATTAACGAATTTGGGGTTAAAAAAGCAGTGGGTATTGATAACAATTCTGAAAAAATAAAGCAAGCAAGAAAAAGTCTTGAAGAAAAAAATACCAAAGCAGATTTAATTTGCCAAAACATAGAAGACTCCGATATTTCAGACGCATCAGTAATTTTGTTCTGGTTTACGGATGAAAATATAATTAACAATATGTTAAAGAAGTTTGAAAGCCTAAAAGAAGATACAAAAATAGTTACAATTTGGGGGCCTCTGCCAGGGTGTCTTCCAGATAAAGTAAATTTTCCATACATCATCAACAGAGTTCCATTCAAAAAAACAGAAAATATGCAGGAACAATTACTGGCAATTTTTGGTGTGAAATGTGTTGATTTTATTACAGCCTGGGAATTTGCTGAAAGATATACCAAGTCAATTGGATCTCCAGAAATTAAAAATGATCGATTTTTAACAATTATTCAGACATTAGTGATTTGGATTAATGCAAAAAAACTAGGAGTCGCATGCGGAGATGAGATTCCAGAATCGATTCAAACGTACATCAACATCATGAAAATGCATTTTGACATTGATTTTGAATATCTATTAAAAGACTAATTGGTGTAATCCTTTTATTTTGTTTTTACCTAGACAAAACATGGAAGATAGAATTAACATCAATGTTTCGGCAGTAGATTATGATAAAACCAGTAAAGCATTATCTCATCAACTATCTCTTTTAGAAGAAATGGTTCACGGGCAAGATGATTTTGTCATGTCAGATTCAGAGTTCGCATTTGGATGGCATTTTTTTGTTTTAAGTGTAAACAGGGCATTAGTGGAAAAACTAGCAGAAATGATGGGTGTTGATTTTGATAAAATAAAGGGGAAGGGAACAGAAAAGAAATTTTTAACATGGTTAACAAAAAATGTTGAAACCAAATCCCCCAGATTCAAACTAGCCATCAAGGAAGAGATGGAATCCAGTAAATTCGGTATTTTTTAAAATAATAGATGGGCCCTCGAGGGGAATCGAACTCCTGTCCGAGGATCCACAATCCTCTATACTAACCACTGTACTACGAAGGCCACAAAGAAAGAAATTTGTTCAACCAGTAATAATCTTTAAGATCATGTTGAAAATTAAGATGTATCTTTATTATTGACTAGGTTGAAATCAAAATATGCGAAAATGGTGGATTGCAATGGCAATATCCATAGGACTTGTTTGGATAGGTACAAACTATTTTCTTCCATGGGTACAATGAACGCCTAAATTAGATTAGCCTCAAATTCAAAAATAGTTTTTATTCAATCATAGCGATCGCTTTAAATTTGTTGTATCAGGGTATTTTTCGACATGAGAAAGGGTTTCATCACAAATAGGTTACGTTCGAACAAAAAATCAGCAAATATCCCTATTGAAAACAAAATAGAGACCATGCAGGGGGAGAAATTTGTATGGATTGATTTTAAAAATCCAGACAGGAATGACATTGAAAATTTGGCTAAAAAATACAATTTCAACGAATTAAACATTGAAGATTGTATGACCAAGTTTGAGCTTCAAAAATTAGATAGTTATGATAATCATTTTTTTGTAATCCTTCATTTTCCACCATTAGCACAAAAAACAGGAATATCCAAAAACAGTCAGTTGTCAATATTTGTAGGTAAAGATTTCTTAGTCACAGTTCATCAAGGAGATCTGAAACCCCTCGTAGAATTGGTAGAAATATGCAAGACAGATTCTGATCAAAAAAGAAAAAAGAGGCTGCTAGGCGAATCATCAGGATCATTACTTCATGAAATCTTGGATGTGTTGGTAGATGACCTTTTACACACATCAAGAAAAATCAGTGCAAACCTAGACGATATTGAAGACATGGTTTTCGATGAAGCAAAACCTGTAGCAAGAAATATTGCCTTACTTAGAAGAGAAATCAACAGATTACGAAGAATAGCAAATCCATTAAAGAAATTTGTGCTGGAAATAGCAAGAAATGTTAAACGATTTTCAGACGGTGAAGATGATGAACTCGCATTATACTATGATGATGTAATTGATCATATTGACAAAGTAATCGAAACATTAGAAGAATCTAGAGAAACCATGGAAATTTACAAAGATACAGATTTTGTGTTAAGTACCGAAAAAACAAATAAAGTACTTGCAATATTAACCATAATTTTCACATTGGCAATTCCAGCAACAGTAATCGGTACATTTTATGGAATGAACGTTAATTTGCCAGGAGGGATTGGAAGCGACTCAATTATTTTAGGACCATTCACATCTTTCATAACTATAATAATTGCATCAGCAATTCCTGCAATCATGATGTTTGCATATTTCAAGAAACTAGGCTGGATTAGCAGTTAAAATAAAAAGTGCAGAACCACTCATGAAAAATGAGCTTAGATAAATATAAGATAATTTCATCTAATTTATGGCTAAAATTAAAGTTAGAACTGGTAGAGGTACAGGAACTATCGAGGTTGATGATGATCCAACAAAGTGGTCTGGAGATGAATTTAGAAAAATCCAGGAGATAAGGAAAAAAGCATCAGCAAATAGAATGGTTCATACAGGTAGAGGAACCGGCTCTAGAAAACTAGGAGATATGCCTGATCCAAAAGCAAGACCTTCAACAGAAGGTATGACCAGAAGCACAGGTAGAGGAACAAGTTCTAGAAAAAGCACAGACAAAGGTTCAAAATAACACTACCTAAATTTTTAATTTTTATAATTTTGTCCTTAGTAAATATTAACTAAATTTTGATATTAGGATTTCCAGATTTTAGCTTATCCCAATCAGCAAGAAAGTTTTCCAAGCCAATTTTTGTTAATGGGTGCAACATCATTTTATCCAGTACTGCCGGAGGTAATGTTACAACATCTGCGCCAATTTTTGCAGCATCAACTACATGTACCGGATCACGAATACTTGCAACAAGAATCTGAGTTTTTAACTCAGGATAATTCTTAAAAATATCTTTAATGTCTTGAATCAATTGCATTCCATCCTGACCAATGTCATCCAATCTTCCAATAAATGGACTGACGTATTTTGCTCCAGATTTTGCAGCAAGTAAAGCCTGATTTGCAGAAAAGATCAAAGTAACGTTAACGGGAATTCCTTCAGATGAAAGTGATTTACATGCTTTTAGACCATCAGGAGTCATAGGAACTTTGACTACCACATTATCCCCGTATTGACGAAGGCGTTTACCTTCTTCCATCATTCCAGAATATTCAGTACTAATAACTTCTAAACTTACATCGCCTTTGATAATTTTTGTAATTTCTTCCATTGCATCTTTTGGATTGCCTCCTTCTTTGAACATAAGTGAGGGATTGGTGGTGATTCCATCCAACAAACCCATGTCGTTGTATTTTTTAATGGACTCTAGATTAGCAGTGTCAAGAAAAATTTTCATAATTTTTTACTCCTAATTTCTTTAACTTGTTTTGCCATATTAAAAGATGTTATTCCGTGTTTCTCTAAAAGTAGCGGAATTTCATTGTCACGTGCAGATTCTCCAAACATATCCTGGGCTCCAATTCTCTTAATAGGTACAGGATAAGATTCGGAAACAGATTCTGCCACTGCAGAACCCATCCCTCCAACAATATTATGTTCTTCAGTAGTTACAATACAACCAGTTTCTCTAGCTGCTTTTTCTAAAATTTCGCTATCTATGGGTTTTATTGAAAACATATCTAAAACTCTACAAGAAATTCCTTCTTGTTGTAATGATTCAGCAGCTTCTAAGGCCATTCTAACAGTAATTCCACAGGCAGCAATAGTGCAATCAGAACCATCTCTCAATGTAATTCCTTTTCCAATTCGAAATTCCTGAGAATCAGAATGGATAAGCGGAGTTGCAGATCTTGCCATTCTCATGTAAAATGGGCCATATTCTCTGGCCATCAACCGTACTAGATTTGAAACTGCAACAGTGTCAGCAGGAATAAAGACTCTGAAATTAGGAATTACTCGCATTATCGCAATGTCTTCAATTTGCTGGTGTGAACCTCCATCAGGTCCCACAGATAGACCTCCGTGAGATGTGACTAATTTTACGTTGAGACCTTTTTTTCCAGGAGGTGACGGATAAGCGATATTGTTGCGAATTTGATCCACTGCTCTGCCAGGTAAGAATATGGCATAAGTACTGGCAAAAGAAATTTTTCCAGACGCAGCTAATCCTGCAGACATAGTGACAAGATTAGCTTCAGCAATACCCACATTGAAAAATCGGTCAGGAAATTCTTTTCCAAATCCAGAAGTTTTTAATGAGTCAGTTGTATCTGCCCCTAAAACAACAACGTTGGGATTTTCTTTTCCTAATTGAATCAAGGATTTAGAATATTCTGAACGCATGTCGGTCATTACTGGTTCGTTCAAATGTATCCTGCCTCCTGAGCAATTTTTTTAATTTGGTCTTGTTTATCGCCGATCACATGCAAGCCAATCCATTTGTTTACTAAATCACTTCCACCTAACTCATTTGCTTTAGAAAGCAAACCATGTCTTCTAGATTTTAAAACCTCTGTTCTGAAATCTCTAATTGCAGATCTAACATCTTGCTGACCAACAATTGCGCCACCGCCTACAAAAACACGTGCACCATCAGCAAATACCGAGCCAATATTTTCAAGATTTACCCCACCATCAGCCTCAACATAGCCTGAAAAATTATGTTGTTTTAGAATCGAATTCAGTCTTGACATTTTTGCATGTGTTTCTTCAATGTATTTTTGGCCGGATTGTCCAGGTACGACAGACATTACAATGAGTTGATCAAGTGATCGTAAGAACTTGTAAGACCATTCCGGTAATTCGGTATCAGGGTTAATTGAAAATCCTACACCGACTTGATTTTGTTTCAACACATCATGTATTTCTCCAAAACTTGATTCATCGGTCACTTCAGCATGGACGGTGACAATATCACTACCAGCATCTACATAGTCTTTAACATACTTTACAGGTTCATTAATCATCAAGTGTGTATCGAAAGGAATTACTGTAAGTGGCCTTAATTCTTTAATTTTATTATGATCAAAAGTTTTTGTTGGAACAAACTGACCATCCATCACATCAAGGTGAATGTAATCTGCCCTACCTGAAACACATCGTTTAATTTCATTTTCCAAATTGGTCATATCTCCTGCAATAATTGAGGGCGCAATCATAAATTGTGAATCTAGTTCAAGGTCAATTATTGGAACTATATCAGAGTCAGGAGCTTTGCCATGCCACTGTGGATTATCCTCCATATGTTCGATGGATTTTCCTTTGATGGTTCTTGAAATTATTATTGTAGGTACACCTTTTGTGGCATTTGCTTTTGTGATAGCTGCATCAATTTGTTCAACCCGATGTCCATCAATTTCAATAACATTCCAGCCAAATGATCTCCATTTATCGCCAGTTTTCCAACGTGATGCATCTTTCCACATTTCAGAAATATCCGAACCTTCTAAATTTTCATCAAGGGGCATAATCTTTTCAGTGTACGAATCTTGTTGGATGAAATTCCTATCAAGAAAAGCTGTAAGATTATCAACCTTGTATTTTGAAGCAGTCATTGCAGCCTCCCAGACTTGTCCCTCATCAGACTCACCATCACCAATGATAGTATAGACATGATGATCTTTTGAATCAATTTTTGCTGCAAGTGCAATTCCGATAGAATACGATAACCCAGTGCCTAAGGAGCCGCCGCAGAATTCAACTCCAGGACATTTTAGATCTGGATGTCCTTGCAATTTACTGCCAAATTTTCGTAATGTTTCCATTTCAGATTCTGGAAAATATCCAGCAACTGCCATGTTAGAAAACAATCCAGGAGCAGCATGTCCTTTAGACAGAACCAGTCTATCACGATCTTCCCATTGAGGGTTATTAGGATTAAATTTCAAATGTTTGTTAAATAAACATCCTAAAATTTCAGCCATAGAAAATGAACCACCGGGATGGCCAGATCCTGCAGCGCTGGTTCCCTTAATCACCAATTTACGGGCTCTGAGAATATTTTTCTTTGTTTGATAATAATTAAGACCCATCTGCAACGTTATACTTGCAAATTGAATAAAAATCTACTTCTAAAAGAAAACCACGGATCGTAAAACTCCATAGGATGATGCATTTCAAAAATTCAAATTGACCCATCAAGATTTTAAAGAGAATTCTACTTTATCCAGCATGAATTTTAAAAATACAGATAGTGGTTTTTTTCTCCAATATTTTGCATTCCATTCTTTTACAAGTTCATCATAGAACCTCCACTCAGATTCATCTTTTTCAAGATGAGATACCATCATTTTCTCAAATTCTGCAACATCCCAATCTACTGGGCACATTATGTCGCTCATCTGAACCAATTTTCCATTTTTCATTTGAAACGGATATGATTTACACACCCCTGGCTTGAAATCATTAACGGTACACCGAAAGACGTCTTTAGTGTCTTCAAGAAATTCGCACGCACCATTTTTTTGCTTCAAGGCAAGGTCAATCAGCCCTTCTTTCACCTTAACTCCCAAAGAGTAGTCCTTTGCCCCATAAATTTCTAAAAAATTCTCAGGTGCCAACCCCAACCCATCTGAAAGCCGGTAAACATCATGAGCATTAACAAATATCACATATTCCTTGCAGCAGTCTGTGTGACATGAAATGCAAGGGAATTCACCAGTCTTTGTATGACTAGAATCAGGATCATCTGTGATTATTTTCATAAATCATCAAAACAAATTTCAGGTATTAAATCTGTAAAATTTTAATGTGATCGCTGCCATGTATCATTATGGAGATTAAAGAAAATATTCCAATTTTATTGTTTGATAATCAGTGTTATTTGTGTATGAAATTTGCAAAAGCCGTTAACTTTTTTGCCAGGAGCAAAATAACAGTAATCGGACATTATTCAGAATTTGGAAAAAATATAAGAGAAGAAATTCTAGATGAAACTGCACTAGACATGTTTTGGCTTATTACTAAAAAAAGAGCATATGGTGGGAGAGCAGCTTTGCTTCCGTTGATAAAATCAATTTTAATTGAAAAAACAGAAAAAACATCAACAATTAGAATTGACGAAAAATGCCAACAAGGTTGTAAAACGGTTAAAGCAGTGTTTCTAAGATCAGCAAGTATGATTACCAACAGCAAGATAATAGATCTATAGTAAATCTAAATAATACTTGAAAAATAGATGCTCATAGTGAAAATTAAAACTGAGAATTCTGCAAAAAATAAAACGAGCCTCCTATGTGGATTTGTATTAGAAAATTCTAACAAAGTTCTAGGTTTACCAAAATTTGACACTAAAACTGAATCTGCAATAGACCAGTCTCTAAAAGACATGGAAGGGAAACTGGGAAGACTGAGTGTTATTCCAATTTCAGGCGAAAAACACGTCCAAAGAATATTGTTAGCAGGCATAGGTAAAAAAGAGAATTTGACAAAGGATACAATCAGATTTGTTTCAGGCAAAATAGCCCAAAAAGCGAGAGAATTAAAATTAAAGGAATTTTCGATAATTTCACCACCGAGTTTTATATCTGAGCCAATTTCTGCCGTTTCTCAAATAATTGAAGGTTCGAAAATGGCTCTTTACAAATTTGATAAATTCAAATCAGAAAAAGCAGAAAATTCCCCGGATCTTACAATTATTATTTCAAATTCAAACAAAATTTCAAAGGCTATCAAGATTGCAGAAATTGTTGCAGACGGCGTGATATTCACCAAAAGTATTGCCAATTTACCCCCAAACGAATGTACTCCGACAACATTAGCAAACTTTGCAAAAAATATGTCTAAAAATAATAAAATGATTTGTAAAATTTTTTCAGAGCCAGAATTGCAGAAAAAAGGATTTGGAGGAATATCTGCAGTAGGTCAAGGAAGCAAAAACCAATCCAAATTAATCATTTTAGAACATATCAAAGGTCCGCGAAATGAAAAGCCCATTGTTCTAGTAGGAAAAGCTGTAACATTTGACACTGGCGGCATTTCATTAAAACCCGGAAACGCGATGGATGAAATGAAATTTGACAAATGTGGTGGTTGTACAGTGCTGGGCATAATGAAATCAATTTCAGAATTGAAACTACCAATCAACGTAGTTGGAATTGTTCCTTCGGTTGAAAATATGTTAGGTGGAGAGTCATACAGACCTGGAGATATTATAAAATTATACAGTGGAAAAACAGCTGAAATTCTAAATACAGATGCAGAGGGAAGATTGATTTTAGCTGACGCGTTAGCATATGGAGAAAAGCAGTATTCTCCAAAAGCGATGATTGATTTTGCAACTTTAACCGGAGCGTGTATCGTAGCCCTAGGTACCAACGTAGCTGCAATCGTATCAAATGATGAAAAACTAACAAAGAAAATTACAGATTCATCTAAGAGAACTACAGAAGAAGTTTGGGAACTTCCATTAAATCAGGACTATATGGACATGATAAAATCAGATGTTGCAGATATGAAAAATGTTGGAATTGGAAGAGCAGCAGGCACTATAACGGCTGCAGCATTTTTGAAAAACGCAATTGAAAAAACCCCGTGGACTCACATTGACATTGCAGGAGTTGCATGGACACAAGGAGCTACAAAAGAAAAATCGTACAATCCAAAAGGTGCAACAGGTTTTGGCGTAAGATTAATCTTGGATTATTTACAAAATTTATAAAATCAGTATCCTCTACTGTTTCTATCAGGTGTTTCAACATTTGGATTTCTCCAACCATGTTTTTCCATCATGTGGTTGAGCAACCTAATGTCATTATCACATATTTCTCCACAAACACTACAATTGGACATATTGAATTCACATCAATCAAATTAATTCAATATTAAAAGATTGATTGGAAAGTAGAAAATGCCAGCACTGTTGCTTCCCAAGAGCTCTCGCATCTTAGTAGCACAACAGCGACATTAGGTTTGACTTCCAAGTTCGGAATGGGATTGGGTCGCACCCTAACGCTATGGCCGGCTTGAAATTTGATGTCAAATTCTCATCTATTAACGTAACGCCAGTTTTGAAATATACTCAAAATAGGTATAAAGCAAAGAAAATACAGAATTACAACATGACTCACAGAGTAGCTGTTCTAGATCAGGATCTTTGTCAGCCACAAAAATGCGGGCTAGAATGCATAAAATACTGCCCAGTAAACAAATCAGGCGCAGAATGTGTCACCATAAACGAAGAATCGAAAAAGGCTCAGATTGATGAGGATGTTTGTAATGGGTGTGGAATATGTGTCAAAGTGTGTCCTTTTGACGCAATAACAATCATCAATTTAGCAAGTGAATTAGCTACGGACAAAATTCATCAATATGGCATGAACTCATTTCGACTTTACAAATTACCGACTCCGAAAAAAGGTGAAGTTGTGGGATTATTAGGAAGGAATGGAATGGGGAAAAGCACAGTAGTAAACATTCTATCAGGCAATCTAAAACCAAATTTGGGCAGATATGAAAATCCGCCTGAATGGGACGAGATTTTAAAACATTATAGCGGAACAGAGCTTAAACAACATTTTCAAAAGATTGAACAGAAGCAAATTCGGGCATCAATAAAACCACAGCAAGTTCACCATATCGCTCAGGCATTTAATGGAACAGGAAAAGAGCTACTCGACAAATATGATGAACGGGGAGTATCAAGGGAACTAATCAAAGAACTGGGGTTAGAAAATTCCATGGAACAAAATTTGAATGAACTAAGCGGTGGTGAATTGCAAAGAATTGCTGTTGCAGCAGCAGCGTCTAAAGATACAGAGTTTTACTTTTTTGATGAACCATCTTCATACAACGATGTTTTTCAGAGAATAGGAGTAGCAAGAGTAATACAAAATTTGGCAAAAATTGGAAAAAGTGTAATGGTTGTAGAACATGATTTAACCCTATTAGATTTTCTGAGTGATTATATCGAAGTATTATATGGGGAACCCACAGCATACGGTATTGTTTCAGGTATTTTATCTACCAAAGTTGGAATCAATGTTTTTCTTGATGGATATCTACCAAATGAAAATGTAAGATTTAGAGACAAGAAATTTTCTTTTGACGTGTCGTCTTCATCAACAGATATTTTTCAAGAAGGAAGTGAAATTCTCACATATCCAAAACTAGAAAAAAAATATCCGTCATTTTCATTGACAATCGAGCCTGGAAGAATAAGAAAAGGGGAGGTTTTAGGAATAATGGGTGCTAACGCACTAGGTAAAACGACTCTGATGAAAATGATTGCAGGAGTTGAGAAACCCGATTCTGGCAACATTGATAAAAAAATCAAGATAGCTTACAAACCACAGTATCTTCAAAATGATCTTGACATAGAAGTAATTTCATCATTAGATCAAGCAAATGGAAGTCCTGTTGAAGGGAGTATGGAGGAAGAACAGATTCTAGACCCATTAAAAATTAAAAAACTATACAATAAATCCATCAAGAAACTTTCTGGTGGAGAATTACAAAAAGTGGCAGTTGCGTCATGTTTATTACAAAAAGTTGATTTGTATGCATTGGATGAACCTTCAGCATTTTTAGATGTGGAAGATAGAATTGCAGTAGCAAAATTTTTACAAAAATTTGTACGCTCTTTTGGAAAATCAGCAATAATCATTGATCACGATTTACAATTGATGGATTTGGTTTCAGATTCAATGATAATATTTGAAGGAAAACCAGGTGTTGCAGGCATTGCTACATCGCCAATGCCAAAACCTGACGCAATGAACAAATTTCTAAAATCATTAGACATGTCATTTAGACGAGATGAGAAAAGTCTGAGGCCGCGTGTAAATAAACTAGAAAGTAGATTAGATAAAGATCAAAAAACAACTGGAAATTTCTATTACAAACATTGACTCGAATGTTAAAAAAGGCACTAGAAAACATACTCACAGAAAATGAAAGTGATGAATTAATTTCTGCATTCGATCAGATCGGAGAAATAATCATTGTAAGAATTCCAGATTCGTTATTATCAAAGAAAGAAATTATCGGAAAAACATTGTTAGATGAAGTAAAAATTGTTAGAAGTGTTTTCTATCAGGCATCAGCCGTAGAAGGTGAATTTCGTACAAGAAGCCTTGAGATACTTGCAGGAGAAGACAATACAGAGACAGAATACAGAGAATTTGGCTGCAGATTTACCGTAGATGTCAAAAATGCATTTTTTTCACCCAGGCTATCTACAGAAAGAGAAAGAATTGCTAATTTGATACAAAACGGAGAGGTTATGACAAACATGTTTGCAGGCATTGGAATGTTTTCTATCACGGCTGCAAAGAAGAAGAAATGCACCGTGTATAGTCTAGATATCAATCCTGTCGCTTCAAAATTATGCGAAATAAATATCGGACTAAACAAACTTGCAGGAAATATAATTTCTATCAACGGTGATGCATCAGAAATTATCAAAGAGCAGTTGGTGAATAAATCAGATAGAACGCTGATGGTATTACCTGAAAGATCAGATGAATTTTTAGAATCAGCAATAAACACAACTAAAGATGGCGGCATTATTCATTACTATTCACACATTCATGCAGATAAAAAAACTGATGCGGGAAAACTTTCAGAGGAGCACTATCTCAAAGTTACGCCAGTAAAATCAGAAATTCTAAATTCAAAAATTGTAAGGGCCGTAGGCCCCAGATTCTATCAAACAGTTGTAGACATTAAAATTTCCAAATAACCTAATCGTCAGAAGTAATAGAAGCAGCTGAAGGTTTTGTTGTTGCCATTACGTATCCAATCCATGCAATAACGCCTAAAATTGCACCTGCAATCATTAAAACAGATAATTGCAATACAATAGGACTCCATTCAGAGAGCATTAACAAATATGCATAAAGGAAAAAACCGCCAATGCACAGTACAAAAATGATGATGCCAGTTCCTTTTCGTTTGTCCACGTCAAAGAATTTTTTGTGAGTTATTTATTGGTTTGAACTAAGTTAATTCAATTGCCATAAGATATGCATCTTCGCCGTCTCGATAATACGCGTTTAATTGTTGCCTAATTGCAAACCCATACTTTTCATATAATCGTACAGCATCAGTGTTGCTACACCTCACTTCTAAATAGAATTCATCACAGTTTCTTAATTTTACACCGTTGACAGATTCCTCAACTAGTGCGTTCCCTATTCCTTTTTTTCTATGTTCTTCAACTACCGCGATAGATACAACGTGGCCTTTTTTAACAAAACCTAATTTCTTAAAATTTGAAAAACCAAATTCAGTTTTACACATAATGTATCCAACATGTTTTCCTCCAATTTCAGCAACAATGAAAGCCTCTGGTAACTCAGCAAGCAAACTCTCATAGAAATAATCCGAATAGTGTTCAGGTAGAGTTTTGAGATTAATTTCCATTACAGAAATTAGATCGCTTGGTCCTGCTCTTCTAATATTACAATCTCCCAATTGTCTCAGAATCACTTGCATGATTGTGTGTAGTATTATCAATATTTAATTTTAAACCAAAAGACCATTTAATGGAAAAATACAGGCTTAAAGAGATGGAAGATCCCTCACAAGAAGATATCATTTCATTAGTTAATTCCATATTTCAGGTCAGTGATTACAATAAAACTGAATTTTCGTTAGAATTTAAAATTGAAGATATTGATTTCAAATCAAAGTTCGAGGGTCTGGCAAGAAAATTAGAAAATATGAGTTATGTTTGTAAATTAGAAAAGATGGAAGATAGAGGGCTACATGTCATAATTCAAAAATTCTCCCCAAAGAAACAACGAAAGTGGATGAGTACAGCATGGACTCCAAGGATATTGTTTGCAATTGTTATTTCATTTGTAATGATAGATGGGTACTACAGAACATCAGGTACAAACTCAATTGTTGAAATTGGAGATCCTCTAGAAATGGCGGGAGTGTACACACTGTCATTATTAGGAATTTTAGGAGTTCATGAATTTGGCCACATCGTTGCTGCAAAAATACATGGTCTAAAAACAACGTGGCCGTATTTTATTCCAGGACTTCCAATAATTGGAATTCCAACATTTGGAGCATTTATTCAATCAAAAGGGTTAACAATTAATCGAGAAATATTATTTGATGTTGCGATTGCCGGTCCAATTGCAGGATTAGCAATTGCAGTCATAGTTTCAATGTATGGCGCGTATACTGCACCAGTTTTAGATTCCGAGATTGCTGCAGGATTGTTCGAAGAATCAAGATTAATTGAATGGAATCAGGGAGAACCACTGTTAATGACTGCCAGTTTAGCGTTATTTGGTAAAGGCGGGGCAGGACACGAAGTGATCATGACGCCGGTAATGTTTGCAGCATGGATTGGTTTCCTGATTACGTTTTTGAATTTATTACCCGCATGGCAATTGGATGGGGGACACATGGCAAGGACATTGCTCGGAGCTAAACTTCACAAATATGCAACATATGGGAGCATGGCAATTCTTGTTTTGTTAAACTATTGGTTAATGGCACTCTTAATTTTATTCATGAGCTCAAGAAATCCAGGTGCAACGCCATTAGATGATGTTTCACCACTATCAAAAAATAGAAAACTGGCATATCTCGGAATTATCGTATTAGCGATTTTGTGTGCGCCGCTACCTTCTGGATTTTTATCAGGTTTACTACCTTAACAACAATCTTGCACCGTCAGTAACCACTGCAACTTTTTGGCGAGGTCCTTGTGTTTTTAGAATATAATCCATAGAGTACTTTATGCCCTGCATAGAAATCAGATTTAGCTTCTTAGCATAAAATTCAGGTAAAATTGAAACTAATCCTATTTGAAAATTCTTTTGTATTTCTGAAAGAAACAACAAGTCCTCCATTCCGTCAATGTATTTACTTGGATTTCGTAGTTGCTCCATAGTCAATCTGTCTTCAACGTATTGTTGGAGTGCATCAGAACCCAAACCACCTTTACATTCAGCAACTAAAATAGCAAGACCGTCTTTTTTGATTGCATTAGAACAATTCCAGAGTGAAGAGAAGGAATTTCCAAGATTGTCATTACTTGCATCTTTTCCAGTGCTTATCACCATCGTTTTATGTTGGCCAACATCTTTGATAGAATTAGATTCAAGGGTTTTTGTTGATGCAATAGTTTCCGAAGGGTGCCCTATTGAAAAATCTACAATCCCATCAGAATTTGCAATAATCTCCATTCCCTGAATTTCAAAATTATCTGCAAACTTTTTTGCCTCAGTTAAGCTTTCAGGGTATTGTCCTGGAGCAGGAAGATTTCCTTGTCTTTTCGCATATGCCGAAAGCATTGATTCCTGGCCAAATTTTTTGATAAGACGAGTGGAAATAGTCTCATATCCAAATAACCCATCAAATTCCATCTCCCCCATGAATACAAGGTTTGAATTAGAAATGCCAACATCATCAAATTCGTTTATCGAACTTCCTTCAGGTAATCCCGATTTTACTAAATTTAGGATTTTTTTATCAGTTAATATTTTTGGGAATGGTTTGGATTTTTGTTCACATAATGTAAACAAAGAAGAGATGATTTTTAGAATGGATTTAGAATTATGCAACACTACCAGTTCCATGGGTTTAGACAAATCAAGAGCGTTTAATTTTTCGTTGATCTCCGAATCATCTAGAATTTTGCCTTCAGAATCAATTTTTTGCTCTAAATTTTCAGCTTTTATATCCAAAACTACGTCAGTCATACCATAATTTAACCAGATTTCAGGCATAATTATTACATAATACAAAACAAAATAAATCAAGTGTAGTTAACTTTTGTATGGAATTTGTAAAAGAGTTTGCAACCTTTTTGCATCAAAATGGCATAATAAAATTTGGTGAATTTACGCTAGCAAGTGGAAAACAGAGTTCGTATTATGTTGATTTAAGATTAGTTCCAAGCTATCCCCTTGAATTTAGAAAAATGGTAAAATTTCTTGAAAATGAAATTGTACAAGATATAGGATTAGATGATTTTGATTCATTTGTCTCAGTTCCTACAGGAGGTTTAGTAATTGCATCAGCATTGGCAATTGAAACTGTCAAACCCCTAATCTATGTTAGAAGTAAGCCAAAAGATTATGGGACATCGAAGTCCGTTGAAGGGAAAATTTACGAGGGTATGAAAGTTGTAATGATCGACGATGTTGCTACCACTGGGGGCTCTGTTGTCAACGCAATAAAATCTTTGAAAGAAGTAAACATTTCAGTAAAAGACGCGTATGTTGTTGTAAACAGAATGGAGGGGGCTGATGAAGCATTGCTAGAATTAGGAGTGAAGATGCACTCAATTCTAAACATTTTACAAATTACAGAGGCTTTGTTTGAGCAGAATCTAATTGATGCAAGCATCCTAGAAAAAGTGAAAAAACAAATTAACAAATGAGTAATGGCTGCTCAGTCAAATGCCTTCCAATCATCAATTCAGATATAACTCTGATTCTTCATCGCTGCCAGATGAATTTTAATTGGCTCATTTTAAAACTAATGGAAATAATGGGCCCGAAGGGCTTCGATCCCTTGGCTCACCGGTTATGAGCCGGTTACTCTACCAAGCTGAGTTACGGGCCCTAAGCAGAGGAATTTTTCATCAGGTATAAAATGTTACGAGATTAACAGTATTCTTCGTAACAACTGTCAAGCAGCAAATTTTGTGCTGAAATCGATTTATCAGCAATTTCAATCAAATATCCAGAGTCAACTGAAGATTTCTCCAAAATATTTCTCCAAGATGCCGCATGTCTAATGTCAGCTTCTGTGTGAAGTTTAAAGTATTCCGTAGCTTCATCACTAGTCTTGCCATAAAATTCTGCCAAGCCATCAAGTTTAGTTTGACTAATTTTAGGAATTTCTTTTTCAAAAGCATACATGGCACAAGCACCACCGTCAAAAGTATCCATCAATTGGTTCAAGTCAGATACCGCTTTTTGGGTTTTGGTTGTTCCACAGTATGAGGTTAATTCATCTTCAGATATTCCAAGTTCGCCAGCAAAGGCAATCCAGGGCTTAATATGATCAGATTCTTCTTGCTGATTTACCAACAATTCGTCGATTACGGATTGAGGTGACTTGTCAATGATTGGAGTCATGAAAGAAGGAACTGCTTTTACAAGTTGAAAATATTCTTTAGAATAACCTGCCAGAGATTCCTGGGTTAATTTTCCATCAGACCACATTTGGTAAAATGGGTGTTTTAGTAAACTTCTTTCTTCTATCATTTCGTCAATTTTCTGTATTATATTCATGATTCATCTTCAATAACGCCATTAAAAAAATCTTTGTGGTTTACAAAAGATTTTATGCTCATAAAAAATAATTTTCATGGGTTCCAGTGGTGTAGACCGGTCAAGCATTTTGCCCTTTCAAGGCAAAGATCCCGGGTTCAAATCCCGGCTGGAGCACCAAGATTTATTTACGTATATCAAAGTTTTTTGATCAGGTCATTTTGGACAGGAAAAATATCGAGATAAATCCTCTACTTGAAACTTATGGAAAATACATTCAGCGAATTAATCAGGCATTAGACGATGAACTCTCCATTTATTCAGAATCGGAATTTATTGGACCTCTAAAATATTCCCTAGACGGAGGAAAACGGATTAGACCCATAATTTTGAATTTGGCAGCTGAGAGCGTAGGTAAAATTGATGAAAATGTCCTTTCAGCTTCATGTGCTGTCGAATTTCTTCATATGGAATCAATTATCCATGATGACATCATTGATAATGAAACAATGAGAAGGCAAAAAGATCCTTTCCATGTAAAATATGGCTATAACACCAGTGTATTAACTGGGGATTTTGTTCTAGGATTAATTCTTGCGATTTCTTCCAGATTAGACAACGCTAGAATTACAAAAGATTTGGCCACTACTGCCATGCAAATGAGTGAGGGGGAAATGATTGAAGGCAGACTGGAAACTAGCAAAGATGTAACATTTGATGATTATCTCAAAGTCATCGAATACAAGACGGCAGTTGCATTTCAAGTTGCAGCTAGGATAGGGGCAATCATCGCAAATGGAACTGAAGAGCAAATTGAGGCTTTGACTGAATATGGAAAAAATATCGGAATTGCGTATCAAATCAGAGATGACTTGCTAGATTGGAAAAATGAAGACAAATTATTTAATTTGTTAGTTAAGAAAAGTTCTGATCCTAGAGACGTCTTTAACAAAATGGAAGAAATGTTAAAAGAATTTTCAGAAAAAGCAAGATCAGCGTTAAGAAAGATTCCAGATAATGATGCAAAAATCAATCTGGATAATTTAATTAAATTTACTTCGTTTAAGGCATAAAACCTAAACTGATTATTGGAGTTGCAAATTCTACAAATTTAATTAATGGTTCTGGATATACACCAAATCCTACCAAGAAGATTGTTGAGAAAATCATAACGGCTATAATTGATTTTGGTTCTGCAACTCTCTTTTCAGTTTCTCCTTCAAAGTACATCTTTCTTGTAATCCAACCATAGTAAGCAAGAGATAGTGCACTGTTAAGGACACCGGCAATTGCAAGCCAAGGTGCCCACCATATTACTGAACCGGCATCTAAAGCACTTCCAAACAACATCAATTTACTCCAGAATCCTGAAAGTGGAGGAATACCGGCCAAAGCAAATAATGCAATAACTAATCCTAGTGCAGTAATAGGCATTCGTCTTCCAAGTCCCTGTAATTTGTCAATGTGTGTGACTGCAAGTGTTGTGACAATACCTGCAACTGCAATAAATGCCGCACCTTTCATTACGGCGTGATTCATAATTTGATACAAAGAACCCTGTAAACCAAGAGAGCTGTGTGGTGCAACTGCAAGTCCAATCAAAATGTATCCTGCATGCGCTATACTAGAATATGCCAACATTCTGGAAATGTTCTTTTGCATAATTGCAGCAACATTTCCAATAGTCATGGTCATTACTGCGATAATTCCAAGAGCCAGAGTCCAATCAAGATTCAACACGACCATTCCAAGAACTACAATCCTAATTGTTGCAGCAAATCCTGCTTTCTTGGTCGCAGCAGCTAACAGTGCCGTAATTGTAGGTGGGGCGCCCTCATAGGTGTCTGGAAGCCATTGATGGAAAGGTACGAGTCCCATTTTAAATCCAAATCCTGCAATAAACATTCCAACAGAAAGTAATGCAAGCGGCAACATGGAAGGATCAAGTGTGGAGTAACCTTGAATGACTTCCCCAATATTTGTAGAACCTGTTAATCCATAAGAAATTGAAATTCCGTAAACTATGATTGCAGAAGACAGTGCGCCAAAGAGGAAATATTTTAGAGCGGCTTCATTAGAACTAGGATTCTTTTTCATATATCCAACCAAGATGTATGTTGGAATACTCATCAGCTCCCATGCAACAAATAGCATTATCAAATCAGTAGAATATGCTACCAGTATCATACCAATAGTTGCAAGTAAAATCAGCGAATAGTAAACTGCTGGCGAGTTATGCTTTCGCATATAATTAAAAGATCCAACAGTTGTGAAAATAGCAACAATAAGCATTGCAATTGCAAAGAATCCTCCAAATGCATCATCTACAATTACATCTTCAGAAAATAGAGCACCAGGTGCAATATTTTCTGCATAAAATTGGTATCCAACATAGCCCACGGATACAATTAATGCTGCAAATGCAATGATTGCATAAAATGAGTTTGAGCCTTGTTCTTTTCTTGCGATGCTAATTATTGGAAGAAGGATTCCGACGGTGCCCAAAATTGCAATTAATACCAACGGAGTTGAAGTAATTTCTAACATTTCATCATTCTCCTATATCAGCAATATCAGAACTACGAATAGTAATCCTGCTCCAAATACAAATAGATACGATTGTGAAACACCGGTTTGAGTTCCCTGAACGACTTTGGCACTCCATCCAACTGCTTTTTGGACTCCAGCATTCATACCGTAATCGATAGCGGTCTTTTCAAAGTATCGGAATACTCCTCTTGCAAGCCATAGAGGGGCTACAACAAAGCACCAGTATATGATTGCGTTAAGATACCATCTGTTTAAGAAAAGCTTGTGAATAGAATAAAAGACAATGTTTGAGTTTACAAACTTTACAGGATCAACCCATCTACCAATATAGAATATGTAACCTAATCCAATTCCCGTAGCAAATGCTACTAGTGAAGAACCTAACGCAACAGGATTAAGACCTTGCAAGAATTCAGGCAAGATGGATGCCTCAACTGCAATGTGTTCAGTGTGAATGCCATAAGATTCTTCAAGATAATCTACAAACAAGTGATGCAGTCCTTCTTCTGCAGATAATCCAATAAGACCAATTCCAATAGTAAGTACTGCAAGAATTCCGTATGGAATCCACATTGACATTGGTGCCTCATGAATATGATGTCCTTCTTCTTCCATCTTTTCGATGTGTTTGCTATTCTTTCCAAAGAAGACCAATCCAATCATTCTTGTTGTGTAAAATGCAGTAATAACAGCAGTTAGAACGGCGATAAGGTATAGTGGCATTGCCCATTCATTTCCAGATGTATAGACTGCAGCAAATATTGCATCCTTACTCCAAAAACCCGTAGTGATAAATGGTGCACCCATTAAACCAAGACCTGCAGCCCACATGAATACATAAGTTTTCTTCATTTGTTTTCTCAAACCGCCCATATCGCTCATGAATCTAGAGCCAACAATATGTAACAAAGAACCTGCTGCCATGAATAGTGAAGCCTTGAACATTGCGTGAGAAATTAAATGATAAAATCCTGCAGTGTAACCATCAACATACTGATGAGACAATCCTGCAACACCTAATGCCATCATCATGTAACCAATTTGCGAACCAGTAGAATATGCAAGAACTTTCTTAATTTCATTATTCACCATACCTTGTGTTGCAAGTAATAATGCAGTAATTGCACCAACCCAAGCAATTATCTCAAAGAATTGGTCTGCCATAATTCCTGCTGCACCTAATGCAAATACAAGCGGACCAATTCTTGCAACTAAGAACACACCTGCTTTAACCATAGTTGCTGCGTGAATTAATGCAGAAACAGCAGTAGGGCCAGTCATTGCTTCTAACAACCATTCGTTTAGTGGGAACTGTGCAGATTTTCCCATTGCACCGCCAAATAATAAAACAAATGCAGGGACTAATAGTCCCTGAGCAGCCATATTAGTTGCCCAATCAGTATCATGCATTAATTCTTTAAATCCAAAAGTGCCTGCAAACAAAAATATCAATAACATGCCTGCAATCATCATCACATCTCCAACTTTGGTCATGATGAATGCCTTCATACCAGCATGTGTTGGGGAATAGTAATCTAACATACCAAGAACGGTTCTGCCTTCCACACCAACGTGATCTTTCTTTTTGTCACGATACCAAAAGCTGATCAACGCATAAGACGCAAGTCCTACACCTTCCCATCCAAAGAATACTTGAAGCAGGTTATCAGATAGTACGATTAATTGCATTGAACCAATAAAGAACAACATCCAGAACCAAAATCTTGTAATGTCTTTATCGCCTTTCATGTATCCTGTACTGTAAATCATAATGAGGAATGAAATCCAACCTACAACGTTGGCCATTATTATTGAAAGCGGATCTGCCAAAACTCCAGCTTTAAGACCAATTGCCTCTATCCACATTATCTGATCATGTATTTCGTGAGCCTCCAAAGCCATTGGAAGAAGTGATGCTGCAGATAATGCACTCATCAAAGCAAATGCCACTGCAACATATCCAGTTGCATGTTTTGATAGTTTACCGACGCCTGGAATAATTAATGCGGCAGCAAATGGTAGAATCCAAACTAGCCAAGCACTTGCTGCTCCAATTTCAAATGGCAATCCAAAAGCTTCTGTTGCCATAATCTAAACTCCCAACACTCCATTCATGTATGGAATTATTGTCTTCAAGAAAATATCTGGATAAATACCAACTACAATTGAGAATCCTGCCAATACCATCATGGGTACAGTCATGTGCCAACTTCCTTCCTTCACATGTTCAAGATGTTCAGGAGTTTTTCCAAAGAAGACCCGCTTTAGCATCCATAGCATGTAAGACATTGTAAGAGCTGTTGCAATGAGACCTAGACCAAATGTTACTGCCCTAAGTGTTGAGCCTTCTTCGATTGCAGTCTCTAATGCACCGAAAAAGAGAATCCATTCCCCCATGAAACCGCTTGTTGGCGGAACGCCCATTATTGTTAATGCGCCAATAACTGCACATACTGCGGTGATTGGCATCTTTCCTGCCAATCCTCCAAGTCTAGAGATACTTCTAGTTCCGACTTTAACAATAATAATTCCAGCCATCATGAACAGAATTCCTTTTCCAATGGCGTGTGTCACATACATCATCTCAGCACCTGCAAGGCCAAGTACCGATATAGAACCAATACCAAACAGGATGTAACCCATCTGACTGATACTAGAATACGCAAGCATGCGTTTCAAATCATCTTGCATCAGCGCCATTGCGCCACCGTAAATCATCGTGACAAGGCCCCAAATGTGGAACCATATTGCAAGATCTGCATACGCTGCAGGTAAGAATTCAACAATTAATCTGAAAATACCATAAGCACCAATTCCGATCATGGCAGGGGACAACAATGCACTGATTGGCGTAGGTGCAGAACCGTGAACGTATGGAAGCCAAATGTGAAACATAAAGACTGCCAGCTTTACACCAAGTCCAATTGAAATTGCAACTGCCGAAAGCATGACAATGTCGGAAGGTATTTCAGATTCATTGATATCTGCAAAGTCAAAACTTCCAATTGTAAGACCAATCATCAAAAATCCCAATAGTAAAACAACTGCACCAGCATGAGTCCAAAACAAGAACATTAAACCAATCTTTCTTCTTGGTCCGTCACCCCAAAGTGCAACTAAGAAGAAACCTGGAATTAACATGACCTCAAAGAATACATAAAATTCAATCAGATTAGTCGAAAGAACTGTTCCAAGCATGCCCATTGCAAACACAAGATAAAGTGCAAAGTAAAGTCCAGATTTGGCATTTACATAATTTGAAAGAGATGAAGATTCAACGACAGAAGTTTGGCCACTTGCAGAGGTGTTGATTTTATGTTCTTCTTCAAATTGTTCATGAAATTTATGAACCATGTATGGTTTTGAGTAAATTACCAGAATGGTAGATAGAACATAAATCATTATTGCAAATGGTGATGCCAATCCATCAAGTAAGAAACCAAATTCACCAAACTGCTCTGTCCATGGATAATGTTCCTCCACAGTACCAGATAACGCTGCATTAATTACGAGAATTGTCGTATACAGTAGAATTGCAAATGTAAACCACATTGCAGGTGTAGGTCCAACTTTTCTTCCAATAATGTAGGCTGCAGGGGATAAAAGCAACGGCAAGAATACTGCCTGCAATAATGCATATTCCATTATCCCTTCAAGCTCCTAAAGTCTGCAATATCGACGTTCCGGTACATGCGATAAGCAACAATGATCAATGACAATCCGACTGCCACTTCTGCTGCTGCAATTGCAATTGAGAATAATGCCATTGTTTGACCACCGCTGTGGGGTAAGAATCTACCAAATGCAACAATGTTGAGATTTGCCGCATTGATAATAATTTCAACTGCAAAGAGCATCCTGATAAAATTACGTTTTACTGCAAGACCGTAGATTCCTATTCCTAATAGGGCCACTGAAACTAGTGTAAAATCAATTAGCTCGCTGGTCATTCTCCACATCCTCTCGTCTAGCTAAAACTAGTGAACCTGTAACAGATCCTGCAAGAATTAATCCCATCAAGATTAATGCTGGCCAATAATACGTTACAAAGTCAATTCCGATATCTCTAAAATCAGGAGCAGGCTCGTCAGTAGTTATTGTTTTGATTCCAGAATCTAAGAATACTGCACCTAATGAAACCATAATTATTAGCATCAAACCAATACCTGCAAACTTTCTACGTTTGTCTTCGATTTTTTTAAAGATTAATTCTCTTTTTACTAACATTACAGTAAACAAAATTAAAACAGCGATAGAACCAACGTAAACTGCTATTTGGAATAATGCAACAAATGGTGCGTCAAGCAAGAAAAAGAAACCTGCAACGCCACCCAAAGTTCCCATTAAAGCAATGGAACCGTAAATCAAAGATCTTAATTCAAGTGCTGCAATTGCAGAACCAATTGTAATTACAGCTAATGCAAGAAAAACAGCATCAGCCATGTGTTGCACCTCTATCAGAAATTTTTATTTCGCTGTCTTGTGCAACGTATGGTTTTACCTGTAGTTGGGCAGGGGTATAGATTAGACCTTCTTTAGAGAAGGAGGACAGTTCGTAATCATTAGTCATGTATAGGGCATAAAACGGACATGCATCGACACACAGACCACAGAAAACACATTTTCCATAGTCAATTTGAGGCATGATAGATTTTTTATTTTGTTTGAATTCTTCTGGAACCTTTACCATTGCAATAGCTTCTGCAACACCTTCACATGCAATTGAACATAATTGGCAACCAGTACAGTGATCATGGAACAGCATATGACGTCCTTTGTATCCAGCAATTCCAACACCTGTTGATGGATCAAATTGATATCCATCACCCACAAACTTTAGCTTCTCTTCAGGATAACGAAGAGTAAATCGCTTCATTGCAATGTGTTTAATTCCCGAATTTAATGCGCGAATAATGCCAGTTGCAGTTCCCATTATTGTAATCCTCCTGGTCCGAGCACTCCAGCGTAAAGCAAGCCAAGTGCAATAAAGATGTTAACGAAAGCTAGTCCAATCAATTTGGTCCATCCAAGATTCAACAGCATGTCAACTCTAATTCTTGGGAATACGCCTCTTGGCAACAGTATGAAGAATATGACGCCGCCAGTTTTCAAGACAAACATAAGTGTACCATTAAGCATTTCCTGTGTAAATAATGGCAATCCAGGGAATGGTCCTGCAGTGATAGGACCTATGGTAATTCCAGTTGTAAGAAGTTCTGCTGGGAATGGAGGTACAACCATCGGACCATTCCAGCCGCCAAGGAACAATACAACGAACAGACCTGCAAACGCGTAAAGTTTTAGATATGTCCCTAATTGGACAAGGCCGTACATCATTCCAGATAATTCTGTTAGCCATCCAGCGACAATTTCACTTTCTGCCTCTGGTAAGTCAAATGGGATTCTTTCCAATTCTGCAAGCATTGTAATGAAAAATACAATAGCGCCCACGGGTAAAAACACAATCCACGGGAAGACAGATTGACTTGCAGCGATTTCAGATAGATTTAGAGAACCAGTCAACATAACGACACCCAACAGAGATAGAATTAATGGAATTTCAAATGAAACCATTTGGAATAATGCCCTGATACCACCAATGAATGGGAATTTGCTGTTTGCAGACCATGCAGAAAGAATTGTAATGATTGGGAAGAATCCAATTACTGCAAATACACCTAGCAATCCCAAATCTACATCTGCAACTACCCAACCAGGAGCTACAGGAATGAATGCAACAAACGCTGCAGCTGCTGCAACAAAGAGTACGGGGGCTGCCCAGAAAATTGGCTTGTCAGCTTTTGCCGGAATGATAATTTCTTTTGAGATTAATTTTAGTCCGTCACCCATCAATTGTAAAATACCTTCAAACTTTCCACAGTAAAAGGGGCCAACTCTTAATTGTAATTTTGCAAGCATCTTTCTTTCAACAAATATTGTTCCAGCTGCTAACAATGCTGCAAATCCAAATCCAGGAAATGCCATTACTCTAAAAATATCAGTTGTCATGAATGCCTGAACAACAGGAAGAATACGTGTGGGATCCGCTAACCAAGTTAATGCAAGAAATGGTGTAAGTAGTTCTCCATCAATTACGGGCAACGGAATAACAAATAAAATCATGAATACTGCTGGAAAACCAACTAAAACTAGTAGTAGTATTATCCAGAAAATATTATCAAGTAATGATTTGATAAATTCACTTAGTTTGAATTTTGGTGCAATGACTGACATTTATCGGTCTGCCTCCACTGGCCAATAGTTCAGACTCCAATAAACAGAAGGCATGTTGCCTAGTTTTTCACCTCTAAGAAGATTTGGCAATGCAATCAGATTTCTAAAAGAAGGAACGCTCAACTTTACTCTGTATGGCTCTACTTTTCCATCAGATACGATATAGCAACCTAATGAACCCCTGCCTGACTCTACACGCTTGTATACAGAATCAAGCCCTTTGCCTTTAGGGTTTGGCTTTAATTTGGTTCTAACAGATCCGGACTTTGGCATTTTTTGTAATGCTTGTCTAATTATATTACAACTTTCTAGCATGTCAAGCCATGGAATTTTGGATCTTGCATATGAATCCCCCTCCTTCATCACATTAGTGTGAACATCTAATTCTTCATAGACATCATATGGTTCCTTTACTCTAAGATCATAATCAACACCACTTGCACGAAGTACAGAACCAGTTGTTCCGTATCTAATTGCATCTTGTCTAGATAGAATGCCAGTATCTCTAGTTCTGGCAATCAGGATTGGGTTATCGTAAAAGATTGCGGCATATTCTTTGATACGTTTTTCAAAATAGTTAACTTGGCGTAAACAAACATCTTCAAAGTTTGGCGGTAAATCATTTCTAACTCCACCTGGAACAAAATGTGCATGCGTAACTCTTGCACCAGTCATTTTTTCCATAAGATCAATTAAGAGCTCACGGTCTCCTGCCGGCCACATAAACATGGTAGAATGACCTAAAAATATCCCATAGATTGCAAGCCAGTACATTATGTAGATGCATCTGTTTAGTTCCGATGCAATAACTCTAACATATTTTGCACGTTCAGGAACTTCAATTCCAAGAATTTCTTCAGATCCCAAAACATAAGGATACAACACATTACAGGAATCATGAATTACTGGTCTTTCCAAATGAGGAATGTTCAGAATATAATTTCTATATTCAGCCATCTTTTCTTCCCCACGATGAACATATCCAGGATCAGGGTCACATGCAACAATGTAATCGCCGTCAATTTGTACAATAAGTCTCATGTGTCCAGAACCAGGATGTTGTGGTCCAACATTGAGAGTCATTATCCTCTCATCTACTTTTTGCAGTGCTAATCCTGGCGGTAATTTAAAAGTCATCCCTATCTTCCCTTTATTGTAAAGTCCTTTCGAAGTGGAGGTAAGTCCGCCCAATCTTCTGGCAAAAGTAATCGTCTATTATCTGGATGACCTTCAAAGAAAACACCGAACATTTCAAAAACTTCTCTTTCATGAAATTCTACACTGTAAAATACATCTCTAAGAGTCGGAAGTCTAGTAGCGTCATTTCCAGGGATTGGATTTGTTTCTCTTTGCGCCCTTGTAGCTAAAACTAGTATTTGTCTTGCTAATGAAGAATCGTCATAGGATCCTATATGATAGACAACTTCAATTTCGTTATCTTGTGGGTAATCTACACCTGAAACAGATTCAACATGGTCATAATTTAGTCCATCACGAATGAATTCAGCAACATCATGAACATTTTCTCTACCAACATTAATTCTGACTCTATCTTCTTTTACAAATCCAACTTCGACTTTGTCGCCAAATTTTTCAACGATTTTATCAGAAATACTTTTTTCAAACGCTGGTATCACCACAGGTGCTGCAGGTTTTTTTGCCACAGGCGGAGGCGATTCTACTTCAGTAGAATCTTCAGTAGAATCTTCAGGAGGATTTTCAGTTTCAGTACTCATCATACAAACTTCCTAGCCTTCATTCTCTTGATTTTTTCTTGCAATAACATACATCCTTGAATTAGAGTTTCAGGTCTAGGTGGGCATCCTGGAACATAGACATCAACTGGAATAATTCCATCAATCCCCGGAAGTACATTGTATGAATCAAAATACAACCCTCCAGTAATCGCACAAGCTCCCATAGCAATCACATACTTCGGTTCTGGCATTTGATCATAAACCAGTCTGAGACGTGGCGCCATCTTTCTTGTAATGGTTCCTTGAACAACTACCAAATCACATTGTCTAAGTGAACCAAACGCTTCAATGATACCAAATCTTTCAACATCATATCTAGGACTTGACGCTGCACCAAATTCCACACTGCAACAAGCTGTTTCAATGTGAACAGGCCAGAGTGACCAAATTCTACCCCAATTAATGGCATAGCCCAACGGTTTACCAATTGCTTTTTCTAAAATGTCTCCTAACTTTCCGACAAAGACATTTGCATTTTCTGGTGTTACTAAATCTTTAAGCAATTTTATCCCCTATCCTCGTAAATACTATTTATATAAAAAACTACCATATTCTCCGTCTCCCTGATTGATACAGTGCAAATGCCATTGCTCCAAACATAATAGCCAAAAATCCCATCATCGGCAGTGTTGCAATCTTTGGAATTTCCAAGAGCGAGCTTCCCCATGCATACAAGAAGATTGCCATCACGTCAAACACTACAAACATCAGAATGTATGGGTAATACTGCATCATGAAATGAGTTCTACCTTCACCAGTTGGAACTTGTCCACATTCCATTGGTAGGAATTTTACTGGATTACTTTTTTTTCGGGGAGAAATCATCCTGGAAATAACTAAAGCTGGAGCCATTGCTACTACGGCAAAGCCAAACATCAATACAACGGTACTGTAATTGCCCGCTAATTCCCCGACCAATTTAGCTTTTCACCCCAATTTTTGTATAAAAAGGTATGTGTCATTTTTGGGATCAATCTTTTTTTTTAAAAATTGAAAAGGACTTAATAGGATAATTTCAAAGATCGATCATGTCATTAAATGTAGGAGACACTGCTCCCGGATTCAAACTTGTAGATACCGAATTAAAAATACGGAATTTGGATGAATTTAAGGGCGGAAAAATAGTATTGTCATTCATAGTTGCAGCAAGTTCCCCCGTATGCGAAGTAGAACTTTGCTCATTTAGAGACTCCTGGAAAGAGATTTCAGATCTTGGTGCCAAAGTGGTTGCAATTAGTAACGATGGTCCATTTGCAAACAAGGCATTTGCAGAAAAAAACAACTTTAACTTTCCATTATTGGCAGACTATACCAGCAAAACAATTCGAGATTATGGTGTTTTGATGCCGGATTTACTACACATCAAAGATTACAACGCTGCAAAGCGTTCAGTTTTCATTATTAACGAAGATGGAAAAATTGGTTACAAATGGGTTTCAGAAGATCCATTAAAAGAGCCAAACTATGAAGAAATTAAAAATTTCTTAAAATAAAAAAAGTCTACTCTATTTCTGCAACAACGTCGCCTTTAGCAACAGTTCCAGTTTCTTTAACTTTAATTGTTTTTACAACTCCATCTTTGTGGGATTTTATAGCAACTTGCATTTTCATTGATTCTAGAGTACAAACAACGTCCCCTTTCTTCACACTGTCACCTTCTGAGACAGATATTGATACAACCTTGCCGGGAATTTGACTTTTCAAAGATAATTGTGCATCAGCACCACTTGCACCGCCAGTGATTTTGTATACAACCTCATCAAAATGAGTATTACGGTTAATAGTAATTGGTACGTTGTCAATTACAATATTCATTTCGTTTGTAGACTGTTCAAGATATTTTGCTTTGTGATATTTTTGATCTAAAATAAATTCTATCCCTTTAGAATTCATAGTAATAATTTTTAATTTATGCTCGTTATCATTAATTTTAATTACATAGTCGTTGTTTCCAAGATTTTCTATTATCCTTCCTTCAAATGATTTTTCAATGTCTTGTATTTTATAATTCATTTATCATCAATCCAGTTTGTATTTCCAGTTTGAACTAGAAGAAGGGTTGTTTTGTATTCTACTGTTAAAATATTCAGAATGAACTATTGCTGCAGCAATTGCAGCTTCACTCTTCTCAATTTTTTCTTTCTTTAGATCTTCAGTTAACTTATCAATCATACCATGACGTTTCAAAAAATCAGTAGAAAGATCACCTTTTTTATATTCTTCCGAATTTAGAATTGTTTTGTAAAGAGGGATGGATGTTTCTACGCCTTGAATGTAAAAATCATTTAGAGCTGTAAGCATACGAGTTCTGGATTCATCAAAGGTTTGTCCCCATGTACAAAGTTTAGCCATCAAAGAGTCATAAAATGGAGATACTGTACATCCAGGATACAAGTAAGTATCACATCTAACGCTAGGTCCAGATGGGATTGTTACATCTGGAACTGGTCCTGTTGAAGGAGCAAAGTCTAGGAATGTGTCTTCTGCATTAATTCTACATTCAATTGCATATCCATTCATTTTAAGATCTTTTTGTTTGAAAGGTAGTGGTTCGCCATTTGCAATATCTATTTGAAGTTTAACAAAGTCTAGCCCTGAGACCATCTCAGAAATTGGATGCTCTACTTGCAATCTAGCATTAATTTCAATAAAGTAAAATTCACCATTATCTGCTCTTAAGAATTCAGCAGTTCCTAAATTAGTATAATCAACTGCTTCTGATGCTTTTACAACTAATTCACCCACTCTATCTCGTGTTTCCTGATCAACTATAGGAGAAGGTGTTTGTTCAATGAGTTTTTGATTTCTTCTCTGAATTGAACACTCTCTTTCAAAAATATGAACAGCATTACCATGTTTGTCCCTACACATTTGGTATTCAATATGTCTTGTTTTTTCAAGGTACTTTTCAACAATGATTGCAGATTTTCCTACTGCAGAAATAGATTCACTTGTAACAGTTTCAAAACCTTCGCGTAATTCTTTGTCATTTGTGACAATTCTAATTCCACGACCTCCACCACCATAAACTGACTTCAACATTACAGGATAGCCAATATCATTTGCAATTTTTTCTGCATCATTTACATCTTTTACAAGTCCTGGACTTCCAGGAACTGTTGGTACTTTAGCTTTAAGCATAGCAGCTTTGCATTGCATTTTATCACCACAAAGATCCATTGATTTTCCTGATGGTCCAATAAAGTTTATGTTATTTTTTTCACAAGTAGTTGCAAAATCAGAATTTTCAGAAAGAAATCCATAACCTGGGTGAATTGCATCAGATCCTGAAGACAAAATAACTTCAAGAATTTTTTCTTGATTAAGATACGATTTGGCAGGAGATGCTTCTCCAATATGATATGCTTCAGTTGCTTGTTTAACATGCATAGAATTGTAATCCTCATCAGAATAAACAGCAACAGTCTTGATTCCTAGCCTCTTACATGTTCTAATAACACGTAAAGCAATTTCTCCTCTGTTTGCAATGAGTACTTTTTCAATCATATTTAATCACAAATTGATATTCCCATGTTTTCTTGGCAGTTGTTTTACTCTTTTATTTTCAAGCATATCAAGTGCTTTAATCAGCATAGGTCTTGTTTCAGCAGGATCAATTACATTATCTACAGTTCCATGGGATGCAGCAACGTAAGGATTTTCGAATTTTTCTGCAAATTCATCGATTAGTTGTTTTTTTAGTGCCTCGGCATCTTCAGCTTCGCTAAGATCTTTCCTATACATAATTTTTACAGCAGCCTCTCCACCCAATACAGCACATCTAGCAGTTGGCCATGCATAATTAATGTCAGTTCTGAGATTTTTACTTCCCATTGCGATGTATGCTCCACCATATGCCTTACCAATAACTAGAGTAATTCTTGGAACAGTGGCTTCACAGTATGCATAGAGTAACTTACTTCCATGTCTGATGATACCGTTGTGTTCTTGGTTAGAGCCTGGCATGTATCCAGGTGTGTCTACTAAAGTGATAAGAGAAATATTAAACGCATCACAGAATCGGATGAATCTAGCTGCTTTGTTTGATGAATCAATGTCCAGTGCGCCTGCAAGATGTATTGGTTGATTTGCAACAATTCCTACAACTCTACCATTCATTCTTGCAAAACCAACTACGATGTTTTGAGCAAATAGTTCATGGACTTCAAAGAATACGTGGTCATCAACAATTGAGTTTATGATTTCTTTCATATCGTATGGTTGTAATGGATTTTCTGGAATTATGTTAATCAAGTTATGATCCATTCTGTTTGGATCATCGTCAGTAGTAATTTTTGGTGGCGCTTCAGTATTATTTTGGGGTAAAAACGAAATTAATTTTTTTATATAATCCATACACTCGTATTCATTCTTGGCTACAAAATGTGCAACGCCGCTTTTTGAACCATGTGTCATTGCGCCGCCAAGATCTTGGAATGAAATTTCCTCACCCAACACAGTTTTGACCACGTCAGGTCCTGTGACAAACATTGTTCCCACTTTGTCCACCATAATTACAAAGTCAGTCATTGCAGGAGAGTAAACAGAACCACCTGCTGATGGGCCAATGCTTGCAGTGATTTGTGGAATTACGCCAGAAGCTAATTGATTATGATAAAAGATGTCTGCAAATCCGTCAAGACTCATAATTCCTTCTTGAATTCTTGCACCGCCAGAATCCATAATTCCGATAATTGGGCATCCGGTTTGAACTGCATGATCCATCAGTTTGCAGATTTTTTTGGCACCCATTTGACTCAGTGTCCCACCAAGTACAGTGAAATCATAAGCAAAGACAAAGATTTGCCTTCCATTTACGTTTCCATAACCGCCAATTACACCATCTGTAAAGAATTTCTTTTTCTGCATGTCATATTCATGATAATGATGAGTGGTTAATGGATCAATTTCAGTAAAAGTACCTTCATCAAGTAGGAGATGAACTCTTTCACGAGCAGTTAATTTGCCCTTGTCATGTTGGGCCTTGATTCGATCTTGGCCTCCACCTTGTAATGCCGTATTATTTTTTTTAGTATACCCTTCAATCTTTTCAGAATGCACAGTATTCTAAACCACGATGGTTTCCTATATTAATTTAATTTGAGAATATCAAGATATGAGATTTTTACAAAAATTCAAAGATCATTGGGTATTTTAGAATATCATGAGTTAAGAAGTGGAAATTTCTTGTTTACAGATTTTTGATAAGAGCTAAAAGCATCCTTTTCTTCACTACATTTCTTACAGATACACAATTGAGAGACATTTGGAATATCACAAATTTCTTGAAATTCACATTGTGAGCAACCAGCAGGTGCCCCACACACAATACATTGTAATTCGTTAGTTTGGGCACATTTTTCATGTTTAACGCCCAAATCTTTTGCCCATAAACCAATTTCATTAGCGAGGATTTTTTCATTACAAACTATACAAGTTCCAGGAAATTTCATGGGTATTTTTCTCCAACTCATTGTATTAGTTCAATCTCCTTTTCAATGATATCTCCAAATGTTTCTTCTAATTCTAATTTTAGAGTTTTATTTTTAATACAAAACAAAACAAAAGGCAAGCACAACGTCACAAAAGAACTAGAAGACAAATGTAATTTTCTTGCCATAACATTTGATAATGATTTTATTTTTGCACCATCCCAACGAATTCTATTTAGTAAAGGCCATGATAAATTGTATTTAGAATATCTTATTCGGTTATCATTTTGATATAATTTAATTAAAGTATCATTTAGATATCGAAGTAATCTCCAATTCTGAGTTTTCATAATTCTTCCAAAAAGCATATCGGCAGTTGAAATTATTTCTAAATATTTTGCAAGTGAAGCACTATCTAATTCACTAGTTACAATACTAGAATAAAATGCATTAATTTTTTCTCTAGGATCAATTTGCATAGAATAAAGAACACTGCGAGCTTCTTCAACTGAATTTGCTTTAAAGAAAGCATTTACTCCATCTTCAACATTAACACTTTCAAAAGATTGTTCTGTTTGTGGATTAAATCCTGTTTCTAGAGATTGTGTAAGATTTATCATTGAACGAATATCGCCTTTTGATTTGTCAATCACTTTGATTAAGGCCCCAGGACTTAATTTTGCACTTTGTTTTTTCAAAATATTTTCAAGATATACGCGTAATAATCGTGGAGGAATTCTTTTGAAATAAATTGTTTTTACTACTTTTTTGATACTTTTCATTTTATCTGATGCATCATTGTTTGCTGCAAGAACAATTGGAACAGTTGGTTCTTTTAAAATATCAACAAGTGCAGATGCACCACCATAATCACCACGACCGTGAATTCCGTCAACTTCATCTACAAAGATCATAGGAGTTCCTAAAACACTCACATTTCCTAAAACAGGCATAAGAATTTCATTAATTCTAGATTTACTTCTAACATCACTTGCATTTAGTCCAATCATGTCATATCCGAACTGCTTTGCAACAAGATATGCTATTGTAGTTTTTCCAATTCCAGGTGGACCTACTAGAAGTAATGGCTTTGTACCTTTCTTCCATTTAACAAACCATTCAATAATTGCTGCTCGTGCTTCCTCATTTCCAACCATATCAGAAATTATATAAGGTCGGTATTTTTCGGACCACATCAATGTAATCACCTAGGAAGTTTAGACTGATACTCTGACCATTTATTGGCTTTTTGTAATTTATTGTACCAGTATTGGTTATAATGCTCCACAGTCAAGAATAAAAATTCTAAAAATTCTTTGTGAGAAAAATCATCCGGTAATAGTTCAAGTGTAAGTCTTGCATCTTGTAAATACAAATTACTTTTTTCCAAAGTAACTTCAAATCCTTTTTTTACATCATTTGCTAATAACGAATAGTAAAGTGGCCAAGAAGGTATTTTTACAAAACCGTTTTTAATCGAATCTTCAATTTCGTTTCCACATCCAACGCCTTCAGCAGCTCTTGCCATACCTAAATAAAAAATTTCTCCCAACGGCCTTTCTGCTAAAGCCATATTTCTTCCAGCAGTTCCCATCACTGCACGATATTTTTTGTAAGATAATGTCATATCTTCTTCAGTAATTTCTGTTGGTTTTGATTTTAATTTTTCATCTAGATATTGCCCAACTTGAGCATCTTTAAATCCTGCTTCAAATTCTTTTAGAACTTGCTCACCACCTTTAGAAATTTTATCTCGAGCTAATTTTAAAATATATGGATTCATTAGTTTGTAATCATCAAGAAATTCTAAATCTTCGTCTTTGTCTACAATTCTGTCCATAGGTTCACTTAGATCAATTGCAAGAATGTGCCCTTCGACCATATCTTGTTTTAATTGAGGATCGTCTCGTCCAGAATATTCTGCTGCGGCATCAAATAATCCATTAAAAACAGGGAAGGTCATTTTCACAAAATTTGAATTTAAAATTCGGTTTACTCTATCTTGCATCACATCAAGACTTTCTAATTTTGATTTAATAGGCTCAATTTCAGATGCATTCAGGATGATTTCAGTAGAACCTACTTCATTGCCAAACGCTTGCTGAGTTGCATTTGGATTTGTGTCTGATTTTATTTCATAAAGTAATCCTTGAGCAAATCTTTCTGCAAAATTTGGGAATTGATTTTCTGTTTCTTCTTTGTATTTGTTAAATAATTTGTAACCTTTAGATTTGAACAAAGCTTGTTTGATAATCTGTTTTCCAGGTTTTGTGCTCATCAAAGATTCTTTACTAATTACAGATTGATCTTTGCCACTCACAAACGTTAATATTTTTTATTGTTATTTATGCTTTCAAATTAAATATTTTCTTCACTTAAATTACGAGCGAGTAATTTGACAGTATGGATGTAATAGAAATTCTTCGTGAAGCTTCAAACAGAATTTATGAAAATGTAAAAGATCTTGCAGGAACAGAAGATGCAGCAGGTGATTTCGGTATTGGAGCTGGTGGAGATATTTCAAGAAACATAGACATTATTGCTGAAAAAACTGTTTTAGATTATCTTAAAGAAATTAATTTTGAATGTGTAGTTTTAGGCGAGGAATGTGGACGAGTTGAGTTATCAGACAAACCACAAGGATTTGTCATAATGGATGCAATAGATGGTTCAGCAAATGCAGTCAGAGGAGTTCCTTTTTTCTGTAGTTCGTTAGCTTTTGCAACTGAGGATAAGCTTAGTTCGATTACAGATGGTGTAATTACAAATCTCTCTAATGGTGAGATGTATTGGGCATCAAAAAATAAAGGTGCATTTTTTAATAATAAACAAATCAAAGTTCACAAAAAAGATCCCGTCTACAAAATAGTTGGAATTAACACGTCAGGTGCGTCAATTGAATTAATGAATAAACTACATCCAATTTTTAAAAATCATGATCATATCAGGCATTTTGGAGCAAATGCTCTTGAAATGGCAATGTTTGCAAGAGGATTGATGGATATTTTTATTGATTTGAGAAATAAAATTAGAATCCAAGATATTGCAGCAGGTTATGTAATTGTTAAAGAGGCAGGTGGAATGATATTAGATGAGAATTTGAATCCGCTTGATGCCGATCTAAGTTATGAGACAAGAGTTTCTTTCATTGCAGCTGCAAATCAGGAAATTCTTGATGAAACAATGTCACAAATCAATAATTGAATTTTGTGAATGAAAGATTGAAAAAATATGCATAGTTTAATAATTTATTTGATATTATTGTGTTTTTGATGGATCTACCATGATAATACTAAGAGAAATATATTTAACCAAAGCTAGGAAAAAACTTCTTGTATGGTAACTGAGATGAAAGCAAAAGTAGTCTATAGGGAGTTACTAAAAGAAGACCTAGTAATTATCAGATTAGTTCCAGATAAAGGAATGCCGGAATACAAAACAGGTCAATTTTTAACAATCGGTCTTCCAATTCCGGCAGAGAAAAAAATTGTTCGAAGAGCATATTCAATTGCATCACACGCAGAAAATAGAGATTATTTTGAATTTATAATCAGATGGGTTAGAAAACCACTTCCAGGTCGCGTGACAACTGAATTATTTTATCTAAGTGTTGGTGATGAAGTATCTCTGGGGGATCCTACAGGAGCTGCTTTACAAATTAGCGACAAGTTACCAAACGGACAAAAAGACAATAGAAGAATAATCTGTGTTGGAGGAGGTACTGGATTAGCACCATTCATTGCATTTGCAAAACATTTTCACGATACTAATGATAAACGAGAAGTAGTTGTACTTCACGGTGCAAGTTATGTTGATGAATTAAGCTACAAACGTCTCTTAACAGATTTAGAATTAGAAAGTGAAAAAGTAGGAAGAGGCAAATGGAATTTCAGATACAGATCTGCAATCAGCAGACCAAAAGAATTTTTCAACAGGTCTTGGAATGGTCACGTAGGCAGAGTGGAATCATTCTTCAAGCCTGATAAAAAATCAGGATTATCGCCTGTAGAAGAAATGGTAGGTGAACAATTAACTCCAGAAAATACCATCATCTACATTTGTGGATATCAAGGAACAATTGATGGAGTGATTGAATACTTAGGTCCTAAAGGATTCGTTACAGAGCATGAAAAAAAGTCTGATGGAAGTTTTGGCATCAAGTTTGAATCATACGGATAAATAATTGATAAATACTAATTCTCAATTTTTAGATTCAAGACAGATTTAACTTAAGAATAACATACATGTGACTTTTATATTGATAATTTTCCTGTAGAGTATGGCAAAACTCAAGTGTAATGATTATGGGTTTGAATGTGATTTTGTAGTTGAAGGTGAAATGGAGACAGTTATTGGTGATTTTAGAAAGCATACAGATGATGAACACGGAATAGATTATTCCAAAGAAGCTGTTATGCAGTTTCTCTTAAGAAAACAAGGGATATAACAAAAATTAAGCATCCAGTCTTTTCATTCTAGCAGATAGAACTGGAAGTTCTTTGTCTATAATTTTTTCTACTGCCGGAACAATGCCAACTCTAGATTTTACACTTTCGTCATAAATTTCTGCAATCTGATCTCTAAACAACAGTTTGATTCCAGGAAGTGCTGTAATCCCCTCATCAACAGCTCTAGGATCAGACAAATCCAGAACGAGTGTTCCTTTTTTCTTTTCTTCCATAACTAATCGTATTCTGTCATATGTGATTAAGAAATAGTCACAGGTAGTTGCAACAAAAACAATGTCATATTTATCAAATCCTGCCAGAACATCGTTAAAATCAACAGGTGTTCCACCAAGAGTTGTTGTAAATCCATCTGCCCGCTCTAAGCTTCTACTGGTCACATCAAAATCAATATCTTTTTTCTTCAAAGTTTTTGCAAGCATTGCTGCATGCTCACCTGTCCCAATTATCAGTACTTTTTTCTTAGAATCAAGCCCCGTTTTTTCATCGACTAGATTTACTGCAACATCACCCAGTGAAACAACATCTTTTGATATTCCTGTAGTATCTCTCATTCTGATAGCCAATCGAATAACACTGTCAAATAATTTATTTAGAATACTGCCAGACGTGCCTGCAATCTTTGCTGTTGCCAAAGATTTTACAATATCATCAAAAACACTTTGCCATCCAACAACTAAAGAATCCAGGCCAGATGCCAATCTTAACAGATGCAAATAGACATCATCGCCTTTGTAAACTTCAAGTGTTTGATCAAAATGATCAATATCAATTTGCTCTAATGATGACAAAGTTACCCAGGTATCTTTAACCTGATTTAACACAAGTGCTTTACCTTCTGCTCTTCTTGCATCAGGGGAATCATCGGTTTCAACATTGCTTACTGTAAATATTTCTACTCGAGTGGCAGTTTGAATAATAATACATTCCTGAACACCTGGAATTTTTTTAAATTCTGCACAAGCTGCAGGTATGTCTTTGAAGGAAAATTTTGATATTGCATGTATCGGAACATTTTTGAAAGTTACACGCGCATTCACTACATCAAAAGATACTTGGCCCAAACCATGCACCTGTTATGCTTTAATCCTGTCCCGACCACCTTTGGCGGTTCTAAAAACGTTCATTCCGATATAGAAATTTTCATGTAAAGATTCCAAATAAATTATCTCGTTCTCCGTAGCCCCAATTTCTTTTGCAGTGGCATCAGGGTTATTTTTTAATTGTTTCAGCTTTTGTTTAGTTTCCTCCAAAAAGGAATCAACTCCACGTTCATAATTTGAAACTCCGCCAAATTCTGGGCTAAGAACATGCTCGGGTACATATGCAGGAGTTTGATCACGTGGAATCTCAGCTAATCTTGTCAGAGATTCTTGTTGTTCAGCAGAAAGAATAGGTCTAGGGAACCTATCTTTTTTATCTAAAAAGAATTCTGGTTCGCCCATCTCACGTCTAAAAATTTCTTCACCTTTTCTCTGAAAGGTGTAAACTGATTTTGCTGCAGCGTCTGCTTTTGCCTCAGCTGCAATTGCTTTGTATTCTTCTTCAGCTGCTGCCTCTGCATCTGCTCTTACTGATTCTACTTTTGCAAGTGCTTCTTTAACTGCATTTTCTGCTTCTTCAACTGCTTTAGCTGCAGCTTCTGCTTTAGCTATTGCAGCTTCTGTTATTTTAGATTCGTCTGCGGCTTTAGATTCAGGTTTTGCGGTTTTAGATGTAGTATTTTCAGATAAAGAATCTTCAGTGGATTTTACTTTTACTTCAGATTCTTTTTTCTCTTCAGACAACAAATTTTACTAAAATTGCCTGAATTTTAATATTCTTGTGGCATCAATCATTTGAAAATCCTTTTTCAATAATTGTTCATTCAGATGAAATTCCGATCGGTAAAATTGAATGCAAAATGTTGAAAATAGAAATAATGGCGCCCTCGGCGGGATTTGAACACGCGTCTCAACCGTGACAGGGTCGAATTCTAGACCGGGCTATACTACAAGGGCACAAGTTATTGGAGTCAAATTGCCAGATTAAAAGTTTCTGACACAACTAAATCTTTTGTAAAAGACTAAATTATACAATTGATGCATTTTTTACGAGGGTCTATGGCGCAGCCAGGTAGCGCACCGGACTTTTAATCCGGTTGTCGAGGGTCCGAATCCCTCTAGACCCGCTCCCCATTCATTATTCATGGATTATTTCATTAACTTGCTTTGTCAAATCGTCAATTGCCGAACTGATTTTATTTTCTCTTTGCAATACATCGGATCTATACTGATTGATTTTCTCAGTTCTGTCAGAAATCATTCTTTTTTGTTCATCATACCCTGAAGAACCAAAGGACTTCCTATCTTTCAGCGAGGAAACAACGGTAGTAGAGGATATGATTTTTGAGACAATTTCAGGATCAACTTTGGTGTCAGATACAGATTTTTTAATTTCAGACAATGTCAATTTTGAAATTGGTTTTTTTGAATTATGCGCAAGTTGAACCAAAGTTCCTGAAATTTTATGAGTCACTCTAAACGGAATTCCTTCTTGGACTAATTTTTCAGCAATATCCAGTGCGATAAGATTACTTGATTCTGTTACTTTTTTCATTTGTTTTTCATTTACTTTCAAAGTTAGAAGAATTGATTTTAAAATCAATAATGCACTGATAGAAATTTTTGATGTAGACCAGATGGATGATTTGATTTGTTGTAGATCTCTGCCATATCCAGATGCCAATCCTTTAACAGTTGTTAAAATTGCAGTTAAATTTCCAATGACTTCTGCCGTTTTACCTCGTGTTAATTCTAAAATATCAGGATTCTTTTTTTGTGGCATCACACTAGAAGGGGACGTAAATTCGTCTGAAAGTTCAATAAATGAAAATTCAGAAGTAGACCAGATAACGAAATCTTCAGAAATTCTACTAAGATTAGTCATCAAAATAGAAATCATTGCGACATATTCTGCCACAAAATCTCGCGTGCTTGTTGCATCAAGTGAATTTTCAACAAGGCCGTCAAAGCCGAGCATCTTTGCAGTGCTATGTCTATCAATAGGAATACTTGTTCCGCCAACAGGTCCTGCACCGAGCGGACTTTGGTTTATCCGCTCAAACGTTCCAAACAATCTTTCAAAATCTCGGGTCAAAGCGTCAGCTTGTGCTAAAAGATAATGAGAAAACAGGCCTGCTTGTGCTTGCTGAAGATGGGTATACAACGGCATGATTGTTTTTTGATGGTTTTTAGCCACAGATACAAGGGCTTCAATGGCATCTAAGAGGCAATTACAGATGATGTTAATGTCATCCCTAATCTTCATTCGAATATCTAAAACAACCTGATCGTTTCGAGATCTGGCCGTATGCATTTTTCCTCCACTAGCCATTCCAGCTTTTTTTATCACCAACGCTTCAATCAACTCGTGGATGTCTTCTGCGCCTGATGAGACATCAAATTTTTCATTTTTTAAGTTCTCTAAAGCAGACAAGATTTTTTTTGCGTCGTTATTTGTTATGATATTATTTTGAAATAACATCAAAGCGTGAGCTTGGCTTCCAAGAATATCATAAAGGGCAATTTCAGAATCGTCATTAATTGATGAAACGTAATCTAAAGTAATATCACTCAAATCAGTACCAAGACGAGAACGATACATTACCTAAGGTTCTAAAATGGTTATATATAGCATCGATGGTTTTCTCGACATGAGCCAAGATATCAAACTGATGCGAGTGAAAATATTTGATGAGCTATCAAAGATTGTAGATCCAGAAATCAACACATCAATTGTAGAACTTGAATTAATTGATGAAGTTGATATCAACGACAGCAATGTCAAAGTTGATTTGCACCTTACCAGTCCATTCTGCCCAGCAGTGTTCGGTTTTAAGATTTGTCAAGATGTTCACGATAATCTTTTGAAAGTGGACGGAGTAAATGACGTTAAAGTAAACGTCTCAAATCACTTCATGGCAGAACAGATCAACAATCAAGTGAATAACAGTCCAAATCCTAAAAAATTAGGTTAACTTCTAAAACCCAGCATATAGCCTCGAAGCAATTGAATTCCCATTGCAGGATCAACTCCTTTAGGACATACCTGACTGCAAGAGCCAGCAAAATGACATCTCCAGATTCCGTGCGAGTCATCAATTATTTTCAATCTAGAATCTTTGCCTTTATCTCTACTATCAGCAACGTATCGATATGCTTGAGCTAATGCTTGAGGGCCAACAAAAGATGAATCGGTGGCCATTGTAGGACATGCAGAATTGCATAAACCACATTTGATACAATTTGCAAATTGGATGTATTGTTCTACTTCTTCAGGAGTTTGCAAGAATTCTTTTTCATCAGAGACTAATTCGGTGTCATCTCGAATTAGATACGGTTTGATTTTTTGATGAGAATCAAATAGTTTTTCAAACTTTACAGCTAAATCACGAATTACTGGGAAATTATTCATGGGTTCAACAGTGACAACATCAGAATCCAATTCACTAATTTTTGTAAAACAGGCCAATCTTGGTTTTCCATTGATTATCATCCCACATGAGCCACATGTAGCTTGTCTGCAAGAATAGCGAACTGCGACAGAATGATCAAAATGTTTTTTGACATCAAGAATTGCCTCTAGAACAGTAGTCCATTTTTCGTATTTGACATTAAATTCCATGAATTGACTAGACTCGTCATGTTCTGGATTATATCTTGAAATTTTAAGAGTGATGGATTTTGCTGTTGAAGATTGTTCGTTTGAGGTGCTAGATACTTGTGCCATTTCTATACCAGCCCCATGTTAGTCATAATAATTGTTCTTGAGCCATATGCTATTAATCCAATCATTGCAGCAAGGCAACCGTAAGAGACGGCTTTTTCATAAATTCTGCCCTGTTTCAATTCTATCAATATGACTCGAAGCCCATTAAATCCGTGAACAGCGAGCAAGATTAGAATTAGCTCCAACATAATAGCGTACGGAATGAATTTGTAGTTTGCAAGTACGCTTTCGTATTCCAAAGATTCAGCAAAATTCTGAGTAAGTCGCATCAAAATGTGAACTGCCACTAAAGCCACGGCTGCCAAAGCAGTGCCATAGTGAATTTTCATAATTGTGCTTTCTCTCATATCATTCACCAAACATTACCGCTAAACCATACATCGCTGCAACTGCTGCAAGAACTATCGAAGAATAAATTCCTATTTTATGCCTGTAATTTTGTGATGCTGGATCATAGGGATAGTCGGGTCTTGCAGGTTTTCCTACACCGACTCCTCCATGGCCCAGCATGACTCGAATTCCATTCACAGTATGAAATACGCACATTGCAATTACAATTGCTAAAAATAGATGTCCTTCTGTAGTTTGAGTTAATTCAAGAAATTCATTCCAGCCGACTTGCCCTCTTAAAATATTGCTTGTTTCATAAATATGAGCTACAAAATATGCCAGTAATCCCAATCCGCTTAATCGCATTAGCAAATATGCTACACGTTCAATTCCGTATCTGGTAGGATTCATCATTCCTCCAATGCCTTCTTTGTGTTCATCTTGTGGCATCTAGTATTTCCTCTCCACCGGCTGGTACCTGGTAATTGTGACAGGATGTGTTTTCATTATTGGTTCGTTTGGATCATAGTAAGCAAGTGTGTGGTGTAAAAAGTTGACATCGTCACGTTTTGGGTAATCGGTTCGTGAATGGGCCCCGCGAGATTCTTTTCTGTTAATTGCACCAAGTAAAACAATCTCTGCCACTCTAAACATAGAGTCAAGTTCCATCACATTTGCAAAATTAGTATTGTACTCTTTTGCTTTATCATCAACATGTTTCCAAGTCTGTTTCTTCAGATCTCGGATTGTTTTAAGACCTTCAATTAGATCGGTTTCATTTTTGTAAACATATGCTTTATCATTCATCGTATCGGTGAGTTGTTGCCTAATTTCATACGGATTAACATCGCCATTGCCTCTAAAGATTCCATCATAGATTCTTTTTTCTTCAGATGCCACCAGATGGTGAGGCCACGGATTTGTAAATGTGTTATTTTGGATATAGTCAATTGCCAGTTCACCTGTAATTTTCCCCCAAACAATACATTCAGAGGTTGAATTTGCGCCTAAACGATTGGAGCCATGAACGCTATTGCATGCAGCCTCGCCAGCAGCCCAAACTCCCTGAATTTCAGTTGCACCGTCAATATCAGTATGGAGTCCACCCATCATGTAGTGGCAGACAGGTCTAATGTCAAGCAAATCCTTCGCAGGATCTTGACCTGAAAACTTGATGGATATTTCTCTAATACCGCCTAATTTCTCTTTAATTTTTTCATCACCAAGATGCCTTAAATCAAGTTTCATGCAATCTACACCGGTTTCATGTTTGAATCCTCTGCCTTCCTCAATTTCGGTCATAATTGATCTTGATACAATATCTCGTGGAGCTAATTCCATCTTGCCGGCCGCATATGTTTTCATAAATCGTTCACCTTTGTTGTTAAGAAGATAACCGCCTTCGCCTCTTGCGCCTTCAGTGATTAGAATTCCAGATGGCAAAATTCCAGTCGGATGGAATTGGACAAATTCCATATCTTTGAGTGCCATACCGGCACGTAATCCCATATCCAAACCATCAGGGGTAGAAGAAAGAGCATAAGTAGAAAAGCTGTACAATCTTCCTGCACCGCCAGTTGCAATGATGAGAGCTTTTCCTTTGATTGTGTAAAATGTGCCAGAACCCAATTCAATTGCAGTAACACCCATGAATCGTTTTCCGTCATGGATAATCGATGTAACAAACCATTCGTTTAGATATTCAATATTTTCAAATTTTTGGCATGTGTCATACAAAGTTTGCATTTCAAAGAAGCCAACTTTATCTGACGCATATGTCGCCCTAGGAAAACTGTAACCACCAAAGTTCCGTTGATCAATTCTTCCATCAGGTCGTCTGGACCACGGCATCCCCCAATGATCTAATTGATGGATTTCTTGCGGCATTTCAACACACATTCTTTCAGCAACATCTTGATCTGCAAGAAAATCGCTTCCCTTGACTGTATCATAGATGTGCGATTCAATTGTATCACCCTCGTCTTCAAAAAGAACTGCTGCAGTTCCACCTTCTGCTGAAACAGAATGAGAACGCATAACTTGAACTTTGGACACAACCCCAATTTTGAGATGAGGGCCTTTTTTGGCGGCAGCAATTGCAGCACGCAAACCTGCCAAGCCTGAACCACAAATGATCAAGTCAAATTCTATTGAATCTACCATTTTTCAGTCAAACTTGCTTTAGGTGAGATAAATATGTAGTAATTGTAGGCATGATCCAAAATACTAAAATATATCGCTAGCGATATTACTAGTGATGATTTCAGAGTGGTTCCAGAGGGTAGGCAGCTCAGTCCCCAGAGGATTTTCAAGATACTTCATTTTAGAATTATTGAAAAAAACACCACATACAGGAAAAGAGATCATCAATTATGCAGTTGAGCAGAGTAACGGAATTTGGAAACCTTCACCTGGATTGATTTATCCGTTGTTAGGCAGATTGCTAGACGAAGGGTTGATTGAAGAGACCAAAGATGGAAAATATCAACTAACAAAGAAAGGAAATGACACGGCAGCCGATGTAGACAAAGTGAATGACATCGTCAAAAAGCAATTAGAGGTTTTGTTCAGGTTAGGAAATGTCGGAAGGTTTGTCGCATTAGATCTATTAGAAAAGATTGCTGCAATGGGGTCTATTCTAAGTTCTAACTTTGCCAATATGACAGGTGAGGAGACCGACAAATACAAGCAATTCCTAGAATCTGAACTAAAAAAAGTTCAAGAAAAAGAAGTGAAGAAAAAAGGCAAAGAAATTAAGATCGAGTAGCCACAGATCATTTTAATTCAGAATAAATTCAACGTTCATAAATTTTCAGACGGTTAAAATCATAAATAATTCAGAAAACGAGTACAATTATGAAAAATTTCAAAGGCATGTTAAAATCAAAAAAGCCACTTGTGATTCCAGGTGTTTATGACGCACTAGGTGCAAAAATTGCTCAAAAAGTAGGATTTGATGCAATGTTTCAAACAGGGTATGGCACATCTGCCACATTATTTGGAATGCCGGATTATGGATTTATCGGAGCTGCGGAAACTGTAGATAACGCTAGAAGGATTTGCAGGGCAGTGACAGTGCCAGTAATTGTCGATTCGGATACAGGGTACGGAAATGCACTAAGTGTTTGGAAATTGGTAAAGGAATTGGAATCAGCAGGGGCATCAGGCATGTTCTTAGAAGACCAGAAATGGCCTAAACGATGCGGCCACATGCAAGGAAAAGAAGTAATTTCCCAAGAGGAATACACGGAGAAGTTATCTGCAGCAATTGATGCAAGAGAGAATAAAGATTTCATCATTGTTGCAAGAACAGATGCAAGGGCAACCGAGGGATTAGACGAGGCAATTGAACGTGGAAAACAAAACAGGAAAACAGGTGCAGATGCAGTTTTTGTCGAGGCACCAAGATCAATTGATGAAATGAAAAAAATAGGAAAAGAGATCAATGCACCACTGGTTGCAAACATGATTGAAGGCGGAGCAACTCCATTGAGTTCAGCCGAGACATTGAGTAAAATTGGATTTAACATCATCCTGTACCCATTATCCGTATTGTATGCAAACACATTTGCAACAATGAATATCCTAACCGAACTAAAGAAGACAGGTAACACTGCAAAGTACAAACAAAAAGTCGTAAATTTTGATCAGTTTAACGACTTGGTTGAGCTTCCAAAGTTTAGAAAAATGGAGAAAAAGTACGAAAAATCAAAAAGAAAATAAAAAAATTCAAGTAAAGGGCACTAGTTTGTGCTTCTCTTTATTTCAATTTCTATTGTTGAAACGTTTCTAGATCTACCGTCTTGTGACTCTAATAATTCTGAGTCAATTTTGATTTCTCCGATAGTGTAGCCTGCATTTTCTGTCTTTCTTGCAATGATTTGGGCTACATCGACAGCACGACCTATGCTGAGTCCTCTAGCTTTGATGTTGACGCTTGGTACGTTAGCCAATTGAATTAGCGCTGATGTTACATATGCCATCAATGGTTTTTTACCAATGAATACGGTGTCGTGGGTTTCATTTGACATGTAAAATTTGGTATTTAAGGATAATTTAAAGCTAAAAGGATATTTTCAAATTAAATGGAAAAAAATTGAAAATATTGAACCGTTATTAAATAGAAATGAGGAATTTGGTCAGAACTTGGAAAATATTTTAAAAATTTTAGAATTTGGGAGCAATAATGAAAAAATCAGAATTTTGGAGACTTTGGACAATATAGACGATCCAGAAATTTTAGAAAAAATAATTTCAAAATTAGACGATGATGATGTCGAAGTTAGAGGGGAGGCGTTTAGTTCACTTTTATTAAATAAAAATAAGATTTCAAATTTTTTAATTAGCAATTTGAATGCCGCCAGTAAAAACATCAGGGGCTTTGTATCACTAGTATTGGCAAACAGAAATGACACATCAGCCATTCCTGCAATAATCAAACTTGTAAAAGACGAGCATTACATGGTCAGATCATGCGCACTTGGTGCATTAGGACACCTAAAGGCTCAAGAAGCTAAAGGGATTTTTCTCAAAGCGTTGTCAGATCCCAACATAGAAGTAAAAAAAAGCGCATTGCAAGGAATAATTGATTTGAAGATCGTCATTTCAGAGGAAAAAATCAAGGAGGTTTTTAAAGAAAATGATCATGAGGTAGAAAAAATGATTTCATCAATAAAAAAAATAAATGGACCGGAAGGGATTTGAACCCTCGATCCGATGCATGCCATGCACCTATCCTACCGGACTAGACGACCGGCCCAATAATCAGAAATCTGATCGAAATATGTTTTTCAAATTGGTTATTAACGTTTAGCGGTTAATGGAAAATTAGGGTTATGAAATTAACACAATATATTTAACCTTGCAAATGTTGATTGAATCGTTATGGTCGTAGATAACAAAGCAACCGTCACTTTTGTTCAATTATTGAAAGAGGATCTTGTAATTTTAAGAATAGTTCCAAAAGACGGTCCAGTTCCAGAATATCAAGCAGGTCAATTTATCACATTGGGATTACCAAATCCTGTAGAAAATGGAAAAATTGTTAGACGGGCATATTCAATTGCATCTCATCCAGAAAATAGAGATTATATCGAGTTGGTAATCAGATGGGTTAGAAAGCCACTTCCAGGTAGATTGACTACTCAAATATTTAATGTGAAAGAAGGAGACGAAATTCTTTGGTTAAAACCAACAGGCAGGGCTTTACTAATTAATGAAGAATTACCAAATGGAGAAAAAGATAATCGCCGAATTGTATGTATCGGTGGGGGAACAGGTCTTGCACCATTTGTGAGCTTTGCACAGCATTTTCATGACACCGGTGATAAACGCGAAATCATTGTATTGCAGGGCGCAAGTTATGTTGATGAGTTAAGTTACAAGGACTTGCTAACTAATCTTGAAAATGAGAGTATTGCTAGAGGTAAAGAGGAATGGAACTTTAGATACAGAGGTGCAATCAGTAGACCTCAAGAATGGTTTAACAGATCATGGGCAGGTCAAGTTGGCAGGGTTGAAACATTCCTAAGATCTAGAGATAACGGGCTTTCGCCGTTAGAAGAATTAATCGGAGATAAAATTACTAAAGAAAATACAATGTTCTATGTCTGCGGTTGGCAAGGAACTATTGATGGTGTAATGGACTTCTTAAAACCAAAAGGCTTCATCACTGAACACGACAAACGTGAGGATGGAAGTTTTGAAGTTAAATACGAATCATACGGTTAGAATTTTTTAAAATATCAATCATTGAAATATGAGAATTATTTAGGGGATGTAATGATTACTGCACTTTATCTTGCACATCTAAATCCGGTGACAAACGCCCATGTAGAAATCATTACAGAATTAAAAAAACAAGCAGACATTGTCAAAGTAATGCCAGTTGTCTTCAAAGATGAAAATAGGGAAATAAACAGCAAAAGCTTTCCATTTAATTTCGAAACTAGGAAGAAAATGCTTGAGTCTATTTTCGGGGATTCAATTCAAATTACTGACGATTACGCATTTTATTCTCCATTTAAAAAATACCTGCCCCCATTAGTTAGACGAAAATCGTGGAAATTAAGAAGGCAGATCCTTGACGGAGTAAAAGGGGATTATTTCTCATATACTGGAGATAAAGCTGAGGGATACATGTTGAAAATGTATATGTTAAGACCAAAAATTGGTGAAAGAAAAACACTTTCTGCCACATCTGTAAAAGAAAAATTGTATGATGCAGTTCATGAAAAGAAATCCTCATGGAAGGAGGATGTTCCAGAAAGCATAGTCAAAATTATTGAAGATGAGTGGGAAACAGTTGAAAAATACGCAAACGAAGAAGATCAAACTACTAGAATTGTAGGAATGAAATTTCCCAAAGAAGGTTATTCAAAATAAATAGAGATTAATACGCACACAGTAAAAATTTCCCATGGCACTTCCCCTTTCAAAATATGTTTGGTTTGATGGAAAGTACGTTCCAACAGAAAAGGCACAAGTTCCAATTACAACACATGCAATTCATTATGGAACGTCTGTCTTTGAAGGGATTAGAGCGTATTGGAATGGAGAAAATCTCCATGTGTTTAGACTAGATGAACATGTGAAAAGATTTAGAAGATCAGGACAATTTTACAATATCTCACTTAATTTTTCAGATGATGAGATCACCAATGCAATCATTGGAATTTGCAAAAAAAATAAAATAAAAAAATCCTGTTACATCAGGCCATTTTATTTTGTAGGAGACTATGGGATTAATCTTCATGTAACAGAAAAAGCACCAACCAATGTTGCAATCTTTACATTTCCATTTGGAGATTTGTTTAACAAAAATGGAATAACTGCAGGTGTTGTATCCTGGAGGAAATTCTCAGACATGTCAACGCCACCACAAGCAAAAATGGGAGGGAATTATCTAAATTCAATTATTGCCACTCAGGAAGCAAAACGAAACGGGGTAGACGAAGCAATTTTGCTTGATCATAATGGAAATGTCAGTGAAGCACCAGGTGAGAACATCTTCATTGTAAGAAACGGCCAGATGGTAACTCCATCACTTGCATCATCAGCATTAGAGGGGATTACACGTGATTCAATAATCAAAATTGCAAAGGATTTGGATATAGATATGATTGAGCGAGATATTACAAGAAGTGAATTAATCATATCTGAAGAAATTTTCCTGACAGGAACTGCAGCTGAGATCACACCAATCATAGAGATGGATTCAAAGCAAATAGGAAACGGTAAACCAGGAGACATTACAAAAAAGATGATGGAAGTGTACAATGAGATAGTAATGAACAAAAATGAAGATTATTCTCATTGGCTGACTGAGGTATATTAGATGAAAATTGTGCAAATTGGAACTGGCGGATGGGGCAAGAATCATACAAGAATTTTGTCACAATTAGGGGTTCTAGTTGCTGTATGTGATGCAGATTCCCAAAAAAGCAAGGAGTATGGCAAAAAATATTCTGTTAACCACTACACATCATTAGATGAATTACTAGCTGCAGAAAAATTCGATGGTGCTTTTGTTGTAACACCTACATCAACTCACGCTGCAATTGCAAAAAAATTACTAGATGCAAAAAAACATGTCTTTGTAGAAAAACCAATGACATACAAGTCTGAAGACGGGCAAGATCTTGCAAAACTGGCAGAAAAAAATAAAGTAATTCTGACTTGCGGATACATTGAAAGATTCAATCCCGCAGTTGGCGTAGTAAAAAAAATGGTCAAGGAGAAAAAATATGGAGATTTGGTTATGCTTGAATTTCACAGAGAAAATAGAATGCCCCTTCACATCAAAGATGTTGGAATAATTTACGATACATCAGTTCACGATATTGATACTGCCAATTGGCTGTTTGATGATATGCCACAGGTGGTGTTTGCAAGAGCAGGAAAGATAAAACATGAACATGAGGATTTTGCAAGCATAATGTTAGGATATAAAAATGACAAAGTTGCGATTATTTCGTCAAACTGGATTACACCAAAAAAAGTAAGAAAATTTAATGCAGTATGCACAGAAGCGATAATTTCATCAGATTTTATCACTCAGGAAATCATTATAGAAAAAGATGAAGAAACCGAAACGGTTCAAAATGAAAAACAAGAGCCACTATTATTAGAAATTCAAAGTTTTCTTGGAGCAATTGAGGGTAAGAACGAACAGGTTGTAAAAGCACAAGAAGCCGTCAATGTTACAAAAATTGCCGAAGCTGCACTTTTATCTAGTCAGAAAGGCATCCCCATCTATCTGGATCTAAAATGAAGAAAACAATGATGGAAATATTGGCATGTCCAATTGACAAAACTCATCCTTTGGAGTTATTTGAAATAAAGGAAAAAGACAATGTTGTATCAGAAGGCGCAATATTTTGCCCAAAATGTTCTAGATTCTATCCGATAATCGAGGAAATTCCAATCATGCTACCTGATGAATTACGAGACAAAAAACAGGAAATTGAATTTCTGAAAAAATTCAAGGATCAATTACCTGAAAAAATTATTACAAAGGCAAACCCATGGCACTTGTGAGATAATGGTTACTAATTTTATTTCAGAAAAAGCAACAATTGGAAAAAATGTTCAAATTTGGCATTTTTCATATGTTGGAGACAATGTAGAAATTGGAGATAACGTCAAAATTGGTTCTCTTGCACATATTGATTATGATGTAAAGATTGGTGAGAATACAAAGATTGAAGGGCAGGCATACATACCACCACTTTCAAGAATTGGAAAAAATGTGTTCATAGGACCAGCTGTAGTATTAACAAATGATCCTTATCCAATGTGTGACAAAATGATAGGGGTTACAATTGAAGATAATGCGATTATTGGTGCACGTGCAGTGATCAAAGCAGGTGTCACTGTAGGAAAAAATAGTGTTGTTGCAATGGGTGCAATTGTAACAAAAAATGTTCCTGAAAATGTAGTTGTTATTGGATCACCAGCTTCAATCAGATACAGCAGAGAAGAGTATGACAAAAAACGAAGACAGTGGAAAGAAAGTTAAAGTTTTAATTCTTTTTTGAAAATCCAATTCTTTATCTTTAATAAAATAAAAATCCAAATTACAACTAAAACTAGTGCAACGATAGCTTTGATTACAGATGTAATAAACAAATCAAGTTCACCAAATCCAAAAATTGAAATTGGTCCCAAAATCGTAACTAGAATTCCACCTCCAATAATTATCAGAACCCACATTGCAAACAAAAATCCAAAGAGACCAGATTTCAAATCGAAACTCCCATCATAAATGCAGTAATTATTGCCAATATTCCTGAAAATATTGCTAATTTGAAAATTGCAAAAGCAACTTGTTTTTCGGACATTGGCCCTCGTGCAAGAATTAGCCTTACCAAAGTGACAGGTGCCTTTTTGTCATCAGTTGCCTTTAATCTAAAATCATCAGTGTGCTCTACCGGTTTTCCCTTAATTTGCCTGTGCTCTACAATACGTTTTACGCTTGATAGGAACAAAAAGGAGTTGATTACCGCTGGCAATAAAGCAACTGCTGCAATAATCTCCACGCCACCTACAATTGCAATTGCACCATACATTGAACCAAATGTTAATGCTCCAGAATCACCAGGGAAAATTTTGCTTGGAATTTTATGGTATTTGTAAAATGCTAATGAGACAAAACCAAGCGGTAAACTGACAATTGCAATCTCATAATTTTGTACAATAAACAAACAGATTGATAATGAAAAACTGGCAATTACCATAAAACCACTTGCAACTCCATTTAGGACATCAATAGAGTTGATTGTGTTTCCGGTGATTGGTATCATGAATATGATTAATGCAAGATACAATGCCGGAATTTGTACAGTTCCAAATAATGGAAATGCAAGATCAGAGTCATATGCCCCAAGTGCAATTATCGGAATTGCAGCTACTGCAAGTGCAACTGGTTTAAACCATCCACCCATTACTTTTCTATCATCGACATATCCAATTGCAAATGCTGCAGATGTTGTAATGAGTATTGCAAGAATTTCATTCATCTGGAAAAACGCATAAAGGACAAGTTCTGATGTAATAATTCCTGCAATAATTGCAGGACCGCCAGGCCTAACCACCATAACATTCTCTTTTTTGTTCACGTCTTTTACCGCAAAATTTCTCTTTTCTAAAATTTTGATTAGTGGAGGAGTCATTACAAACACTACTGCAAATGCAACAACGCATGAAATTATTGCTGGGGCAAGTAAATCAATCAATTATCTAACCTTTCGTAACTCTGCCTTTATGTTATCCGCAATGGTTGAACCAATTTTATCAATCTCTGCTAATTTATTTACAGGAATTTTCCTCAAATCATCCAGAGTCTTTATTCCATGTTTAAATAGAATTCGTGCCCTGACCCTTCCAATTCCCTTGACTTTAACTAAATCAAGCAACTCCTCTCTAATTCCATAAACCACTCTATTTCTCAAATCGCCTAATTCTTCAAGCAAATCTACCCTCTCCACATGCTTTGAAATCTCCCTAAGACAATATGAGAGCCAATTAGCATTTTCAGTCATTCTATGCATGTCTCCAGACTCTATTCCGAGGCTATCAGAGAGAGATAATTCAGTGGATTCAGTAATCCAGGATTGTAAAGCCAAAAGGCTTCTAGAGCAATCATACTCTGAGATTGGCTCTAACAGTTGAGAGGAATTATTCTCAATCATCAAACTGGCAGTCTCATAGTCTTTTTGCCGAAGTGAGAATTTTGGGAAAAATTCTTCGCAGTTTGTAATCAAATGTAGAAATCCAAAAGTATGTTTTCTTTTCTGAGACACATTTTCAATTGAATCTCTAAAATATGTTGCAGTAAGTGGATCAATGTATAGCATTGATGTCTTTTTTCCAAATTCAGTAGCAGCATATCTTTCACCTTTTTTAATTATCAAAAATTTGCTGGAAAGAAAACGTAATGATATATCAATTGCAAATTTTATCGTGGGTTTTCTTGTCTGTAGTCCACCCAATGTTTGCAAAAAGAATTCCAAAATATCTTCTTTCTTGATTCCTGGATGTGTAACAATGACACTTAGAATATGAGTTCGTAAAGATTTGTCATCAGTTATTTTTGATATGATCGGTTCAGGTTCTCCATTAATATAATATTCAATTAGATCTTCTGTATTTCCATTTCCAACAATAATTGATTCTCCATAATCATCATATTGTGGTCTTCCAGCTCTTCCACAAAGTTGTTTGTATTCTAAAATACTGATTGGTCTGTTTGCGCCAACTTTTGCATTATACCTGTTGATATTAGATATTACAACTCGTCTTGCAGGAAGATTGACACCTGCAGCTAGTGTAGGAGTAGACGATAATAATTTGATTGTGCCTTTACGGAACTCATCTTCTATTGTTTGTCTGCATTTCTGATTTAATCCTGCATGATGAAATGCAACCCCTTTTTTTACTAGTAATGCCAATGTCTTTACTAGTTCAGTATGCTCATTTTCTGATAGAAGTTTTTTAGATGTCTTTTCTAGTTCAGAGATTTCTTTTTTTTCTAACATCTGAAAGATTGCATCAGCTGCTTTTGTCGCAAGTGACTTTGAGCGAGCTCTAGTCTCTGCAAATACTAGGGATTGGCCTCCCTGCTTTACTGATTGGACGCCTAAATCAATAGGTGTGCCCATCAAACTACGCTCAACTTCAAAGGTTTTCCCATCACTCATTGTTACTTCTCCCCCATCACAGACTCCTTCAGATAATGGAACAGGTCTCCAGTCATTTTTTACTAGCGTGCATTCAAGCCAATCTGCAATCTCATCAGAATTTGTAATCGTTGCACTAAGACCTACAATCTGAGGCTTTGTTTCCAATAGTTTGAGTTGTGTTAAAATCATTTCAAGTGTAGGACCTCTACTTTCATCTCCTATCAAATGAACTTCATCAGAAATCACCAATCCAATTTCATCAACCCATTCAGCATTGTGCCTAATGATAGAATCCATTTTTTCATTTGTTAAAATTAACAGATTACTGTTCTCTAGATTTTTTTCAATATTTTCAAAATCTCCAGTAGATATTGCAACCTTTACTTTGTTTCCTAAAGCAACTTTTTCTAATTTTTTAAATTCTGTAAACTTTTCAGCTGCTAGCGCTCGTAATGGGCTAAGATAGATTGCTTTGCCCTTGTTGTTAGATAAATAACTCATTATTGCAAGCATTGCAATCAAAGTTTTGCCACTTGCAGTAGGAGCAGATACAAGAATGCTTTTTCCATCTAATAATCCAGACTTTACACTATCAGCTTGTGGAGGATATAATTTTGTGTAGCCTTGTGATTTTAGAAATTCGATTGCAGATTCAGGAAGTTTTAATTTATCTATATTCATACTCGGTTATAGTGACCGGGTTTTGATTCATAAATAGATGCTTCCCTGAGCATTCTTCGGATATAGTTTCTGGCATCTTCTTCTGTGAATTTTTCACTCTTTACTAGTTCTTGAACAAAAGTCCTCTCTTCTACTGGGACCTTGTTGTCACCTTCTAAACTTTTGAGAACATCCATGAACAACTGCATCTTTGAGACCTCACTTCTCGGTTTTCCTTGCAGCACACCAAGATCTACCTTTCCAGTGTTGACATCGACTCCTGCATCTTGTAACATGCTCTGAATTAGAAAGATTGCACGCTCAGCATCTTCTTCCTCTACCTTGTCTTTCATGAGCAATCTTGCTCTAGCAGTTGAAAGTCTGATAATTCCCTCTAATTGTCTGGGAGTGACGGTAATCATTTCTTCAGATTCTACATTTCTCATCTGCAGATAGTAGTCAAGAATTTTGGCTTCAGCCTCTGGTGTCAACTCCGGTACACCACGTTTTGCATATGATAGATATTTTGTTAGTAAATCAACTTCAATAACAGATTTTTTGTCTGTACCTTGCGATGTATTTCTTTGAATAATGTGTTTTGCAATTTTGATATCTCTTTCTTTAGATGGGATATCTCTAACTACAAAGATCAAGTCAAATCTTGTAAGTAATGGGATTGGCAAATTGACATTTTCTGTAATATTTTTGAAAGGATCATATTTTCCATACATTGGATTTGCTGCAGCTAAAATTGAAGTTCTCGCATTTAGTGTAGCTACAATACCACCCTTTGCAATACTGGCAGATTGCTGTTCCATGACTTCGTGCAATGCACTTCTGTCCTCAGGTTTCATCTTGTCAAATTCGTCTATACTTACTAGGCCTTGATCGCCCAATACTACTGCGCCAGCTTCTAGCATCATAATTCCCGTCTTGTCTCTAACTACAGCAGCTGTAAGACCTGCAGCTGTAGAACCCCTACCAGAGGTGTACAAACCTCGCGGTGCAATCCTTGCACAAAACTTTAGCATCTCAGATTTTGCGGTACCAGGATCTCCAACCAGAAATACGTTAATGTCTCCTCTAATCTTACTTCCATCACCAAGTAATCTTTGGTTTGAACCGACAATTAACAACAGAATAGCTTCTTTGATTAATGATTGGCCTTGGATATGGGGAGCGAATGAATCAATTAGTCTTTGATAGACATCAGAACTTTGACTAAGCGACTTGATTAGTTTTTCTTCCTCAGGTGAAATCTCTTCCCTGCCAATTTTTCTGTCAGTCTTAGAACCACGCCCACTCAAAAATTCTATATTGTTACCTTCAATTCTTAACCTGTACAATCCACTGTGTCCTCTCTGAACGCCTGCAATGGATTCTTGTTCCACTCTCACTACACCAGTTAAGATAATTCTATCACCAGGCCTCGCATTATCCACTAAATCCTGCCTAATTGTGACATCAACATAGTGAGGTAGTTGTCCTGGAGGCAGATCTTCTGGTAGTTCTTGTAATCGAAGTATCTGAAAATCAATAAACTTGCTGGCTTCAGGATTTAACTCAAAGTCTCTGTTTTTACAACTTGGATTATCACAAACTATAGGCATTTTAACATCCATTCCCTTTAGTTGAATTACTTTTGTTTGATGCTCATCAGGACATGTAAAGACTAGTTCTTTTGCAAGGGGTTTTACTTCGGATGCTCTTACCACCATTCCCGAAACACTTGTAATCTTTCCAATGGTTTCAGCGGTGATTTGTCTTAGACTTCTCTCCAGTGGGAAATTGATTAATCTTACACGAACTTCGTCTTTAATTTTTTCCGCATATTCTGGAAATCTTGTTTGTAGCGCTTCTTTGATTGCTCTTCCAAATGCATCAAACAGCCTGTCAGGATTTTTAGAAAATATCACTTCAATTTGTGGCTCTACTACCAAATCGTTGTAATCAACGATGATGTATTTTGCATTCTTTGGCATCATCTCGTCGATTGCATCTACATACTTGTATGTGCCATCCCTGTCCTTGAATCTAGTTAGGAACTCTTTTACTTTATCGGATAAAGCAGAATCGGTAAACGTACTGGTTTGAGTGCTACTCATTTTGTTCTCCTCTTATCTGTTTTTCAAACTCTATACTGTTGTCATGGATAGTTTTATAGAAAATATTTTCTTCGACAGTTATCTTGTTGTATAGTTCTGAATTTAGTTTAATAGAATCTGCAATCTTTACCAGTTTGCCTCTTCTCATTCTGAATAATTCCAACATCATGCTTTCAACTTTATCAAAATCATCACGGTTTAATTCCTTCATGGATTCTTTTAGCCTGATGTAAAAGTGGGGATCAAGCGTAGAGATTTGGTATTCGCCAACCATTTTTTCTTTGGACAGTGCCTGCTTTAATTGAGTAATCATGTCTGGGGAAATTAGCGTTCCTATTTTATTCTCTGAGAGAATCTTCCCTATCCATTGAGGCATGTTGTTTGTATCACCTTGGGTACCCTCAATTTTCATACCTGCAACGTTATACTTGAAATCTTGATTAATCGTAAATTTGGCATCCTTTAGGCGGTATCCAATTGAATGCACTTTTTCTACTTTGTCTATTTCCATTTGAGATCACTTATTCTGATTTAGACCCTCAAGTACCGGATCGATCAATTCTCTTAACAATATAGTGAGATCAATTGATCCTAATTAATTTCAGGCTGATCGCATGCAATTATGTTAGATTTGATTTTAAGGTGTAGCATGACACAATAACCAATTCGGATTTATTAGTGGGATTTAGTCTTTGATACTCATGACTGCAACTGGAATGTGGGTAGAAAAGTATCGACCAATGAAACTTTCTGAAATTGTGAATCAAACTGAAATTATTGGCAGTTTGGAAGCTTTGATCAAAGATCCAACAGATATGCCACACTTGATGTTTTCAGGTTCTGCAGGAGTCGGAAAAACTACTACAGCACTGTGTGTTGCAAGACAAATTTTAGGAGAATATGCCAGAGACTATACCCTAGAGCTAAATGCATCTGACGAGAGAGGGATTGGAATGGTCAGAGAGAAAGTAAAGAAGTTCTCAAGATTTGCAGGGATGGATGAAGTCCCATTCAAAATTATAATTTTAGATGAAGCAGACGAGATGACAAACGATGCACAGACTGCTCTAAGACGGATTATTGAAGATACTGCAAAGATTTGCAGATTTATTTTCATTGCCAACAATATTTCAAAAATCATAGACCCGATTCAAAGCAGATGTGCTACCTTCAAGTTCACATCCGTTCCTGAAGAAGACGTTATCGGTAGATTGGAAGAGATTGCTAAAAAAGAGAAAGTAAAGACGGAGAAAAAGGGACTCAAAGCAATTTATGAATATTCTGAAGGTGATTTGAGACACGCAATCAACCTAATGCAGGCAACTGCCAGTATTGGAGATATCACAGAAGAGAATGTAAAGTCCTCAGCCGGATTGACTAAAACAAGTGATGTTGATGAAGTTCTAAAAATTGCACTTGCCGGAAAAGTTCTAGAAGCCAGAGAAAAAATGATTGAGCTAATCAAAGTTTATGGAATGTCTGAATCGGATTTTCTAAAATACATCAACTCCGCAGTGTTCAAATCAAAACATGAAAAATTGGCAGACATTTTGGAAATAATTGCCAAGTATGATTACAGAATACTAGTTGGAGCAAATTCTGAAATTCAACTATCTGCAATGTTGGCAGAACTAGCTAGAGTAGAAAATTAAAACGCAGAGAGAGGGATTTGAACCCCCGTATGCTTGCGCACACAGGCTCTCAAGGCCCGCGCCCTACCGAGCTAGGCGACCTCTGCAAAAAATCTTGGATAACAGTGGTTAAAATCTGTTGATAAAAAATAGAAAAATAAGAAAAAAGAAAAAAATTCTTTTTAATCGTGTGCGTGAGGGTTTTCAGATCCGGATTTCATTAGTATGTAAGTTCCGGCTGCTTTCTCGTGCCATTCTTGGTTAGATGATTCGATAAGAATTGCTCCTTCTGGACAGATTTCTTGACAAGCCATACAAACAGTGCAATCATGTTCTCGGATTGGCATTGATTTGTCTGTATAATCTAATCTTTCGTCTTGTTCTGTCTTACCGGTACCGTCAAAAGTTTTTCCAATAACATCTTTTGCTGGAATATCTTGTTCGGTTCTGAACCATTCGAATGTTTGAACTGGACATACACTCATGCAAGCGCCAGCTGCAACACACGAATCCCAATCGACTGCGACAGAAGTGCCATGAATTCCTAGAGGAACTTGTTTTTCTCCTCTTGCTTCGTAGGCTGCTATCACATCTTCGTTTGAAAAGGCTGCACCGTCAGTTCTTCCGTCACCCCAAATATAGTGGAAATTTTCACCATTTGAATGGCTTGTTTTTCCTTTTGGTTTTACATCGTTGTGACAAAAATCTTCAGGGATTTGTAGATCTACCATGGTTTGATTATTTCAGAATATTATTTAAATCTAGATAAAATTAGTCGGGACTAAATTTAAAAATAAATAGAAAAATTAAAAATTTCTAGGTCAAGATATTTTAGATTACAAAGTTTTTGCAGCGCTTTCATGTTTTTCGACATTTGCTTGGTCAACTTTGATAGCTGCCGGTGGACATACTGAAACGCATGCCATACACCAGATACAATCGTGTTCTCTGATTGGATCTGCCTTATCTGTAAGATCTTTGCGTTCGTCTTTTACATCTTTTCCAGTACCTGCAAAAGTTTGACCAACAACATCTTTGGCCGGAATATCTTTTTCAGTCCTGTACCATTGGAAGACTTGTACAGGACAAGCCTCAATGCAAGCACCATCTGCAACACATGAATCCCAATCCACTGCAACCATCGTACCGCTGACACCAAGAGGAACTTGCTCTTCGCCTCTTGCCGCATATGCTGCAACAACGTCTGCATCTACTAACACTTCAGCTTGTGAGCCGTCAGTGTTTTTTGTTTTACCTGGACCCCACATGATATGGAAATTTCCATCATCGAGGTTAATTTTTCCAATTGGCTTTAGGCCTTCAGGAAAATTTTCTGCTATTGGCATGATACAATTTTCTTGGAGTTATTATTTAAAGCTAGATAGATCCGATACGAGCAAACAAGTAAAGAATCGATCAAATAGGAAGGGAAAATTCCTTACGTTCATAACGATCAAGGATCAATACTCTGGATATGGATATTATCAAGTATGATGTGTATAGAGGACCAAACCTTGGAGTGTACGTTGCAGTCAACGACAGTATAGGTCTAGTTCCAATGGGATTTGCTCAAACCAAATCTGACAAGCTTGCAGAATATCTAAAAATAGAAATTTACAATACCGCCATTGCAAATACCAGATTAATTGGTGCATTGTCAGTAATGAACAATAAGGGAATATTGCTTCCAAATACAGCTTATCAAAATGAATATGATTATCTAAAAGATGAAACGGATTTGGAAGTGGGAGTTTTAGATACCAAATTTAATGCAATTGGAAATGTAATCTGTGCCAATGACAAAGGAGCGGTTGTATCCCCTCTGCTATCAAAACAAGATTGTCAAACTATATCAGATGTTTTGGGAGTCGAGGTACTTCAGAAAAAGATTGCAGGGTTCAACCTGACGGGTGTTGTCCTAGTAGCAAATGCGACCGGTGCTGCAATCCATCCAGAAGCAAACGAGGAAGAAATGAAGACAATATCTGATTTTCTAGGCGTAAAAATTGAGCCGAGCTCCATAAACAATGGCGTTCCATATGTCTCGTCTGGAATTTTGGTAAATAATCATTGCATGGTTGTAGGATCAATGACGAGCGGTCCTGAGATCATGATGTTGACTAGAGCATTTCTAAATTAAGAATAGATTTCGGATCTTCAGTTAGCTTTTCTAAAGATATGGTTCCTTCAGTTCCATTCACCATATCTTTGAGAATGACATCTCCATTTTCTAATTCCTGCGGTCCAACAATTATTGCAAATTTAGCATTTGTTGCAATATCCATTTGTTTTTTCATGTTACGTCCTGCCAAATCAATATCAGTTGGAATGTTGTTTAGTCTTAACAGCGATGTAATGGAATGAGCAACTTTTTGCATTTCTTCGTTTATGTATAGCACGGCAACTCTGTTTTGATTTAATTTAGAAATTATTTTTTGATCTTGCATTGTCAGGATGATTCTTTCAACCCCGCCTGCAACTCCTGTTGCACCAATATCTTCCCTGTTGAATGCTTTAGTCAGGGTGTCATATCGTCCACCGCCTGCCAATGCGCCTAGAGTAGAATTTTTATCAAATACTTCAAAGACTATACCCGAATAGTAGTCCAATCCTCTAACAATTCCAAAATTAATTCTGACATTTGAAACTCCCCTATTCTCTAGCGAGTCGATTAATTGTTTTAGTTCATTCCAAGATTCTAGCTGTGAAACATCAAATGCTTTTTCTACGTCTGCAATAGAGCCTTTGATTTGTGAGAATTCCAGAATTTTTTCCAGTTTTTCTGTTGCATAGCCCTTGTCTTGAAATTCTTTCATGATTTGCTCCTTTGATTTTTTTGCAATCTTATCTACTGCACGTAAAATATCAGCAACCAGTTCCGGATCTTTTGAATCAAAGACTTTGTTGATGTAAGACTCTACAAGATTTCTGTGATTGACATCAATTGTGATATTCTTGAGTAATAGAGAATCAAATAATCTGGATGTAATTTCTATGATTTCTGCTTCCGATTCAAGGCTAGCCTTGCCATAAATTTCGATATCCCATTGGTGAAAGTATCGGTATCTTCCTTTTTGTGGCTCATCATATCGAAACACTCCTCCAAATGCGGAGATTTTTGCCGGAAGTTTCATTGATTTTTGGGCAGTCGCATACCTTGTGAGCCCCATTGTAAAGTCAAAACGTAATGCTACTTCTCTCTCCCCTTTGTCTTTGAAATAATAAATTTCGTCTCTAATTCCAGGGCCAGACTTTGTTTCTAGTGTTGACAATAGCTCGATTGGAGACGGATCCATGAATGAAAATCCGTACAAGTTTGACAACTTCTTAAAATGAGACCTGACGTGCTCAATGTCTGCGTTTTCTTCACCTTCAAAGTCTTTCATTCCGCGTGGTAGTTCCAAGATGATTAGATGTTGGATGGTAGTGATTTAGATATTTCTGTGATAACTAGCAATAGGCATAAATGAATACAAAGAATTTGAAGCATACATCATGAGAATAACCGTAAAAGAAGGATGGAGTGAGAAAAGCAAGTATGCAATAATTGCCATGATTGTCAGTATTGTAGCAATAATCGCTGTAGTGTTATTAGACTAGTTTCTTTTTGGAGAAAATACAGATAGCCAATAGTGCATTATTTTTCTGTTCAATTCTACAAACGTATCAGCATTGTCATTCCATGCCTTCGTGGCATTCTTTATCGATTCAATATTTGATATTACAAGTTTGTTGCACATAGAGCGGAATTTCAGAGCCTCCTCACTCATATTTTCCACTAGATCTTGTGCAGTCTTTGGGAATGTTGATCCTGAGATATTTAGAAATTCTTTGCATAGTGAAGTATTTGCAGTAATTGCGTTTCTCCATGACTTGTAGCATTCATTTTGTAAATCAAATAATGTTTGTTGTACATGTGGAACTGAAGTCTCGAGCTCGGTGAAATACTTGTTGTTTAGTTTGTCTAGAACTTCAAAATCCTCTGTTTCACTCATGAATTTACTAGGAAATTTACGGATTTAAGATTTTTGAAATGATTTGCGGCTAATTTACGATTTTGCCTGAACAGATATCGGCATCTGGCCAAACTTTACAAAAATTGCATTGGCACTTTCTATAAGAGACTGCGTATAGGGATAGTCTTTGTTCCCAACAACATCATTTTTGATAACACTCAGATAATTTCTCAGTTGTTTTACTATTCGTAGTTTCTTTGATTTTGATGCATCATAGTTTTTCAGATCACCCAGGTTTGCAGAAATATCGCAAAGTTTGATTAGTTTTGCACTGAATGATGATTCTCTGAGTTGAATGACATATGCTTGCTCTCTCTTTTTTCTAGTCAGTGTCATGTCTTTTGATAGAGATGACACCAGCACTGCAATTTCGCTTTCAAACTGCTCGTACAAATTATCAAAAGTAGTTTCAGTTTTTTCTATTGTGTCATGAAGCCACCCTGCACAAAATATCTGCTCATCAATCACACCCAAACTTTTGAGTCTGTTTACAACAGCATCCAGATGTTTTGAATAAGGTGTAGTTCCATCTGCTCCGAATTGTCCTGCATGTTTGCTCTTTGCAAACAATTCCGCACTTTTTACCAGATCCAAAATATTCCACAGCTCTGAATATTTCACTCAATATTAGCCAAGTAAACTATATTCCAAAGAAAAATTGTATTGATACATGGCAATTGAGAAGGCTGTTCTTGCAGACGATCTGGAAATATGCAGAATTCTTAACGGAATGTGGCAAGTTGCTGGGGGTCACGGTCAGATTGATTCAGAACTAGCAGTTAGTGACATGGAAAAGTATCAAGATTCAGGATTTACAACGTGGGATTTGGCAGACATTTACGGTCCTGCGGAATCTTTGATTGGTGAGTTTAGAGAGAAAATAGGTCCAGAGAAAAAATTTCAAGCACTAACAAAGTTTGTTCCAAATCCAGGTCCAATGAGCAACAGCATAGTGACTCACTATATCGATCAGTCATTGAAAAAAATGAGAACAGACTGTATTGATTTGCTGCAGTTTCACTGGTGGGATTACAATGATGCGAGTTATCTTGATGCGCTAAATAATTTATCAAAGTTACAAAGTAAAGGAAAAATCAAACATCTAGGACTGACAAACTTTGATACAGAGAAAGTAAAGATCATGAAAGAGCACGGGTATAATCTAGTGTCAAACCAGGTTCAGTATTCCATTTTAGACCAAAGACCAGACAGATTGATGGCTCCATTTTTTGCAAAGCACGGAATGAAGATTCTATCCTACGGAACTTTGCTCGGAGGGTTTTTCTCTGAGAAATATGTAGGAGTAGATGAGCCACACAGAGGTAATTTGGCCACATCCAGTCTACAAAAATACAAAAACATGATAGATGCATGGGGCGGATGGCAGTTGTTCCAGGAGATGTTATCTGTGTTAAGTGGCATATCACAAAAACACAGTTGCAGCATTGCAAATGTTGCAACACGTTTTGTTTTAGATAGACCGCAAGTTGCAGGAGTAATTGTCGGTGCAAGGCTAGGAATTGAAGAACATAGGGAAGACAATGCCAAAGTATTTGATTTAAAATTAGACTCGCAAGACATTTCATCGATTAACAGCATAACTGCAAAAGCAAACGATCTCTTTGATGTAATTGGTGATTGCGGCGGAGAATACAGATAATTCAAGATATTGAAATTTATACGATAAAATGACTATGAGTATTGCATGACTGAGAAGGTTTTACCCAAAGAGAATTCGGATTTTAGCCTTCCAGGAAGAGTTGATGAGAGCAACTCTGCATATTTTGAAATCGAATCAAAATCAAAAGGCAGATCACTCGCCATATTTGGAATAGCCTTTATTTTGGTAGCTGCAGTGGCATTTTCGTATTATTTTCTAAATCAAAGTGAGATCGATTCACAGATTTTGGATAATACTACCTTCAAGTCACTGGAGGAGGAGATGGCAAAGCACTATGGAGTTGGACAGTTTGGCAGCGAGCATTCACATGCAGCGTTGGCAGTATTTGTAAACGGAGACATGTTGGACTTTTCGCATCCACAGTTTCAGATTCAAAGCAAGTACATACATTTTGAAAATGATAACCCATACCTAGTTCACAAACATGCAACTGATGTTCCATTAGAAATGTTGTTTGCGTCATTTGGATTAAAGATAACATCGGAGTGTATGAAGTTAGGTTATGAGGAGAGTTCAAGCCAATACTGCACTGATAAGGATAACTCTATGACATTTTTGGTAAACGGAAAACACTATTCAAACATAAATATTTATGAAATAAAACACAATGACAGGATTTTGATCTCATTTGGTGATTTAGAATTAGTTTCAGAAGAGCTAGAATATTTAGAAGGACTGGAAATTCATGACGTTCCAAAAATCAACAAGTTGGTTCCAGGAAGAGATATTTCTGTTTGAGATGCAAAATAGATTCAATGCATAGTGATTCTTTAATGGAATAGTTTAAAGAAAAATCAATGGTTGATTGCGTCCATCCCAACCAGTCAAGATGTAAATGATGGATTGATTTTACACAATGCATATATTACTGCAGCAGTCAGATGTGCACCGCCGCATAACAAACCAACAAGAGAAGAGATGGAGACTTGTTTCAATTATTTGGAGCACGAAAAAGAAATTCTGGCAAACATTACAACAATTTTGTGTCTTGGAAAAATTGCATATGATGCCACTTGTAAATTGTACAAAGTAAAACCGGAAAAGTTTGGACACAACAAATTATTTTCCTATGACGGATTTGAAATTCTAACATCTTACCATCCGTCAAAACAAAACACACATACAGGCAGACTTGCATGGAGTCAGTGGTCAGCAGTATTTGCAAAAGCTAAAAAAATAATAAAATAGAAGACTAGAGTTTTCTGCGGGTATCCTTTACAATGCCAAGCAAGTATGCGTTGGCACGTAACACGACAATAGAATATTGTGCTTGAATATCCAAACTCTGTCTTCAGTGTCTATAGGCGTTGTTGAATAATAAAGTAGATTAGCAAGATCATGTAAATTTGTGCGTATTTTTTGATAAATTTAAATGAATTTTAAGAATTATACTAGAACCCTTTAAATTTTATTTTTACTTAGAGTGTATGACGAGGGCTATCATACCTGCTGAGATTCAGATGAGAAACTTTGAGTAAGCGGACAGGTAGGAAAAGGAAAACACGAAAGAGATAGAAGTATCTAAAATTCGTCTAGTTTTCCACCACACCTCGTTTCCCATTTGATTTTAAAATAATTTACAATGTCATACGAACTGATGAATTTATTGCGTAATCCAGAAAATTATCAAAGTATAATAGAATTCAAATTTTAAAATTACAGCAAAGACTATGAATATCAAAGTTGGCTGCACAGGATGGTGCTATCAAGGATGGTCAGGTTCATTTTACCCTAGAAATCTAAAAAATTCCCAATGGCTCAAATATTATTCTCAGATTTTTGAAATCACAGAGATAAATTCTACATTTTACAGAATTCCAGCACAGGAAATCGTGCGACGATGGAATGAGGACACTCCGCGACATTTTAGATTTACAGCAAAATTTCCATCTGCAATTACACATGAAAAAAGATTAGACAGAGTAAATTCTGAAGTCTTTTCGTTTTTGGCATCATTATCTCCAATTCATGAAAAGGTTTCGGCACTTGTTTTGCAGCTGCCTCCATCATTGTCATTTGAGGAGGCAAAACCAAGACTAGGAGAACTCTTTGATTTGCTGCCAGATGATTTTCTATATCCAATTGAAGGAAGACATGAGTCATGGTTTTCACAAGATGCAATCACATATCTAAAACAAAACAAGCACTGCCTTGTTTGGAACGATGTGGTAGGAGTGAACAACCCAATGCCGATTACAGCAGACTATCTTTATGTCAGATTGATTGGAGACAGGTCCATTCCAGATTCAGATTTTGGCAAAGTTTCAAAAAACAAAGGAAAATTAATTGCCAATTGGGCACAAAGACTCCAAGAAATCGAAGACGTCCCAACGGCAATGGTGATGGCAAACAATCACTTTGAAGGATTCGGTCCTGCCACTGCAAACTCTTTGAGGATGCAGTTGGGTATGCGGGAGCTAATATGGGAAGAAAAGAAACAGAAGACACTGGGTAGTTTTTGATCTTTAAGGCAAGGGTGCGATCATACCAGTGCCAAGACCAATTGTTGCGCCGAAATAATATCCAGACAAAATAGTCACAGTAGACCAAACTAGAGAGCCTGCAAAAGTGTATGTGACAAATTTTAGAATTCTCATTTTAAGCAATCCAGCAGGAATTGAAATCATCTCCCTCATTAATGGAACCATTCTTCCCAAAAACACCGCCTTGTCACCGTATTTTTCAAACCAAACTTCCACTCGCGCTAGTTTTTTTTCATTTACTTTGACATATTTCAAATAACGAAGTAAGGCAATGCGTCCAAGCTTTAGCGCAATCAGATAGATAGCGGATGTTCCAATTGTTGAGCCGATTCCGCCAAGAATGATCATTGGAATCAAGCCAAGCAGGGTCACACCTTGCTGAGATGCTAGAAATCCAGCAGTTGGAAATATTGCCAATGTAGGAATTGGAGGAATTATGGTTTCAAGTAGTGCTGCCAAGAAAATTCCTTCGTAAAGATGATCCCCTAAAAAATCTGCAATCAGTATCAGAAAAGAATCAAACGGTTCCATTTGCTTCTGAAAATGGAATCTTACTAAATTACCTTACGAGGTATTTTCACAGGCACATTTTGTGCCTAAAGTTTTGGAATGTCATGGTTTCAAAAATACTTTCAGCGTATCAGGTTTTTTTGCATGTTCAATGGCTTTTAAAAATTGCTCCAGCGGAAAAGTAGAGTCAATCATAGAGTCAACTGAGACAATTCCTGATGCCAGTGCATCTATTGCTGGTTTGAATAGCCCACAGCGGGATCCAATCAACGTAATTTCATTTACTACAGCTGGAGTCAAGTCTAGGTTTTCCCTGGACGCCATAGTTGATTTCAGTATAACGGTTCCTCGCGGTTTGATCAATTTCATAGCATCTCCAAATCCAGAATTACTCCCAGTTGCCTCCACTGCCAAGTCAAAAGATTGTTCGTCAGATGGTTCGATGCCAATTTTTATCTTTATTCCACTATTCACCAGACTCACAAGTTTGCTCGGATGTCTTCCAAAACATGTCAAATTAGGACATGTTAATTTTAAAACTTGAATGATCAGTTGGGCTAGTCGTCCATCACCTACTACTGCAACACTCCATTGCGGTTGCAATGACACCTGCTCTTTAATCTCAAATGCGGCAGCTAACGGTTCAACAAATACAGCCTGTTCATCAGTTATGGAGTCAGGAATTACATGCAGGTTTTTTTCAGGTAATGATAAAAATTCAGCAAATGCGCCATCTCGTTTTAAAATTCCCAGAACTGTTCTGTTTGGACAATGTCTATCCATCCCCCTTTTGCAGGATTCACATACCCCACATCCGGCATTAATCTCACCTACAACTCGCTTTCCAATCAAACCAGGATTGTCAGATTTTTCTACTGTTCCGACAAACTCGTGGCCCAAAATTCCATCATATGCCATATAGCCGTCTAAAATTTCCAGGTCAGTTCCACATATTCCAGCCAAACTTACTCTGACCAATACCTCTCCAGGTTTTGGATCAGGATAGTTTTCATCATATTTCATATTTTTTCCATCAAAACATGTAGCCTTCATGAAAATAAGGTGGATTGTTTTCTAATTTTAAAATAGTGAATTTGTCACGGTAAAGATCAGTTTTAAATAATTTGTCTTGATGAAAAATTCATGCCAAGAATTTCCCATTTTGATATACCGGTTGACAATCCAGAAAGAGCACAAAAGTTCTACAGCAAGGTCTTTGATTGGAAGTTTGAGAAATGGGATGGACCGGTAGACTACTGGATGGCAAAGACAGGGACAGAGCAGCCAGGAATTGATGGAGGCATGTCAAAAAGAATTCCAGGTCAAATGGGAATGTCAAATACAATTAATGTTCCATCGGTAGATGAATTTGCAAAGAAAATCACAGAGAATGGAGGACATTTGATCATACCAAAAATGGCAATTCTAAAAGTTGGATGGTTTGCACAATGTGCAGACACTGAAGGCAACATGTTTGGGATCATACAACTAGATGAGAAAGCAGAGTAAATCATCTAAATTAATAATCAGATAGAGTGCAAATTTTCAAATGAGTTACAAGTTTTTAGATCATGCGACTGATGCAATAATTGAAGTTACTGCAAAAGACCTCAAAGAGGCATTTGCAGTCGCAGCTGATGCAGAAATTAATTTAACTCTAGACCAAGACAAAGTAGATGAAAAAGGGCAGATGAAATTCTCCGCTAACGGAAAAGACATCCGCTATCTTTTGTATAGCTGGCTGGAGGAAATACCGTTTATTCTCATTACCGAGGGATTTGCAATCAAAAGACTGGAATTTGACATCGAAGAAGAAGGCGGATACAAAATCAACGCAACCGCGTATGGAGAAACATTGGATGTGAAAAGGCACAATTTCAAAGTGGAAATCAAGGCACCCACATTTTACGACATGGAGATAAGACAAGACGGTAATGGGGTTTACATGCGATTTCTGCTCGACTTGTAAAGTTTGTGAATAATTATTCGCAATCCCCTAGAATAAGTTATACGCGTTTTTTAAAAGACTCGGCTGCAAACTCACCATTATGCAAAGAAAATTAGGACTATTTTCGATATTTTCACTTGTAATTCTAATGGTGGTGCCTGCAAATGCTGAAGTGACAGAAGTATCCCTTGGAAAAAACTTCTACACGGTTGATGAAAAGATATCATTTTTTGGTAGTGAAAATGAGGGTAGCGTATTAGTAAATGTAGCAGTCAAAGATCCTACCGGAAAATCAAAATTACTTGGTGGTTTTTCTGATCCTGTTGGAGAATTTGAGACAATTCCACAGTCTGTAAAAAATATTTTTTCTGCAATTGGAACTTATAATGCAACAGCATTTGTGAATAAAATTGAGAATGGAACTAGCATTCTTCTAGAATTTGACGGGGAGAAAGTATCTGAAGTTCCTGATTTCGTATTGCAACTAAATGAAATCCCAGATAAAACAGTCGAAGTTGAAAAGACCGTTACATTCACAGCTAGTCTTAGCGACAGTTCAGTTAAAGATTCAGTATTTAGTTTAAAGAATGAGCCGACTGGTGCTACAATTGATTCAAGTACAGGGAAATTTGTTTGGACTCCATCAAAATCTCATGGGAATATTCAGGATGTAATGTATAATTTTGATGTCATAGTAAACAGTGGGGGTCAAGAAGATAAAGAAAACGTAACGATTACGGTAAGGCAAGCATATGTCGAACCAGTAAAAGACCCAGAAAAAGAGCCTGAGCCAACACCAACAGAGCCAACACCAACAGAGCCAACACCAACAGAGCCAAATGGATTGGCATCATTTGTTGACGAGGCAAAAGATCCGCAGAGCTATGTTGACAGATACAACACGGAACCAACATACAAGAAATGGTTTGATGATAACTATTCAGAGTATTCTTCAATTTATGAGGCTGTAGGATTGGAAGAGCCCAAAGTATTAGCACCGTTTGTTGATGAGACAAAAGATCCGCAGAGCTATGTTAACAGATACAATACAGAACCAACATACAAGAAATGGTTTGATGATAACTATTCAGAGTATTCTTCAATTTATGAGGCTGTAGGATTGGAAGAGCCCAAAGTATTAGCACCGTTTGTTGATCCAAATTTAGATCCTCAATATTACATTGACAGATACAACAAAGAAGCAACATACAAGAAATGGTTTGATGAGACATATCCAGAGATTACAATTTATCAAGCAGTAGGGTTAGATGAACCAGAAATTAAAAAGCCAAAATTTGGTCAGTGTGGAGAAGGAACTAGGCTAATTGGTGACGTATGTACGATTTTTGATGAAATAGAGTATGGTCAATGCGGAGAAGGAACGGAACTTGTTGGCAAGGTTTGTGAGATTGAGGGTCATACAAAAATAAAACAAAAGCCATGGTGGCAATTCTGGTAATAATTTTCAAAGTTAAGTTTTAATCACAATACTTTTCCATAATCAAGGATGGGCAAGCTAGCTAGAAATCTAAGAATTTGTGGGGAATGTGGAATTGTATACACCTCAGTCAGTTTTACAAAATACATTGACGGATGCCCAATTTGTAATTCAAAAAGATTTGAAGCGATACCCATCAAGACAGCAGATGATGATTTGTCAACATAGATTTTTTAGTAGAACATAATAAAAATACACATTGTCTGAAGACCCAGAAATTGCTAAAATCATGCAAAGAAAGATGGAGGAGATGCTAAAACCAAAAGCATCGCCCGTAATTGAGCCTGGGATTATAGATTTGAACGAGTCTAACTTTGACCAAACAGTATCTGCGGAGAAGCCAACACTGGTGGATTTTTGGGCAGAATGGTGCGGTCCATGCAAATCAATGCATCCGATATTTGAGAGTCTCTCAAAGACATATCCAAATGTAAAATTTGCCAGAGTCAATGTTGATCAGAATCAAAACATATCTACGAAATATGCAGTACAGTCAATTCCAACTTTTATCATGTTCAAGTCAGGACAAATAATAGATAAAATGATGGGGGCGGTAGGCGCCCCTGGAATTCACATGATTTGTAAAAAACATTCAAACTAGTAAGCATAGATGGGCTCTATCGTTCGCTGAATTCTCACTATCTCATTTAGAACCACTTGTTCTTCAGTACTCAGCTTGTGCATGAATTTATTGAGCAATAATTTTGCTTCAGGTGATGGTGGGAATGTATAGTAAACTTCTTCCTCAAAAATTTGTCTTCCAATTGTAACATCTTTAACAGAACACGCAACCTCGTTTCCTGCCTTTGCTGAAGGCACGGTCTTTTTATCAAGCTGGAGTTGGTGTATGTTTCCTACCTTTCTGCCAGCCATATTCATAAATGGTATTTTGTGTTTCAGAGTTCCAACATCTACACGTACTCCAAATACTGCAGGATTGTTATTTCTGAAAACCATCCCTTTGAGAAAAGTGAATTTGGATACAGGTGTCAGTTCTGCAAACATTGCATCTTCTGCATTTGCAGAGTCTTCCTCCACCCATGCGTTATAGTTGTCAATTAAACTGTAGATTACCCTGTCCTCAAAGAGTTTGATGTGGCTTGTTTCTGATTCTTCTTTTGCATCAGCCAATACTTTGACATTAAATGCCAAAACAATTCCCAAATGTCTATCGTTTTCTTTGATTGCTTTTGCATCTATTACGTCTCGTCTAGTTACAGGGCCAATGTCAGCTTTGGCAACAGGAACTTGAGAACGTCTGAGCATCTCCATTATGGCCTCAAGTGAGCCTATAGTGTCGCATTTTAGAATAATTCCATTGGTTTCTGTATCAACAAACACAGATTTCATTTCAGATTCAATGAGTTTGGTGTATTTTGCAATCTCCTCGGCATTTGATGCAACATACAGCGTACTCCCTGGAAGAACACCTTCAAGATCAGGTGATGCAATTTTTAGACCTGCTGCTGCTTCCACTTGGGAAACTGCCATGAATTTATCTCGAGGATCACGCATTTCATCAAGAGGTTTTGGTAAAAGTAATGCCTTGGGTTTTGTAACTATTACGCCATCACGTTTTGCAACAACTATGCTATTTTCCTTCCTGATTATCCCGTCAATCAAGATGATGTTAGCTGTTTGTCCTAATCCAACCTCATCTTTTACTTCAAGCACGATACCGCGCGGTTCTTTTTCTTCTTGGTTGAGTCTTTTTTGAAGATATTGTTGAGTCAATCCAACTAAAACGCTAAGTAGTTCAGGGATGCCAACTCCAGAACGTGCAGAGATAGGGACTATGGCAATTTCTGATTTAAAGTCCTGTACGCGATAAAATGCTTCAGATTTGTATCCTAAAATAGATAAAGTTCCCACAACATCATAGAGTTTTTGATCCAGATCAGCTTGGACTGATGCATCTTGTTCTTTGATGGATTGGGAAATGAATTTAGTTTCGGATTTTCGCCATCCGGAGATTTGATCACATTTGTTTAGCGCAACAACAAATGGCACTTTTCTGCTCTGTAGAATTTTTAAACTTTCATTTGTCTGTGGTTGAAATCCACGATTGACATCGACTACCAAAATCGCAATATCAGCAGCAGACCCTCCCCTGGAACGAAGATTTGTAAAAACCTCGTGTCCAGGGGTGTCAATCACTAAAAGTCCAGGAACTTTGTTTTCTGACTGTTCAAGTTTTTTGTATAATGGGCCACACATTTCCTTAATTGTTTCAGTTGGAAGAAAACTTGCGCCAATATGCTGAGTAATTCCGCCTGCTTCTCTGCCTTGAACGCCTGTTCCGCGAATTCTATCTAAGAGAGATGTTTTTCCAGAATCTACGTGGCCAAGAACTGCCACTATTGGCTGACGAATGTGCAAATCAGATCACTCAAATGCTACCCTCGATTCATGATCAAAACTTTCTTGTGAATCTGATGCGTGAATAATGTTTTCGCTGAATCCCAATCCAAAGTCTCCTCTAATAGAGCCAGGGTCTGCTTCAAACGATTTTGTTGCGCCAATCATTATTCTGGTAGTAGCAATTGCATTATTCCCTTCAATGATTGCAGCTACAACAGGTCCTGATGTGATAAATGATGTCAACTCGCCAAAGAATGGTTTGTCTTTGTGAACACCATAGAAATTTTCTGCTTGGGCTTGAGTAAACGTAAACATCTTTAATTTCAAAAGTTTGAATCCTTTTCTTTCAAATCTTGATACAACTTCACCAACTAGATTTCTTGATACAGCATCGGGCTTTACAATGAACAAGGATTGTTCAGTCAATTCTACGACTTTCTAATTCCGCCTTTAACGTATTTTTTTGTCCACTTTAATTTTCTTGGATCACGTTTCAGGACCAGTCCATTCTTTTTACATTTTGCAGAGCAATACCACTCAATAGTTCCGTTGTTTTTGGCATACATTGTACCAGATCCTTTTGCAACCGGTCTATCACAGAAAGTACATGGTTTAACTAAAAGACTCATCTAATCACCTAATGAATTTTCTTTGCTTCTCTCTCGGTTTCTCTTAGCATCAGGATTTCTCCCATTCTAATAGAACCTTTGACGTTTCTTGTAAGAATTCTGCCTCTATCCTTACCAGTAAGAACTTTAACTCTAACTTGAATTACTTCACCAGCAATGCCTGTTCTACCGACAATTTGAATAATTTCAGATTGGACTACTTCTTCAGAGTTTTGACTCATTCTTTGGTCTTACCGCCTTTAATTTTAGCGATAGCTGATACAACTTGGTCTACGATGTGTTGTGCATCACCTGCATCCAAAATTGCAGCAGCGGCAGAAGTAATATCAATGCCTAATGATTTACCTAATTCCGATTTGCTTGGTACAAATGCATATGCTGCACCTTGTTCCTCGCATAGAATTGGAAGATGGGCTACTACCTCTGGTGGTTCAACATCTTCAGCAATTACAATTAACTTACTTGTACCACGTTCAATTGCCTTGGTTGCCTCGTTAGTTCCTTTCTTGACTTTGCCGCTGGTAGATGCTACTCTAACGGCTTCCAAGATTGGCGCAACGAGTTCTTCTGGCGTCTCAAATTTAACATAATATGATTTTCCCATACTTCGTCACCCTAGGGGTTCATTCTCCATTCTAACCATCGGTTGGATTGGTTTTAAAAGTGTTATCTGAAATAATAGAACTGACTTTTTCAAGGTATTTTGACATCAAGGCATCCAACTTCTCCTGACTTTCAGATTCTGCATAAATTCTAACAATGGGTTCTGTTCCACTCGGCCTAATCATCACCCAATTTTTGAGATCAATTGTGATCTTGATACCGTCAGAGGTATCAGAATTTGGAAATTCCTCCTTTAGAGAAGAAATTAGTTTTGGAACTTTTTCATGTGAACATAATACTTTATCTTTTGTCGTAAAGGATGGAGGTAAACTAGCAATCTCTTCAGCAAGAGACTTTCCAGATGTTGCTAGCAAATCAAGCATCAATGCCAAAGTCATGCAGCCGTCCCTCACTTGATTGTGTTTTCCATACATGTAACCTCCATTTTCTTCAAATCCAATTAGTGCATCAGTTGAAACCATTCTTCTAGAAACTTCAACACTTCCCACTTTGGTTCTAATAACTTCAGAATCAAACTGTTCAGCTAAAACTTCAATGTTGGAACTGGAATTCAAACAAGTTACAACTAGAGATGTTGGATTTTTCTTTAGAATATGGCGTGTAAGTACTAGTGCGGACTTGTCTCCAGTTAAGATGTCTCCAATGCCATCACAGAAAATACTTCTGTCGCCATCACCGTCAAATGCAATTCCCACATCTGCGTTGTGTTCTCTTACAGTTTTTGAAAGTTCAGAAAGATTTTGTGGTGTTGGTTCTGATCCTCGTCCTGGAAATGTACCATCAATTTTTGGGTTTACAAGAAATGTTTCGCAACCAAGTAATTCGCAAAAGTTAGGCGCAGATACTGCTTGTGCACCGTTACCTAAATCTAAAACAACTTTGAAATGTTTTGATTCTATGAGTTTAGAATCAATGTGTGAAACAATTCCTTTAAGATATGTTTCAATTGCCCTGTTTTCAGTTCCAGTCACTCCCCATAAATCAGGTTTCTTCAGCCAGATTTTTTGCAAGTAAATATCCTCAATAATCAATTCGTCTTCACGTGAAATCTCTACGCCATCTTTTGCACACGGCTTGATTCCATTGTATTGCGGAGGATTGTGAGATGCCGTAATCATCAGTCCGCCAGAATACTCCAGACTCTTTACCGCATATTCTAGACACGGTGTCGGCACTATTCCTGCAACATTGCAATCAATTCCAATAGAGTTTAGAGCAGAACGGACTACTTTGCATATCACAGGGCTAGATTCTCGTCCATCAAATCCTATCAATATCGGTCCTTTTCCAAAGTATGTTCCAATTGCAAGTGTCATATCATGAACAAATTCCAATGTGAAATCTTCAGAGAAGACTCCGCGAATTCCGTTAGTTCCAAAAAATTTTGCCATGTTACTGTTCAATAATAGATAAATTTGTGTTTAATGGCAAATCCGTTGCGGGAGTCGCCCAGCCTGGCCAAAGGCGTAGGGCTTAGGACCCTATATCTCAGGATTTCGTGGGTTCAAATCCCACCTCCCGCACCTTTTTAATTTCTATGAATGATTAATAATGAGAAAATCCTCAGCAAACAAAGTCATGAAAAAAACAGTGGTTGGAATTACAGTTGTAGGTAAAGACAGAGAAGGAATCGTAGCTACGTTTACAAATTTTGCATTTTCCAAAGGCGGGAACATCGAGAAAGTAAATCAAAATGTAATCAAAGGTCTTTTCGGCATGTATCTAGAAGTGTCTTTTTCAAAATCAGTCGACGTAAAAAAGTTTGGTTTGGATATTCAAAGTCTATCTAAGAAAGAAAAAATGGATGTCAGCACTCATCATGAAACAAATTCACAAAAAAATATTGCAGTACTAGTAACTAAAGAACCGCTTTGCCTTCAAACAATTCTTGCAAATGCAAAATCACTCAAAGGAAAAATTTCTGTAATCATTGGTACTGAAAAAACCTTAGAGCCGCTAGCAAAAAAGGCAAAAATTCCATTTGTTGTAATAGAAGATAAAATTCAAGTCAATGCAGAGGAGAAAATCATCCAAGTTTGTAAGAAGTACGACATTGATCTAATCTCACTTGCAAGATACATGAGAATACTCAGTCCAAACTTTGTTTGGAGATATCCAAATAGAATAATTAACATTCATCCGTCTCTGCTTCCCGCATTTCCAGGAGCTTCTGCATACGAGCAAGCATTTGAGAGAGGTACAAAGATTGTTGGCGTCACATCTCATTACGTAACTGAAAACTTGGATCAAGGGCCAATAATTTTCCAGGACTCTTTCAGAGTTGATCCAAACGACACATTAGAAGAAATGAAAGTCAAGGGGCAAAAATTGGAAGCAGATACGTTACTCAAAGCAATGAAAATGCATCTAGAAAACAAACTAGAAGTTCGTTGGAGAAAAGTTCACATCAAATCAAAGTGAATCAAATGACAGATATCAAAACCCAGTTTGATCCGATTCTTAGAAAATCAATTGCAAGTAAAAACCAGGTTGCAGTAATTCCCGTAGGCTCAATTGAGCAACATGGACCGCACCTGCCAGTATCGACTGATTCAGACATCGTAACTGAAGTTGCAAAAAAAATCTCAGACAAATACGGATATATTTTACTTCCCACACTAAACTACGGAGTTTCATATGAGCATGCACCTTTTTTTAATCTAAGCATCAGCAAGTCAACTTTACGTGCAGTGTTAACTGATTTGTGCTCCTCACTACTATCAAATAACATCAGAACTGTTTTCATAATTAATGGACATCATGGAAATCTAAAGTCGATAAAGAATCTAGATGTCAAACTCAAAAAAATCTCAAAAAACAAACTGCAAGTATTTCCATTATCATACTGGCATTTCATGCAGAGAGAGTTTGACCATGCAGGTTTTGTAGAGACTTCACTTATGTTGGCAATTTCAAAAAATGTCAAAATGAGTTTGGCAAAAAAAGGACTAGACACAGAAGGAATGACAAAACAGGAAATTGCCAAACTGGGGAAAATAGCAAATCAATCATTTCCCAAAGCGACCAAAAACGGAATATGGGGCGATCCTAGAAAGGCTACAAAGAAAGACGGACAAGCAATTCTAGATGAAATTATCAAAAACCTCGGAAAAAAGTGTCAAACTTGCCTTACTGGGCACATCTCATAGTTTCACCAATGGAAATTTAATATAACGCCTTGATATCCATGTCAATAAGTGATTATTGATGTCCGTTGATATGGCAGTAAAAGTATTGGATGAGAGTATCAATCAAGTTGTATTGATAAAACTCAAAGGAAACAAGACCATCAGAGGTAATCTTTTAGGTTTTGACCAACACATGAACCTGCTACTCGAATCTTCAGAGGAAATTCCTACTGAAGGCGATTCTAAGAGCCTTGGAAGCATTGTTGTAAGAGGAGATAATGTAGTAATGATATCCCCTCCGCCATCACAAAATTAGGTGAATTGCGATGACTAAAGGCACAACTTCAATGGGTGGTTTTACAAAGAAGAAAGTTCACATCAGATGCAGAAGATGTGGAAATAACTCACTTCACAAACGTCATCACCAATGTGCAAGTTGTGGATTCCCAGAGGCTAAACGCAGAAAGTATTCCTGGATTAAATGGTATACATAGATGCAAGAGATTGTTCTTATTCTTAGCTCATTAGCAGGTGTTGCTACGGCAGCCGCTGTACGTAGAATGCCAAGAGACAAAAATCAATTACTTAGTCTTGGTGCCAGCTCCCACATCAAGAGTCAAATCACCTCATTAAAGATTGAAAAAGACATTCTCACTAAAACTATTTCAAGATTATATCAGGCAGAAGCTGAATTTTCTAAAATTCAAAAAGACAAATTGCTACTAAAGTATCAGCATCAGTTAGGAACCGTATTAGCTAGATTAGAAAAACTTGAACAAGCAAGTAACCATCCAGACCTGGGTCCAGTTGGTGACGGCTTGATCACATTGATGGACCAAAAATTATCAAAACTGGACGATAGATTGTATGAACTCTCATCAAAGATGGTAAGTGCCAAAGTTGAAACACCGATGGTACAGGTTCCTCAAATAAAGCAAGAAACAAAGCAGAGGATTTCCAACGCATTCAATTTTGATAAACCAAAAGAAAGCAGGATGAAGCCAATTGAGATTCCTCCGATAAAATCAAGGCAATCGTTTGAATTAACAACTCTAACAAACATTTCAAGAAAGGAGTCAAAATTCCCATCATTTGAAGAAGCAAAACAAGTTGTAAAACCAATGCCACAGCCAAGAATGATTCAAGAGGAATTGATCAAGCCAAGAGATGAGATTGTTCAAAAAATCATACAGCCAAATCAAAAGGTCGAAGATAAAATGGAAATAATACAATCAGTAATACCAAAACCTGAAGTCAGATTTGAGACTAAGCCGGACCTAAACAAAGAAGTTGCAAAAATTACAGAGTACAAAGCACTTCCAGAACCAATTAAAGAAAAACCAGTCACATTAGATGATGACTTTGATGAAGATGCAGATGATTTAGATAAAATCAAAGGCGATATCATGAGAGTATTATCAAAACTGGATCAAGCAGAGGTAGAGTAATTGACCTACGATGATGCCATCAAGGCATTATCAAGTGATGCGTTAAAATTTGTAAAAGACGGTTACACAGTCGGATTTGGTAGTGGACGAGCAGCAACCACACTTGTAAAATCACTTTCAAAACTAATCAAACTAAAAGGGTATAGCATCAGAGGGGTGCCGACATCGTTGCAAATTAAATTAATTGCGGAAAAAGAGGGCATTCAGCTAGTGGAGGCTGATCAAGTAGAGCACATTGATGTGGTATTTGATGGGGCAGACCAGATCGATTCGCAAAAATATGTAATCAAAGGTGGCGGCGGGGCATTACTACGAGAAAATATTTTGTTTAGCCTTGCAAAAAAAGTCGTAGTAATGGCAGACAAGACAAAGTTTGTAAAAAATTTCACAAGAACCGTTCCAGTTGAAATTCATCCACTTGCAAGAAACGCAGTCACTCAATCAATTAAAAAACTTGGGGGAGACACACAAATTCGTTCACTGGACAGAGGATATCCATTTTTTACAGAAAATGGAAATATAATTTTAGACTGTGATTTTGGTACAATCAAAAATCCCAAAGGTCTCACTGAAAAAATTAAACAGACCCCAGGGGTTTTAGAGTCAGGGATATTTTTGAGAAAGCCAGACGTAATTTACAAAGCCAAAGAAAACGGCAAATTTGAAATTCTGTAAAACTCTACTTTTTGCCAAACTTTCCTACAAGAGGAACAAAGACATACTTTGGTTGATTCTTAATTTCAACCATCCCATTAGAGGTTTTTCGTAACAAAACTAATGATTGGGAAGAGCCCCCTACAGGTGCAATTATGAGCCCGTTTTCACTTAGCTGATCAAGTAACGGTAAAGGAATTTCAATACATGCGGCAGTAATTATGATTCTGTCATAAGGCGATGCTTGTGCATATCCAAGGCTGCCATCACCTAAAATTACATGGACGTTGTCTATTTTCAATTTTTTTAGATTTTCTCGTGCAAATTTTGCTAGTTCCGGATGTCGTTCAACAGAATAGATAGTTCCAGAACCAACTAGATAAGAAAGGATTGCACTCTGCCAGCCAGAACCCGTACCTATCTCAAGAATATTTTGGCCGTTTTTGACATCGAGCCACTCAGTCATCCTAGTTACAACTCCAGGTTGAGAAATAGTTTGATTTTTCATTATTGGCAGTGGTTCATTATCATATGCATGCTCCAATTCGGATTCTGGAACAAATTCATGTCTTGGAATATTTTGCAAAGCAAATTCTACCTTTTCATCAGTTAGGAATTTCAAATTTTTCAGATAAAGGATCAGGTCATTTATTGCAGTGCGATGTCTTTTTTCAATCTCGATTTTTGTCAATTAGCGTAATCTGTATTTTTTATAATTAAAATGCTCGGCAAGTTTTCCTTTTTGATTTTAAAAGATATTAGTTTGCGTCAGGATTGTCATGCCTTATCAAATTCATAAAATCCTGGTGCTCTAGCATCAATTCAATCATCTGTTCTCTCAAATCAGGATCACTCATGACTGCGTTAAGCATTGGTTCCATCATTTGGTTTGACATCATTGTCATATGAGAAGAATCCTCAAGCATCATCGTATGCATGCCTTTAGTTATCTCAGAATTAATCCACATGTGATGAATCATGTCCGTCATTCTGTCAGGATTTAAAAATCCCATATAGTGTGAACCAATTTCATCAGAGTTCATCGAATGTGAGTCAGTATGTTTTTGATAATCAGGGCACCAAACACATTGAGAATTATGCATCCCTTGTCCCATTTCAGAGCCCGTCATCGAGTCATGAATTGAATCCATCCATTTTGAATTCTGTTTCAGCATAGTCTCCATATAGGAGTGGTTTTTCATGACTTCAATCATTTTTTCACGTAATTCAGGATCACTGGTCATCGGGCCCAACATATTTTTCAATAATTCAGGGTTGTTTTTGATTTGAGAAACCCAATCAGTCATTGTCTGACTCATCATATTGGGATCATTTTGCATCATCTCATGCCAGTGAAGCATCAGATTCGGATTTGATGCCATGGCATTCATTAATTCATTCATCATTTCGGGATTTTTATCCATCATGGATTGATTGTGTGTTCCATATCCCCTGTCAACTAATTTCAGATATGTCGATGGCGTTACACATGCAGGATTTCCGTGACTTTTTTGCAACAACAATTGTCCAGATTTGCAAGTAATCACATCAAGATCTGCAAATTTTTTCCACTGTTGGCGTGGATTGATTTCCTGGGCAAAGGAATTTTCAAATGCTGGACTGATCGCAATGGCGATAATCGCCATAAAGAGGAATGGTAACTGAAAATGCAACAGAAGTAGTCAACGTTTTTCTCTTAAAAAGCAATCGTAAAAAACCAAATTTATTAATAAAAAAATAATTATTTTGAAAACAAGTTAATTTTTCTATCAACTAGCTGGCCATGGCCAAGTTTTCCGATCACTTCAAAGTTCTCGGCAACCAGTTCTCCCCGGACAATTGTTTTTACAGGCCACCCTGTTAGATTTCTTCCCTCATATACGATGTAATCAGAAAATCCTCCAAACAGATCAGAAGTGACAGTTTTTTCTTTTTTCAAGTCCAACATGACAACATCAGCATCGGAATTCTTCTCAAGCGTGCCTTTTTGCGGATACATTCCAAAAATTTGAGCGGCGTTTTTACTAGTAAACCGTACAAACTGCTCTAGTGAGATTTTCTTTCGATTCACACCGTCATTGAGTAAAATTGGAATTGCAGTGCCTATTCCTGGAAATCCTGCAAGAGCACCCCAAACATCATCGCCATCCAGTTTGAGTTTGAGTTGATTTGCAACGTGATCAGTGCCTACAGTATCAATAAGATTATTGGATAAAGCACTCCAAACTGCCTTGCGGTCATTTTCTGTTCGAATTGGTGGCATAACCTTGGCAAGATATCCAGATTGCCCCTCATAAGATAAGGTCAAGTAATGAGGGCAAGTTTCAACAAAAATTTTTGTTCCCAGTTTCTTCTCTTCTTGAATTTGTTTTAGTGCACGTTCTGAACCAATGTGAACAAAATAAATCACGCAGTCATAATCACGACCAAACTTTGACACTGTTTTGATTGCTTTAGCTTCAGATTCAGGGGAGCGGCTAGAAGACCATGCAGACAATCCGTCTTGATTTTTTTCTTTTGCTGTTTTTATTCCACAAGCACATGACTCATAGTCTTCTGCATGGACTAGTACAGGGCAACCAAGCTCAGCCGCCGCCTTTACTGTTTGTTCAACTAATTCATCAGTGACATTCATCTGTGCAGCAACTAAAGTAGAAGAGTTTGGCGGCATGTCCATGTATACATGGCCCACCTCACCACCGAGATTCATGTAAATTTTGAAAGACGTGATTCCTTTTCCAACACAGTAGTTCATCTCGTTGATTTGTTGTGGAGTAAAAATTGAAGCGTGTATTGTGTAATCAACATAATGATTTTGTGATGCAGCATCAAGCTGAGATTGCAAGGACTTAGAAAAAGGATCGCCAAGTCGAAGCATTCGCATCATCGTGGTAATTCCGCCAATCGCTGCTGCATGAGATTCAGTTTTTGCAGCTTCATTAATTGGCGAATAAACTCCATAGTGAACATGAGTGTCAATTGGTCCAGGAATTGAAACTAGTCCATTGCCATTGATTTTATGATCACATGCAGGCACATCAGTTGTAAATCCAACAATTTTTCCTTCGTCAATTAGAATATTTTTCTCCACCATGCCTTGTGGAAGTATAACGTGAGAGTCAACAATCACAGTATCGTACGTCATCTGAAAATTTTGTGCATTTCAGGCTATTATGCGTTGAGAAAATGAATAAAAGAAGAGTCCAATGAGGTATTCTGAGGGCCGGTGGTTTAGGAGTATAATGCCTCGTTCGCAACGAGGAGGTCGAGGGTGCGATTCCCTCCCGGTCCATTTTTCCAGAAACCATTATACATAAATGAAAAATACTATCGTCATGGAAGTTTTTGACGGCAAAAAAGCTGCACAAGACTACATGTCAAAGCACACTCTAGCATTCTCCACCCCAGAATTAACTCTGATGAGGTTTTCTTTTTGGTTAGGAGATTCAGTTCCAGATCCAAAAAATAAAGGGGAGGGAATTCCAAGAATGATGACATATTTGATTGAACAAGACTTCCAACCAGTCTTGATTGATGACGAAACATATGTTCCATCAGGGGCAGTGAAAAGTTCGGCATTTGTAGGAAATGCATACAGCGAGCAAGTCACAAACGGGAATTTTTGTTCTGAGTGCGGCACTAGTCTTTCAGCAACTGCAAAGTTCTGTCCTGAATGTGGAACCACACAATAAGAAAATAATTTTTTAATCTACTAATTTTATGATCTCGTACCACACTTTGTGCAAAACTTTGCGTTTGCTCTAAGTGGTGCACCACATGAAGAACATCCGTTTCCATTTTGTTGCGGTGCCATTTGTCTTGGCATCAATGATGGATCAGGGGACGGTAAAGTTCCAGGATCTCCAAATGCTTCTTGTACAGAAACAATTCCTGGAGGGCCTCTGCCAACAGGATTTCCTGCAGTTCCGGCTCTTGGTTGTCCCATTCCGCCTGCCATCATTCCAGGTTGTCCCATTCCAGGCATCAGTCCAGGAGATTGTGTGTTTCCAGAACCAGAACCTACTGATTTTTTTAATTCAAATATTACCTTGATAGCTAGAAATTCCAATGCAGAGTATGCAACTGTATAATCGCCTAATTTTTGAAAGAATTCTTTGTCAGTGAGCATGCCTTTCTTGTACATGTTGTTTGTATCAAGAAACGATTCATAGTATCCCTGAGACTCATCAAACAAATTCTGTAGTTTGTCAAAGAGCATACCAAGTGTATCTACTTCACCAAATGACATAATCTCACTAAATTTTTGGAATATTAATTACTTTAGGATCAAAAAAGAGGAAAAAACGTGTTTGTAATTTATGCGAGTGCTCTATCAATCATGTTTTGGTACGATTCTTTAGATGCTGCACCCACCTGCTGGCTGACTATTTCGCCTTTGTTGAGCAGGATCAAAGTTGGAATACTAAAGACGTTGTATTTTGATGCTAACTCGTTAGCCTCGTCAACATTAACCTTGACAAATTTTACTTTGCCATCATAGTGAGCTGCCAGCTCTTCAACTACTGGACCTACCATTCTACATGGACCACACCATTCGGCCCAAAAGTCTACAAATACGGGAATGTCAGAATTTATCACATCCACTTCCCATGATTTTGTATCTGAAATTTGTGTTACAGGCATTATAGCATTATTTTATTGTTCATACCTAAAAACGTTCACCAAAATCAACACGATGTTTTTTATTGGAAAACTGATTTTGATATATACTTAAATGACGTTTTGGTAAATCTTAGACATGAGTTCGGAACTTAGACTTAAAAAATTAAGAGGATCAGGAGGCTACATCATGGCCACTGTCACTGACGAGCAGCAGATGAAAGGAAATTTGGGAGGACCTGATCTATTTTTAGCTCCTATCGGAAGACTGGATGCAAGTACAATTACTAAACATTTTTGCAATACATGTGAGAAAGAATTCGAAGGTCCTCCAAAGATAGAATTTGAGAATCCAAACGAGGAAGTTGCAGAAAATCTGATACTTGTAGAACGAGGTCAATACATTTGCAATTCATGCAATGCTTCAATCGCAGAATACAGAGATTTCAAAAAGGAAAACGAAGCAGGAGCCATTGGAAGTGCAAAACCATTGGAACCTCAAGTTCAAAGTGCACAACCAAAACCCATGCAGCAGCCAGCAGCATCGCAGGGAACTGTTACACAGCCAGGTCCAATAACTTCAATAACTTCAATTGAAGGAAAAGACGTATTTGATGAAAATGCAAACAAGATCGGGACTGCAAAACAAGTAGGAATTGATTCTACGCAATCCATGGTTTTGGTAATCACTAAAGAGGACGGCACAGAAGGCAGCATTCCGTGGAGCAGTATCAAAAAAATTGGTCAGGTTGTTCTTTTAGGAAATCCTGCAGTGGCATCACAGCCAGGAAAATGCTCCGGTTGTGGATTTGTAAACAAAGAAGGCTCGAAATTCTGTGAAGACTGCGGAAGTAAAATCTGATAGTTAGTAAATTTAATCAATGGTACTATAGGCGATAATGTAATTGGTAAAAAGATCAATCCCAAAAGGCGTAGTCAAAGACATCATTATTGTCGGCGTAGGGGTTTTGGTTATTTGGATTGGTTTGCAAGTAGCATTTGGAACACAGAATCCATTTTATGTTGTTGCAAGTGGAAGCATGATTCCAGTCTTAGAAGTATACGATGTTTTGATAGTTTCAGGCCATGAGCCTTTTGAAGATATTCAGATTGGAGACATCATAGTGTTTGACAGACCGTCAGATCATAACAGAGTTATTGTACACAGGGTAGTCTCAATTATTTCCGATGATCCTAAAACAGTTAGAACCCAGGGGGATGCAAATCAGGGATCAATTCCAGGTACAGATTATCCAATCACTGAAGAAGAGTACATTGGAAAAGTGGCATATACACTACCACAAGTAGGATACGTCACACAGTTACTCAAGCCTCCAATCAACTACGTCATAATTGTAGTAGTTATTGGAATAATGATTGCAAAGCAAGTATTGAAAAAGAAAAATGAAAAAGAACTTACGTTTACTGATCCGTTAGATTCAGTCAGTCCTGGGACGATGAAGGAATTATCAGACATGGATAAAATCGAAAAAGACTCCGAATATTCAGAGCACATTGAGAAAACAGATGCAGAAAAATTAGATGACACTGATGAGATGGAAGAATTAGATGACACTGATGAGATAGAAGATATTGCAAAGACAGATGCGGTCGAGGATAGACTTGAAGAAATCGAAGAATCAATAGAGGATGACTCAGAATCCGAAGAAAATGACAAAGATTCAAAGAAATTGTAAAATTGGAATCACGCCGTTGCTATCATCATTATCCATAATGTCTTATGCAGAGTCAGAAGCTGAAGTGGCAGCATATGGAATCGGGGTTGTTTTGATGAATTTGGGAATGTATGTGGCAGCACCGATTATGATAATGTACAAAATTAAAAGTATTTTGTAATTTAAAGAAGGGAGTCTTTTGTTTTGAAAACTCGGTCAAAGTATTCAGATGGCTCTTTTGGTTCTTCAATATCATTTGTAATTCCTGCCAAATTCTTTGCCAAATTCTTTTTGTAACCTACTTGCATTTGTCTTTGAATTTGGATTCTTTGCGCTTGTGGTGAGCCTGCTCCATGCATTGATTCTGTAAGATATCCCACCGCATTTCTTCCCAAAGTCATGTTTTCTATTAATCTTAAAATTCTCATTCTATTCTCAACATCAGCCCCCCTTCTTCCTGCAAGATATTTTTTCAGCAATGGTCCAACTTCAGGATGTCTAAAGTCTTTCTCAGAAGGCAATGTAACAACCAATCCCCCTGCAATGTCTTGTGCCAATCTGCTAATTTCATATGGGAATCTCGTAACGTTGTGTTTACAAACTTGTGCAAGCATATCTTCATTTAGATAAACACCTGATTTCATCTTGTGTCCTTGGTGTGATGATGCAATACCTGCAGCAAAAATCGTTTCATTAAGATGGGTCATCTCAATAATTTTATCTTTGATGTGAGATACGTTAGGAACGCCGTTGTAATCAGCTATTGTCGCTGCTGCTCCAATCAACACGTCGCCAAGTCCTGTTTTGCACACGTAACTGCGTCTATGATAGCAAGTAAAACGCTCAATCAGCATGGATGCAAATTCAAATTCCCCATTCATGAAAACCTTATCCCACGGGATAAAGACCCTGTCCAAAATCATCAAAGCTTCTTGTCCTCCAAACTTTGCATTGCCGTCATCAATGTCACCATCCTCCATACTTCTGGTATCACAGGACTGTCTACCGTAAATGTAAGTAATTCCTTTCACATCTGCAGGAACCGCACCGACAATTGCCCAGTCTTTGTCATTTTCAGTTAGTCTGACTGTTGGCATCAGGATTATCCAGTGTGAATTAATACAACCGGTTTGATGTGCTTTAGCACCTGAAACATAGACTCCTTTATCATCGGTATCTACTATTCTTGTAAACAAATCAGGATCATCTTGCTCAGCAGGTCCCTTGCTTCTATCCCCTTTAGGATCAGTCATAGCACCGCCGATTACAAGATTTTCTTTTTGAACCATCTTTACAAATTCTAAGAACTTTTTATGGTAATCAGTTCCATGTTTTTCATCAATCTCAAATGTAGTAGAGTGTAAAGCATTCATTGCATCCATTCCAACACACCTTTGAAAACATGTTCCAGTATTTTGTCCGAGTTTTCTCTGCATTTTGTTCTGTAAAACTAAATCTTCTGCACTTTCTGCAATGTGTAAAAATCGGTTAACCCTCAATCCAGTAAGTGACGAATCAGCAGTAGCTAGTCCCTCTTCACGGACAGCAAGATCATAAGTTTCTGCAACTGCATTAATGGATGGTCTGATCATTGGGTGATCTACGGGTTCCTTTACTAGTTCTCCAAAGAGGTAAATTTTGAGATCACGGCCTCTAAGACTTTCAATGTAATCATCACCAGTTCTAATCGTCTTTAGGACATTAGCCATGTAACATTATTTGTTTTGAAGTTGTATAAATATTCTAAATTAGTTTAAGCTAATTCTAGGAATGAATTGCGATCAAAGCCCTATGCGAACATCAAGGATGCGACAGCCTTTTCCTTTTTCCATTACAAGGACTGGATTCATGTCTAATTCCTTGATCTCTGCAAAGTCTGAAACTAGTTGTGACAGTCTCTGAATACATTCGGAAAGTTTTGCAATGTCTGAAGGCTTTTCTCCTCTAACTCCCTGCAGTAGTTTCTGAGTCTTAATTGATGCAATCATGTCATCTGCCTCCAAATCAGTGACAGGTGCAAGCTTGAAGGTTACGTCTTTGAGAACTTCCACATAGATTCCGCCCATTCCAAGCATGATGACAGGGCCAAATCCAGGCTCTAGTTTTGAGCCAATGATTAATTCTTTGCCGCCTTTTACCATCTCTACAATCAACACGCCTTTGATCTCGGCTTTACTGTTGTATTTTTTGGCATTTTTGATAATTGTTTTGTATGCATCTTTAATTTCTGCATCGTTTGTCAAGTTTACTTTAACACCGCCTGCGTCAGATTTGTGAATAATTTGCGGGGATGCAATCTTCATTACAACAGGATACCCAATCTTCTTTGCAATTTTCATTGCTTCTGCCTCGTTCTTGGCAAGTGCACTCTGAGGTAATGGTAGACCGTATGCTCTGAGAACTTCTTGTCCTTCTTCTTCTAAAAGATTTGGTCTCTTTTCTTTTTTTACCTTGTCAAATATTGCCTTTGCTTTTGCTTTGTTTACTTTGAATTTTGTAATTTTTCCATTTGGAGATTTAATCCAGTTTGAAAATTTGGTCATTGCATTAAGGGTTCTAATTGCACCCTCAGCGTAGTTGTAATAAGGAACGTCCCCTTCTGCCAAAATTTCCCTGTTTGTAATTCCCTCATCCAACCCCATCAGACTTGCAAGCATTGTCTTTTTGTATTTCTTTGACATTGCAACGATCACTTCTGCTAGTTTGTCATAATTCAGAGTTCCAGAAGGAGTACACATTGTAATGACTGATCCTACCTTCGGATGTGCAAGTACACGATCCAAGACATTGTTGAATCTGTTAAAATCAGCATCACCTACAATATCAACAGGGTTTCTTGAGCTTCCCCAAGGTGGGATTACCTCATCAATCTTTTTACTAATGCTCTTAATGTCAGCCATCTTGAGATTCGCCTTGGAACATGCATCAGTAGAGATGATTGCAGGTCCACCTGCATTGGAGACGATTACAAGGTCGCCCACTGTTGGGAGCGGTTGTTTTGAAAATGCAGTTGCATAGTCAAAGAGTTCCTCCATCGTGTCAACTCGAATAGCACCGGATTGCTTTAGCAAAGCATCATAGATTTCATCTGAACCCATCAAGGCTCCAGTATGGGACATTGCAGCTTTTGCACCCTCTGGACTGCGTCCAGATTTGAGTACAAGAACTGGTTTTTTGAGTTTTTTAGTAATATTTTTACAAACTTTAAGAAATTCTTGACCGTCGCCCATGTCTTCAAGATACATGACAATGACTTGGGTTTGTTTGTGATTTGCAAGAATTTTTAGAATGTCAACTTCGCTCATTACAGCTTTATTGCCAAGACTAACGACTGCCGAGAATCCAATTCCTTGAGCGCTGGCATCTTCAACTAATGCTGCACATATTGCACCGCTTTGAGACACGAGTGCAATTTTTCCAGACTTTGGCGTAATTTTAAGAAAAGTGGAATTCATCATTGTCTTTGGATCAAGATTCATGACACCAAGACAGTTAGGTCCGATGATTTGGATGTGGTATTTTTTAGCTATGTCTTTAATTTCTTGTTCACGTTTAGCTCCTTCTTCATCAACTTCTTTGAAACCTGCCGTGATAATTATAACGCCTTTGACTTTTTTCTTTCCGCATTCTTCCAACACAGGTGCAACCAATGTGTTTTTGATTACAATGACAGCAAGATCAATCGGTTTTGGAACATCTAAAACAGATTTGTATGCTTTTTTGTAAAAGACCTGATCTCTGGACGGGCTAATGGGGTAAACCGTTCCTTTGAAGCCGTTCATAATGTTTGATGTGATTGTAGCACCAACGCTTCCCCTCTTATCAGATGCACCAATTATTGCGATGGATTTAGGTGATAAGATAACAGATTCTACCATGTTAAGTTGGATCTGAGATTTTGTATAATAAAGTTATTCTCGAAAATTTCTGATCTCGTGTTTTTAGCTTCCCAACATTTTTCCTGCCAAATTCTCTTTCCTGGGAACCCAAACAATGGATAAATTAGAAAACACCCCAATGATTCCCCATGCTTCTCGAGCCAGGTTTCTCAATTCCTCATTATTTATTGCAAATTCGTGGTTTAGTTGGTTTACAGTATTCTTAGAATCGCTGTAAATTGTAATTTCTTCGTCAGAATCAGCATACTTGTTTAATGCGGAAATTATTGCCAGATATTCAGCCTGGTTGTTTGTAAGTTCAGGTTTTTTTTCATAAAAGGATTCTCCGGTTTCTTTTACAAAGTAGCCGAATCCACTATTAGTTCCACCGGAACCATCGACGTAGATGTTAATTCCCATCTTTATACAACCTCGTTATCTTCACAGTGAGATTTAGCACTATCATGTAAATAATTGTAGAGATTCCTTGCGATGCGATTGATGCCAGATATGGGTCATAGTTTATTGTTAGAAAATAATACTGTAATGCCCATCTTACTGCGGTGTAAACTACTTCAGCAATTCCTAATGAAGTAATTAATTTTTTTAAATCCCGTTTCAGTTTTGCTGTGTCAGATCCACCAGATTCTAGATGATATTTTTTTCTGCTATCCAGATAAAACAGGCTGCTAAAAACTGAAAAATAAATTACATAATCTGCAATTGTTGTATATGTGGTGTTTAGATAATCATCTTGATCAGATAAAACTTGGGCAATTATAGCTGAAATTATTATTGATGCTGCAAATGCTATTAGAATATTTTTATTAAGTTTTAGATATTCTTGTAAACATGTTTTGGAATATTTTTTGTTACAATTAAACTAAGACTAGTCCAAAGTAATTTTTAGGAATATAATTAATCCTGCAAGTTCAGCAATTCCCACCCCTAACATATATGGAAATATTTCATTAGAGAAAATCATTTCCATCGAGAAATAGGTCCATGCGCCAATCACGTTGTGTAAAAATAACATCCCTGCAACAACTATCATGCCTAATGGAATCTGGGCTCTAGTCTTTCCATACATTTTTCCAAATATACAGATTAGAATTCCAAGTATGCCCATATTTGCAATTGAAACAATAGACAGCACTAGAGAAGTGGATTCCATTAGTGTAAAACACCTCGGGATCTTTTATTTACTTTTGTCCAATTTTCCTTCAATTTCTTCAAATATCCCCATATTGACTTCAAGAAAAGTTGAGATAAAATAGTTCACATTATATTTTTCTCCAACTTTACTGATCATGTTATTTTTTTCTAATATCCGTACATGATGCTGTATGGCCTTGTAATCAAGACCCAATTCCTTTGCCAGCTGATTGATGTTAAACGGATTTTCCTTTAATTTTGAAATTATTTTTAATCGGTTCAGGCCCCCCCGCGAACCTGCAAATACAAACCACAGCAGTCTTTTTGCATCAGGATCGTCGGCCATAAGTTATGGAATTTCTTCTCATTTACTACTAAAATGTATTCTATGATAAACAATAGTAGAAAGTATAAAAAACATAATCAGTCAAATTTGAATGAACTAGAAAATGATGTTAAACTATGATGCACCTCTGTATAGACCACCATCAGAAGCTAAATCATTAATTTTCCAAGTAACATTAGGTTGTTCATTTAACGAATGTTCATTTTGTGATATGTATAGATCAAAAGAATATTCTGAAAGATCATGGGAAGATGTTAAGGCAGAAATTGACATGATGGCAGGTTATCTTCCTGAAACTAGACGAGTATTTCTTGCAGATGGAGATGCATTGAATCTTGATTCCGAATACATGATTAAAATTATAAAATACATTAGAGAAAAATTCCAAAACATTGAAAGAATTTCTTGTTATGCAATGCCTATGAATATTCTAAAGAAAACATCTGAAGAACTAAAGAAAATGAATGAAGCAGGACTAGATATGTTTTATCTAGGAATTGAAAGTGGTTCAGATATTGTTCTAAAAAAAGTAACAAAGGGGGCAGTTGCAAAAACGATTATCAAATCAGTAAACAAAGCAAAAGATGCAGGATATGTAATGTCATGTATGGTAATTTTAGGACTAGGAGGGAAAAAATATTCAAAAGATCACATCAAAGGAACTGCAGAAGTAATCAGTGCGTGTTCGCCTCATTATGTTGGCGCATTAACACTCTATCTAGAAAATGGAATTAAACAAGAATTCATCGACAAGTATGAAGGTGAATTTGTTAAAATTAGTGATGATGAATCATTAGAAGAACTCTATGATTTGATTAATCAAATTGAAACAAAAGAAGAAATTGTGTTTAGAGTAAATCATGGCTCTAATGCATATACTGTAAAGGGAACTTTCCCTCAAGACAAGCAAGAGATGCTAGAGAAAGTAAAATGGATGAAACAACATCCAGAGATGGTACGTCCAGAAGGACTACGTGGATTCTAAATTACACTTTCTTGATTCAGATATACAACTTTGAAGATTTTTACCAAATAATCCCCATCAAAGATTTTAGTTGTACTGCCACCATCAGAATTTAAAACTCGGAACCTGTACTCGTAGTCGCCGTCTTCTTCTACATTTGTCTGAGCAAAATGTACTGCTTCATTATTTTTAAAAATTTGGATTATTACCGGATAGCCTTCAACATGGTTTGAAATATTTCCTTCAACAAATGCCCACGGCAAGGAGTTTTCTGCAGGAGAATGGAAAAATATTGTTGATTTTTCAAGGGCTATCATCCCATTTAATGAAATTATTTCAGTTTGAGGCTCATGTGTGTGGCCGTTAATCAGCACTTGACCGGAATGAGGATGTGCAAATGCAGAATCTATTGAAAATGTCAAAAGAAAAGTCAAAATCAAAAGACTTGAAAATAAAATAATCTTATTCACATTTGAATCAGGAAATAGCAGTAATTTAAGAATTCTTCATCTAAAGTGTATCAATAATAGATTTTAGATTTTCTGGGAGATCTGGCAATTCAGTGTGACTTTCATTATTTTGAAGAATTTCAGGTCCAATACGTCTAACGCGTTGAGTTCCAATCAGAGTATCGATATTTCTTTGAATATCTTTTTCAGATAGAATGGCCTTTAGTTTTTCATTCACAATTGATTCATTTTCATATTTTTTTATCCCATATTGAACAAGAATAGTTTTTTCTTCTGATGAAAACTCAGTCATATTTTTGAAGAGTCATTTATGGCTAATAATCTTTGGTTAATCAAAGATAGTTAAAATATGATGAATTGTGAATGAAACTACTTGGAAAGTAAATTTCAATTAATTTCAAATGTGTTAACAACAAAAAGATATGCCGCCATTGCAATAATTAGCGGTACAGGGTTAGGAATAGTTTATTATTTTTTAACAATGTCAATGATGGCTTCACATTTGAGTACTACAATGGAGATAATGCCTTATTACATTATAGCATCAGTTGGATTAACAATAGGAATTTCCGCACTAGCTGGAATCAATTTTGCAATGATGGCATTTAAAATAAAGAGAATGAAGATGATGAATTCTGTAAAAACAAATTCATCAGCCATATTAGGTGGAGCATTTGCAGCATTCACTCCAGGTTGTCCAGCATGCACTGCACCTCTGGCAGTGATTTTAGGCGCAGTTGGTGGATTGTCATTGTTTCCAATGCAGGGATTGGAATTGAAATTCATTTCAGTAGGAGTTTTGATTTTTTCAATTTGGTGGATTACAAAAGGACTAGAAAGTAAAAGCTGCTGTAAAATAGGATAAAAATGGGCCCACGGGGATTTGAACCCCGGATTTTCGCCGTGTAAGGGCGACGTCATAACCGACCTGGACCATGAGCCCAGAAACCTACCTTGGTAAAATCCATTTAAACTTTGAGACAAGAGAAAATCTAGAAATTTGGTAGAAAATCAAGAATATCATGAATGTTTGCAATTTTTTTTCCAGCCCAATTGGACTAGGTCATGTGACTCGAGATATTGCAATTGTAAATAATTTTGAAAGCATCTCAACAAATTTTATCACTGGGAGTGGCGCTGCAAAAATTCTAAAAAAATTAGACTACAACGTACAAGACGCATACAATCCACCGACATTCATAATTGAGAACGGGGCATTAAAGAATACAGCAAAGTGGTTGTGGAATTACTATCAATACTACAGAGATTGTAAAAATATTTCACAGAAAATCATTCAAAAAGACAAACCGAATTTGGTAATCAGTGATGAGGATTTTGCGTCACTGACTGTTGCACAAGGGATGAAGATTCCAACAGTTCTGATTACGGATGTGCTAGAAACTCATTTCACTAAAGGAATAGCATCATTCATTGAAAAAAAGATGAACAAGTCAATGCAGGAAATTGTCAAAAAATGCGACATTGTAATCGTTCCTGAAGATGGAGAGGGGCAAGGCAACATCAAAAGAGTCGGCCCCATAGTAAGACAGACAGACCTTGCAAGAGATAAATTGAGAAAGAAATTTTCTTTTGAAAAAAACACCGTAGTCATATCAGTAGGAGGTACAGATGCGGGGTTATTTCTAATTGAGAAAGCATTGAAAGCTATTTTAAAAATCAATCAAGATCTGGAGGTTGTCGTAGTGTCAGGTCCGGCAATAAACAAAAAATTTGAAAATGTAAAAAATTTGGGATTTGTGGATAATCTACATGAGCTGATTTTTGCAGCAGATTTGGTTATATCATTGGCTGGAAAATCAACCATAGATGAGGCTAACGCTTACGGGACACCGGCAATTTTCATACCCATCAAAGGACATTTTGAGCAAGAAGATAATGCAAAAAGGCAGGGGTTTGTCTTTGAAGACATCGGCAGACTAGGAAAATTAATTTTAGAAAAACTCGAAGCAAAGAGAAATCCAACCAATACGGACGGTGCCAAAGTAGCATCAAAGATTATTCAGAAATTGGCAGATTGTCAATCAAATGCTTAATAGAAGGCAAATTGAATTTGATAAAATACTATGACTAAGCTAATAGTTGCCAAATTTGGCGGCAGCGCAATAGGTCCAAATGGCGAAACCATACCAAAAATTATTCAGCGCATCATTGATTTGAAAACAGGTGCCAAAGTCATTGCAGTTTTTTCGGCACCGCTAACAATCCACAATGAAATAAAGCGCTCGTTGACTGACATAGTCTTAGAGCAGGGCAGAAATGCAGAAAATGGGATAACGCCATCATTAGACATTGTAAAATCAACCTATCAAAAAATTCTGGAAATGGTTGATGATAAAAACAGAGAAAAATGCAAAAAAACCATTGATTCGCATCTAGAAAAAGTGCAAAAAGCACTGGACGAGGCATTAAAGAACAAAGAATTTGCAGACAAGACAAGATCTGAGGCATTGGCATTTTCAGGAGAAATTTTGATGTCACATGTGATGAATCACATTCTAAAAAGCAACGGCATCACATCCGAAGCAGTCGAATTTGAGAATTGGCCAATTATCACTGATAACAATATCGAATTTACAAATTTTCTCATAGCAGAGTCCAGAGAAAAAATTAGCAAGATATCAGAGTTGGTAGAAAAAAACGAGGTAGTAACAATTGGAGGGTTTATCGGAAAAACAGTAAACAATATCCCCACCACATACGAGCGCGGAGGTTCAGATAGGACTGCGGCAGATCTAGGGATATTGTTTCATAAAAAATATGAAACTAGTATAGATTTTGAAAAAGACAGCGCGGTGGTCTCAGCAGATCCAAAAATCGTGGACTCTGAATTAAGAGAAGTCATCCAGTTGTCATACAACGAGGCAAGACTTGCAGGAATGTTTGGGATGAAGATTTTGGATCCAATAGCAATAAAAGAAATTGTAGAGAATGGCGTGGACATGCCAATTACAATTACCAATATGAAAAACCCAGGGAAAATCACCACAATAAAGAGAAGTCTGGAGGAACAGAAAGGGCATCCGATAAAAATAGTAACGGGGAAGGAGAATTGCGCCATATTTAGAATTGAAACCAGATGTATTCAAAAACTACTGACATCCTTAGAAAAAGACAAGCACTATAGCGAATTTGTCATCCTATCACCATTTACAAAGGATGGCCTGGAATTTTCCAGAATCTTGTTTTTAGACGGAGAATATGTAAAAAGAAATGAAAAATATCTTTTGGCATTTGATTCACTTGCCACAATGACATACAACAGGGGAGTCATAACATTGATCGGAGATGAGATGTGGCGAGTTCAACAAGTAGTTTCAAGAACTAGTGCAAAGATCGGTGAATCAGGATTAAACATATTGAACATGGACGCGCAAGAAGAGACTTCGAGAATAATTATCGTCGTAGAAGATTCAGACAACAACATCACAAAAGCCATCAAGGCAATCCACCAAGAGATATCAAAGATTAATTTTATTTAGTTAAAGAGAGTCGTTACGGGATTGCTCCTGTAAACGCCTTCATGGGTTTATTCTTGGACCATTATCTAGATTCAGTCCGGCGTTACCCAAAACACGCGATACATTAGGTTAGAATTTCTAGTATTTAGACCTGATCTATATAGATCATATCACATACGCTCAGCTGCGTACCAAAAAACAACTCCAATACCCAAGAGGGCATACCACTTGAAATTCCTCTTATCGAGGAAAATATTGACCGGGCCGAAACTATTATCCTTATAGGTAGTCAGGCGAATCTTTCTCATTTCAAATGCCTGACCAAGCAAGCCCGTTACGAGACAGGCAATTCCTGCAAAACCCAAAATCCACTCCATGCCAGGAACTGGAATTAATCAGATATGTAGTTTCAGATATTGCCAAAATCTGCAAATAAAGATAATTCTTTAAATTAGCATAGATTTTTTGCTCTCCTATGATAGAAATTGGTAAAATATGGATGAATGGAAAACTAGTACCGTTCAAAGACGCCAAAGTTCACGTGTTAACTCACGCATTACATTATTCGACATCAATTTTTGAGGGAATCAGATGCTATGACACTCCAAGTGGATCGGCAATTTTTAGATTGCCGGAGCACGTCGACAGATTGTTCAAATCTGCAAAACTGTATTCGATGAAAATGCAGTTCTCTAAAAAAATAATCTCAGACGCAATTATAAAAACCGTAAAAGTTGGAGGACTCAAAGAAGCATACATCAGACCGTTGGCGTATTACGGATATGGGACAATGGGATTGACCCCTACCACTAACAAAGTAGACGTTTCAATTTCCTGCTGGGAATGGAAGATGGGCGAATCAAAAGCAGGTAAATTTTCAGGATCAAAATGCAAAGTGTCCAGTTGGACCAAAATTGATTCAAGGTCACAGCCAATGCAAGCAAAAGCTGCATCAAACTATGCAAATGCCGCTCTTGCAAGAATGGAGGCATTGGAAAACGGATATGACGAGGCAATCATGTTAAACCATCAGGGCAAAGTTGCAGAAGGTAGCGCCGAGAATATTTTCATCATCAAAGACGACGTCATTCAGACTCCCCCACTCTCAGCAGGAGGACTGGAGGGGATTACCAGGGACAGCATCATGCGGATTATTGAAAAGAACGGCG
>JAPFQF010000029.1 GCA_029255365.1 Candidatus Nitrosopumilus sp. | reverse complement strand
TGGGAAGAAATTTTCTATGGCGAGTTTGATGGAAAAAGACCGAAAAGAGTTTTAGTTAAAATTATTGGTGAATAGTCATCCAAAGTCTGCATCACGCTTTTGACTTTGTGATTCGTTCTTTCTTGCCGCATCCCTGAACTCATCATTATGGTTTTGAGGCCCGTGTCCACATTTTACACATGCAATTTTGAATCCATCCTCATTTTTTTCATGTGTTTCGCAGCCACAGAAACATGCCATGAATCAATATCCTTTCTAATATGATATATCTTTTGGGATATATTTTCCTTTATGCTGATTTACAACATTCGCCCATTGGAATTTCGTGATCATGCGGGCATTTTCTTGGATGCTTTAACATTACACAAAGAGCGTCTGTAAATTGTTTGTTCATGTGATGTTCAATTCCACAAACCATCTCCTCGTCAATTTTCACCTTGAGCGCACTGTCCATGAGCACTTCCAACAATCTGCTGTTTCTCATCATGCTTGCGCCAATCCTTTCTCCCTCATCTGTAAGTTTTACACCTGCCTTGTTGTAATTTACAAGATTTTTCAAATTTAGTTTCTTTAACATTTGAACAACACTTGGCTGTCTGATATTGAGCATTTTTGCAATTGTGCTGATTTTTACATCCTCTCCTCTTTCCTTGATGTGCCAGACTGCCTTGAGATACATTTCTACGTGTTCTGCCTCTGCAGTACCTACAAAGAGTGTCTCCTCATCTATCGCATCTTGTCTATACTTTTTTCGAGTCTTTTAATAAATATTCAAAGTATTGGCGTGCAAATCCTGCCAGTCCTGCGTGATCTGCCCATATTGCAACGACTTCAGAAGAGTTCTCCCCCCCTAATTCTGGCCCTAGGAGAATCACCACGTACCTTTTGTCAGAAATTATGCCCCCCCCAAACAATCCCTTCTTGATTGTCACTTTGGCAACCCGCTTGATTGCCTCTATTGACTCTTTATCCATTTTGTCTGATGCGAGAATTGTAATTTGCACTCCCTTGTCATGAAGTGATCTTAATTTTGGTAATGCCTGTTTTACCAGATCTACACCTGCCTCAGGCAATGCAATCATTACTTCATTTCTGCATGTGTCTACCATTTCCAAAATTTTAGATGCAATGTTTACTGGACCGGACAAAACCCAGATGTCTGGCCTTTCACTGGTGCCGCTTTTCTCGTACAGTGGATCCAGTTCGTTTAGAATTATTTTTTGATCCTGTGAAAAATCGTTTTCCATCTTTTGTTTTGTAGTTTCCAGTCCTGTAGACGGGGACTTTGCAAAATATTTTGTGGGTCTTGCATCATCTGAACCAATCCATCCCTTATCTTCCAGAGTCCCCAGCACTTCGTAAATTTTTGAATATGGGACTCCAGATTTATGGCTAAGATCCGACGCTGTTGATTCACCTGACTGGAGTAGAGACGAAAACGTTCTGATTTCATAACTTGTAAGGCCAATTTTCTCCAATGACTTTCGTGTTTTATCCGATATGCTCATCTGCGATCTAGTCGATCAGTTTTGGTATTTAAATCAGAATGCCTGATTACTAAATTCCACCCGGTGGCTAGTGTGAAATGGATTATATACCATCTCAGAAAAATCAATATTACATCTATGGCACTAATTCAGATATCCAATCAATCAGTTAAAAATTTAGGAAAAAAATCCACAATCAGATTCAC
>JAPFQF010000047.1 GCA_029255365.1 Candidatus Nitrosopumilus sp. | reverse complement strand
TCCAGTCTCCAAAAAATTTGATTTGAACTGTCTGAGGGTGTTGGCCTCAAGATATCTTTTCAGAAACGGAAAAAGTGAGATTATTGAGTCGCCCACTCAAATGTTTGAAAGAGTCGCAATTCTAGTCGGAATTGGTGACATACTATATGATTCGCAAATTTTTGACAAATCTGGAAACAACAAGCAGAATATAGACGAAGCAGAATCATATCTTGAAAAACTAGATGCCTTTGATTACAAATTCAAAGTAGGAGATTATTTCTTCAATAAATGGCATTTTAGATCTCTAATCACCCACTATGTGACCCTTGCAAAAAAAGGTCAGATGAAGGTAAGTTTCAAAGATCTATTGACATTACTAGCAGGAAAAAAACTCGAAAGTTATGCAGATAAAATCACTGAATACTTTACAATGATGACTGGCCAGGACTTCCTACCAAACTCACCAACCATGATGAATGCTGGTGGAAGACTAGGACAACTTTCAGCATGCTTTGTACTTGGCATGGAAGATGGCATGGAAGAAATCATGAAAACTACCTCTGATGCAGCATTGATCTTCAAGTCCGGCGGTGGAGTTGGAATCAATTACTCTAATCTTCGTGAAGAAGGTGACATTGTAGCATCAACCTCCGGTGTTGCATCTGGCCCAGTATCTTTCATGAATATCATCAATACTGTCACTGAAGTTGTAAAACAGGGTGGCAAAAGACGTGGTGCAAACATGGGAATCATTGAAGCATGGCATCCTGATGTTGAAAAGTTCATCACAAACAAAACAGAACCAGGCGTTCTAGAAAATTTCAATGTGAGTGTGGGAATCTGGGAAGACTTTTGGAATGCACTTGTTAATACCACTGATGGCAACTACGTTTTACGCAGTCCACGTGACAGAAAACCTGTCAAAGAAATCAATGCACACCAACTAATTGATCTAATTGCATTGTCTGCATGGAAGAGCGCAGAACCTGGTTTGATCTTCTTTGATCAAATTAACAAATACAATGTGTTTGCTAAAGCAAGAAAAGCACCACTTAGAGCTACAAATCCGTGCGGCGAACAAAGCCTCTATCCATACGAGTCATGCAACTTGGGTTCTATCAATCTGGTGAATCTTGCAAAAAGACAAGCAGACGGATCCTATGAATTTGACTGGCAAGGATACGAGGAGATTATCAGAAAGACAACAAGATTCCTGGATAACATTATTGATGTCAATAATTATCCAGTGCCGGAAATTAGTGTGGCCTCAAAAGAGTCTAGAAGAATTGGACTTGGAGTGATGGGAGTAGCTGATTTGTTGTACCGACTGAAAATCCCATACAATTCTCAAGAGGGATACGAACTCCAATCAAAACTCTCTGAAGCCCTAACATACTATTCCATGGAAGAAAGTGTCGCACTTGCAAGATCTCGCGGTGAATTCACACTTTGCGCAAAGACAGAATATCCTGAAGGAAAGATTCCGATATCTGGCTACTATGAGAAATCAAAAGAATCTCATTCGTATGAATGGGAGCCACTCATTGAAGAAATCAAAAAACACGGTATTAGAAATGTCTTAACTACCACAGTGGCACCAACTGGAACACTGTCTATGATTGCAGACTGTTCAAACGGAATGGAGCCTGCGTTTGCTTTAGTGTTTGAAAAGAGAGTTACTGTTGGAAGATTCTTCTATACAAACAAGATTCTTGAAGACGCCCTCAAAGAAGCAGGTCTTTACTCAGACGAGATTCTTGAGAAGATTGCAGAGAACTATGGTTCAGTGAAAGGATTGGACGAAATTCCACAATGGATGCAAGATGTCTTTGTCACAGCAATGGATATCCATTGGGCTGATCATCTGATGGCTCAAGGTGTATGGCAGGACTGGATTGGAAATGCAATTGCAAAAACAATCAACATGCCTTATGATGTAACAGTTGACGATGTTAAATCTGCATATCTGCTAGCCCATGAAATTGGTCTAAAAGGAATGACTGTGTATCGTGACGGTTCAAGACACAAACAGGTCCTTCACATGACAAATGAGAATGCAACAAAGACGTTTGAGGTAACACCAAGTGGGTACATGACAGCATATGTTAATGAAAATATCACAAACCCCTACATCAAATCACAAGTTGGTGCCTCATTAGCATTAAAAATTCATGACGAAGAGATCAAAATTGAACACAAAATACAAGAAAAGGTCTCCGAAGATCGTCTGTGCCCAACATGTAAAAACACCCTGGTCTTTGTAGAGGGCTGTAGCATGTGTATTGAATGTGGCTACAGTGGTTGTACTTCTGGATAACCGACAGAATCACAACTCTTTTACTTTCTTTTCTTTTTGAATCTACATGGATAAAAAATCACTAGGCGTGTTTATGGGCATAGGCGCTGTCATTGCTATCGTTGCAGTAAGTTTGATCATTTTTACTAGTATTATTTCACCTCAGCAGACAAATGAAAAAATCGGCCTTGTGATTAATTCGCCAGACCAATCAACAACCCTGCAAGAATTAGACGCTGTCTATTCACAAGCGTCTGATTCTGGGATTGGAAGAAGCAATGTCTATCTTTTTTGGAATCTGGTTGAACCAGTACGTGGGGAATTTGATTGGAAGCAATCAGACATTTTGATGGGTCTGAATGAAAAAAATAATCTCAAAGTCACTCTATTCTTTTCCATAATCAACGGCGAAACACTTGGACCTTTCCCCGATTGGATTGGAAGACCGCCTATCAATTCTATAGGTGAGGATAGAGTTGTCAGTGTACTTGATGAAATATTGTCAAGGTATGACATTGTGGACACCGTAATTCTTGCAGGACAAACAGAATCGCAATTCAGATTTTACGAGCAAAACATCCCTGTATACAAAGAACTATTCAATGGTGTATATGATAAAATCAAATCAAAACACCCTGATGTAAAAATAGGAAATGCATTTGCATTAGACCAAGTTTTAAATAAAAATCTACGATATATCGTGACTGAATTATCCGTTGGTGATTTTGTTGCTTTTTCATATTCTCCAGTTGACCCGCTAAATGATATTGTAAAAACTCCACAACAAGCAAAAGAAGAATTACAACAGATGTTTGATTTGGCAGGCGGCAAGAAAGTGGGAATCTTTGAGATTAGTTGGAGTACATCTGATTTTGTCGGTGGAAGTGAAACAGGACAAACAGAATTTCTAAAAAAATCCTTTGAATTTTACAGTGAAAATGAATCTCAAATAGAATTTTTTACTTGGTATAGACAATATGACCGACCTGAAGGAACATGCATAGTCGAGGCTCCGATAATTGGAGATGATACTCTTACTATTGGGGGTTCTGGTTTTGGGACTAGCGAACATGTGGTGGAAAGATTAAGTCATTACATTTGTAGTGCAGGCATGATCAACAACGATGGCAATGCTAAATCAAGCTGGAATGAATTCAGCAAGCAAATTAAAATGATGAACTAAAATGATTTCTTTAATTTTGTCTGAATCCTCATTAGAGTTAGTTCCGCCTGAGCTAGAACATCACCCGTCAGTAATCGCACATGCGAGAAAACTGGGAAAACATCCGTCGGAAATCTTGCTGGATAATTCATGGCATTTTGCAGCTATGAAGGGAATTGAAAATGAAATGAAGAGGGGAAGACCAGATCTGGTGCATTTTTCAATACTTGAGGCTACTACCATTCCGCTATACCTTCAAAATAAAATGAAACTTTATGTTCACACCCTTGATGACAAAGTGATATCTTTTGGAAAAAACGTTCACATTCCTAAATCATACCACAGGTTTGAGGGAGTTATAGAAAAACTGTATCAAGAAAAAGAAATCACGACAAACGACGATATTTTATTGGAAATTGGAGAAAAAACATTTTCTGAGCTGCTTGGCGAGATAAACCCATCAAAAGTATTTGGTTTTTCTACAAAGGGTACTAAGAGTACGTATGAAAAAATTGCAAAGGAGATCCCTGACGATGCATGTGTTGTTGTTGGAGGATTCCAAAAGGGGCATTTCTCCGATTCAGTTGAAAGCAAAATAACGGATCTTTATTCTATTGGTGCCGAATCATTCGAGGGGCATGTTGTGGTTGCCAGAATGCTCTATGAGTACGAAAAAACCATTTTTATGTAGGAAATAAAATTTTCATTTTATTGCAGTCATAGTATAGCCTGGTTAGTATTCGGGGTTTCCAACCCTGTGACGCGGGTCCGAATCCCGCTGACTGCATTTTTCAATCCTTATGAGAACCAATTTTTAGGTGTGATTTTAGGTGATACTGTGAAACAGGCTGTGAGAAAAATTGCACTGGAGAGGATGCAAATTCTCATTGAAAACGCAATTACGAATGCAAGGGGGAACCCTGAACTTTCTCAGAGACAAGCCTTTCTTGCACGAAGAATTAGTACCAGACACAAAATTCGAATGCCGTATTATCTTAGTATGGTGTTTTGTAAAAAATGTAAATCATTCATTGCGCCTGGAATAAATTCTAGATTTCGAGTAGGAGGAGCCTCTGTCAAGTCGATCAGAATTTCCTGTAACTTGTGTGGACACACTTACCGCAAAATTATATCCGACCCAGATTAAATACAACTTTCATTTCCATGCGTAAGATCTATAAGGAAACCAGAATGGTTTGCATTATGTCTGAATTTATCTCAAAATGGTGGAATGGACTCTTATCAGAATTAGATTTGGATATAGAAGTTCAGTAGTTTTAGAACAATTTCACTATATTATGAATAATTACAAGAGAAATTGCTTGTGGAAACAATGATTCACAATCATATTTTAAGATCCTCAGAATATCTAAAATTGTGATTTCAAAGCTTATTTTGTTGATAGTGGTAGGATTGTTCTTCATTTCAATTACCCCTGCACACGCACAGCATCATTCAGGGTCTCTTGCACCGCCGATCGATTTTGACGGATTAAGAGTAGCGTTGACCACAATTCTGTCCCCGGAAGATTTCATTTATGGGGATTCCAAAAGTGCCAACCTGTCGATTAGATTCTTTGACAGTGATACAAATGTCAATATCAAGAGTGTAACATACCGAGTTCAGATTTTTCATGAAAATGCCCTAGTTGCCAACGAATATTTTTTTGATGATGATGGCAAATTAGATTTGGAAATTAAACCTACGTCAGGATGTCAAGATCAAAACCTTTGGAAATGCACAAAGTATTATGGCGAAAAACATGCCATAGCTGGAGCCTATTATGCAAGAGGTGACTCGTTACCTGTAATTCAAGGCCCTATTTTTGATAAAAGTGGGCAGTACAAAATCCAAGTTTCCATAGTTGGTGCGACAAATCCCAAAACAATGACCGCCAAAGATTTGCTCTTTGAAACTTTCTTGTATCTTCCTCAAAAACAAACATTCCCAATTAAAATTGCAAACGGTCAAGAGATGCCAATATCTATAAAATCATACAATGATAAAATTTCAAATTTCAATTATGATGAATCATCAGATAAGATCTCATATGAAATATCGTATGATTTGAATGAACATAATTCTGATTCTAGCATCCACCAAATTGTATCTCTGGATAAGGATTTTTCATTTTTCAAGCAAGGATATGATGTTGATGTTTTTGTAGAGGGCATTAAAATTCAAGATAATTATTTTGATTTTGATGTTTCAAAACCTGACGAAAATATTATTAGAATGGCCATTCCGCATGAGAAACTCATGTTGATTAAAAACAACATAGGTGCTCAAAATGATGACGGCATAATAAAAATAGAAATTTTATCTGGAGAGCAAATTGCTCTCAATGAACTTAATTTGATGTTTGAAAATGGTTTTGTTGCAAAAGTATCGTGGGATTCAAAATTAAAAGCAGGTGAAAAAATACCCCTCACATTTTCTTTCTTTGATGTAAATGATGACTTTGCTAAAGATATTTTATTTGCATACAGTGTTACTGATTCCTCTGGAAAAGAGATCTGGTCAAACATCGGAGTTTCTGAAACATATCTTGGCATTTTGACTCCCCGTGGAATTTATCAAGAATCTGTTTTAATTCCAACTGATGGGCAATATCAACTGAAAATAATCTTAACTGGCCATGATTCTAAAAATTTTGAAAAGTATTTTACATCAAAATCCGACTTTAGCCTTGCTTCACAATCTGTAAAAGAAGAAAAAACTACAATTGTTCCATCCTGGGTAAAAAACAATGCAGGTTGGTGGGCGGACGGAATTATAGGTAATGAGGAATTTGTCCGATCAATTCAATTCTTAATCAATGAAAACATAATTGGCATTCCAGTCTCTGAATCCAAATCCGCCGGATCTCAAGAAATCCCATCCTGGGTAAAAAACAATGCAGGTTGGTGGGCGGACGGTTTGATTTCTGAAGGGGATTTTGTCAGGGGAATAGAATTTCTAATCAGCCAGGGGATTATTAGATAATCAAAACCCAAGCCATGTATTTCATAACAATTTTGATGGTTTGAAAGAAATTTTAGCCAGTAATGAAAAACAAAACTCCGATCTAAGAATTGTGCTGAAATATGTTGAACAAACTTGACACAATATCTCAATGATTTATAAGACGATTATCGGGTTTTTGACTTTATGGCAAAGGTATACGATGTACCAGCAGACGTATTGATAGAAAGACTATCTACAGCACTAAAGAGTGAGGATATTCCTGCACCTTCTTGGATACCCTTTGTCAAAACCGGGGCTCATGCAGAAAAACCTCCACAAGATAGAGAATGGTGGCAAACAAGATGCGCTTCAATTATGAGAAAAATTTACCTTAACGGTCCAATCGGAATTAATGCTTTGAGAAATGATTACGGTGGCGGCAAACCATCAGGATATGGAGCCGCACATCATAAAGATGCCGGCGGTGCAATTATTCGCAATGCAATTCAAGGATTAGAAAAACTTGGCTATCTTGAAAAAGTTGAGAAGAAAGGGCGCATCGTTTCTAAACAAGGAATGCAAAAACTAGATAGATTAGCAACAGAAATTCTTAAAGAACTGATTGTTGAAAATCCTAAATTGAAAATATATTCTTAGATTCAAAATGAGTTTTCCAGAATATAACGAACCTCCTATCGATAAAACTAATCATGAATTTGCTGCACAAAAAGAGCAAATTCTAAAACAAGTTTTGACCCCTGAAGCCAGAATGCGACTAAACAATATCAAAATGGTGAAACCTGAACTTTCTGAGATGGTTGAACAATATCTGATTGGTATGGCAACCCAACAAAAAATCCCTGGCCAAATCACCGATGAGCAATTAAAGCAAATTTTACTATCTACACAGCAACCAAAGCGCGATTTCAAGATAAATCGGGTTTAATACAGAAAAAATATAAATTTAGAAAGAAATTCCACTCATACATGAAAGCCGTTGTATACAATGAATATGCACCAGATGATAATTATGCTAAAATCCTCAAAGTCCAGGATATAGATGACCCAAAACCAAAATCAGATGAAGTAGTTTTTTCAGTAAAATCTGCTGCTCTGAATTATAATGATATTTGGGGAATGCGTGGAGTTCCAGTTGCAGTTCCATTACCACACGTATCAGGTTCTGATGCTGCAGGTGACGTTATCGCAATTGGTGAGGATGTTAAAAATATCAAAGTTGGAGATAGGGTAGTATCTCACTCCAACATGTCATGTAGAGTTTGTAAAGCATGTACTGACGGTCGAGAATTTGATTGTATAAAGAGAACCATTTGGGGATTCCAAACTGGTCCAACTTGGGGAGCATTCCAAGAAGTAACTCATCTTCCTGAAGTAAATATTTCAAAAATTCCTGAAGGAGTTTCATATGATGAAGCAGCTGCTGCATCCATGACCCTTCTAACTTCATGGCACATGCTAGTTGGCAGAGCCAAGATTACACCGGGACAAACTGTCTTGATTATGGGTGGTGGTTCTGGAGTTGGAAGCTTTGGAATTCAAATCGCAAAATTATACAATTGTGATGTTATTGCAACTGCAAGTCCGGACAAACTAGACAAATGTCTAGAACTTGGAGCTGATTTTGCAGTGGATCATAGAAAAGAAGATTGGAGTAAAGAAGTCTATAAGATTTCAAAAGAAATTGCAAAAAAGAAAGGCGAAGCCCCAGGAATTGATTTATCATTTGATCACATTGGTGAAACACACTGGAATCAGCAACTACAATTGTTAAAGTACGGTGCAACTCTGGTATCATGTGGAGCAACCACTGGTTACAACGCACAAACTGATCTTAGACACGTGTTCTTCAAAGGAACTAACATCTTAGGTTCAACCCAAGGAACTAAAGCCGAATTAGAGCAAGGACTCTATTGGATGGGTCAAGGCAAAATCAAAGCTGCAATTGATTCGACATATACATTTGAACAAGCAGCAGAGGCTCACACAAAGATGTTGTCTGGAAAAGGCCTCTTTGGTAAAATATTGCTAAAGCCAGAAGGCGTTTAGTCATTTAATGACCCAGCTTTTTCGAAGTCTCATTTTTGTTCCTGGAAATAATTCCAGATTCTTAGAAAAGGCAAAAACAATCCAAGCTGATATCGTTTGTTTTGATTTAGAGGATTCTGTCCCGGATGATGAAAAAGCAAATGCGCGAAAACTTGTCAAATCTGCATTAAAATCCAGAAAACTGTATGAATCACCGATTTTTGTCAGAACAAACTCTCCAAGTTCTGGAAAAATTCCATCTGATCTTGAAGAAATTGTACAAAAAGGCATTGATGGAATCGTGATCCCCAAAGTTAACAATGTAAAAGAAATGAAAAAAATTCAAAAGATGCTGTCTGATTTAGAAAAAACTCGTAAACTAAAGCCAATCCAAATCATCCCTTCGATTGAATCTGCAGAGGGCGTGGTGAACACATTTGATATTGCATCCTTTGGAAAACGAGTTTGTGCAGTTGTATTTGGTGTGTTTGATTTGCTGAATGACTTGGGAGTAGAATATGCGAAAGACTCTGAGGGGGAAAAATATTCTAGAAGAAAAATACCCGTGGATGCACGTGCAGCAGGAGTTGCAGCAATTGATTCTATCTGGCAAGATCTAAAGGATTCCAAAGGGTTGGAAAAAGATTGCAAACTTGGGAAAAGTTTGGGATATTCTGGAAAAAGCATCATACACCCGGACCAAATACCAGTTGTCCACAAACTATTCCATCCCAACAAAAATGAGATATCCTGGGCTGAAAAAGTATGCAAAATATACCTTGAATCCACAAAGAAAGGCAAAGGAGCAACCACGGTTGAGGGGAAGATGATTGATGAGGTACATTTCAAACAAGCAAAAGCTCTTCTCGATCTTGTAAAATGAGTGTTTTTTCTAGTAGACCTATTCCAATAACTCGATAATTGATTCCATGCTGGTACTTTTCTCAAAAATTTTTCCATCTACAACCCCAATAATCTCAATTTTTCCTTTTTTAATCTCAATTTTTATTTCCTCAAAAACACATTGCAGTTTGGATATTCTTTTACTTTCACTAAGAACTTTTCTAGATTTAATAATTAAACCGTTCAAGATTAAATTTTCTATCTTTCTGTATCCTGATGTCTTGGGAACTTTGGATTCTTTAAGGATCTGCGGGATCGTATATTCGTTCTCGAAAAGAGCAGAGATGATTCTTCTTGTTTCATATTCTCCAAATAATTCCAAAATCAAATCTGTTAAACTCGGATGAATGATAGTCACTAAAAACTTGTCATCTTTTTTTTTCACTTTGATGACTTTACTAATGCAGTCATTTTCTAATTTTTTGGTATCTATTGACGATTTTTTCTTAAGAACACTTGAAAATTCACGAAAATGCTCAATTGACAATTTTATTGACATTCCATGTTCCAAAAATAGTTCTCTTTCAACTTTCTTTAAAATTTCTGAACTCAGTTTTTTTTTGATTTCAGATGATAGTGAAGATGCAACCATTCTATCAACACCGCCCATACTGCAGCATAGGTGATACAAAATATTAAAGCACCGCTCATTGCACATGGTAGATATGACCAAATCGGTAATAGTAATCGATGATGATGAAGACACAGTAAGACTGTTCAGTGAATTTCTTGAAGAGAACAAAATTAACGTAGTTGGCAGTGGATTTGATGGAGTTGCCGCTGTTAGATTATTCAAAGAAACTAAACCTGACGTTGTTTTGCTTGATCTCAACATGCCAAATGGAAGTGGTTTTTATGCAATTAAAAAAATTCAAGAGATCGACTCTCAAGCACGCATTATAGCTGTAACTGCTGATGGAAGTTACAGCACTGAAGAAAAATTGGAAAATCTAAAAATCCCTCTTATTCAAAAACCATTCAAAATGGATCAAATAATTTCCATCATTAACAATTAAAATATTCCCATTTTTGGGACTTTTCATAAAGTGTTATATTAAAAAATTCATACTAGTAAACTGATACAAATGAGTAAACGCGTTACAATCATGATTGATGATGATCTTGACAAAAAACTCAGATTGCGCCAAGCAAAAATGATCCAACAGGAACAGTCGTCATATAGCTATTCCAAGGTAATCAACGAGTCACTTCGCAAAATTTTGAAATAGACTTTTAATTTCTTAAAATTTCTGTCTTAATTGGAATAGATTAAAGATAATGGATTTCTAATAAATATAGTAAAATGATTGATCTTCTTGATCCTTCAAACGTGATAACTAGGATGTTTGATGCTGAAAAGTATGATGAGATGTATACTTACTGCAAAAAATTACTAGAGCAAATCCCCAACGATATGCTTGCATTACAAAACATTTCCCTATCCCTGATTTATCTAAAAAAATACGATGAGGCCATAGATTACTGTGATCAAGTTCTAGAAATAAAAAATCATGACACGTATGCACTGAAAAACAAAATTTTTGCCCTTGAAAATTTGAGACAATATGAGCAAGTTTTGGAATTGTGCCAACAAATTCTTTCAACTAACCCGAAAGATAGCTGGGCTCTAAACAGCATGGGGTTATCTTTGAATGAATTAAATCGACATAAAGAAGCTCTCCAGTGCTACGAAACATCGCTTCTAATAGATCCAAAAGACATTACGGCTTTAATGAATAAGGCTATCTCCCTAAGCCATCTAGGTAATTATCTAGATGCTATTGATTACTATGATAAAGCGCAGATGATCGATTCAAAATTAAAGGAATTGCCTCTTGCAAAATCACGACTATTTGAAAAATTAGGTATGGCTGATGAATCATTTTTAGCTGCCCAAGGAATTCTCAATAAAGATATGGAAAAAATTAAAAATGATGCCAAAGAAAACAGATGTTCTATTTTTCATCAATTTTGTGACGACGAATTTGAAAAATCTAACAAATCATCTAATATCTAAATCATTTTATACACAAATACAATAGACTGCATAATGTTTACAGGAATCGTTGAAGGAGTTGGAAAAGTAGAGAAAATTTCTAAAAACACAAAAAACAGAAGTGATATTCAAATGACTGTGAATTTAGGAAAACATGCAAAGGGATTGAAAATTGGACAGAGCGTTGCCCTAAATGGCGTATGCCTTACAGCAACCAAACTTTCCAAATCCTCTTGTATTTTTGAAATGATTGAAGAAACAACAAAAAAAACTGATCTTGGAAATTTAAAAGTTGGTGGAATTGTAAATATCGAACGCAGTTTAAGGGCAGGTGATCGACTTGAAGGGCATTTTGTTTTAGGTCATGTAGACGGAGTCGCTATAATTAAAAAAATTCTAAAAAAACCTAAGGAAGTGCAAGTTTGGTTCGAAATTCCAAAAAAACTATCTAAATTTGTAGTGAAAAAAGGCTCCATTGCAATAGACGGAATTAGTTTAACTGTTGTTGACATCGAAAACACTCTTGCATACGTGTCACTGATTCCTCATACTATTGATGTGACGAATTTCCATACAAAAAAAATAGGCGATAAGGTTAACATTGAAACTGACATTCTTGGGAAATACATTCTAAAGTAAGACCAATTATCTACAACTTTATTGGTAATTACCAATTTTTTAGTAAACTTTATAATTAGATCAAGGGATTTTTTCTTATGTCACTTGATTCTGCATTACAGTCATTGAAACGTGGAGAATTTGTCCTACTGTTTGATTCCGCTGGAAGAGAAAACGAAATTGATATGGTTGTAGCTGCAGAATTTGTGACACCTGAACATGTTGCAAGAATGAGACAGAATGCAGGTGGGTTATTATGCATTGCAATAGAAAATAATTTTGCGACATCTCTTGATTTACAATACATGCATGAAATCCTTGCCGAGTCTTCCATCTCAAATAAAGAAATGATTATGGGATTAGCGCCTTATGGCGATCACCCCACATTCTCCTTGTCCGTAAATCATTATCAAACATATACTGGAATTACTGATAAAGACAGAGCATTAACAATTAATGAAATGGCAAAAATCTACAATGTTGAAAACAAGCAGAAAAAATTTGCGTCCTCATTTAAAACTCCTGGACATGTCCCTTTATTGATTGCATCCAAAGGTTTGTTGGCGGCACGACAGGGACATACAGAAATGTCTGTTTATTTAGCACAACTTGCAGGTTTGACTCCTGTGACAGCAATATGTGAAATGATGGATGCTGAAACCTATGCTGCATTGTCTGTGGATAAGGCCGAAAAATTTGCAAAGGAAAATGGAATTCCGCTGGTTGACGGAAAAGATCTTTTAGAATACGCCAAGGTGAACTAATTTTGAATATTGCAATAGTCGTTTCTGAATTCAATGAGGACGTGACATCTAGGATGCTTGCTATTGCCAGAGAAAAAGCTGATCTGATGAAATTAAAAATATCTTACATTTGCATGGTTCCAGGAGCATATGATATGCCTATCATAGTTGATTCACTATTACAGAAAAAAGATGTAGATGCTGTGGTTACTTTAGGTGCTATCATCAAAGGACAGACAAAACACGATGAAGTCATATCTCATGCAGCAGTTCAAGCACTTACAAATTTATCATTAAAGTATCAAAAACCTGTTTCTTTGGGGATTTCTGGTCCTGGAATGCAGGAAAGACATGCTTATGCTAGAATTCGACCTGTTGCAGAGCGTGCTGTAGAAGCTGTTGTAAAAATTTCTGATGAATTAAAAAGGATTCAAAAATGATTCAACTCAGCATCTTAAAAATTACAGAATATGGCCCTTGGACATTGACTCTTGGCAGTGATAGGGAACACGAACTCCAAATGCTTCAAGCATCTATTTACAAAGAAGTACAAAAGCTATTTTCTGAAAAAAACTGCATAGTTTTTCTTAATAGGGCGGATGAATTTTTTGTAGTCTCAAATGGTTTGGGTTTGGAGGATCATATTCAAATCCAAAAAATCCTTAAAAAATTATTTGAAGTCGGATTAACGATATCTATCGGTTATGGAAATTCACCTTTTAAAGCAAATCTAAACGCATACGAAGGAAAGAAAAATAAAATTATCCTGAGCACAGAACATAATATTTTTGGTTTTGTTTATGATGGTTTTGATTCAAAAGTCTCGATAATGCATTTGGATGTAGATAACCTTACATCAAAAAGAAAAACTAATTCCCCTTATGAAATCACATCGGTGATATTTGGATTATATTCAAAAATGTCTAAATACTTTCTAGAAAAAAATTCTCTTGCATTTTTTATGGGCGGTGATAACTTTATGATAGTATCAAACGATGAAGCAAAACAATCAGTCCAAGATTTTATCGATATTGTAAAAAATGACGATGGTATTTTACTGAATTGTGGAATTGGTAATGCAAATACTGGTAGAGAGGCAGTGAAATTAGCAACAAAATCCCTTGATACTATACGCGAAATTCGAGATTCAGGAAAAGAAAAACCTGAAGTTTATGAATTATCATGTTAATTAAAAATATCAGTGTTTTAACTGGCCAAGATTTAGATTTTGTTTCAAGCACAGACATACGAATTCAAAATAACAAATTTAAAAAAATTCAATCAAAAATCAAACCAATTCCAAAAGAAGAGTCTTTAGATTGCGAAGGGCTCTTGATGATACCGGGATTCATAAATGCACATACCCATATTGGAGATTCTGTTGGGAAAGATATTTCTTTAAACAATACAGTTGATGAAAAAATTCACCCTGTCTTTGGAGCAAAATCAAAAATTCTAAAAAACACATCAAATGAGATTTTAGGAAATTTTATGAAAAATACCTGCCATTCAATGCTTAGAAAAGGAATCACCACCTTTGTGGATTTCAGAGAAGGGGGATTGGATGGAGTCATTTTATTAAAAAAAATACTAAATGATGTTCCTTTGCGTTCAATTATTTTAGGTCGAATGGAATTTTATCAGAATGCCGTAGAAATTAAAAAAAATTCATCATTTCCAAGCATAAGAACTGCCGAATTACGTGCATTACTCAAAAAATGTGATGGCATAGGTGTTAGCGGTGCAAATGAAAATAGTAATTCCGTCTTGAATTATTATTCAAAAACATCGAAGATTAGGGCAATTCATTCTGCTGAAACTAAACAAAGCACTGACCAATCAAAAAAAGTCACTGGACAATCTGAAACAACCAGGGCTTTAATTTTAAAACCTGATTTTTTAGTTCATATGACATATGCTTCAAAGTCTGATCTTCAAATGGCATCTAAAAAGACAAGAGGTATTGTAATTTGTCCCAGAGCTAATTCATCCCTTGCTGAAGGGATTCCTGACATTGTTTTGATGCAAAAATCTGGCTGTACCCTAGCTTTAGGCACAGACAATGTGATGATAAACTCTCCTGACATGTTCAGGGAAATGGATTTTGTTTGGAAAGTAACTATGGGGTTACACAAAAAAAGAATTGATGCGAAAGAAATTCTTAAAATGGCAACAGTGAACGGCGGAAAAATTTTGAATAAAAATATTGGAAGTATTGAACCTGGAAGAATTGCTGACTGTCTGTTTTTAGATAAACATGCATTAGATTTAGAACCGATGCATGACCCATATGCATCAATTGTTCATAGAGCGTCTGAATCTGCAATAAAGGCTGTAATGATTGGAGGAAAAATAGTACATGGAAAAACATAACCCCCATGTTATTCTAAGTGCAGCGATATCTATTGATGGCAAAATTGCTACTAGAACAGGAAATTCAAAACTCTCTTCCAAGGAAGATTTGCGTAGACTACATGAACTAAGAGCAAAAGTAGATGCGATAATTATTGGAAAAAATACCCTGATGCGTGACGATCCTTTGTTAACTGTACGTTATGCTAAAGGGAAAAATCCTATTAGAATAATATTGGATTCTAAAGGCGATATCTCTACAAAATCAAAAATTTTACAAACATCCGCTAAAGTTCCGACCATAATAGCTGTATCAAAAAAAATTACAAAATCTAATCTACAAAAATTAAATAAATTTCCAGTTGAAGTTATTATTACTGGAGAAAACTATGTGAACATCAGGTCTTTACTAAAAAAACTTTCAGAGAGAAAAATCAGAACAATATTGGTCGAAGGTGGCGGAACAGTAAATTGGGAATTTATCAAACAAAATCTTTTTGACGAATTGATCATCACTCTCTCCCCATTCATAATTGGAGGAAATGATTCAATATCATTTGTTCAAGGTAGTGGATTTGATAGTATTTCTAAATCAACCAATCTTCAACTCAAATCTGTTAAGAGGCTCAAAAATCATATTGTTTTGAATTATCAAAAAGTGTAAGTTATTATACGATCTTTAAAATATAATTACAAGAAAATGGCAATAAAAAAGAAAGCAGCTCCAAAAAAGAAAGCAACTAAATCAAGTGGTAAAAAACCAGCATTTGGTGGATATGCAATCAGTTTTGCAGGACGTACTGAAACCGTAGAACAGGTCTTTGGCAACAAACCAATTGCACCAAGTGAAATGACCAAAAAGATTTGGATATTTGTAAAATCAAATAGTCTTTCTAATCGTTAAACCCACATGTTAACAAATCACCGTTGACCAATTTTCATTTTTTAATTATTTTTCTTAAAATGAATAAGATATAGATATTGGATTTTACTCCAATCCATTATGTCTACTATGTCATTAAGACGCGATCATGAATTAATAGAAAAAGTTATCAAAGCAATGGAATCTACTGTTCAATTACTAAATGATGGTAAACAGATTCCAGAATCAATACTGTTACCGGTAATTGATTTTTCAAAAAACTTTACAGATGTTTGTCATCATAGCAAAGAAGAAAAATCACTGTTTCCAGCTTTAGAGCAAGCTGGTTTGCCTACCCACATGGGGCCTATTGCCATGATGTTGATTGATCATCAACGTTCACGAGAAATCGGTGCAGAAATGGAAGTGTCAGCAAAAGAATATCTATCATCAGGTGATTCCAAAAAATTAGTAAGTGACATGCAACAATATGTTGAACACATCACTGAGCATTTGTGGAAAGAAAATAATAAATTATTCATGATGGCAGAAGCAAGATTGCAATATGTTTCAGAAAAGGTTGACAAAGAACTCAACGAAATTGAAAAATCAAAACTTGATGAGATAGGAAAAACTAGAGAACACTATGAACAACTAGCAGAAAATCTTACAAAAGATGTTTCTCAGAGTGGCGGTTAGATTTGGCACACAGCATATTTGGCCAAGTAATTGCAGTGAGAAAATTTACACAGGGTGATGTTGAATTTGATTTTTATCATGAAGATGAAATTACTGCCTACAGATACTCATCAGATCCTAGCAGATTGGGAAATTTTCCTAAAGAACTTGTTGAAATTCTGGTGCCTACCTTGGCTACTGATATTTGCGTTGAGATTTTCTTTGCGGATGATGGAAATCCAACCCATGTTCAATTAGAGGAATGTGAAGATGAAGAAGATGATGAAGATTTAGATGAAGATTCTGATTTAGAGGGCTAATATTTCACAACTAAAAAACAACCTATTCCACGTAATGATGATGTGTTAAATTATCATAAAATCTAACTGATTTCAAATTTACAAATTCCAACATGCCATATCTTGATAATTCCCTCCCAAACCCACTATGTTTTATTCCTCCAAACGGAATTCGTGGGTCTGAAATTACTACGTTATTGACACTCACTATTCCTGATTCGATTCGCCTGGACATTTTATCTGCTTTAGCAAGATCTTTTGTCCAAATACTTGCGCCTAGGCCAAATTCACTCTCATTAGCTAATTTTACCGCCTCACTTTCATTTTCAACAATTGTGATTGGAGCCACTGGTCCAAAAGTTTCCTCTCGTGCTATTCTCATATTTGGTTTAATGTTTCTCAGAATTGTTGGTTTGTAGAAAAACCCTTTACCGTCTATTTCGGAACCCCCTAGAAGAATTTCAGCACCTTTTTCCTTTGCATCCTCAACTATTCCGGAAATTGTCTCTAAACCATCTTTACTTGACAATGGACCGATGTCCGTTTCAATTGACATTGGATCGCCTATTTTGAGCTGAGATGCTTTTTTAATAAATAGCTCAATAAATTCATCTGCAATATTTTTTCCAACAAAGAATCTTTTTGATGCGACACAACTTTGTCCACAATTGATGAATCTGCCTTTGACAGCACCTTCTGCTGCTTTTTCAATAATTGCATCATCTAATACTATGAAAGGATCACTCCCACCTAATTCTAAAACACATTTTTTCAAATGCCTTGCAGCTCTTTCACCTACTTTTGCACCTGCATTGGTGCTGCCAGTAAAAGTAACAGCGTTAACATCCGAATCTATAAGGTGATTCGCAGATTCCACACTTCCAACTACAGTTTGAAAAATGCCATCAGGGATTTCAGATTCAGTAAAAGCTTTTTCAATTTCAATACCTGATTGCATTGTTATTCTGGATGGTTTCATGACAATCACATTTCCTGCCATTAGGCAAGGAGCTGCAAACCTTAATGCTTGCCAATATGGAAAATTCCATGGCATAATTGAGCCTATAACCCCAAGTGGTTCAAAAGTTAGAAAACTCTTTCTTGCATCCGTGTTTAATACTTCATCCGCAAGAAAACTATCTCCATGATCTGCATAAAATTCTAAAGCCCACGCACATTTTTCAACCTCTCCGATTGATTCTTTGAGCGGTTTACCCATTTCAGTTGTAGCTACTTTTGCAAGTTCTGTTTTATTCTTCTTTAGATATTCAACTAAATGGTAAATGTAACTTCTGCGTTTCTCATAATCCTTCTTCCATTCTGGATACGCTCTCTTTGCTTTTCCTACTAAATCAAACACTTGGTTTTTATCCATTGCAGAATAATTTGCAATATCTTCACCAGTGGTTGGATTTACCGTAGTGATTTGACTCAAGGATCTTCAAAAGATTTTCTCCTATTTATTCTAGTAACCCGGTTTTCAAAATTTTGGTCTAATCAAAATGTCTGCTGCATATCTTGTTTGATCTCATCGATTTTCTTTTGATATGCTTTTCTAGATTTATCATTCTTTTTTAGATTTAGAACATTTTGACATGATGGGCATTTGAACATTCCATCAAGAGACTTTTCAAATGTTACTCTTGGGCAATCTTCATTTCCACAGTGATAGAAATCTCCTGCATTTTCATAATCCAATCTATGCTGTAACCTTTCGCCGATTTTTTTCTTTTGATTTTCAATAAAATGTTCTACCTCCTCTCTTCTAGTTCTCCATCTATAGACAAACCACCCCTTTCTTTCGTCCTTAACTCTAATTCCAGTGATGAGAGATTTTCCAAATAGATCATACAGTACTTTTCTTACCATGTTGATTCTGAGGCCTGTAGAACTGGCAATTTCTTCATCAGTGGCATCTTCGGCTTTTAGAAGAGATCTTGCCACTTTGAGGTATTCATCTCCTCCAATCATCGAAGCAATTCTAACAAAAGGATCTTCGTATTTGTCTACCAACTCTAATGACTCCTGATTTTGTACTATTAATCCCTTCTTTCTTTTACTTGCACATTTTTGCCATTTTTGGTAGGGATGATCTTTCTTTTTGCATTGGAAAACTCTTTTTCAAACTGTTCGCCTTTTTGAATACGATCTAAAAGAATTGCTAGAGCACTAATTTCTGAGTGGGGCTGACTGCCAATTCCAACATTATAGTCTGCTAGTTCATAGATTTCCCTTGGAACTTTCTCAGCCCCTACAACAATTAACAGATTTTCTTCCCCTCTGATTTTTTCTTGAGCGTCATTGATACTTTCACCATACATTGAAAGATGAACAACCTTGAATCCCTCGTCTTTTTTCTTTTTTACAATTGTTTTCCATTTTTCGATAAACACAACCTCAAAACTGCCTCCCCAAGTATTATTGATCTTTTCAATAGTGTCTTTGATTTCTGGATTTATCTCAGTCATGTAAATTCGCTCTGCACCAAACCCTCTTGAAACAAGTGCAACATGTGTCGTTACCCGGTCGTCTCTAACCAGACGTTGCCCGATCCTAACTACTTCAATTGCCAAATGTTTTTTCGGCCCCTTCCCAAGAATTGTTTTTTGGTTTATGAAAATTTTGACCTTCTACAATTTCCTTGATTAATTCTTTTAACTGCGTGATATTTTTTCCAGTTTTTGCAGAAACTGAAATCAACTTTTTATTTTCAGTCAAATTAAGATATTCAACTTTCCGTTCAATTTCCTCATTTTTCAACAAATCCGATTTGTTTAGTGCATAAATTATCTTGTTTTGTTCTACCCCTAATTCGTTTAAAGTTCTCATACAACTAGAAAACTTCTTTTTCAATTCCGAAACTGAATCATTAATATCAATTACCAGAATAATCACATCCGTATGTACCAATTCCTCCAGTGTAGATTTGAATGCATCAATCATGTAAGCTGGCAGTTTACTGATAAAACCAACTGTATCTGAAATTAAGAATGGTTCTTGATCTATCATCACTCTTCGTGTAGTTGTAGTGAGAGTTGTGAAAAGTTTTTCGCTTTGATCTTTTGTTTCACCCGTAGTTTTGTTAAACAATGTGGTCTTTCCTGAAGAGGTGTAGCCTGCAAGTGATATTGTCTTGAATCCCATTCTCTTTCTTCCCTTTCTGTGAAGCTCTCTCTGTTTTCCAGCTTTTTCGAGCTTTAATCTTATTGTTTGCATTCTATGTTTGATGTCGTTATAATACACATCGACTTCGAATTTTCCTATTCCCATAAATCCGGGCTGTTCGCCCATGTTTGCAAGTCTAACCTTTTCTTTAGCTCTTGACATTTCATATCTCAGCTGCGCTAATTTTACTTGTAATTTTGATTCCGCACTTGAAGCTCTACTTTCAAAAATCTCAAGAATCAATGCTTCTCTATCCAATACCTCTCTGTGTAATTCTGTAGCAAGATTGTAGTTCTGGCTTGGTTTTAGAATCTCATCAAATACTATGACATCCGGTCTTACCCTGTCCGCAATTTCTTGTAATTGTTCTAGTACTCCACCACTAATGCCGTACTTTGGTTTCTGAAGATAATTCTGTGTTATGACGTGTACTACCTCATATCCTGCTGCATCACACAACCCTTTTGCCTCATTTATTGCGTCTTCATGATCATATGTGATTAAAATTGCAGAATTCAACCTAATTACTTTTTTAATTCAATCTAAGATAATTGTATTGGACATGTTTTCTCGAATTAATCGTATTTTTTCAGTGTTTTTTCTATGTTCATATTCAAAACTATTTCAGCTATGTCGCTAGCGTATTCAGAAACCCTTCTGATATTTTCAGTCATTCTTCGCACTCTGTAAATTTCCTCATCGTCTTTTAATGATTTTGAAGCATCTCTCACTTTTTTCTCAAACTTGATAATTTGACTAATTTTTACAATGGTCTTTTCAGCCTGGTAGTAGTCTTCTTTGAACAATGCAAGGCATGCATCATCTAAAACAGACAAGCAAAACTCATTCATTTCCTCAAGTTTTTGCAAAATATCTTTTTTCACAGGCTTTTTAAATTCAATCAGATCTTTGGCAATGAAAGCGGCATGATCTCCAGTTCTCTCTATATTTTTTACAATCAGTCTATATCCCAGACAATTTCTGGCGTTTCTGAAACCCATTTCTTTTAGCATGTGCTCATTCTGAATTGCAATCTTTAATTGCCGAATAATGTAAAATCCAAACCTATCCACTTCATCGTCTGTATTGATAACTTCTTGGGCCAATTCCAAATTATTTTCTTTTACAGCTAAAATTGCATCACTCGACATGGATTTTGCCAAGTGAAGCATTCGCTTGAAAGCACCATCCACTGACAATTCTAATAAATTGACAAGAACCTGTACTGTTATACCGCCAACAGAATCGGCAATTATTTCAGAACCCATTAGCATTCGTTTTACTGCTTCCTTCACTGCGTTTCTCTGAGGAACGCTTAATCTGCCGTTTTTTGGTTTTACATTGATTGTCTTGTATCCTAAAAAATACAGCGAAATTAATTTTCTAACGATTGATGATGTTTCTTCCTCTCCTTCAATCTCTATGGTTGCATCTTCCTTTTTCTGAATTCTAGATTCAAATTTTGGTGGATAAAGCTCTAATGTTGATGAGCCTTTTCGGACCATCCTAATTTGGTCTCCTTGTTTGAGCCCTAATTCTGTAATCCATTGTTTTGGTAATGAGACAATGTATGATGATTTTCCGGTAAACTGGATTTTTCTAGTTTCTCCCCCATCTTCCATGATCTAAAGGGAAAATTCTATTCTATATAGTTTGATCTTTGTAATATAGACTATCACTGAACTAATATTTAGACAAAATTCTACAATAGCATTGGATCATATCATTAAACTTCAGCATTCACTTGACGCATTATTTGGAAATGGCACATCCAAATTATTGCCAAAAGATATCGAATTGACTTTTTCTCGAAAAACTGGTAGAATACGAACAGTTTCTCATAAGGGAAAATTTCTGTTTACTTTGAGAATTGACGGAAGTCTGTCTATTAGCATTTATTTTGCTCAAATACTATTGGAAAATAAAAAATTCAAAGAAAATTGTGTGGAGGTAAATTCTGATGCTGCCCCCTATGTCGAGCAAGGCAGATCAGTCTTTTGCAAACATGTTGTCTCATGTGGAAAAAATGTCCAAATATCCACAGACACACCAGTATTGTTCAAAAATAAGGTAATTGCAGTTGGCAGGGCAATTTTATCATCTGAAATGATTTCTGATTTTGATAGGGGTGTAGCCGTAAAGGTTAGAGATAGTTTAAAAAGTCGTAATGAGGAAATAGGATCATGATGCGAGGAGGAAACCGCGAAATGCGAAGAATGATGGATAAAATGGGTCTGGATATGAACGAATTATCCAATGTTCAGGAAGTGATAATTAAAACTGATAAAAAAGAAATTATTATTTCAAAGCCTTCTGTTACTGAAATGAAAGCAAAAGACAGTTCAATTTTTACAGTGACTGCTGATAGTTATGAAGAGCGGGAATTGGACGTTCCAATTTTCTCAGAGGAGGATATTCAGCTTGTTAGCCAACAAGCCGGTGTTGATGAAGAAAAGGCCAAAAGTGCTTTGGAAGAAGCAGAGGGCGATCTTGCCCGAGCTATCCTGCTTTTGACGACAGGATAATCCTGGAATATCTTATTGGCGTGCCTACCAAATGAATGATTTAAGTAATGGATTATCAAATTTAGAGCATAATGAGTAGTATGGCTGAATCCAAAGTCACAGGAATTATCACATCCCTGAATGCCTTGGAGGATGATCTGGATTCCCTAAATAGCAAAGTTGGGGACATGAAAAAACAGCTATCCGTAAAGGCTATCACCGAAATTGATAGTTTGCTGGAAAAAACTCGTGAAATGGCTACTAAGGAGGCTGAAGTTATTATCAATGCCTCAAAAGACAAGGCAACTGCCGAATCAGCAAAAATTGCTCAAGATGGAGATGCAAAATTATCTGAACTCAAGTCAAACATAGATGCAAATTTTGATGAAGCAGTCAAACATGTGGTGTCGACTGTTTTGAAAGCGTAAACCTAAATCTCACCTTCCTTTCCTACACTATCACCCCTTACACAATTCACTTGTTGGAATTATCACTACCTGTGGCAAGCACCACTGTCGATTTTCAACTTATTTGAAGTCTCAATCATTTTTGATTCTATACTTCCAGAAGAGATCTGGAACTATTCTGGCCATCTGATACTTATGACTCAAAAAAAACCCTTTAAAAAAATACAGGCAAATTTTAGTTCATGACAGATTTCTTGGGTATCGTCATACTGTACTTAGCGGTGCAATGTTCTGGAAATTTAATTTCAGTTTTAAAATGAAAACATCGTATTTGTTTTTAATAGTGTTTAAAATCAATAGGCATTTCAAGAATCGGCAATTTGGAACTGGAAATTTTGTCACTAACATTTTCAGCAAAATACACTTCTCAACTGGAATAATGTCTGAACATTCTTTTCTTGCCCATTCAGATTAGCGATTTTTGTTATTTTTTGTAAAAATTCTGATTTATTCAGAATTTCTCAGTTTTTTTATACGCCGATGACGATTAAAGTATGATGATATTATAAGTTTTCATCAATTTTTTTAAAAAAATTGAAATTTTTTGTCAAACACCTATATTGCCACATGTCAAAATTTCAAAAAACATTGTTCTGAAATGAGCTATACATATTTATTGTTGATTTTATGTTTTTATTTGAAAATAATAATTTTAATCGGTATAAAAATTGAAATATTTACAATTTATTTTGATATTTTATATGAATTTTATCGATCCACCCTTATATAGTTATGAATTCTATATACTACTACCAAGATGACATGTAAAGGAATTTGTATTAGATATAAGGCTCAAAAGCCTGTTGGCACAGGAAGATATGCTTCTGGACAACGCCGATGCCAAATTTGTGAAATATTCATCAAATGGGAAGGACTTTGGTGTCCATGTTGTGGATATAGATTGAGAACAAAACCACGTAATTTGAAATACAAAGCAAAACTACGTGCTAGAGTTGAGGCTGATTCTATGGAAGCTGCAGCAGCTACTGAAATTGAATCAGAAGTTCAAGAAATAACTGTTAAGGCAAAATCCAAATCTAAGGCTAAAACTGCCAAGGCTAAAACTGCCAAGATCAAAACAACAAAATCCAAAGCTAAAACAACAAAGGAAAAAACCCCTTGCACACATTGTGAAAAACTCTTTGTTTTTGCAGATAAGCATGAGAAGAATTGCAAGAAGAATCCTGAAGTTGTAAATTCCCAGAAAAGTGAATCAATAGCAATAAAAGCATAGGATTTGTTCGTAGCTCGTTGACCTCCCCAAATGGATTTTTCCATAAAATGGTAAATTTGGGCGGCCGTAATTTTTCTTTACAAATTCAAAAATTTGAAAACGGTTATTTTATTTCAGTCACCGAAGGTTCTAACAAATTAGGTTCGATGGTGGTTTCATTAGCTACTGGACCTGCCCCGATTACAACTACTATTATCCCGTCTAGATCGGAATCCCTCTTTCTAAAACTTATTGCTGAACGAATCAGTACTCGTATGAGGGGAATTGCTTTGGTTTCTACTTTTATCCAAAAACCACTGGAATCAAATTCTGCAAAAGCCTTAATGTCTGAGATTATGGAGATGATTGAAAATGAGTGATTTAAGAAGTTACATTTCACAAATTAAAAAAACAAACGAACTCAAAACGGTAAAATCCACTGTCTCAACAAAATATGAAATTGCAGGAATCACAGCGAAGGTTGACGGGTCCCATGCTGTATTATTTGAAAAAATTAAAGAAAGTAATTTTAGATTAATTTCCAATTTAGTCGGAACTCGAAAACGATTTGGGGTGGCAGTTGGTGGCTCAGAATTTAATATACATGAAAAAGTAATTTCAGCAATAAAAAAAGCCAAAAAACCCAGGATAGTTTCTTCAGGGAAGTTTATGGAAAACAAGTCAAAAAACCTCCTTTCTATGCCTATTGTGACCCATTTTGAAAAAGAATCAGGCCCTTTTGTCACATCGTCAATTGCATATGCAAAAAACCCTGAAACTGGAAAACAGAATTCCTCTTTTCATAGATTAATGCCAATTGACAAAACCCATTTTTCAATAAGAATGGTTGAAGGGCGACATCTTCACAGGTGTTTCATAGATGCAAAAGAGCACGGTGAAGATCTCAAAATTGCTATTACGGTAGGCGTTCATCCTGCAATCTTAATTGCTGGTGCGTATCAAGCGGACTGGGGAAAAGATGAGATTGATATTGCCAATTCTCTTCTTGGTGGAAAATTAACTTTGGCAAAACTACCCTTCTCTGGATTGAATGTGCCCTCTGGCTCAGAAATTGTAATGGAGGGAAAAATCCTTCGTGATCAAACTCATCCAGAATGGATGGTTGAGATGCTTCAGACATATGACCATAAAAGATCACAACCTGTTTTCGAGCTTGAAAACATGTATTTTAGAAACAATCCAATTTTCCATGATGTCTTAGCTGGATATTCAGAACACAGACTGTTGATGGGAATGCCAATTGAATCAAAATTAAATGGGGAATTGAAAAAATCATTTTCTCAAACCAAGCAAGTCTCAATGACTAATGGTGGATGCAACTGGTTACATGCAGTAGTGCAAATTAAAAAGAAAAATGATTCAGATCCTAAAAAAATTATTCAAAAAACATTCGAGTCTCATCGTTCACTGAAACAAGTGACCGTAGTTGATGAGGACATTGATCCTAATAATGCAGAATCTGTAGAATATGCCATGGCAACAAGGTTTCAAGCTGATAAAGATTTAGTTATTATCAAAAATGTTCGTGGCTCTAGCTTGGATCCATCGAGTGATCAACAAAAATTACAAACTGCTAAAATGGGCATTGATGCAACTAGGCCTCTTTCTAAACGTCCCGAAGGATTTGAGCTGGCAAAAATCCCAAAAATTGATAAAATTAAACTCGAAAAATATTTCAAATAGTCAGAATCAACTGATTCAATTAAATTGAGAATGATAATAGGATAAAAAATGTCATCAGAAAGTTCCAATCTGCGAGAAAAAAGCCCTTCCGAGTCTCAGGCTGAGGTAATTGTTCGAATGTTTCCTTCTGATGCAAATCCAGCAGGAAATGTCTTTGGAGGCGAAATTCTAAAACGCATTGACATGGTGGCAGGAATTGTTGCTCAACGCCATAGTCAATCAAATGCAGTTACCGTCTCTATGGACAGTGTGAATTTTCTGAAACCCGTTTTTGTCGGAAATGTCCTTTCATTAAATGCCAGGATAAATTATGTCCATAATTCATCAATGGAAATAGAGGTCAAAGCTGAATCTGAGGACATTATAACTGGGATTAGAACTGTTACTGGATCTGCCTTTGTAACGTTTGTATCTCTTGATAAAAATGGAAAGCCTACACCCGTTCCTAAATTGGCTTTAAAAACAGACGATGATAGAAGAAAATTTGAAGAAGGCAAAATCCGAATGGATACCAGATTAAAAAATCGTCAAAAATAACTTTCTTTAATTTTATAGATCCACTTAAGAATAGTGAAAACTCTCTTTAGTTAATGTCAGACCAACCAAAAAATAATGAATGGGATTCATTATGGCAAGAATATACGAAATCACTTGAAAATTGGAAGTCTCTTTTTGAGCAAATCCAGAATGCAAGTAAAGACATGCAATCAAAATTCAATGGTGTTTGGGATAAGGCAAATGTTGAATCAAGCGCTGAAACCATGAAATTATTTGGAGAAAATTGGCAAAAATCTCTCAATGATGTCGGAATGAATTCTTTCAAAGAATTTAGCGAAAATTGGCAAAAGGCCCTTAATGACACTAATGCATCCACTTTCAAACAATTTGCTGAAAATTGGCAAAAAACTCTAAGCTCATCTGGTTTAGAACAGATGAACGTTTACGGCGAAATGATGAAAAAATTTGCTGAAACTTGGACTTCAATGTGGCCAAAATCCCAATAATCTCTCAGTACGAGAATTTTTTCTTTTTTTAGAACCGTTTATTCAATTCTCTAATCTTTTTCCTTGATGCTTTCACTAATCGTTTCATTACTGGAATGTAAATTTCAGCAGCATGGACAATTTCAATATTTTCATAATTTTCACTATCGCAAAATGCAGACGCCGTAACCTGATTTTCTTCAACCCTGGGCTCGTTTTTTTCACGTCTTTTATGATTGATGATCTCTAAAAATATTGGCAACTGTCTTTTTATTTCAATTTTTAATTCATCCTTAGAACGTAATTTTTCATTGCTTAGCGGAACTTTGATTTCTTGATTAATGTCATCTTTGTATCTGTTTGTTGCCCTGATCATAATTTTGACATCAGGTATTTTTTTAAATTTATTTCTAAAATTACATATGTCATTCATAAAATTCGGATATGTATTGTAGTGCTCTTCAGCGTATTTTGATCTAAACCACTCTGAAAATTTAATGGCGTTTTTATCATTTTTTAATTTTGCTTTTTCATAAAAGTTTTTTTCAGTTATCTTGTCTGATAAAAATAGCCCAAAATCCCTGTCAGCCTCTTCAAAAATTCCCGTAATTACATTATTTCTTAAACCAACGTATCGATTAAAAAAATAACCTACGTAGAACGGATCTGGATCATACTGTTTAATCTGTTTTAAAGAAATTTCCCATTTCTCTACCTCTTCTTCGATATTCATTGGGTTGTGCTGGATTCTGAATTAGCATATTTGGATTGTGATTTTAAACTGGTGGCTAATTCTTTGAAAATTTCATTAACACTAACATCCACCAAATTTATTGTTGCATTCTCCTTGACAATCTGTTTCTCAAACTTCTCTTTAATTGCAAATGATACTGATGACCAATGCAGCGTGCCTTTCAACTGCTCATCTACTGTAGAATTTGTTGTAGGAAAATTTGCTGGAGAGAAAACTACCCCGTTTGTCCATTGCATTGTGGGAATTCCACCTCCTGACGAACGTGTGCTAAAAGCTATTTGTTTTACCCAATCCTCAAACTTGTATTCTATCACTTCGTGAATAATCAATTTTTTCCACGGATCAATCACAATTTCCATTTATTTCAGTTGCATTGTGCTGATTATAACCCTATTTTTTTATGCCTATTTTCAAATATTTTTTGCATTTACCAGCATTGTGGAATCTTCCCATCTCCTATCTGATGCTGTAGAATGATTGTTTGATTGGCAGAATGTAACCGTTGTTTTTTGTAATGAAAAATCAGAGGCTGTAGATATTTGACATGAAATAATTCAAACATTACAAAAATAAAAAACCTGATGACACAGAACACAGACTTGCAATCAAGATAATCTTAAAATTAAAACCTACAAGCATTCTTCACAAGAAGATTACGGTGTTGGGCGAGAGACAAAAAGACCGATTAAAAACCTAGAAGAAACTATTGTGAAAAACGGCTGATCCGCAATTTAATGAATTTGTTCAGTATGTGATTGCAAAGTTTTCAGAACGGTCAAGATGAAAAATAAAATTTTGATATGTGATATTTGTAATGATTACGATTGACCTGATTGCCACGCTTGATTGAAGCTTTTGATGGCCTCTTGATACGCTGTTATTGAATCGTCTCCGGAAGTCTTTAGGAATTTTTCCCATTGCCCGTTGAATTTTTTAATCGATTCTATGTTGGTTTCTTTAAAGATGCTCTCTACCATCTTTGTTTGCTGTTTAATGTATTCTGGACCGATCTCTTCCCAAGTATTTTCCCAACTCGAACTAACTTTTTTTAATAATTCTGCATCTGATTCTAGTGCTTTCTGACACGCATCATGATATGTCATCAAAGTTTCATTGGTGGCTTTTTGCCACTGTGTAAGGGAATCCTTCCAACCGCTCAAGGCAGAATTGTAGTCATTCCAAGCTTTTTCGAATTCTGATTTCTTTGTTGAATTTGTAACTTGTTTTTTAGGTTTAGAAGCCGTTTTCTTCACTGTCTTTTTAGGCGTACTTTTCTTCTTGGCTGCCATGATCTATTTTGAAAATAGTAGATGTTAAATCTTTCAGTAATTTTGCCATGTGAAAATATTTTGGCGCTAAAAATCCGACGCCTTGGAAAATGTTGGATTGTGTTTTTTGTCCTTGTTTTTAAATAATCTAATGTGCTCTTTGCATAGATTTCTTGTCTCCTTAAAACTGATTTGCACGGTCTCTATCGCCTTTTCTTTACATTCTGAAATACTGCACTGCATTAGAAAAAATATGTGCTGTTTGCTAATAAAACTTTGAAATTGTATAGTTACCAATGTTAACTTTTTATGATTGCATAATGTCAAAAAATTATGGATGATGAAGAAAAGGGAAAGCGATTTTTGAAATTAATAGATGATCAAAACAATATTCAATGGAAAATTGTCGCAAAACTAACATCTCTGATTTCATCTGATTGGAACTCTGAAGAATTAAAAAGCGAACTCAAAAGCCTAGTGGGAAATCATTCTGAAATGACTAAAGAACTAAACAGCTTAGACGACAAAGGGAGTATTTTATAATGCAGAATCGACCATTAGTGCAATAAACAACACTGCCAAGTACGGGCTAGAGAATTTGAACAATGTCCAGGCAGCTTTTTCCATTGGTTTCACCATTACCCACACTGACAATCCTAACATCAAGGCACCTGAAGCAATTGCCGTCCACAGATATACTGCTCCGACCATCTCTTCACCGCTCTGAGTTGTAATGAAAAATGGGGCGATTGAAAACAATACCATTACAACTGTCGAAAGCGCAATGGCCCTTGCAGATGTTTTTTCTGATTGTACTGCAGTTAGCATTGGAACATTGACTTTGTTATAATCGTCTTTGAAATGCAAAGTAAGTGCCCAAATGTGCATTGGAATCCAAATGAATACCAGGCCTGCCATGGCAAGACCCATCGTCCATAAATCTGACATGGTTACTGCCACCCAACCAATCATTGGCGGCGAACCGCCACATAATCCGCCTAAGATAATGTTGGTTCTTGATTTTCGTTTTAAAATATACGAGTAAATTATGATGTTGTTTACTAACGCAAATGCTATGAAAGCAGTTGCCCATGCCCCTTGCTCTAATGTGGTGGTAAAAGAGATTCCAAATGCCAGAGCTAACGAGATGCCTGCTAGCACCAATCCAAAGTTTCTTGCCTTTACTGCAGGAAAAATTCTTTTTGAGGGCAAAGGTCGGTCTTTTGTTCTTTCCATAATTGCATCAATGTCTCTATCATGATAATTGGTCAAAGTATTGGCGGCGGCTGAACCGGATGCAACTGAAAATAACATCAAAAGCCATGTTGCCGGAGATATTTCTATGTTGTAAATATTGGAAGCTGTCAATGCCGCGCCAAACGCTGTAAAGACTAGCAAATACCAAATTTTTGGCTTTGTTAACTCATAATATACTGCTACTCTGGATTCCGATTTTTGCTTTTGCAATATTAGTCACTATCCTTTGATGGCATATATGGCATTGCTTTCATTCGTGATTTCATTTCAATAAATGATTCCGAAGACTGAATCCCATCAATTCTGCCAATTTTCTCAGAGACCATCTTGTGCATTTGATCTAATGATTTTGAATATATTGTAACTAGGATGTCAAATCTGCCGGTGACTTCTGCAACTTCTCTGACTCCATCTATTTTGAATAATTCCTCAATGATATGATTTCGCTGTTTTGTATCCATGTTGATTCCAGCTACTGCTTTAACAGTATATCCGAGTTCTTCATCATTAACAACGATTGTAAAACGCTCAATCAGTTTTCTCTTTACCAATCGTTTGATTCTTGAATACACTACAGACGAGTTAACATTGATTTTTTTTGACAAGCGTGGGACTGAGATCGAGGCATCACTGGATAATTCTGATAAAATTTGTAAATCCAAGTCATCTACTTTTGCCGTCTAAAACACCTGAGTCGATATATATTTCTGCATCTTATAAATTTATTATTGTAAAAATTACAAAAAATTGTCTAAATCTTGCCTTTTTTGTATAACATCTCTGCTAACAAAACTGCTCCTTTTGCCGAACCCATTTTTTTATTGTGGGAGAACAACATGTATTTCAAGCCGTTGTCAAACAATTCTTCTGTTTCCACCCTTCCGATTGTTGTAGTCATCCCATCTCCAACACTTCTTTCCATTCTTGGTTGAGGTCTAGTTGGATCTTCGTGAAACGCATAGTACTTTTCGGGAGCAGATGGTAGCCCAGCCACTGAGATGTCCCTGTTGTATTGATCATAGGTCTCTTTTGCTTTTGCGGGATCGATTTTTTCTGAGGTCTCGACAAAAACTGATTCTGTATGCCCGTCTATCACAGGGACTCTGGTACAAGTACAACTGATTCTAATGTCTGCATCCTCAATCTTTCCATCTTTTAGCTTGCCTAAAATTTTCCTTGTTTCTAATTTTACTTTGCCTTCCTCTTTTGGAATGTATGGGATGATGTTATCGGTAATTCCCATTGCAGAGACACCTGATTTTCCACCCCCGGATATTGCCTGCATTGAGGTCATCATAACTTTTTTTGCCCCATATTTTTCAAGTAATGGTTTTAAGGTAATTGCCAAGCCCGTTGTAGTGCAATTTGGCAATGGTGCTACCCAACCTTTCCAGTTTCTATTCTTTTTTTGAATCTCCAGCAATTCTGTCTGCTCATCATTGATTCCTGGAATTAGTATCGGCACATCGTCTTCATATCTGTAAGCAGAACTTGTAGAGATGACTGGCAAATCTGCTGCCATCTTGGTTTCTATGTCTCTGGCGGCTTCTGATTCTACTGCCGAAAATACAAGATCCAATTCAGACACGTCTAGATCATCAACTGATTTAACTGTCATTTTTTTGATATATTCTGGAATTTCTCCTCCCACGTCCCATGCCACAATCCCACTTGCGTCTTTAATGGCGTCTTCATATTTTTTTCCTGCCGAACGTGGAGATGCGGCAATTTGAGTAACTTCAAACCACGGATGCCCATTCAATGACTGAACGAATTCTTGACCCACGGAACCAGTAACCCCAATTATTGCAACTCTTTTCTTACTCATATTTTGATTAATGATCGCTTTCAACTAATAATCGTTTTCTGGATTAGCAAAACATACTAAATCGGCCAATTCCATTTGGATCTGTGAAAATGCAAATAAAATCATCAATTAGTAGGCATGTGCCTGTAGTTCACGGTGGAAGAAATCCTTCACAAAGCATTGATTCACAAATCATTGATTTTAGTTCAAACGTATCGCCTACGGGAACTCCGTTGTCTGTAAAAAAAATTCTCAAAAAAAACATTGAAAATATCAAACACTATCCAGACTTTAGTTCATCAACAGTGATCTCAAGCTTAAAAAAATACACGCACTTGGAAAAATCAAATCTTATAGTTGGGAATGGGGCAATTGAGATACTTTACAATTTTTGCTTTGCATTTTTGTCTAAAAAAACCAAAGTGTTGATCCCAATCCCAACTTTTCAAGAATATGAAACTGTATCTAAGCTCAATGAATGCAAGATTTCGTATTTTAAAACTATGAATTTGTCTGAAAACCTAGATGCTTTTATTTCAAAAATCCCAAAAAACGGGTGTGTATTTATCTGCAATCCAAATAATCCTACAGGACAGCTGTTATCAAAAAAGCAACTACTTCAAATAATCAGAAAAGCAAAAAAACTATCTACAATTGTATTTGTAGACGAATGTTTTATAGAGATGGTCCCAGAATCAAACGAGTCTATAATATCATATGTTAAAAAATACAAAAATCTTTTTGTTCTGCGTTCGTTGACCAAATCATTTGCACTGCCTGGAATTCGCATCGGATATGCGGCAGGTTCAAAAGAAATTATCAAAATTTTACAAAAAATAAAAATCCCGTGGAGTGTAAATTCATTGGCTCAAGATGCAGCAAATGCCGCTCTTAAAAATAAATCACACCTTGTTAAATCAAACTTTGTGATTAAAAAAGAACTAAATTATTTGACAAATAAAATCAACAGATTGGATGGGTTTGATTGCAATAACTCCTCGACAAATTTTATTCTGGTAAAAATAATGAAAGATTCAACTCAATTACAAAAGAAATTGCTTGAACACAAAATATTGGTTAGAGATTGTAAAAATTTTAGAGGGCTGGATAACCATCATATTAGAATCGCTGTAAAATCTCACAAAGACAACCTGAAACTTGTAAAGGCATTGGAGAAAATAAAATGAAATCTTTGATGATCCAAGGCACTTCTTCTGGAGCTGGAAAAACAACATTGGTAGCAGCACTTTGCAGAATCTTTTCTGATAAAGGCTACAGTGTAGCACCTTTCAAATCCCAAAACATGTCAAATTTTGCATATGTCACGCCTGAATTTGAGATATCCCGCGCTCAGGCAATTCAGGCCATTGGTTCACGATGTAAAATAACTCCTGATCTGAATCCAATTTTACTAAAGCCAGCAGGAAACTACAACAGCATTGTATATCTAAATGGAAAACGATACAAGAAAATGCATGCAAAAGAATACTATGAAAAATTTGTAAATTCCAAAGGAATTGACATTGCAACAAAATCTCTTAAGACATTACAGAAAAATTATGATTTAGTCATTTTAGAAGGCGCGGGCTCCCCAGCTGAAATTAATCTGCAAAAATTTGACATTGCAAATATGAGGATTGCTCAAAAAGCAAATGCTTCCGTATTACTGGTTTCAGATATTGACAGAGGCGGCTCTTTTGCAAGTCTTGTTGGAACAATGGCTTTAATTGAAAAAAAACACCAAAAACTGGTAAAGGGTTTCATCTTTAACAAATTCAGGGGGGACTTGGATGTACTGAGGCCCGGATTTCAAAAACTCAAAAATATTACAAAGATACCTGTTATCGGAACTGTGCCATTGATACAGTTAGACTTGCCTGAGGAAGATTCTCTCAATGCCAGCCCTAAAGACATTCAATGGACTAAGAAAAATATCTTAAAAATTGACGATGAATTAAACAAATTGGCAAAAATTGTCAAATTCAATGTTGATATAAAATCTATAGAGAAAATGTTACAATGATTGTTGAATCTTTTTTTATAATTGGTTTAGCTATTTTACTTGATCTCAAATTTGGAGATCCTAAAAATAAATATCATCCCACATCTTGGATTGGGACTTTGATTGCCAAACTTACACCCATGGCAAAAAATGAACGCCCTGTGATGGAAAAATTCGGCGGCGTCTGTATTGTTGCAATTACTTCTGGTATGGTAGTTTTGCTACTTTTTGCATTGGATGTTGGAACAGCTTTGATATCTGTTGACTATGTCTCACTGATTGTCTCTGTAATTGTTGGCGGATTGTTATTAAAAACTACAATTGCTATTCGTGGAATGGAAAAACATGCAAAATCTGTTTTGGAATCGTTGGATGAGGAAAATCTCGATATGGCAAGAAATCATCTATCTATGATTGTCAAGCGAAATACCAAGAATTTAGACAAAAATCACGTACTTTCAGGCGTGCTTGAAAGCATAAGTGAAAATACCGTTGATGGGATCACCGGACCTTTGTTTTACTATGCTCTTTTTGGTTTGCCTGGAGCATTTGTATATCGTGTGATTAATACCGCGGATTCAATGATTGGATACAAGACTGACATCTTCAAAAACGTTGGCTGGTTTGCAGCAACCTGTGACAGCGTCCTAAATTATATCCCGTCTAGACTTACAGGATTGGTAATGATCATCTCTGCTGCTATTTTACATAACAATTGGAAAGAATCCTACAAAATAATGATCAGAGATGGCAAAAAAACTGAAAGCCCCAATGCCGGATATCCTATGGCTGCATTAGCGGGGGCTTTGGAAACAAAATTTGAAAAAATCAACCATTACAAACTCGGTGACGGTGAAACAGTTCTTACAAAAGAACATGTGCATTCTGCAATATCTATGATGAAACTCACCTCCGTACTTTTCTTCGGAATAATCTCTGTTCCGATAATTTCTATTCTATATTTTGTAGGGTGGTGGATACATGTTTAAAGAAATCAGATCTGTTTTTTCATTTTTAACAATCATTCCGTCATCGAACGCTTCGTTAGATAACATTGCAAAATACATGTTCCTGTTTCCTGTAGTTGGAATTGCTATTGGACTTTTGATTGGTTCGTTAGGCTTTGGGTTGTCTTTCTTCCTAGAGCCATTGTTGGTCAGCTTGTTAGTTGTTGCATCCATTGCAATAGTCACTGGAATACATCATGCAGACGGTTTGGCTGACTTTGCAGACGGATTGATGGTGAAAGGCTCAAAGGACAAAAAACTCAAAGCTATGAAGGATCTTTCTACCGGATCAGGAGGCATTGTTGCAACTGTGTTGTACATTGTTGGCCTGATAATTACCATTTCTCTTACAAGTGGATTTGATTTGTTCAAGGCAATTCTGATTAGTGAAATTCTGGCAAAATTTTCAATGGTTTTGATGGCCAGTTTGGGCAAATCAGCTTCATCAGGCTCAAATTCACCGTTCATTGAATTCATGAAAGACAAGAAAAAGATTTCAGCTGCCTTTCTCATCATGCTTGTCCCTGTAACCCTTATCGGTGAAACTACAGGTTTGGTGATGCTTGGCGTGACTATCGTTTTGACTGTGTTTCTCTTGGTTTTATCCACTCGCAGTTTTGGCGGAATCACTGGTGACGTACTGGGAGCCACTAACGAACTCACTCGACTAGCTTCCTTGATGGTGTTTGTTTCAATATGATTGGACTTGTTATGGCCGGCGGCAAAGGTACTAGAATGAATTTAGACGATGAAAAATTATTGCTCAGATATAAAAAACCCGTAATTCTCCATGTGATTGACTCGTTAAAAAACTCAAAATCTTTTTCAAAAATTCTAGCTGTTACCAGTTGCAATTCCCCTAAGACAAAAAAATTATTGGAAGAAAGCGGCGTTGATACTTTTGATACTTCGGGAATTGGTTATGTGGAAGATCTAAATTCAGCACTGAAAACCATTCATGATCATGTTTTAGTCACTTCCGGTGATTTACCGCTACTTGATGATGAGATAATCAAAACAATAGTCGATCAATTCGATCCTGAGAAAACTTGGACCTGCATTCTTGTGACTGACAAATTTTTAACCTCTCTTGGTCTAGAGTCTGATTTCTCTGTTGATTTTAATGGTCAGGCATGTCATTACACCGGGATTTCTTTGGTCAATCCAGAAAAAATTACTTCTCTGGAAAACTTGGTTGAAAATTATGTCGTAATTGATGACAAGAGAATTGCATTTAACCTAAATTCTAAACAAGATTATGAATTACTCGGCACTGCCTGAGATCTTGCCATTGATTATGGCTTTTGACCCAGTTGGATCTGAAATAGTATTTCCACAGGAATTACATGCGACTTTTGTCGATGCATGTGAATAAATCACTTGTAGCTCACCACATTCATTGCAATTGACTTTTTGAAACTTGCTAGACGGTTTCGGAATCTCAATGTGATCTTTCTTCATGCTGCTATCAACTCAAATTTCTTAATTCTAACGCCTTTTTTATTGTATTTCTTTTTACAGACGGTACATGTCATAATAGGCGTAACTTTTTTAGTAACTTTGGCTGGTTTTGCTAATTTTGGGAATTTTTGTCCACCATATCCCTTTTTACGCTCTGCATGTCTCCGCTCACCAGCAGCAGAACCGCGTCTTTTTCCAGCCTTGTAAATGGAGATCTTTTGTTCAGTATGTGCATTGCATTTTGCACAAAACTTTCTGATCACCTTAGGGATGTTCATATCAACAAAACCTCTCCAACCGTAATTTAAGCATTGAATCTATAATAGGCGCAAAAACCAATTGAAGGAAGTGACTTCGAGCCTAGCAAATTCGATCTTGTCTCTAAATTCTGTAGCAATGGGTGATAAGAAAGCCGATCTGATTTTAAAAAATTGCAATTTACTGTCTGTCTATACTCGGGAAATAATTCCAAAAATTCAGATTGCCATTGTCAATGACAGAATTGCGTATGTTGGCCCAGATGCCACACATACTGTTGGTCCAAAAACCATTGTAATCGATGCAGGTGGAAAATATGTCAGTCCTGGTTTTGCAGATCCGCATTTACATATTGATCAATTTGTTTTACCGTCTGAATTTGCGAAAAAGGCTCTGCTTTGCGGTGTAACATCTCTGTTTTCTGATCCTATCGATGTTGTAAGTGTGGCGGGATATCGCGGATTTCAAGAATTTTTAAAACTCGGTGAGGATCTTCCAATCCGAATTTTTCAAGTAGTTCCAGGCGGTCTCCCAGTGGACGCAAAATTTAGCGGCAGCAAATCATTATCACTATCACAAGAAAAATCTGCAGTAAAGCATCCACATGTACTGGGATTAGGCGAAGTTTTTTCTTGGACCAAAGTCACTTCACGTGAACCAAAAACAATGAAATCACTTTCGTCCATGTTGGAATGTGATTGCATAATCAACGGGCATACTGCCGGCGCAAGTGAGAGAAAACTTAACGCGTATGTCTCATCTGGAATCCTATCTTGCCATGAGCCGATTAATTTTGATCAGGTCTTAGAAAGATTACGTCTTGGAATGTGGATAATGATCAGAGAGGGCTCCATTAGACGCGATTTGAAGGAAATAATTCCACATGTTTTGTCTCACGGGACATATCTTAATCGACTGATGTTTTGTTCTGACGGTCTTGATCCGCTTGACATGTCTAAATTCGGCCATATAGATCACTGTGTAAGAGAATCAATCAAACTTGGCCTAAAGCCAATAGATGCAGTTACTATGGCATCAAAGAATAATTTTGACTACTATAACATGGGAAAAGATCTTGGCGGCATTGCTCCTGGAAAATTGGCAGATATTTTAATTTTTGATGACTTAAAATCATTCAAACCAAACAAAGTCTTTGTCGGGGGCAAACTCGTAGTGTCCAATGGACAAATAGTTGCGTCAATCAAGAAAAAAATGATTGCGCCTTGGATTAAAAAAACTGTAAAATTGAAAAAATTCTCTGAAAACGACTTTGTTATAAAATCAAAAAAGAAAGACGTCGTTGCAAACACCATCTATATGCAAACTGAAATTATTACTAAGATAGGCTCTGCAGAACTCCGTTCCAAAGACGGTCATGTCTCTGCCTCATTAGACTCTGACATCTGGAAAGTTGCAGCATTTGACAGAATTCACGGAACTAGAAAGCATTCTATAGGATTTCTTGAAAATTTTGGTGCAGACATCGGCGCCTTTGCCTCGACATGGAGTTTCCATGAAAATGACATGATCGTAATCGGTTCAAATGATTCTGATATGGCCGTTGCTTCTAACCACCTCGTTGAGAATCAGGGAGGTCTTGTTGTAGTCAAATCTGGAA
>JAPFQF010000046.1 GCA_029255365.1 Candidatus Nitrosopumilus sp. | reverse complement strand
AGAGTCAGGAGGGTGGTTGTACTCCTTTCTTGGGCGCTGTCTCGGGTCTGAGATTACCTTCCCAAGATCCTGCAGGTCTTTTCGCGTGATGCCGTAAAGATCTTCAAGGAGAAAGCCTGTCTCGTAGTCGTTCTTTGAGGGGATGATCAGCTTTGCCCTGCTTCTTGTCTTCTCGCCTGAGAATGACGGGTGATACACGACACTCTCCATGCATTCCACAAGATATTCGATGCTGGATGTTTTGTCTATCTGGATGCGGCCCACCTGGTCCCCGTGCTCGTCCGTGGTCAGATCGAAAATCTGAATCGGCTTTGTACTGTCCGAGGTGCTGCGGCATCCGAAAAATTTGCCATCTGTCACGCCGTCAAAACGCTTTCCCGTATCAATGGAGTGTCCACCGTCCTGTATTATTTTTATCTGGTTTGCGCCATAGCCCAAATCCCCCACTCCGATATCGCAGGAGTACCTCCCAAACAACTCTGCAATGTACTGCGCCTGCTTTAGCTGGTTCTCCTGTGGCCTTTTTTCAATGAATGCAATCTGGATTCTTCCTGACTTGTGCCATAAGATGATGACTGATATCGCAGTGACACTTGAGGACCCCGAACCAAAGTCGACTCCCATTGCTACGGTTATCTCATTATCAAACGTCTCCTTTAGATTTTTGACTTCGTTTTCTCTGAGCATCGGCAGATACCTGTAGTGTTCTGTGCAATCATCAATCATCTTTTTTGTAATTGGCCTGTGCGGGCTGTTGTAAAATCCCCCCATGACATGCGAGTCAAATTCCGATCCTTTCAAAATCTTTTTTTGGCCTTCGATTGAGAACCTTGGGTGAATCTTGTATTTTTCAACGGCATCATCAATTGTCAACGGTATTGTTGCAACCATTGTCTGCGGGATGTGGTATCCGTGAAACAATTTCACACTTGGATTCTGCGGAACCCATCTTCCTCTCAGCACATCCAAGAGATAATCCTCCCTTCTCAACCCAATCCTGTTATTGAACAGTAATCTCTCCCTCCAGTCGGGATCGTCGTAGTACCATTCCATCTGGTTTGTCTCTTTCCACAGTTTCTCGTATGCGCTGCCTGCCTCTCCGCCAATTCCGAATATCTTCACCTTCCCCTTTGTTGCCATCATTGTCTGGTGCACCCTTCCAAAATATTCAATGTCCTGGTACTGCGCTTCGTCAATGATGCACAATGAAGGCGACTTTCCTTCCAGATGGCGATACTGGTAGTTGTCGGTGACTAGGTAGACCGTGCTGTTGTTTTTCAGTGACACCTCTCCAATACTTCCAGGATGGCGCAGGTATTTTGCAAGGGCAGGGTTTACCAAAAATGTCCCGACCCTCAGTTTTTGCCTTGAAAATGAGGATAGGCTCTGTTGGTCATGAGTCACATAGCATACCTGAATTCCGGGCTGCGTGGTTACAGCATGCGCAATGAAATCAGTGCATGCAGTTGACTTGTATATTTGGCGACCTCCGATAATCATCTGATAATTGTGAGGATCTTCATAAATCGGAATCCAAAACGGGCATGTGAGGAATTCGCGTTCTTTGTCTTCCACTTTTGGCCTTGCAGATTTTATCCAATCCATGATGTCTGTCGGAAGCGGATTTAGCTTGCTGTGTTTTTCCAAATATTTTTTTGCTAATTTTTTATGTGATTCCCCCCACCCTGCTAAATTATACGTCATGCCATTATCCCTTCATTGCTAATCAAAACATCTGCAGTCGGAGTTCCGACAAGATTTATTTTTGCAGATACTGTTTTTGTTCTCTGGTCCATTGTTTTTAGTCTTAACTTTGATAGTTTTTCATATTCTGATATGTCCCCTTTTTGTAATGACTTTTCCATCAGGAAATTAATTTTTAACATCTCCTTGGTTAATGAGATGATGTCTTCTTCGAGTAACTGAATGCTTCTTTCTTTTGTCTTTTTGATGCGCAGCAGAAAATCTTTTTCGTCTGGATTGTTCATTTGACTATTCCACATTTTATAATATTTGTAAACTGTTTTGGGGTTAACCCCAGAATCCCTTGCAGCAACAATTGCCGAAATATCTTTTTCATAATATCCTAAAATGATTTGTTTGTTCTTTATCTGATCTTCTTTGGTTGGTCTGCCTTGTTTCATTTTGTTCCCAAATGATATTGGCGTTTTGCTTAATTAGTATTGAAAATCTTTTTTGAAAAATTAAATACATTTATCCAAGTGTTTTTTCAGAATTTGAATTAACCCCGCCGATATTATTTTTTTTTCGTATC
>JAPFQF010000039.1 GCA_029255365.1 Candidatus Nitrosopumilus sp. | reverse complement strand
TCCAGTCTCCAAAAAATTTGATTTGAACTGTCTGAGGGTGTTGGCCTCAAGATATCTTTTCAGAAACGGAAAAAGTGAGATTATTGAGTCGCCCACTCAAATGTTTGAAAGAGTCGCAATTCTAGTCGGAATTGGTGACATGCTATATGATTCGCAAATTTTTGACAAATCTGGAAACAACAAGCAGAATATAGACGAAGCAGAATCATATCTTGAAAAACTGGATGCCTTTGATTACAAATTCAAAGTCGGAGATTACTTCAATAAATGGCATTTTAGATCTCTAATCACCCACTATGTGACCCTTGCAAACAAAGGTCAGATGAAGGTAAGTTTCAAAGATCTTTTGACACTCCTAGAAGGAAAGAAATTCGAAATCCGTTTTAATGATATGTATTAAATTCATAAAATAATAAAAAAGTAAAGAATTAGGCATGAATACTGTCTAATTCATACTTTAACTCATCAATGTCTGCCTGTGTGAATCCCTCTGGAATCTCATCTGGATTCTTTTTCAGTTGCCCTAGTAGGAGCAAAAATAGCCTGTTTTGCATACTATGTGCCTTTTTTTCCTGCTCTGAGATTATCTTTGTCCTTCCTTCCAGTTCTGTTTCTTTTACCTTGACTCTTACCATGTCATCTATCGTCAGATTTTGAATTGCCAACTTGTACTGGTCAAATAGCTCCTCCAAGACAGGCACGTAATAGGACGAATCTGTCATCACGGCTCGATTCTCCTCATCTTTGTATGTGAGATGTCCCACCAATCTTTCGGCAGTTGCCATCTTGATGTTTGGCGTATTTTTGAGAATTGTTAGAAATCTCTTTCGAAACGCATGGCAAGTCATTTTCTCATGTCTCCCATAGGTGGCATTATTTGGATCTCTTTTTCCTGCCTGAATCAGAGTCCGTCTTATGGAAGTATACACTGCAAACTGACTCATTGGTAGCAGTTCATCCCCATTATGGTTTTGTGCCAAAAACACTGGAGTCTCTGGGGTGAATATTTCTCCATCTTGTTTTCTTTTTGCATGGTATTTTTCCAACTCTTCAGAGCATTCTGGAGAACAAAAAGTCCAGTACTCTTCCACGCTTCCCTCATAGATGTAAAATGCCTTACAACCTAGTGGTGTGTCTTTGAGGTGTTTCATTTTTAGTCCAGCGATTGCACCTACTCTGACACCAGTTGATGCCAAAAACAAAATCAGCGCTCTGGTTCGTATGTTCTTTGCAACACTGAGCATTTCTTGAATGTCTCGTGTTGTGTATGCTAGTCTTCCAGTTCTTTTCACCTTCTTTGGCAAGAGTCTTAGAATCTTTTTCCACTTTAACTCATAGTCATTTATCTCAAAGAATGCCTTTAGTGCAAAGACTCGTACTGCTCCAGAATTTGGAGACTTTGTAGGATCTGATGTTTCAGCCATGATATAGTCTTCAACCATTTGCTGAATCTTGTCTTTGTCTTCCCTTGAGATTTCATCATATTTCTCCTTGGGATAGCCTGACCTTTTCATAAAGTGGTCTAGATACTGCTTGTAGACCTTGAAGGTGGCATTAGATTTGACACTTTTTCTAAACAATAGCAGGCTTCGTTGCATTGTTAGGATTTGGTTTTTAGGGTATTTTACCCCCAGTTTATTGTCTACTTCGCGGATAGTATTGTTTAATTTTCCTTCCACTTGATTGAGCAGCCAATTGAAGGGTCAAAATCTTTCTCAATTTTCTCTCCAGCTAGCAATTTCTCCATATTGACAATCATTGTTTTTTCAGTTACTTTATCATCTGGTTTCATGGCATTGTCTATTCTTCCATGAAAAACTAACTGCTTTTGTGCATTAAACAAGAATGGATCTGGAGTGCACATTGCACCGTATTTCCTTGCAATCTCCTGTGTTTCATCTACCAGATAATCAAACTCAAATCCTTTCTCTTTGGCAGTCTGTTTCATGGCATCAAAACTGTCTTCTGGATAATTTGCAGAATCATTGCTGTTAATTCCAATAATTGCTATGCTTTTTCCATATTTTTCATATAGTTCATTGAGAGCACCTACTTTTGCTTTAACATATGGACAATGGTTACACATGAAAATTACTAAAATCCCTTTGTAACTGGAATAATCACTTATTGAATGTATTTTGCCATCAACCCCCATTAATTCAAAATCAGGTGCAATATTTCCTGTTTTTAGTTTAATCTGTGATTCTAAAAGTACCATATTGGAATTATCGTGATTTCAAATAAAATTCTTACCGAGAAGACAACAATTAAAATCCACACTTTATTCATTCTTCTTGTGGGCCGGTAGTATAGCCTGGTAGTATACCCGCCTTGCACGCGGGGGGTCACGGATTCGAATTCCGTCCGGTCCACTTTCTAACCTCAACGATCTGTGCTGAAATTCAGACTTCAAGATGGATTTAAATAGGAATAGTTTCCGCTTTTTAACATGGCAAGTACAGCAGACGCATGGCCGGTATTCATACCACTTATTGTTGGTTTACTTCCAGGTTTAATTTACTGGTTAGCAATTACCGCAAAGAGAAAATAAGTTTTATATCATTTTTAATTTCTTTTTATTGATTTCAGTGTAAACTGGGTTTAACGTTCTTACCTTTCTTGTTCATTATTTGATATGTTACACAAAATTAATCTATTCTAACAAGAAAAATTATGACAAAAGTGGTTCTATGTGCATTTTTGATATTGTTACTGGTTCCGCTTAGTCAGGGTTTTTCTCAAGTAACAGACAATCCTCCAACATTAACTGTCTTCCTTAACAGTGAAAACATTCATGTCTATCAGGATTCTGATGGATATACTGTTGTAGTTGGAATTGTTGAAAACAATAATTCTCTCACACCTATAACCAATGTAAAAATTCAGGCAATGTTTTTTGATGAATTTGGTCTTGCTCCTTTGGAAGTAATACAGGGAAATACCATACTTGAGGTAATTCCACCTAATGGAAAATCTCCTTTCTCTATTCGCTCTGAAAGTCCCAATCCTAGCATATCTAAAGCGTCTGTTTATCTTTTAGGCGACTACACCCCTTCAAATATAAAAGAAAAAGGACTTTCTGTATATTCTAGTGATGTGTTTTTGGATACTTCCCTAAAGTTTTCTGGGGTTCTTCAAAATAGCGGCGCTCCCAATTCTGATACTAATGTGTATCTTGCATTCTATGATGGTTTTGAACCGGCACGAATTCTCAGTGTGTCCACAATAAAACTTGGTGATGTGGGGCCAAATGCCGAGGTTTCATTTGATCTTGATGAAGTAATTGACTCAAGTTCTGTGGGCTTTTTCCTATTTGCAGAATCAAATGTTTTCATTTCTGACCTTGTTGATGTCAAAATTCCAAAATGTCAAACATCTGATAAACTGGTAACTATCTCTGATGTATCTGTAGAAGATTCTAACGGAAACAAATTATCTGAACTCAGTGTTGGCTCGTCAGTCAATATCGAGAGTAAATCTTTGATTCAGTTTACAGGAGATCAAAAATGTGATGAAACTGCCTACACCTACTATGTTCAGGTAAAGCAATCTGGCGAATTACCTTATGTTGAATATGTTGGAAAATATGATGGACGATTTATTGGAACTGGACAAGAAACTCAAACCATAGATTGGATTCCTGAGAAAACTGGCTTATATTTCATTGAAACTTTTGTTTGGGATAGGAATAATATCCCAATTGCTGAGCAAGGTCCATTTGTTCTAGTGCTTGTAAAGTAAGATTTCAATCGATGATTCTGTTTTCTGCTCACCGTTTAAATGCAGAAAGGAATGTGCCATGTTAATTATGAACTCAAAGAAAATTTTCATTATTTCTGTAATTTCATTGGCACTTGCATTTTCTTCAGAATCGTCAGTTTTTGGTTATGGTGGACCGCCTGAACAAACCAGTGCTAACAATTACACTGTGGATATAATTTCTGATGATATCTCATATGCACTTGGGGAATTTGTGATGTTTTCTGGTAGTGTAAACAAGTATGACGAAGAGAGAAATTTACGAATTTCAATCTTTAGTGCTGGAAATGACTTGGTTCTCTCTCAAACAATCTCGGTGGATGATGATGGTACATTCTCACATGGTGTAACGCTGGATGAAAAATTCAGCGATGGGACATTTAAAGTCAAAGCTCAATATGGAAATTCAAAGACAACTATCACAATCATTTCATTTGAAGTAATTTCCAGTAACGCAAAATCGGTTTCTCAAAATAACAAAATTCCTGATTGGATTAAGAACAACGCCGGATGGTGGGCAGATGGACAAATTGATGACGATTCGTTTGTTGAGGGCATTCAATTCTTGATCAAAGAAGGCTTCATGAAATTATCAAAATAAAGCAAAATTTCTAAATAATTTACACCCAAAAGATACAAAAAAACTAGTAGATTTATTTTCAAAGAATAATATCAGTTTACATGTCTAAATTTTCTCTTGTAGCGACGGGTGGGACTTTTGATATTCTCCATAGAGGTCATTTTACTTTGCTATCAAATGCATTTGATATTGCTGATAAAGTAATCATAGGAATTACAAGTGATGAATTTGCTACCAAAAAAGGTAAAATTCCTACAAACAGATATGACCAACGTTTTGAAAATTTGACATCTGTTATTTTGAAAGAATTCCCTGATGTCACTTTTGAAATTAGTAAATTGGAAGATGATTTTGGACCTGCTGTTCTAGAAAAAGGAGTTGAAGCGCTGGTTGTTAGTGACGAAACAAGTAATCAGGGAACCATCCTTAACGAATTAAGATCAAAAAAGAATCTTCCACCTGTTCAAGTTGTTACGGTTCCAATGTTTTTGGCAAAAGACGGAACAAGAATATCCACGACTAGAATTAAAAATTCTGAAATTGACATTGATGGAAACTTGCTATCAATTGACAAATAGCTTATCGAACTTTGAGTAATTGGAATAAAACAAAATTTTTGGATTGAGCCTCATGGCAATCATTAATCATATGATGAAAAAAATTGATACTGACGTAGTAAATCTAAAACAGGGATTGCACCCACAAAATCTTTCATATTGGTATGATAAAATTATCAAAGAAACAATTGAAATGGCTCCCCCGTGGCTTCAGGATAAAATCAAAGTTCATCAAGATCCTGTTCTACCAATGAAATTCAATTTAGATATTTCAAAACGCGCTGTAAGATATTTTATGATTGCAGTTGACAATAATTTAGACGATATGCCCTATTCTACAAAACTCTATTTTCTTAAAGTGCAAGAAATAATGTCCACTGAAATGGATAAATCTTTAGTTTAGACGATTTTTTTAACTCTAGGCATAAATTTTAGCTCTAAGTATCTATAACCTATCGATCTATTTTTTTGTATAATATGGATCTCTATAAATCAAAATATTCTGATGGAAAAACAGATGGAAGAAATTCAAGACGAGAAAATAGCACCTCTCGCTCTTTTAGAAATTCTGGAGATGACAGAGGTTCACGAGGTTCAAGATATTCCAGAGATGACAGAGGTTCACGAGATGACAGTAGAAATGAATCTGCAACTGTAACCTGTTCTGATTGTGGCAATGAATGCACAGTTCCATTTGTTCCAAGATCTAACAAACCAGTTTACTGCAGTGATTGTTTCAGAAAAAACAAACCAGACGATTCTGGAAATGATAGATATTCTAGGGATGACAGAGGTTCACGAGGTTCACGAGATGACAGAGGTTCAAGATCATCTTCTAGACCGGAATCTGCTAGAGATAATTCTAAATCTAGAAAACCGCGAAATGATAAATTTTTGAGAAAACAAGAGAGCTTCTATTCTAATGGTTCAGATAAATTTTATGAAACTATCAAAGAAAAATTATATGAAATCCTGGGTGGGAAAACTTGTTCTAATTGCGGTTTTAATGATGAAAGAGCCTTAGGAATTAGTCCGATATCTGAGAATGTCACTTCTGATAATTCTGGACGTGGTGGCGATGCTGCATCTTGGGGAAAATATATCTCATCACCAAATCTTGCAAGAGAAGAATTAAAGGTATTTTGCTTAAATTGTAATGAAATTCGAGAACCTGTTACATCAAAACGATCTGAAGACAGATCTAGTTCAAAAAAGAGCAAACACTTCCCTAGATGATTGGTAGAATCATCTGTGAGAATTAGTTAAAACTTTAATTATAATTATTTTAATATTAATCCATGAATAGTGATTTCAAAGCATTAGGGATTTCTCTAATTGTTGTTGTTGGAATTGTAACGGCATATGCTATATTTGGTCTATAGAATTATTCCTTAACTATTTCTACAATATCTCCAATGATTATAGTTGAAATTAACGTGTGTTCTTTATCCAAGACCGACTGTATAAAATCTGCAAACCTTTCCACATTTTCTTCATCTTTGAGTACAATGCTGTGGGCAGATTTATCTTTTAATGAAATTACTAATTCATTTTTAACAATATTTAGAATTCTTGTAATGTATGTTTCTTTACTGTCTTTTATAAAAATAAAACTGGCTAGTTTTTGAGCCTCATATTTGTCATCACACGTTACAGTTATTTTCATTTATCTTCAAAAAGAAACTCTTCTATCTGGGCTCTTGCTTTTTCTCTGTTTTCTTGATGAACTGCAAGAAACGAATTAATTTTTTCAATTAAAATCGCTTTTAGTTCACCTGAAAGTAATTTACCTGATTTATAATCTTCATAAACTGTTTTCAATTTAGCATCATCTGGTTCAAAAAATATTCTTAGATACTGATAGGACACATCGATATCTGGGTTTCCACCAAGTTTTCTATGTTGTTCTATATCTGGTTGTCCTCCTGAAAATGCATGCTTGTTAATTTTATTTTTTACTTCACTTGGTGAATCTGTTGTGTAGATCGTACCCTTCTCATCCGATGCTGACATTTTTCCTCCTGGCCCTTCTAAACTTGGAATCATGATGTTGTGAATCAAAGCTGGCTTTTGTTTTCCAATTTTTGGTGCAATGTCTCTTGTTAATCTAAAGTGAGGATCTTGATCAACTCCTAATGGAATTAAAACAGGTTTATCTTCAATAAAGCACGGAGCTGATTGTAATGATGTGTAAAATATCATTCCGATATTTGTTTCGTTTGTAAAACCAAACGTTGCTTTTGTATTGGAAAAATTGATTTTTTTTGCTACTTCAGCTGCAATTGGATACAATGTTTTGATATTTTTTGTGTTGATGATGATCTTTGTTTTCTCTGGGTTGAAGCCTAATGCGATAAAATCTAACGCGTTCTCATATGCAAATTTCTTTGTTTCATCTAAAGTTAGATTAGGTTTGGAATAAAATTTTTCGTCATCAGTAAGTTGAAAATACATGTTGACATCAAATTTATCTTGTAACCATTTTGCAAACATCCATGGTACTAAATGTCCAATATGGGTATGGCCTGAAGGGCCTCTTCCTGTATATAGAAAGAATTTGTTGCCTTTCTCATATTCATCAAGTATTCTAGTCAGTTCTCTATGTGAGAAGAAAATGCCTCGTCTGAGCATAAAATGGTCTTCACCTGTGATTTTCTTGATTCTCTCGAGTAATTCTGAAGAAATCTTCTCAGTTCCGAATTGCTTGATTAATTTATCATAGTCAATATCGCCCTCTACGTGCCACGGAGTTACAATAAAGTCATCAGCTGACATTCATCTTGACTTAGGTTAAGGTTTAAAAAGTCTTTTTCGGATTCTTTGCTATTGTCGCAAGTTTTTCATGAAATTGAAAAAAAAATTATCGCCTCTTTAAGAGACAATCCAAAACAATCTCCTGAGTCATTAGAAAAATCAACGCAACTTTCACCTGATCAAATTAGACGGGGAATTGAATGGCTTAAATTAAAAAATCTGGCAATTGTAACTGAATCAAAATCGAGCATTCTAAGTCTAGGGAAAAATGGTCTTGAATCTTTTGCAAAAGGATTGCCTGAAAGAAGATTGCTGGATTTGCTAAAGACTGGGCCTAGAAAATTACCTGATCTGCAAAAAGAATTAGGCTTTGTATTTGGACCTTCCATGGGTCTGGCTAGAAAAAATAATTGGATTGAAGTTTCACTTGACGAAATTTCTATAAAAACTCCGCCCTCAGAACTTCTAGGAGAAAAAACCCTCAAACTTATTGGAAATGAGAAGTTGTCTAAAGACAAAATTGACGGCAATGATTTATCTGGACTTTTGAAAAGACCTGATTTTATTATTGAGGATGTTGTTAAAACAAAAGAAATTTCATTATCAGATTTGGCAAAATCAATCAAAATTTCAGATTCTGTTGGTGGCATTGATGTTGAAGCTGACGTTCCAGAAATTTTTGTTGCAAGAACACATCCTCTGAAAGACACTATTGATGAAATTCGTGAGATATTTGTCACACTTGGTTTTTCGGAAATTCTTGGCAACATGACTCAGTCAAGCTTTTGGAATTTTGATGCTCTGTTTACTCCGCAAGACCACCCCGCAAGAGAATTACAAGATACATTTTATCTGGATGGAATAAATTCCAAAAAGATTGGAACACCTGAGCAAATAAGAAAAGTTTCCGAATCTCATAAAAAGAATTGGCGATATCAGTGGGACATTAATGAAGCAAGAAAAATGGTTCTTAGGACCCACACCACTTGTGTGACAATCAAACATTTAGCTGAAAACAAACCCGATGAGGCACGAATATTCTCTCTAGGCCGCGTATTTAGAAACGAAAAAGTCAGTTACAAACATTTGGTTGAATTTAATCAAATTGAAGGCATTGTTGTTGGAAAAGACGCTTCATTGAGAAATTTAATGGGAATTCAACGAGAGTTTTACAAACGAATCGGAATTACCAAAGTAAAGTTCTGGCCAACATTTTTCCCCTATACTGAACCATCTCTTCAAACCATGGTTTACAATGAAAAATTAGGAAAATGGATTGAGTTATTTGGAATGGGTATTTTCAGACCCGAAGTAACCAAACCCCTTGGTATTACTCAGCCTGTTCTAGCTTGGGGTGGCGGTATTGAAAGAATTGCTATGTTAAAGTACGATGTAGGTGACGTGAGAGAGTTTTACAATAATAATCTTGGTTGGTTAAGGAGTGCTACAAAATGCCAGTAATCGAATTATCTTACTCTCGCCTCCAAAAATTAATTGGAAAAGTGACAAAAAAACAAATTTCTGATTCATTGCCTTTTCTTGGATTGGATATTGAATCAGAAGATAAGGATCTAGTAAGGATTGAATATAGCCCAAACCGCCCTGATTACTCTACTGATTATGGGATTGCACTTGGCATGCAAGGATTATTTGGGATTAAAACTGGGATAGTAAAACTCAACGTGAAAAAATCTAACAACTATCAAATATCTGTAAATTCTTCAGTGACAAAGATTAGGCCTTTTGTAACTGGAATTATCGCAAAAAATGGAAAAGTTGATGATAAAACAATCAAGCAATTGATGACCATGCAAGAAGATCTTCATTTTGGAATAGGAAGAAAAAGAAAAAAATCGTCAATTGGAATACATGATTTAAACAAAATTTCGTTTCCACTAGTTTACACTACAACAACTAGAGATCACAAATTCATCCCGTTAAACTCTGAAAAAGAGACAACCGTCTCAGAAATCTTGACAAACACTGATGTTGGAAAAGATTACGGTTCTATACTTGGCCAATCTTCTCAAGTGCCTATAATTTTAGACGAAAATCAAAATACCGTGTCTTTTCCTCCTATAATTAACGCCGCAGTCACCACAGTTACCACAAAAACCAAAAATCTCTTTGTTGAGGTGACTGGAATCGCCAAAGAAGATGCTGAAGATATGCTTGCAGTTGTAGCGACCATTTTGCAAAGCGCTGGTTTTATCTTAGAATCGGTAAAAATAACAGGCGCAAAAAATTCTTCACCAAAATTAGAACAAAGAAAAATGATTGTCGGCGCTTCATTGATCAATCAGACTTTGGGTTTAAATCTTAATTCTTCAAAAATTGTCTCATCTTTGAAAAAATCTCGCTTGGATGCAATATCCAAAGGGACAAACATCATTTGTACAATACCTGCATATAGATTTGATATTTTTGGACCTTTAGATTTAGTTGAAGAAGTTGCTTTGGGATACGGAATCCAGAATCTTGAACCTGTACTGTCTCCTTCTCAAACTATGGGAAAAATAAATCCTGTTTCAATAAAACTAAAATCTCTAGATCAAACAATGATTGGACTGGGATTTCTTGAGGCATTGAATTCTAGTTTGACTAGCAAACGAGTATTATATGATATGACTAACAGAGATTCAACAAAGATCATTTCTGTACTTGATTCGAAAAGTAGAGAGCATACTATTTTACGCGATTCTATCCTTCCAGGTTTATTGGAAAACCTTTCAAAAAATATTCATGAATCGTACCCTCAAAAAATGTTTGAAACTGGGACTGTTTTTGCTACAGAAAACCCAATATCCGAAAAAATTAATTTTTCTGGTATCAGTGCGCATAAAGATGCAAATTTCACTGAAATAAAATCAATCATTCAATCTGCACTGAATGTTGGATTTGGAATCAAAGTGGAGACAAAAACCGCAACTAATCCTACATTTGAGGATGGCCATTGCGCATCAATCGTTCTAAATGACATCCCCATCGGAATTATTGGAAAAATCGATTCAAAAATTATTGAAAATTATAAGATTCGTGTTCCTGTAGTGGGATTTGAGATGTCTTTGTCTGATTCGGTTCTTAAAAATTAAAACCAATTCGTCCAAAAACTGTTTTTTTACAATTATTCCTTCAATGGTTTTTAGTAGGAGTAATTCTATTACAAATCGCCCAAGAGCAAGCATGCAGACGGATTAGGATGAGTCGATCGTATTGATACCAGTGATTTCTAATTCACCCAGGCGTGCTACATTGTGGGCAACCCCGGTTTCAGAACGCGAGGAGGCGTATGGCTATGACCAATGATTTGGTGCGAGTCAGAACCGGGGAACATATCTTTTTTCAAAAACCATTAAACACTGATAAAAATATGGAAAAATGAAATGGTGAATTATTGGTTAGCAAAACAGGAACCAAGCGGGCCAAGGGGATATAATTTTGAACAGCTCAAAAAAGAGAAGACAACCGTATGGGACGAGGTTCATAATAATTTGGCATTAAAGCATATGCGAGAAATGAAATCAGGCGATCTTGCATTTTTTTATCATACGGGTGATGAACGACAAGCAGTAGGAATCATGCAAATAACTTCAAAACCCTATCCCAATCCTAAGGAAGATGTAGATCGATTCATTGTCGTTGATGTAAAATATAAAAAAACATTGAAACGCCCAGTGACCCTTGATGAAATAAAAAAAGAGAAAAAATTTAGAGACTGGGAATTAATAAGAATTTCAAGGTTATCTGTAATGCCTGTGCCAAAGCCAATCTGGGATGATATTGTGAAGATGTCTCAAAACTAACAATAATCGGTTTATTGATATAGTCGATTTATCTAATTTCTGTATGGCAACAGCTTATGTTTTAATAAACTGTGAACTGGGTTCTGAAGAAGCTATTATAGGGCAACTAAAGGGCTTGGATGGTGTAAAAGAAGTTCATGGAACTTTTGGTGCATATGATATTTTGGCCAAGATCGAATCTGACACTGTTGAAAAACTAAGAGAAACGATTACCTGGAAAATCAGGAAAATTGAAAAGATTCGCTCAACTCTTACCTTGATGGGTATTGAAGGTCAAACATAAACACCTTTTTTTCTTATTATGATTCTACATTTTATTTTTGTAGTACCTGAAGCAGATCGTGAAAAACGACAATTTGAATTTGAATATGTCAAAAAAATGAGCAAATTTTATCAGGTTTGGTTGAAACAAAAATTTGGCAAATATTATGAAATTCAATGTGACGAAATGATCACAACTCCTAGAAGTATTCTTCAACGCCTTGATACCTCTACATTGATACGTGATCATTATCAGCGAGGAAAAGACATTTACCATTTTTACCTAACTCATTTCAAACCTTGGTGGACTGATTGCACCTGTGATGGATATCATGCCGAAAATTTTGGAATGACGCATTGGCAGTCTCCAAAAGAGCCTAATGACACTTTATTTCTTGCAGAAAAAAATTGCACCACTGTTTCACACGAACTAGTCCATGAAATGTTGAGAATTGCTGGACACAAAAAATTCATTCAAGATGTACATGATGTGTGGACCAAACATCTTTTTGAACAGTTAGAATTTGAACAGTATGATGAAGATTTTCAAAAAACTGATGGCAAGCCAATGTTTCTAGCAATGGATACTTCGCAATTTAATTTACGATAAAACATTCACAGCTAAAGTTTTGAAACTGAGTAAATGTTATTTTCAAAATTTGCAGTTTTGAAATCCAATTTATTTTCAGGATCATTGGTACGTGATTTACTTAATGTCTCGAGTTCTACAAGGGCATCTCCTCTAAAGCCTACAGAAGAGCCGTAAATTCCATCAGCTAGCATGGTTCCATGATCTCCTTTTTTGATATCATCCACCATGTTGTAAAATCTTGTCGTTTCTTTTGCGTTCACTGGATTTCCGGTTGCTTTGTTATATGCAATTGCTATGTACATTCCGTTGTTTTTTACTGCGACAGGAACTTTGTGATTTGTACCTGATGCACCCGGAATTGTATCGTTAACTATGACTTCGCATTTATGATACATGCTTGATACATATGCATAGAATCTATATTGGGCATATTTTCCTGCAGAATCTTCTTTACATCCAACAAAAACCCTGTGTAATAGTTCTAAAGCATCATCGTTCATACTTTGTAATCTGTCGTCTATTCTTCCCCTTTCAAGCAGATCTGACTTGCATTCTTTTGCAACTAAAACTAAAATGAAATCTGGCAAATTATAATTTTTAAGTGCTGCAACAAATGCACCAGCCTGCGACATGCCAAATTTTGGAAATCCTTTATTGACCATAACTATACCTCGATTCAGAAAATTTACTGCTGCCTAACACTGTATTGAAAGGCAGTATTTGGCTTATAATTGTTGAGGATTTACGTGCCTATTGAAACAATTTGTTGAATTTTACAATTGCAAATATTAAATCCGGGATTAATTCATCGCAAATTATGGAAATTGATACTACTGCAGAACTTGTTTCTAATGTTTATTTGAAATTAAAAGAAAATATTGTAAAATATAGAAATCTAGTTGGAAGACCGCTGACACTTTCTGAAAAAATCTTATCTGGCCATCTGAACAACATTGACGACACTGTTTTCACCGGCGGAAAAGATTATGTTTTCTTAAAACCCGACAGAGTTGCATTACAAGATGTTACAGGCCAAATGGTGATGCTCCAATTTATGCAAGCAGGATTAAAACAAACATCTTTACCGACAACTGTACACTGTGATCATCTCATTAGAGCCGAAGTTCAAGGTGATATTGACATGAAAGTTTCACTTGATGAAAATAGCGAAGTTTTCAAGTTTTTGCAATCAGCATGTGCAAAACACGGATGTGGTTTTTGGAAACCCGGCGCAGGGATTATTCACCAAGTTGTGCTTGAAAACTATGCGTTTCCAGGCGGACTGATGATTGGCACTGACTCTCATACTCCAAATGCGGGAGGCCTTGGGATGATTGCAATTGGTGTTGGTGGGTTGGATGCAGCTGAGGCAATGGCAGGTATGCCGTGGGAGTTACTTTATCCAAAAAAAATCGGTGTAAAACTAACAGGAGAACTAACTGGATGGACTGCTCCTAAAGATATCATATTGAAAGTTGCTGATGAATTAACCGTATCCGGAGGTACGAATGCAATAGTAGAATATTTTGGACCTGGGACAAAATCCATCAGTTGTACAGGCAAGGCCACAATTGCCAACATGGGAGCCGAAATTGGAGCAACTTGTTCTGTATTTCCATATGATGAACGAATGGAAACTTATCTGAAATATACTGACAGGGAAGATATTGCCAGATTGGCAAATCAAAACAAAGAGTCTCTTGTTGCAGACGCTGAAATAGAAACAAATCCAGAAAAATTCTTTGATAGGGTGATTGAAATTAATCTTTCAACATTAGAACCACATATTGTTGGGCCACATACTCCTGATTTGGCAAGAACGATTACAGAATTATCTGACGATGTAAAATCCAAAGGCTACACTGATCCGATCTCCGTTGCGTTGATTGGAAGTTGTACAAACTCTTCCTACGAGGATATGTCAAGAGCTGCAAGTTTGGCTGAACAAGCAAAAGCCAAGGGAATCAAAGCAAAGATTCCATTACTGGTAACTCCTGGCTCTGAACAAATCCGTGGTACTATAGAACGCGATGGGCAGATGGATTCATTGAAAGACATAGGTGCAACTGTTTTAGCAAATGCATGCGGTCCTTGCATTGGTCAATGGAATAGGCCTGAACTAGAAAAGGATCAACAGAACACCATCGTTACAACGTTTAACAGAAATTTCCCAGGTAGAAATGACGGACGTAGAAGCACTCTGAACTTTATTGGTAGTCCTGAAATGATTATTGCCTTAGCGTTGGGCGGCAGACTCTCCTTTAATCCCCTAAAGGATGATCTAATCGCATCAGACGGAACTAAGTTTAAACTTGAACCTCCTAAACCTGCACCAGAAGTTCCTGAAGCAGGTTTTGTGCGACCTGAAGGAATTTTTATTGCGCCTCCTGAAAATCCTGACGACATTGAGGTTCTGATTGATCCTAGCAGCAAGAGACTACAGCTTTTGAAACCCTTTCCTAAGTGGGATGGTAAAGATTTCGAAAATATTCCAATTCTGGTAAAGGCTAAAGGCAAATGCACCACAGATCATATTTCCCCCGCCGGGGCATGGCTTTCTTTACGTGGACACTTGGATAATCTAAGTGATAACATGCTTTTAGGTGCAGTTAACGCATTTAATGATCAGGTTGGCCAGGGCAAGAACATTCTAAATAACAATCAGGAATCGTTTTCACAAATTGCCAGACAATACAAAGAAAAACAAATGCGATGGGTCATTATTGGCGATAATAATTACGGCGAGGGAAGTAGCCGGGAACATGCAGCCATGTCTCCTCGCTTTTTAGGGTGTGCCGCAGTTATCACAAAAAGTTTAGCGAGAATTCATGAAACAAATCTAAAAAAACAAGGTATTTTGGCATTGACCTTTAATAATCCGGATGACTACGAAAAAATCCTAGAGGATGACAGAATTAGCTTATTTGAACTAAATGAGCTATCTCCTGGCAAACAAGTTAGATGTATAATTTCTCATTCTGGTGGAGACAAGGATGAAATTTTACTAAGTCATTCATACAACAAATCACAAATCGAATGGTTCAAGTCCGGATCTGCACTAAATATCTTGAGAAACAACTGATAGAATTTTTTGAAGTGGGCCCGATCGGATTTGAACCGACGATCGATGGTTTTGGAGACCATCGCCCTACCAGGCTAGGCTACGAACCCACAAGAATCGAAACATTTTGCTTGAATTTTAACCATTACTAAGATTTATTTGCAAATTGGCAATATTAGTAGTAAAATGGTAAAACCAATTTACATTGTATTGGGTGCTATTCCAGTTATTGCAGCTCTTTTACTCTCCACTCCGTTATTGTTAAGAAATGAAATCCCTACGTCTGCTGCCAATTACACTGATAATATTGAAATTGAATATACTAAACACCAATTGAAGAAAATTTCTTACGGTGTAACGGAACGAACTGGAGCGCAAAAAACTGAAATTCTTTACATCAAAAATAACGGCGACATAAAATACTCTGTAACTGATCACGGCTATCTGAAGCCTGACGTGCGCTCAAAACTAGATGAAAATAAACTTAACAAAATTAAAGCGCTGATTAAAGAAACTGGTTTCATTGCAATACCTTCTGAATCTTTTGCAATTATGGACAATGCAACTGAATATCAAAAATCAAATGTGAAAATTACTTTGAATGGACACGTCAACCAAATTCATTGGCCGCAACAAAATGTAACTGCGGATTTCATTCCCCCAATCATCACTATGGTGGAATCTGAACTTGATTCGATTATGTCTGAATTTAGTGAATAGATACAAATAGTGATGAGGAAAAATTAAGACATGCTTCCATTATCTGGAGAAAGACAAGATGCTAAAGGAATAATCTATGACAAAATGAATTCTATTGACACTTTACGCGGTTCATCTACTGTTAAACGTGGTTTTGCCCACATGCTAAAAAATGGCGTTGTAATGGACGTTACAAATGTGGAACAGGCTCTAATTGCCGAAGAAGCTGGCGCAGTTTCTGTTATGGTTTTAGATAAACTCCCATCTGAAGTCAGAAAAGCCGGCGGTGTTGCACGAACTGCAAGTATTAGAATTATTGAAGAAATTATGGATTCCGTAACAATACCTGTGATGGCTAAATGTCGAATAGGGCATGTCAATGAAGCACTGGTTTTGCAAGAAACCGATGTTGATATGATTGACGAATCTGAAGTTTTAACACCTGCCGATGAGCTTCGCCATATCTGGAAGTGGGATTTTACCACGCCTGTTGTCAATGGTGCAAGATCCTTGGCTGAGGCCTTGAGAAGAATTGAAGAAGGCGCATCAATGATTAGAACAAAGGGTGAACCTGGAACCGGAAATGTTGCAGAAGCAATCAAACACATCAAAAAAGTAAATGACGAATTAAGAACAATCAAGGCAATTTATGATTCTGGCGATAATCAAGATTTGGTCAGAATGGCAAGAGAATTCAAAGTATCTTATGATATTGTTGAGCAAACTGCCAAACTTGGAAGATTGCCCGTTGTAAATTTTGCCGCAGGTGGTATCGCAACACCTGCTGATGCGGCGTATCTGATGTCACTTGGCTGTGATGGAATATTTGTCGGCTCTGGAATTTTCAATTCAGATGATGCGAAAGAAAGAGCACGAGCAATAGTTTTAGCTACTACTTTTTGGAATGAATCTGACAAAGTCAAGGAGGCTCAAAAAATGATTGATGAAAGACAATCAATGCTGGGGCTGGATGTAAACACCCTGGAATTACGCATGCAGGATCGTGGTGGATCAGCATGAGTCTTACTGTCGGCGTATTGTCAATACAGGGAGACGTTCAAGAAAATATCTTGTCGGCTAAATCTGCAATTGATGAGTTGGGAATTGACGGAAAAGTAATTGATGTTAAAACACCTGAAGATATTTCTCAATTAGATGGTTTGATAATTCCTGGCGGTGAGAGTACCACCATTGGCCAACTGTCTCTAGTGAACGGTTCTCTAAAGGTGATAAAGGAAAAAATTGCAGGCGGGATGCCCGTTCTTGGAATTTGTGCTGGCATGATTATGCTGTCAAACACAGCAAATGATCGTGTTGTTGGCAAAACCGATCAGCCGTTATTGGGCATTCTTGATATCAAATTAGAGAGGAATTCATTCGGAAGACAAAGAGAATCCTTTGAATCTGACATTTCTTTAGATTCACTAAATATTCCAAAATTCAATGGCGTCTTTATTCGTGCACCATCTGTTTCTGACGTGGGTCCTGATGTGGAGATTTTATCAAAATTCAACAACCGTATCATTGCAGTAAAAAAAGGCAATGTCATTGGCACAGCATTTCATCCTGAATTAACTAGAGACACATCACTGCACAAATATTTCATCAATCTTGTGAATACATCAAAAAATTAACCTTCCTGACTAGTCCAACAAATTATGCATGGATTTTAAATCTTTTTTGAATGCTTCTAGTGATTCTGGAATTTCTAATTTGATTGAATCTTTTAATGATAAATTCTGAGATTTTTTCTCATTCCAAACTTTTGAATTAAATTCTGAAATTTCCTTTGTCATGTAGCTCTGATCTTCAAGATTTTCTGGCGTGACTTGTTTTTCTTTATGGATGCTGTCATTTGAATATAATATCTTCCAAAGGTGTTCGGTGATAAATGGAGTTATTGGTGCTAGTAATTTTAAAATTGTCGATAATGTTTTATGCAGTGTAAATATTGCACCGTCTCTTTCCTCATCGGAGAAATCAATTCCGTATGCTCTTGCTTTGACCATTTCAATGTAATGAGCTGCAAATACATTCCACGTAAATTCTCTAATTGCGATTGCTGGAATAAAAAAGTTGTATTCATTATACCCTCTCTTGCACTCTTTTACTAGATTGTCTAGTTCTGATAAAATCCATTCATCTGATGCGGCAAGTTTTCCTGATTCAATTACTGGAAAACTAGACAAAAATCTTGACACGTTCCACAATTTGCTGAGGAATTTTTTAGTTGATTCGATTTTTTGCTCGTTACACCTGAAATCTTGCCCGTGATTAATCTCACTTGCACTCCAAAATCTAAAAGTGTCTGCACCCACTTTTTCAATTACCGGTAAAGGATCTATCGCATTTCCCTTGCTTTTGCTCATCTTCATCCCGTTTTCATCCAGACCGTATCCCATTATCCATGCTTCAGACCACGGTTTCTTTCCAGTTAGCTGTTCGCATCTTAGAAGCGTATAGTATAACCAAGTCCTGACAATGTCTTTTGCTTGGGGTCTAATTGATACTGGGTATACTTTTTTGAAAAATTCATCATCTCTGTTAAATTTACTAATGAAAAGTGGGGATACGCTAGAATCCATCCACGTGTCAAACGTTCGTTCTTCCCCAACAAATTCAGTGGAATCACATTTGGTACAATTACTGATGGGACATTTTTCACTCCAAGGCCTGTAGTATTTTCCAGGCTCAGGAACATGCGGTTCTGAACATTTTTTGCAGTACCATATTGGGATTTCAGTGCCATAGTATCTTCTTCTTGAAATTGGCCAGTCGATGTTGATGGATTCCAACCAATTCATTAGAATCTGCTTGTGCATTGCTGGATAGAACGTAATTTCTTGTCCTAAACTTTTGATTTTTGGCACAGCTTCTTTTTGTTTTAGATAATACTCTTCCATTGGAATGATTTCGATTGGAGCTTTGCTTCTCTCTGATACGGGAGTTCTATGGACAATGTCTTCGGTTTTTTCTAGAAATCCTTTTGTTTCCAGGTCCTCTATGATTTTGGTTCTTGCCTGTTTGGGTTTTAATCCTGAATATTCACCTGCAACCTCTGTCATTCTTCCATCTAGTCCAATTGCAACAATCTCTTCTAGCTCTAATTCTCTAAACAACGCCACGTCGTTTTGATCACCATAGCTACATACCATTACAGCTCCTGAACCGAATTCTTGTTGAGCAGAATGATGCGTTCTTAATTCTACCTCTGCACTGGTAATTGGAACAATTATTTTCTTTCCGATGTACTGTGTGTATCTTTCATCTTCAGGATTCACAATGATTGTCCTGCATGCGCAAAGCAATTCCGGTCTTGTACTTGCAATGACTATTTCCTTATCCGTATCTTTGATTTTGAATTTCATGTAGACTAGTTTTGTGGACAAATCTTCGTAAACTATCTCTGCATCTGCAATGGTTGTACCTGACACCCAATCGTAATTGTTGGGTCTGTTTGCAAGATACACTTGTCCTTTTTTCCATAAATCGATGAATGTTGATTGAGTAAGTGTTCTGTATTCCTCTGAATCTGTTCTATAGTAGTTTGCAAAATCACCACTAATGCCTAAACTTTTCATGATGAAAATCATTTCAGCTTCCAAATCGTCTAGTGCTTCTCTGCACAGGCTCAGAAATTCACCTCTTTCCGTTTCCCTCATTCTGATCTTGTGTTTTTTCTCAGTGTACAGTTCCACCGGAAGTCCGTTCCTGTCAATTCCTATTGGAAAATAGACGTTTTTACCTGCCATTCTCGCTGTGCGTGCAATCATGTCTATTTGCGAATAATGTGCTGCAGCACCGATGTGCCAAGGCCTGCCTGATGGATATGGTGGAGGTGTATCTATTGTATAGTTGTCTTCCTGCGGTGTAAAATCATAAATTTTTCCTTCTTCCCATTGTTTTAGAATTTCTTTTTCTAATTCTGGATTCCATGCTTTCTCTGATATTTTAGGTTCCATTTTCTAATTATCTTGAAATGTTTGAAATGATGTGAGATCCTTTATTGTAACCTTCATAGATGTAAACTCCTACTGCTTCTACGTTTGATGGCATTTTGGGTGCTAATAGTTTGATGATCTCGCTTGAAAGATTTTCTACTGTAGCCTCGCCTTCTAGTAGGTATGTTGTGTCCTTGGGAACCTGTAATTCAAACATTCCTTTAGGTCCATCAAATTGAATTTGATAATGCGAGTCATTCTCTTTCTTTAGATATTTTCTGTTAATGAAAAATTTATGATCAAATACATTTACAACTTCTTTGATTATTTTTTTAGCTTCGCCAAAATCTAAAAGAAGATTGTCTTTCATCTGCCCTACCAATTCGACCATTACTGAAGATGTGTGTCCGTGTAGGATGGAACATTTTTCAACCAATGGAAGTATGTGTGCATAATCGTACGAGAATGACGCATCTTCTAAAAATATAGAACCTGTTTGTGGTGTTTTATCATAAAATACCACGTCTTGTAATTCTTTAATTTGTGCGACATATTTTGCATGTCCTATTGCCATTACTTTGTCTTGAGGAAAATCTTCTTTGATTTGCTTGTACTTTTCAATATCCTCATCTGTATCAATTACTTCAATCAACCCTTTTTCTGTTTTGAAATCAACTAAAACTTCATTTCCATTCTTTAATGTTATTTTGTAATTGTATTCATATTCTTGCTCAAGAAAAGTGAGCATCTGTGCTACTGTTAATTCAGTTCTAGTTTTTAGCAAGTTTCCTTTCTTATCGATATATCGAAAATCTGAATCTAATATTGTAGGACTTGATGCCATGTGAAGTCAACTGACTTTGGATATAATATAAATTCTGTAATTATTATGCCTAAAATTCTTCATTTAGAACTATTTCAAAGAATTTAGAATTTTAGCCAGATTGACATCATTTTTTGTAATCCCTCCTGCATCATGAGTTGTTAAATCTATGGTGATTCTGTTGTATACGTTAAACCACTCTGGATGATGATTCATTTTCTCAATTTCCATAGCTGCCCTAGTCATAAAACCAAAAGCCTGGTTGAAGCTCTCAAATTGAAATTCTTTGTGTAGTTTTTCGTTTACAACACTCCAGCCTGGTAAATTCTTTAGTTGTTCATCAATATCCATTTGTGATAATCGCATCATGATGTTTTAGAAATAACGTTAAATTAAAAGATTGATTCATTACCCTTTTGGAGAACATGTAGTGTGAGAGATAATGGATGAGATGAATGAAAAATTGCTTGAAAATATTAAAAATTCTATTTTTGAAACTGTTAAAGAAAAGAAAATTGGAGTTGCTTTTTCTGGCGGTGTTGATAGCACTTTAATTTCAAAAATTTGCTCAGACATGAATTACGATATTACGCTGTTGACGATTGGGTTTCCTGAGTCACATGATATCTTGTTTGCAAAAGAAGTTAACGAACACCTGAAATATCCACACTATGTTCTGGAAATTGACTCGGATACCTTTTCTGACATTTCTTCAAAAATTAACCAAACAATAAAGACGGACAATTTATCCTGGAATGAGAATTGCATTGCGTTCTACTATGTTTCTAAACTTGCAAACAGCTTAGGCCTTGATACTGTGGTTACTGCAAACGGGGTGGATGAACTATTTTGCGGTTACAATGCCTATCGCGAAGCGTTTTCCGGAGGGGAATCTCAAATTAACAAAGTAATGCTTGCCAAATTGGATAACGAACTAAAAATGATGAAGGCTGTAAATTCAATCTCATCTGAATTTGGAGTGCGAATACTGCAGCCATTGCTCTCGCAGAAATTTATTGAATATGCAAAAACTGTTCCTATATCTGAAAAAATTCATGACTCTGAAGACTTGTATCGTAAGCACATAATAAGAAAATTAGCTAGCGAGATCAATGTTCCGGAAATTTCTTGTACAAAACGAAAGAAGGCACTGCAGTATGGCTCTAAAATCCACAAGGCATTGCTAAAAACTAGATAAATCTCTTAATTGTATTCTGGACTGTTTTTTCTACGTTTTTTATGATCATTGCCGATGCGCCAAGGTGTTTTTCTGGCAAAAATATGGAGTCAATTTCCTTGTCGGTCAATTTTGAAGTGAATGCTTTGTCGTTTTTGATTGCATCTATGTAGTGCATTCCTTTGTCATTTGCCTCAAATGCCACCCTCTGAACATCCTTGTATGCTACAAATCTTGGTATGCCTTTTTTGATCAGTGCTTCTAAAACAAATTCTGCAAAGATTTGCCCCTTTGTGATGTATAGGTTCTCTACAATTCTTTTCTCATTTACCATCAAGTTCAAAATAATCCTAGTCATGGTTTCAAGCATTTCATCAACCAGAATTGAAACCGTTGGAAGAATAAATCGCTCATTTGCTGAATTTGAAAGATCTCGCTCGTGCCATAATGGAATGTTCTCAAATGCAACCGCAACTTGACTTCTCACCAGTTTGGATAACGATGATACTCGCTCACTCTTTATTGGATTTCTTTTTACGGGGACTGCACTACTTCCCATTTGCCCCTTCTTGAATTGCTCTGCAACTTCTCCTATCTCTGTTCTCTGCAAATTCCTGACCTCTATTGCAATTTTTTCCAAAGTTGCACCGATTAATGCCAATTCAAACACATATTCGGCATATCTTTCTCTGGGGACAACCTGTGTTGTAACTTCTGCTGGGAATAATTTTAATCGCTTTGCAGCTCTTCTTTGCACTTCAAGTGATTTTGCACCCATTAGTGAACCTGTACCTACAACACCCAGTGTCTTGCAAATCAAAATTCTTTTCTTTATCTCCTCGATTCGCTCTACATGCTTTGCCATCTCTGCAGCCCAGTTTGCAAATTTTAATCCAAATGAAATGATACTTGCATGCTGACCGTGTGTTCTGCCAACTGCCGGAATCTTTGAATATTTTACTGCTTTTTTTGCAAGTATTGATGCCATCTCGGCAACTTTAGGTTCAATAATCTGCAGCGCATCTCTCATTTGCATGGAATTGCTAGTGTCGACTAAATCATTGCTTGTTAATCCATAATGTATCCAGGGTTTGGCGTTTTTGCTACATTTCTCACTCAGTGACTCTACAAGAGCTGCAGTGTCGTGATCACTTTTTGCCTCCAACTGCTTGATTCTCCTTACAGTTATTTTTCCAGACATTGCCGCTCTGTGGATTTCTTTGCCTATACTTTTTGAGATCATTCCTATCTCGCTTTGGGAAATGGCAGCGGCCCCCTCGATCTCCAACTGATAGTCTATTTTCTTTTGCTCGCTAAAAATATCCATCATCTCTTTTGTGCCGTAGCGACCGTTATCGATAGGTAAAATTGCCAATGTTCCTGTTAGTTAGGCATTGAAAATAAATCTACTTATGTGGAATCTCCAATACGCTTACGTTCATTATTCATAAAATATCAAAAAACTGTGCATCGTGTGTGTAATTATTTTGCATACTCCAGTCTATATTCATAATTTTACTAGAAATATCTGTAGTAAAATGCCTAATAATCAGATCTTAATACATTTGGGGATAATTAACCCTGTGGATAATTTTGAATGTATTGAAGAATGTGATTGCTAGTTGGATTCTCGTATACCGCAAGTGAAATTCAGGAGTTGACAAGCAGTTCAGCTGATGTAGTTATGACCGCTATGATGGATGTTCTTTCTGCAACACTTTTGATTGCACTCGTTGAAGTTGAACTGGGCCTGCTCATTGTTTTTGCGAGCAGAAAAATGTACAACCGAACTTTAATGCGCTAGAACTGGTTTGCATGAATCCATCTAGTATAAATTAAATAAAAATATTGAAGTACAATCAAAATATTTTTCTATGCCTAACTTCTAGTTCTTTTCTTAACAGCTGCCATCTTATTTGATGATCTAGATTCTATCGTCTTTGCTCCTGCTTTACTTACCTTGCCTTCAGTTTTCATACTTTTACCACTTCTTCTAGCAGCCCGAGAAGCTTTTGCTCTTAATCCTTGCTCTTCTTTCTGTTTTTCCTTTTCCTTTTCTGTTAATTGCTTTCTTTCCACAAACAATGATGCGATTTAATCATAGGTAAACTAGATCACCAATTGCATGTTTGGCAGTTGTTTGCAGATTACCTTTCTATAATCCCTGTATCTTGCAAAACCCACTCCAGTGCTTTGAAATAACCTTGTTTGAAATTTTTTTCCTCAATTGCCCAATCTGGATTCGCTCTTAATTCGGCAAGCAATTGATTTGCTTTTTGAGTGATTGTTGCTTTATCTAACATGTTTTTTGGTAATTTCCATTTGATTTAAAATTATTTTTACAATTCTTCTGATGATTTAAATTGGATTGAAAGGAATCTTTACCGATACATGTCTTCTGCTGCACCAAGAAAAATTGGAGAAAACCAATATCAAATTGACGCTGATCCTAATCTTGGAATGAGGGTTCCTGTGAGGATTTATGCTGATGAGGCATTGATGCAAAAAATGCTATCAGACAGAACCATTATGCAGGCACGAAACGTTGCCTCTATTCCTGGCATAGTGGGGCATAGTGTTGTTTTGCCGGATGGACATGAAGGTTATGGTTTTCCTGTTGGTGGGGTTGCAGCCATGGATGCCGAAGAAGGGATGATTAGTCCGGGCGGTGTAGGTTATGATATTAATTGCGGAGTAAGATTACTTCGCTCAAACTTAACAGAGGATGTAGTTCGTTCAAAACTTAAAGAACTGGTTACAGATCTCTTCAGTTCTATTCCATCTGGCGTGGGTTCCAAAGGCGCAATAAAACTCAGTCCTTCAGAACTTGATGAAGTTTTAGTAAGGGGCGTTAACTGGGCAATTGATCATGGCTATGGTTCATCAGATGATGCAGATGTTTGTGAAGAAAACGGCCAAATACAAAATGCCGATCCTGATAAAGTATCTGACAAAGCAAGAAAAAGAGGAGCGCCACAACTTGGAAGTTTGGGCTCTGGAAATCATTTTCTTGAAGTACAAAAAGTTTCAGAAATTCATGATGAAGAAGCAGCAAAGAGAATGGGGATTGAAGAAGGAACAATTACAGTTTTAATTCATTGCGGTTCTAGAGGATTTGGACATCAAGTGTGTAGCGATTATCTCAGAGTATCAGAACAAGCAATGGAGAAATATGATATCCATTTGCCTGACAGGGAACTTGCATGCGTTCCAAATAATTCTGAAGAGGGAGAATCTTACAGGAAAGCTATGTTTTCGGCATTAAATTTTGCATGGAGTAACAGACAAATGCTGACTCATTGGACCCGCAATTCGTTTCAACGCGTGTTTGATCAATCGGAATCTGATCTTGATATGAAATTAGTTTATGATGTTGCTCACAATATTGCCAAAGTAGAAAAACACAAAGTTGATGGGCGAGATCGTAACTTGGTTGTTCATAGAAAAGGTGCAACGAGAGCATTCCCTGCAAATCGTGACGAAATACCACTAAAATATCGGGATTTGGGACAACCTGTTTTAGTGCCAGGTTCAATGGGCACATCAAGCTGGATTTTACTTGGACAGCCAAATTCTATGAATCTGAGTTTTGGTTCTACTGCACATGGTGCAGGAAGAACAATGTCAAGATCTAAGGCCAGAAGAAATTTTACTGAGGAGGATGTGAAAAAATCTCTTAATGACAAGGGCATATTCATCAAAGCGTTGACACGAGATGGCGTTGTGGAAGAAACCCCTGAAGCATACAAAGATGTCGACGCTGTGGTAAATGTCTCCCATAATTTGGGAATAGCCACAAAAGTTGCAAAATTAGTACCTATTGGTGTGATAAAAGGTTGAGCGAAGAAGATTCTGAGCTTGAAAGGTTAAAGGCAAAACGACTAGCTGAAATGCAGAAAAATATTTCTATAAAACAAAAAATTGAATCTGCTGCAGAGACTACAAAAGAAACAGTTTCTGAAAAACCACGTGATTCTCTTATCAAAATACTTGGATTTAGAGGACTGGAAGTTTTAGAAAACGCTGAATCACAATTTCCAAATGAAACCAAAATGATTGTGGGAAAATTATCAGAATTAATTAAAACTGGCGAAATTAATGAGAGTCTTGATGGGGGAAAATTATTGGCATTGTTTAGATCAGTCGGACTGAATGTAAGAATGGCAACAAAAATTAATGTTGAGCAAGATGGAAAATTCGTGTCTCTAAGTGACAAACTTAGTAATCAAACATCTGGCGATGAGTAATGGATGTTGTTTTAGAAATAGGAACAAAAAATTATCTGGATGATCTGTTGACGATCAAAAAAGCGTTATCCCATATGGAAAGTCTTGTAGGCGGTCATGGCGGATATGTGCTAAGTGAACCGTCATCAAAGTTTGGATGGACGTTTTTCAAACTATCTTTTAAACCAAATTTGCAAAACGGAATAGAAGAAAAATTTTCTGACATGATTGAGAAATATCAGGCAAATGATCAATATGGAAAATTTGCAAAATTTATGACAGATTATTTTGTTTCTAAAGGCTGTGACATTAAAATAAAAATATCTGACTAGACTCTTCTTCCTCTTTTTCCACCCTTCTTTCTGGTGGTATCGTGAGGAATTGGTGTTACATCATCAATTCGTCCAATTTTAAATCCGCCTCTTGCTAAGGCTCTGATTGCAGCTTGTGCACCTGGGCCAGGGACTCTGGAACCAACTCCACCCACAGCTCTAACTCTGATATGAAATCCTGTAAACCCTTTGGTTCTTGTTGCATCTACGACAGCATTTGCAGCTTTCATTGCAGCAAATGGTGATGACTCGTACCTGTCGGCATTAACATGTACACCGCCAGAACTGAGGGCTACCGTTTCTGCACCTGTAAGGTCGGTCATGTGAATAATTGTGTTGTTATAACTACTGTAAATATGAGCAATTCCCCATTTTTCAGGGCCTTCTTTTTTTGTCTCTGGCTGATTCTTTGATCTTACTTCTACTGCTTCCTCAGATTCTACTTCTTCAACTGATCCTTCAGTCTCTTCAACTGCCACTTCAGTCTCAACTTCAAGTTCTGACAATGTCTAATCAGACCTTAAAGGGTTTAAAATACATTGATTTTCCAGTCTTGCCTTATTTTGGTCACCTACCTGTAAATTAATGACTATTCATATACCATTTCAGTCTGTTTGCATTAAATGACATCTGTTCTGTTCTTGGCAATTGGAATTGCAGTTGCAACTGCTTTGATGGCTTCAGTGGCAATTCATTTTTTGACGCCGATCACAGACTCCGGCTTATCCCCCCAAGAAAAAAACTGTCAGCAACTCGCCAATGAAGGGTATAGAATTCACGCAATTTACCGGGACTTGGATCCAGATGAACTTCCTGATGATGATTTTAAACGCCTGATGCATCTGGATAAATTGTGGATTACAGGATGTGTTAACGTTTTACCTGCTGAATCCGTTTTTAGCATTATAAATAATGTCGAAAGAAATCTCTTTTCTGGAGAGTAGATGTCAAAAATGCTTCCAACCTAAATCTTTCAAATTAACAAAATTACTGTTTTTTTCAATATAGACACCTTTACCTGATGTAACATAGCCTATTTCAATAATCTGCGTTTTTAACAGCGCTGCATTTTTTTCAATGATTTTTTTATGTTTGGGCAATGCGGTAAATATGAATTCATACTCTTCACCACCGTTGAAAACCATGCTATTCAAATCTAATTTGTAAAACTTTGCATGGTCTTCTAGATCTTTCAATGCCGGAATTTTGTTTATTACGAATTTATTTTTACTTTGTTTCGACATTTCATTCAGTGTAGTTGATAACCCATCACTAGAATCCATCGATGATGAAAAATATTTTTTATTCTTTAATCCGAAACTAAGTCTTGGTTTTGGCTTGGTGACTGATTTTATAGATTTTTTAACAAAAACCTCTTTTCCTTTTTTATCACCAAGCATCATACTTAATCCGGCAGACGTGTACCCAAATGGACCAGTTACAAATATCAGATCCCCCACATTCGAACCTTTTCTGGTGACTATCCTGTCTGTAATTCCAAAAAGGCACACGTTGAATACAATTTCCTTGCCTCCGTTGGTGTCTCCCCCAATGATTGAAATATCGAATTCTCTACATGCTTTTTTAAAACCCGAAACAATTTCGTTAACTTTTGGGCGTGAAATTGTTTTTGGCAGATTGATTGAAATCATTCCATATTTGGGTTTGACACCTTTTGCAGCAAAATCACTCACACATGCAACAACACTTTTCCTTGCAGCGTCAGATAATCCCATTTTAGGTGGAATGTCTGTGCTTTCTACCATCGTGTCAGTTTTTGCTACAATTTTGATTTTATCCAAATTCAAAATTTCAACATCCTCAGATTCAAAATCCTTCCTACCGAAACCGGTCTGAAAAATTCTGATTATTGCTGCCTCATCTAACTTTTTCATAACTCTGATTTACCATTTTCATTGCATCTTTAACTATCTCTTTGCATTTTTCAACATTGTTTGATTCTGCCGAAACTCGGATAATGTCTTCTGTGTTTGATTTTCTGATTAGAACCCAGCTATCTTCATCAATAATTCCTTTTATTCCATCCAATGTGATTGTTTCGGAATAATCTTTGAAAAATTTTGATTTTACTTCTTCGATTATTTTGTCATGAAAATCTGAACTGATTTTTGTTTTATCTCTTATCTGATTATATCTTTCCATGTAGTTTAGAATTTCATTAAATTCGGTACTCCCGAGCATGGATGCAATGAGACCGCTTGTAAGAATTCCTTCTCTGCAATAATTGAATTCTGGCAAAATAAAACCTCCGCTGCTTCCCTCGCCTCCAGCTTGGGCATTGTTTTTTAACATGAGATCTATTACGTTTGCTTCTCCCACTTTGGATCTTTGCACTGTTCCTCCTTTTTCTTTGATGAATTTTTCAACTGATACGCTGGTGTCAATACTTAGAACAAATTTCTTGTGCCCTAACTCCAATGATTTTGCTACTCCTAATCCAAGTGTTACATCCGGCGTTTGTTTTTTGCCATTGTTGACCACAACTAATCGATCTCCATCCAAATCAAACGCAAATCCAACATCTTTTTTATTAGTCGCAGCGATTAATTCTGATAGATTGTCTGATGTGGGGTCTGGCCCTCTTGAACATGCAGAAATATTTTCATTGATCACTTTGACACTGCACCCAATTTCTCTTAATAGCTCTGGAGCGAAACCTTTGGCTGCCCCTCCTCCAATATCGACTACGATTTCTGGCCTGTTTTCCAAGTTCCCTATGATTTTTTTTGCATCTTCTATGTATGATGTTGATATTTCTTCCTCAACGCCGACTTTTGTTTTTAAGATCTCTTGGTGCTGGATGATCTGAGGAAGTTCTTGCTCGTTTACACCTCGTCCATCGATGATGAATTTCATCCCATTCCATTCTAATGGATTGTGGGATGATGATATTACTAATCCTGCACCATAATTCCTTGCTTCTCTGAAAACTACTGGAGTTGGAACAGTTTCTAAATTAAAAACATCTATTCCATTTTTCATCAATACGGCACTTGCCGTGTCTTTTATCATCGGTCCTGAGGGTCTGGTATCTTTTCCTATGACGCATTTTTTTGATTTAATTAATGATGAAAAATTATTGCAAAATTCGAGAACATCCTTCAGGTTTAAATCGTCTCCAAATATTCCCCTTATCCCTGAAATTGTCTTTTTCATTCAGTCCATTTCGGAAAGGCTTTTTATTAACTCTGATGGATTTATCCAAACGTGCCTTGGTAGCTCAGCCTGGTAGAGCGAACGCCTCGTAAGCGTTAGGTCGAGAGATCGAGTCCCTCCCAAGGCT
>JAPFQF010000004.1 GCA_029255365.1 Candidatus Nitrosopumilus sp. | reverse complement strand
ATGGTGGACCGAATGGGATTTGAACCCACGACCTTTGCGGGAAGTTAATTCCTTACGCAGTGTGAGTGCGTCATCCAAACCAAACTAGACGACCGGTCCAATCACATTACTGAAATGGGTGTTTTTTTGTCTTTGCTATTGCATGATGTTGTAATTACCACGCCTTTTTCTACTGATTTTAGAGACAGTCTTCATGTCTCTGCAAGAATTTGACGCGTTAATTGACAGGATGAAGTTGGCCTTTGAGGGCGCGGACAATTTGGGGCAGTATGTGGAAGCTGCTAAAATCCTATTCCACATGAATGATCAACTACCTGATGATCTGCAGTTGACTTTTGAGGAATTGAATGATCCGGAGGAAGCAAAATCCTTTGTCAAGCAATATGGCGCTGAATTAAAACACGCAATTGTAAATTACAGGCAAAGATTGATGATCTCTTAATTCTATTTCTTGACACCGAGATTTCTGTTCTTTAATCTCAAGTATGGATTTCTGCATTTTCTGCATCGAGTTGCAGCAATATCGTTTCTAGCGCCACATTTGAAGCAAATTTTCATAACCAGACGTGCTTGCTGTGCAATTCTTTTCTTCTCTGGGTCTGTGACTGGCATTTAATTTTATCCTCAATCTCTCTCTTTTATTCTAATCGGATTTTTCCGGCCAATAATACTGGCACTTCTGCAGGTCTTTTTGCTACTGGGATGTTTGCTTTGTTAAACATTGATACTTTGGATTCTGCTGAACCATAATTTCCCATAACTATTGCTCCTGCATGGCCCATCCTCTTTTCTTTGGGTGCTGCCCTTCCTGCAATGTATGCTACTGTCGGTTTGTTAAATCCTGTATCGATAATTCTTTGAGCCAAAATTTCTTCGGAATCCCCGCCGATTTCTCCCACTATCACCAGGCCTTCCATATCTGGAATATCTTTTACCATTTCAAATGCGTCAATCAATCTTGTACCGTTAACCGGATCCCCTCCGATTCCAATGGTGATTGATTGGCCAAACCCTGATGTTGTAAGTGCGTCTGAAATTTCATAGAGCAGAGTCCCGCTTTTTGATAGCACGGCAATTTTGCCTGCCTTGAAAGGCATTGGCGGCATGATTCCTATTTTGATTAATTCTGGAATCATTATTCCCGGGGTGTTTGGTCCGATTATTATTGCTCCTTTTTTATTTGCTAAATCCAGTACCTTCATTGTATCCCTGATTGGGACATGTTCTGGAATGGCTACAAGTAATTTGATTCCTGATTCCAATGCCTCTTTAGCTGCTGACAAAAAGAATTTTGCCGGGACAAATACGATTGAAATTTTTGCATTGGTTGCATCTACTGCCTCTTTCATTGTGTTGAATATCGGAACTTTGTCTTCAAATTTCTGGCCTCCTTTACCCGGAGTAACGCCTGCAACGATGTTGGTTCCGTAAGCTATCATTTGCTTTGCATGGAGTGAGCCGTATGCGCCAGTAATTCCCTGAACTATTACTCCTTTGTGTTCATAGTCTGAATCTCCCGGCTTCCCCTTTAGTAATCCAAAGATGTCTGTCATTTCTTTATCCCCATAACTGCTGCATTGATTGCCTCTTCCACAGAATCAAATATTTTTGTTCTGGAACCTCGTAGCATCTCTTTTGCTTTTTCTGATTCGGTGCCTTTCAGTCTTGAAAATACTGGCATGTCAATCAGGTTATTTTCATATGCTTGGAGAAATGCCTCTGCGACAACTGTAGTTTTTACAATTCCTCCGTATAGATTTACAAGAATTCCTTTCACTCTGGGTAATCTGCTGATAAGTGTCAAGGCTTCGTAGACTGATTCTGTTGTTGCACCGCCACCTACGTCTAGAAAGCATGCCGGCTTTCCTCCGTTGTCTGATAGCATATCCAATGTCGACATTACAAGCCCTGCACCGTTTCCGACAACTGCTATGTTTCCGTCTAACTCTACCAGGGAAAATCCGCTTTTTTCAGCTTGTACCTCGTTAGCTGTTTTCTCTTGATATTTTTGCAATTCGTCGTGTCTGAAATTACTGTTGTCATCTGTTACAAATTTGCCGTCAAGTGCCATGACCGAGCCGTCCTGCATTATTGCTAGCGGGTTAATCTCTACAAGCTCTGCTTCTTTTTCAATTGTAAGTTTTGATAATTTTTTCAAAGTGTCTATGAATTGCTCTGCGGTCTTTCCTTCAAGTTTCATCTCTTTTGCAACTTCTTTTGCCAGTTCGTCTGAAACATCGCCCAATCCTACCTCTTTGATGATCTGATTTTTGACTGACTCGATTTCCACGCCTCCTTCAGCTGACGCGATAATCGTATAGCATCTCTTTGAACGGTTCAAAAATATTGAAAGATACAGCTCTTTTTTAATATCTGCCATTTTTTCAAGTAAAATCGCCCTTGCCTTTTCGCCCTTGATTGTCAAATCCATGACTTGTGGGTACTTTAGCTCAAATTCGTCATCGTTTTGGCATTTTTGAATGCCTCCTGCTTTTCCTCTGCCTCCAACAGGCACCTGAATTTTGATTACAAATGGATACCCTAACTTTTTTGCATGTTTTCTACCATCTTCAATATTTGTAGATGAGATGCTTTCAAGCAGATTAATCCCGTACTCTCGAAATAGTTCCTTGGCCTGAAATTCAAGTAATTGCATGCAAAAATCATGCGCTTTACGGTCTTTATTAATTATGATACTATTTCAGCTGCTCGTCTAGAAAATCGATCATTTCTAAAAATCGATCTTTGCTTTTTCGCAATAATTCTTGAGGGTACTCTTCAATTGTAAAAACAAGTTGTTGGTGAAAGCTTGGAACTAGAATTCCTCCAGATGTGACCATCTGCTCGATGACGTATCCCTTGGTAAGTGTGCACACAATTTCTTCATACGATTCTTCCTCTTCCTCCAGTGTCTGCCGATACAAAACAATCGGCCTGTTTGTTTTTGTAACAATGTTTGAGCCTTTTTCTAACAGATCCGACAGGTGCTGAATTTGCCATGTGTCCAGGCTGATCTGTTTTACCATGATATCAATACGTGATTTTTATATTTAACCGTAATAAAACAACGCATCTTCACAACTTGTCGTCTATAAACTCACTTTAATTGTGAAATTAAAATAAAGAAAATGATTTGGCGCTTAGGCCATATCTAGTGCTCTAGAATGTTTTTTTGTATGTGGTCTTTCGCCTGCATACTTTCTTCGCATGTGTCCAGATGGTCTTCCATAGATTAGTTCTAGGAACCATGACTCGTGCTCGATCTCTTCGGCCAGGATATCTTTTGCAATATCGTATGTTACTGGGTCTTTTCCAAATGTCATTTGGCAAATTTTATTCCAGTTGACAATTGCACCCTGCTCCGCCTTGAGACATTTTTCTAGAATTGCTTTGTGATCTGTTGGGTTTGCTGGAAGTTGTAGGAACTCACAACCGGAAATTTTGATAAATTCGGTTGCGTCATTTGGAAGAATTCCACCCAGTTGGTAGATCCTCTCAAGACATGATTCAAAGTGACTGAGATCTTCCAATCTTGCATCCTCTATGATTCCTTTCAATCCTTCACCTTCCATGCCTGTGCAGTGTGCTCTAAGGTTGGTAAAGTAATAGTATGCAGTAAATTCTACTGCTGCATTTTTGATTAATTCCTTTAGCAACGCATCCACATCAAGGCCGTTTTGTTTTAGAACGCTAATTCCAACAACATTTGGGGTTGATTCGGGCATTTGTTTATGGGATTTTTGATTGTAATAAAAATATTACATTCGTTTTCAAAATCTATTCCACGGAAATTCTGATTTTTTGGCCGTCAATGTCGTCTTCCTTGTATTCCTTACATGATTCTGTAAAGTTGACTTGCTTCACTCTGACCAAAAATGCCAGTTCGTCTGACTTTTCTTTCATCATTTCGAGTGACTCTTCGTCTAATTCTAAAATTGACGCGACATCCAAAACGTCTGTCGGCGTGTATCCTCTCTCTTTCCTGAGGGTCTGGAGTCTTCTTGCAATGTCTTTTACTAACCCTTTTGCCATCAACTCTTTGTTTCTAGATGTTGAGATGATTACCGTGTAGCTGTCTCTTTTTGCAACTGCAAAATTTTTGCTTGCATCAAAACCTATGATGAAATCCTCGCTGTCCAGCGAGATTGTTTCCCCGTCTATGCTGAAATCATATTTTCCTTCTTTTTTTAATGACGAAATTATTTCATCCGGGTCTGTCTCATTGAATGTTGAGACGAGTTTTCCCATGTGCTGTTTTGCCTTTGGTCCTATGCGTTTTCTTTCCAACTCGGCTGTTCCTTTGACTGGCAATCCGAGATCTCTTAGTTCCAAAATCTGTTCCAGTCCTGATTCTTTTTCTGTTTCGATGATTGTAACTTTTTCAACATTGAGCTGTGATTGTAATAGTTCGGATAATGATCCGAGTTTGTTTTTCTGGCCTTTCTTTACGCAGACCTGTGCCTCATTGAGCGGCCATCGCCTCTTCAGTTTTCCTTTCATCCTTGCAGCCGATGACACTGACACCACGTCTTTCATGATGTCAAACGATTCTTCGATTTCTTCATTGACTAGCGATTCTTGATACGTTGGCCACTTGTCAAGCAGAATGCTTTGCTTTCCATTGAATGTGGATTGGTAGAGATGCTCACTTGTAAACGGGCAGAATGGGTGAATCAGTATGTCCAGAGTCTTGAGAACTTCGCTGAGTACTGCGTAGATTGACAGTCTTCGGTCCTTCTTTTCCTCTTCTTCGTCCCATAGCTCCCCCCTTGTAATCGGGATGTAAATCTGGCTAAGGTCGTTAATTATGAACTCGTCAATTGCTTTTGCTCCTTCGTGGAATTTACACGACTCGTTTTTCTCAGTCATAATTCGAATCAGTTTTTGCAGTTTGGATAGTAGCCAGATGTCTGGGGGCGTCAGCAACTCGTTTTGCTTTGCCCAGTCAACTGTGTTTGTTTGGTCAAAACTGTCATACTTGCTGTTTTGTTGAAAGTACAGGTGAAGGTTGAACAGCGTGTTGATTACCTGGTACGGTCTTGACATCAATTCGTCGGTGCTGAAACTTAGCGGCTCAATCGGACTTGCTTTCCACATGAAATAGAATCTGACCAGGTCGACTGGATATTTTTGAAGCAATTCGGCGCCATCTAGAACATTGCCTTTGCTTTTGCTCATTTTTCCTCCCTTCTCGTCTAGCACGTGCCCTTGAAACAAGAATGCTTTGTAAGGTGGGGTTGCAGTATTGTTTAAAATTACATTTTCAATAAGTAATGTGTATGCCCAACCCCTGGTTTGATCAATTCCTTCCGTGAAAAACGGTGCAGGAATTTCACTGGCATATTCTTCATCTGTAAGTGATGCATATGGTGCTGCGCCACTATTGTGCCATGTGTCTAAAACATACTCTTCTCTTTTTGTGTTGACGCTGTTGCATTTTTTGCATTTTATTGTAACGTTGTCAATCCACGGTCTGTGCAATTCAAAGTTTGGACCGTCAGGCAGTTTGTCTGCGGAATCCACGATGTCTTTTCTTGTAAAGAACCAGTTCTTCTCGCCGCAATCTTCGCAATTCCAAACTGGGAGGGGGCAGCCCCAAATTCTTTCTCTTGAGATGCACCATGGATGTCTCTCTTTGATGATCCCAAGAAATCTGTTTTTTGGTTGCTCAAAAAAATACTCTACGCTTTCTGCGGCGTCGATTGCCTTGTTTTCTAACTTGTCTAGTTTGTAAAACCACCCTCTTCTGGCAAGCCAGACAATTGGGTGGTGTGATCTCCAGCACAGTGGATATTTGTGTTTGATTGTACTGATTTTTACTAGTGCATTGCACTCTTTTAGATCCTCCACTATCGGCCTGTCTGCGTCTCTGACAAACATCCCCTGATATTTTCCTGCCTTCTCTGTGAATTTTACCTCGTCATTAATCGGACTGAAAATTTTGACTTTGCGTTTGTTTGCAATCTTGATGTCTTCCTCACCGTTTGCCGGTGACAGGTGGACCAGGCCGCTTCCGGTACTGGCATCCACAAATGTCTCTGACACTGCAACGTGATAGTTATCCTGTTTTGAAATTTCCTTTAGTTCTGGAATTAAATCTAATAATGGATGAATGTATTTTTTCCCTTCAAATTCTAAACCCTTTACTGTTTTTTCAATTTCATATTCGTCAATTTTTACATCTGCCATGAACTCTTCCAATCTTGTTTTTCCAATTACCCAAGTCTCGTTTTTCACTTTGACGTATGCATAGTCTTCTTTCGGTTGCAATCCGACCATTGCATCTGTGACAAGTGTAAATGGCATTGTGGTCCAAACAATCAGAAATGCATCCTCGTCCACCAGTTTGACTTTGTAGTACAGTGACGGGTCTTTGACTTCTTCATACCCTTGATTTACTTCTGCATGACTGAGTGATGTCTGACAACTTGGGCAGTATGCGATTACGGTAAAGTCTTCTTCTAAAATTTTATTTTCATATGCTTTCTTGAGCACTTGCCATTCCCTTTCGATGAACTCGTCTCTGAAAGTCCAATATGCCTTTTCGTGATTAAATGACATTCCAAGCATTTCATCCACTTCGACCCACGTTTTGTTGAATTTTTCCACAACTTTTTTACATTCAGAAACGATTCTCTCTATTCCAAATTCCTTGATGGCCTCGCTTTTCCCTCCAGTGACTCCCAATTCCTTTTCGACTTGCAGTTCTACTGGGAGTCCTTGCGTGTCCCATCCCCCGTTGAATGTGATTTTTTTCCCTTGCAACGTGTTGAATCTGTACCATAAATCTTTGATTACCCTGCCTCTGAGGTGGCCTGCATGCGGAATTCCGTTCATTGTTGGCGGGCCCTCGATGAATCGAATTTTTTTGCGCTCATCTGATGCAAAAATCTGTTTTTCCAAGTCTACCGATTTGATGTATTCTCTTACTTGATCTTCTATTGCCTTTGCATCAAATTTCGTAGAAAGTTCCATCTGGTTTTTGGAATGTTTGTGGCATTATAAAGCTAAATTGATTTGCTGAGACTTGGATTATATAATTGGGAGAAAGATAATTTTTGTTGGTAAATGTATTAGTCGTTGGTTCTGGCGGACGAGAACACTCCTTGTCATGGAAATTATCACAAAGCAGCAAAGTTGAAACTGTTTTTACTGCTCCCGGAAATGGCGGCACACAAAACAATGTCCAGATCAACGTAGATGATTTAGAAGGATTGGCAGATTTTGCTCGGAAAAATAATTGTTTTACTGTGGTTGGGCCTGAGGACCCTCTAGCTGCAGGAATTGTTGATAAATTTAACGGACTCGGTCTCAAAGTTTTTGGACCTTCTCGGAAAGCTGCTCAGCTTGAATCAAGTAAGATATGGGCAAAAGATTTCATGAAGCGAAACGAAATTCCGTCTGCCCGTTTTGAAATATTTGACGACGCTCAGAAAGCTCAGGAATATGTGGAATCTCTTGATTACAACGTAGTTGTAAAGGCTGATGGGCTTGCCGCGGGAAAAGGCGTCATTGTATGTAACAGTAACGAAGATGCGATATCTGCTATTCAGACAATTTTGGTAAAAAAGACGTTTGGTGATGCCGGAAACAGGATAATTGTCGAGGAAAGGATTGATGGAATTGAGGCATCCTACATCGCCCTTTCTGATGGGGATGTTGCCATACCAATGGCTACCAGTCAAGATCACAAGAGAATTTTTGATAATGACGAGGGGCCAAATACTGGCGGAATGGGGGCATATTCCCCAACTGCAATCATTGATGATGACTTGGCTAAAATAATCCAGGAAGAGATTATTGAAAAAACAATCCGCGGTATGAAAAATGAGGGAATTGTTTTCAAGGGATTTCTGTATGCTGGTATAATGATTAGGGATGGAAAGCCATTTGTTTTAGAATACAATGTTAGAATGGGCGATCCTGAATGCCAGCCGATTGTGATGAGGATGGATTTTGATCTGTATGATTATCTTATAGCTAGTGTTGACGGAACTTTGTCTTCACTGCCTCATGCTTCTTGGAAACTGCAATCCGCAGTGTGTGTTGTGTTGGCATCAAACGGGTATCCTGAATCTTATTCTAAAGATGATGAGATAACTGGATTTGATTCTATTTCCAATGGGACAATTGTCTTTCATGCCGGAACAAAAAAATCCGGAGAAAAAATTCTTTCAAATGGCGGACGTGTATTGGGTGTAACTGCGTTGGGTGATAGTTTGGAATCTGCAATTGCAAATGCATATGCTGCAATTGAGAAAATCACTTGGTCTCAGAAATATAACCGAACCGATATTGGCAAAAAAGGCCTTTCTTATCTCTGAGTCTGTATCGTTTTATCTTCCGTAACAATCCAATCCATCGCTACATCGTGTTCTGATTTTGGAATTTTTTTGATGATCTGTTTTTCTAGTGTAAGGGATATTGTTGTAACCTTGTTTTCTGCCAAGAACTTGTCATAGAATCCGTGACCGTATCCTAATCTGACTCCGGTAAAATCTATCCCTACAGTTGGCACTAAAATTACGTCCAGGTTGTTATCTGTCGGACAGTCGTCTTTGGGCTCCATGATGTCGAAACTGCCTCGTTCCAGGCTTGAAAAACTGACAATTTTCCTAAATTCCATGCGGTCCCCTACAACTTTTGGCAAAAAGACTTCCTTGTCTTCGCTGAGCAGCTCTTGAATTATGTCTTGGGTGAATATCTCGCTTCCTATCGGATAGTATGCCCCGATTTTTTGTGCATCATTGAACGCATAAATTTTCTTTAATTTTTTCTGAATGTTTCCACTTGCAATTTTTAACAAATCATGAGACGTGTTGTCCCTTGTCTCCAAAAGACGATTTCGCAATGATTCTTTTTCGGGGTTTTTATCCAATTTGACTACCCAGTGATGCCGCCGTGATTGTGTTTTTTAACAGCATTGCAACTGTCATTGGTCCAACTCCTCCTGGAACCGGTGTTGCAAATGATGCCTTCTTAATTATGCTGTCATAGTCTGAATCTCCAACTAGTTTTTCTTGAAATCTTGAAATTGCAACGTCTATCACGATTGCCCCCTCTTTGATCATATCTGATGTTAATGTGAATTTGTTTCTGTCCCCCACTGCAGTGATGACGATGTCCGCGTCCTGGCATAATCTAGTTAAATTTTTAGTTTTAGAGTGGCATGTCAAAACAGTGGCGTTTTTTTCTAACAGCAGGTGATACAGCGGCTTTCCTACCAAATTACTTCTGTTAATCAATACGACGTTTTTTCCTTCCAGATCAATTCCGTGATAATCAAACATCTCCATTACGCCTGACGGCGTGCATGCAACAAGTGCCGCTTTTTTCATGGCGAGCAATCCAACATTGTGTGGAGTCAGGCCGTCCACATCTTTTAGTGGTGATATTCTTGATATTATTGCAAATTCATCAAGATGCTTTGGCAATGGCAATTGGACTAGGATGCCGTGGACTGATTTGTCTGCATTTAGTTCGTCAATGATTTTGGCCAGTTCTGGCTGTGTTATGTTTGAATCAAGTTTGTGGTCTTTTGTTGCAATTCCCACCTCTTCGCATGCCAGGTGCTTGTTTTTTACATATGTGGCAGAAGCTGGATTGTCTCCAATCAGCACTGTGGCCAAACAAGGGGAGATGCCTTGGTTTTTCAGCTCTGCTGCTGCTTTTTTGACCCTGTCTTTTACTGACTGGGCGATAACTTTGCCATCTATTCTGACCCCTGCCATGAACTGTTTTTTGATTTGTAGATATTTAATCCTTGGAATTCTGAGATGAAAATCAGGGAAAAGAAATTAAGTGGCTACTTTTCCAGTCATATCATGTTTGTAATGATTGCAGATATCCAACTGAAAGATGGCGCTGAAGAGGACTTCAAAAGTTGGTTTGCCGAATCAAACAAAGTGTTGTGCAACTTTCCTGGATTTATCTCAAGAAAATTCCTAAAATCATCTGATGGCAGTTATAGAATTCTTGTAGAGCATGAAAGCAAGGAGACCTTTGTCAAAATGCACCAGAGTCCTGAGCATGAAAAAATTCATCCGACCGGACATTCTTTCATGAGTGCTGATCCGCAAAGAAAAACATACACAGTAGCTGCTGAGTGACATTGAAGATAGAGTATGATTTAGATACATATCTAGAAAAAATAAAAAACGGCGATTCATACTTTCAGACTTTTATCAACAAGGACAGTTTAGCTGCCGGAGTCCTGGTTTTAAAGCCCGGTGATGAGGACACCCAAACACCTCATGGCAGTGACGAGGTATACTATGTCATTTCAGGCAACGGATTTTTAAAAATTAAGAATAAGGATTACAAGGTATCCAAAGACAAATTATTTTTTGTCGCAAAAGATGTGGAGCATTTTTTCCATGGAAATACAACTGAACTCAAGGTTTTGTATTTTTTTGGCGGCCCTGACTCTTAGATTATTACCGTCTTTCTGCCTGAAACTCTGATTTTTTTTCTGGCAAAAAGATTGACCGCTTCTGGATAAATTCTGTGCTCTTCTTTTAGAATTCTTTTGGACAGTGATTCCTCCGTGTCTTTCTCGTTTACTTTGACTGTTGCTTGGATGATTACCGGGCCGGTGTCCATTCCAGAGTCTACAAAATGAACCGAGCATCCTGATACTTTGGCTCCGTATTCCAAGGCCTGTCTTTGGGAATTCAATCCTGGAAACGCTGGAAGCAAAGCTGGATGGATGTTGATTATACTGTTCTTGTATTTTTTCACAAATTCTGGGCTTATAATTCTCATAAACCCTGCAAGGCATACGAGACCGTTTTTTGGCGTAACTCCGTGTTTTTTCAGGACTGCGATGATTTCTTTGTCGTACTCTGCCCTGCTTCCCTTGAAGCCTTTGCTTTCGACCACCTCTACTTTCACTCCTAGCTTTTCGGCAATTTTCAGGCCTTTGGCATCATGTCTGTTGGAAATCACTATTGCCGGGTTAATTGGAATCTTTTTTTTCTTAATTGCCTTTAGGATGGATTCCATATTGCTCCCGCGACCTGAGATTAGAATTCCTAGATTTAGCAACTAGTCAACACTAAATCAAACCTGCAATTTATATCAAATCCAACCGATTTTGTTTTCATTGCCTAGCAAAGTCAGGATGACAAAAAACGGAATCCTGTGTGAGGTCGATGGCAGGCGAGTTTACCTGGATCCAAAAAACAGTGACGCCGACGGGGTAAATTTCGTATCTCATGCACACTCTGATCACCTTCCATCAAAAAATGGCGGAACCATCCTGTCCTCTATTGAGACCAGCGAAATAGCTAGCCTTCGAGGATTTGAGATGGAAAACCATGTGGAATCACTTGATAATTTCTCTCTGATTGACAGCGGCCATATTCTAGGTGCAAAGGGATTGCTTTTTGATGACATCTTCTATACTGGCGATGTCTGTACCCGAGACCGTGGATTTCTCAAGGGTGCCAAAATCCCAAAATGCAAGACACTGATCACCGAATGCACTTTTGGTCTGCCTGAATTTGTTTTTCCTAAACTTGAGGACACTCTAAAACAAGTAAACGAATTGATTTCTGAACTTTATGGAAGAGGCGTTCCGGTAATTTTGATGGGCTATCAGTTGGGCAAGGCGCAAACAATCACGCAGTTCTTTGGGCACTGGGGCCCACTGTATTTTCACGATTCCGTAAAGGACATGAATGCACTGCATCAAAAATTTGGCGTGCCACTAAATGACGGAATCGGACATACTGAGGCTGAAAAAAATGGCCTGCTTGAAAAAAAACCCTGGGTTATGGTTGCGCCGCTGATGTCCAGCAAAAATAAATTTGTCCAAGATATGAAATCAAAGTACGGCGCCGTAACGATTGGATTTAGCGGATGGGCACAATCGATGAAATACTCTTTTGGACGAAGGACTGATTATTCAATTCCGATTAGTGATCACTGCGATTACGACGAGTTAATCCGGATGGTTGTGCAATCCGAAGCTGAACAGGTATACACGATACATGGATTTGTAGATGAGTTTGCTGAGGACTTGCGGAAGAGAGGAATTAACGCGCAGCCGTTACTGGTAAACTCGTTGGATGATTTTACTTAGTAAACTCGCTACATTCACAGTTGTTTGCCAGACATGATTCTGAATTCCTGATGTGGTCGTGGGAGAAGTGCTTGCATTTCTCGTTCTTGCAGATTCTTCGCTGAGCTTCTTTCTGAACCACCATTTGGGCAATTTCGTTTGCCTTGTCTTTTGAAAATCCCTTTTTGTCGATATAGAAATGAACTACCCTGTTGTATAGCATTTCCGGGTTGAATTGTTTCTCGAGCATGGATTTTTCTACATGGAATACGTCATTATTATATTAAAACAGATCGCGAACTTTCACACTTGCATTTTCATGTCTGAATCGCTGAAATTATTTCAGGATTACGCCTATGTCCATTAGATTTGTGTGCGTCGGATTTGTCTTGATGTTCCCCTTTTGTTTCTGAAAGAATCTTCCCGAATCGCTGTTTTTGAGAAACTCTTTCATCAAGTCCAAATCCACTTTCACATTCTCTGTGATTGCTCCCGCAAAGACTGAGTTGCCATCCACTCCGTCAGTTCCTGCAGATGAGATTACCATCTTTTTCATCTTCTGCGTGTTCTTTAACAATCTTAAAACCAACTCCTGGTTCCTTCCACCCATTCCTTTTCCAAGAACTTTGACTGTCGTTTCTCCTCCAAAGATGATGCATGTCTTTTCACTCTCTGAAATTTTCTCAAGTATTTTTGTAACTGCCTCTTTGATGTCTCCAAAAAGATGCATTATGTCAACCGTATATCCCATTTTTTCTGCCTTTGCTTTCATTTCGTTCAGACAATTGTCGTTGTTTGCAATAACATAATTTTCAATTCTAGCTCTCTTCGGGGTCTCTATTTTTTTTTCACTCATCCTGTTTTCTAAGAGCGTCAGAACTTCGTCAGGCATTTTCCATCTTATTTTATACTTGGCAATGATCTCCAACGCGTCTGCATATGTAGTGTCATCCATGTATGTTGTACCTGATGCAATCGATGAGAGATCATCCCCTTCGACATCTGACATTACCAGACTGATTCCATCGCATTTCATATTCTCTACCAGTTTGCCCCCCTTGATCTTTGACAGGTGCTTTCTGATGCAGTTGAATTCTTGAATGGTGGCCCCTGATTTCAGCAGCACGTCTGTGACATGGACCTTGTCCTCCAGAGTGATGTCGTCTGGCAATGCTAGCAGCGACGAACCGCCTCCAGAAACCAGAAAAATTATCAGCTCGTCGCTTCGCTTGTGTTGAACAAATTTCATGACCTCTTTTGCCGCCTTTACGCTGGTTTGGTCCGGCTTGGGATGTCTGGAATTAAAAATTTGAAATTTTTTACTTTTCATTACTGATTTTGAGCCTTTGGGAATCACTATGATTCCACTTTTTATCGGAACTACTGCATTCAGCGCTCTGGTCATGGTGTCTCCTGCCTTGCCAAAAGCGACAGAATAGATGCTTGAGTATTTCTCAAGATTGAATGATTTGCCGTTGATTTTGATTTCGTTGGGGGTTACGAATTTTGGAATGATGTTTTCTGGGTTTGCCGCTTGCAATCCAGCTTCTAAAATTTCCAAACAATCTTTTTTCTTGTCTGTAGTTGACAAATCGCCGAAATTTTGAATAATCATGCTGTACTCATCAATGCAAGATATAATAATAATCAATGACGCATTTCATTCATGAATACAGTACGCATTCCAAAAGTTATCAACTTTGGAGAAAATGCACTTGGTGAAACAAAGTATCCTAAAAATGCCCTAATTGTCACAACAGTTCCTCCTGAACTTTCTGACAAGTGGATTGCAAGAATGGGAATTAAGGATTACATGTTGTATGACCAAGTAAAACCTGAACCATCAATGGATGACGTCACTGCTGTTATTTCACAATTCAAAGACAAAGACCCATCATGTCTAATTGGACTTGGTGGTGGAAGTTCTATGGATGTAGTAAAATATGCTGCACCTGAGATGAAAAAAGAAAAAATCTTAATTCCGACGACATTTGGAACTGGAGCTGAAATGACAACCTACTGCGTTCTGAAATTTGATGGTAAAAAGAAATTGTTACGTGAAGACAGATTTCTAGCCGATATGGCAGTTGTGGATTCGTATTTCCTTGATGGAACTCCACAGCAAGTCATAAACAGCTCTGTCTGTGATGCGTGTGCTCAAGCTACCGAAGGCTATGACAGCAAACTCGGCAATGACTTGACAAGAACTCTGTGCAAACAAGCGTTTGAGATTCTGTATGATGCAATTATGAACGACAAACCGGAAAACTATCCTTACGGATCAATGTTGTCTGGAATGGGCTTTGGTAATTGCTCTACAACTTTGGGACACGCGTTGTCCTACGTGTTCTCAAACGAGGGTGTGCCTCACGGATATTCGTTGTCCTCTTGCACCACCGTTGCACACAAGCATAACAATTCAATCTTCTATGATAGATTCAAAGAGGCTATGGCAAAACTCGGCTTTGACAAACTAGACCTCAAAGCTGATGTTTCAGAAGCTGCCGACACTGTAATGACAGATAGGGGACATTTGGATCCGAATCCAATTCCAATATCAAAAGATGATGTTGTAAAGTGTCTTGAAGATATCAAAGCAGGCAATTTGTAAAAAATCTCGTATTTTTTACTTTTTTATATTTTCTTGATAAAATGCGAAATTGGCAGCTTGATGAAACTTTTTATTCTAATAATCTAAGGTAAATGTACTTGGAAGATAAAAAACTAAAATTTGGTATTCAAAACGGACTCAATGTCGCAAGGGCTGGTTACACTGAAGATCAAATTTTAACTGCCTGCATACTTGCCGACAAGACCGGATATGATTCTATTTTCTACATGGACCACACAAACGTCCCACAATGGAAAAATGCAATCGTTTTGGATCCTTGGGTGATGCTATCTGCAATTGCCGCAGTAACAAGCAATGTGGAGATTGGAACATGTGTGACTGATGCAATTAGAAGACACCCGTCAAACATTGCCCTGGCTACAATTTCCCTTGATAGGATCTCAAAAGGCAGGGCCATTCTGGGCATTGGCGCAGGTGAGGCCCAAAATCTAAAAGAATTCTGCATCCCGTTTGAAAAACCAGTTTCTAAATGGGCAGAACAAATTGAAACTATTCATAAATTATACGAATCAACTCCTGACCACACAGTAGATTACGACGGAAAATACTATCAGCTTAAGGGCGCATGTTTGCAAGCTCCTCCGGTTAGAAAACCCCGCCCACCTACTTACATGGCAGCTGGTGGCAAACGTACGCTGGAATTGACCGGAAAACTTGGCGACGGATGGTTGCCAATCGGCTATACTCCTGAACTTTTTGAGGATCACGCCGCACAAATCAAAGTATCCATGGATGCAAACAACAGAACTCAGGAAGAGAAGGATAATTTCCAGTATGCACTGGACATTGATGTCTACTTTTCCGAAGATGCCGAAGAGTCATGGGCAAAGATGAAAGAAGCAGTAAAAGTTAGTTTGTTCAAGCCTGAAATTTTACGCGTTCACGGAATAAAGGAAATCGAGGGATTTGATTTCGTAAAATACTTTACAGAATATTCAATGTCTGATCAGAGCTGGATTGTAAAGATGAGGGAGGCTGCAACAAAATTGCCTGACGGCGTTGCACGTTCGTCAACTGCGATAGGTACCCCTGAAGACATCATTCCAACGTTTGAAAGATTCATGAAAGCTGGCGTAAACCACTTTGTGATTAGATTCTGGGGGAAGAATTACTTTGGCTCTATTGATAAATTTGCAAGCCATGTAATGCCTGCATTGCGTGAAAAAGCCGCACAATAAGGGCGCTTTTTACTACAGCAAATCATTTAGTTTACCTCATTCTAGGTTCTGTGATGGATGAAGACCTTCCCGAGTCAGTAAAAAAATGCCTTGATCTTTTGGAAGAAAATATGGGCATCCTGGCAGACCTTGAATTTGATTTGGATGATGAAAAAGAGGATGAATTGACTCCCGATATGGAGCTGCATAATCTGTTTGACATGACTGAAGATGTTGCGGAGTCTTCCAAACTAAAACGCGCAGAATCAAACTTTGCAAGACGGCAATCTGAAAATTCTTTATGATTTATGAGGCCTTTTCTTTTTTACGAATGATTTGGATTTGCGTTTGTTTCTTTGTTTTTCTATTCTTTTTCTGGTTCGCTCTGTTGAATTAGTCGAACCCTGAATGATTTTTGTTTTGCTTCCGTCCTTCAGCATTATCTGTTTTCCTTTGAACCTGTACTCGATATCCCTGCACTTTACGTAATATTTTTTGAGGCAGAAGAATATCCTGTTGTTTGTCCCGTGCATTTCTTGAACCTCTTTTGATTTTTTCAATTCGTTGAGAATATTTCGGAGCAACCCTTTGTCGACGTCTGTAATCCTGTGCAGTTCCCTAAACCAGATGAATTTTGATGCAGAGCCCCATTCTTCTAGAATGTCCAGCGTTACCCTGACGGCTTTTTCCCGCTCTTCGTCAATTTCACCCATCTATCACGTTTAATTGATCCTAAATTTAGCAATTTACATTAATGAAGAATTTGGATGAATAAAGTCAAGTTTTAGAATGTCGTTTGGTTTTGATTGTTTTTGTAATGATACTCTATGGGCACAGATTTCAAAGATGAGTGCAGTGAATTGGAATGCAAAATTTTGGAAATTAAGGCAATGGTAAAAGAACTAGACGACGAAGAATGATGCTACCTCTTTGACTTTGATTTCCTTTCTTTGATCCTGGATTTGGTCACCTTTACTGACTGCCTTTGATTGTTTTCCATCTTGTTTGCTATGGAATCAATCTGCTTGATGATTGCTGCCTGCAATTCTGGGGAATTGCTTTTCAATAGTTTCGCTTTTAATTTTTTTAATTGACTGGAATACCCTTCAAAATCATCCCTTAACCCGTTTAGATATGGATCATCCATAGTAATTTTTTATTTACCTCATATTTTAGGGATTTCCATGCTCTGGATTTATAATATTATTTTGCTGAATTAGTTTGTGCAGCTAACTGGAATTCTTCAGATTAAATCATATGCAAGAGTAAAAGAATTTTTGAATGCAGAACACGTCGGACGTGTTGCGAGTATTGATGAGAACGGGTTTCCGCAAATCATTCCTATGAACTTTGCATTTCTTGATGACGCAGTTTACATGCATTCCCATGTGAGGGGCGAGAAACTAGATAACATTTCTAGAAACAACAAGGTTGGATTTGAGGCCGACAGGGAGTTGGAGTTCCTGCCGTCTTATTTTGAGGATCCGCACAACGCGTCTCTGGCCGACACACTGTACATCAGCGTTGTGATAAAAGGAACTGCCTCTTTTGTATCTGACAGAGAAGAGAAGACACTTGCTCTAAACGGACTGATGGAAAAATATCAGCCTGAGGGACGCTATGATCCGATTCGATCCGACATGCGAGTTCTGGACGCTGTAAGTGTGATCAAAGTCACTCCCCAAACAATTCATGGTAAATACAAAATTGGCCAGCACATGAGACCTGAAGACAGATTGAATCTGGCACAAAACATCCTGGAGAAGAAATCCCCGTCCGCTCTTGAAACTTTGAAAATTATGGGCTTTGAGGTAACTGAAACCGGCCTTCGGATGATTGATGAGCCTGTATGGTGAGTCTGAATCTGTTGAAGTTTGGCTAACTTGCAATTGATTACTCTTGCCTTTGAAGATGATTCTTTGATGACTGCTTTCTGAATTTTCTAGATTGATATTCTGTTGACCTGTTGTTTTTATTTGGCAAACGTTAGCTATAAGTTCAGTTTTCAGGGATTGTATCTGTTGGAACAAATATCTCGTTTTGAATTGGCATCTGACTACGTCCCCACTGGAGACCAGCCACAGGCTATTGATTCCTTGGTAAAAGGCGTGCAGAAAGGGACTGTTCAAACGCTGCTCGGGGTAACGGGAAGCGGAAAGACCTTCTCCGTGGCAAACGTTATTGCAAGGACTGGAAAAAACACGCTGGTAATTTCACACAACAAAACTCTTGCAGCGCAGCTTTATTCTGAACTCAAGCAATTTTTCCCAAAAAACAATGTCGGTTATTTTGTATCGTACTATGATTACTACCAGCCTGAGAGCTATCTTCCCCAAACGGACACCTACATTGAAAAAGACACGCAGATCAACGAAAAAATTGAAAAGATGAGGTTGGAGGCAACCGCAATGCTGCTTTCAGGGGAGCCGACAATCATCGTGTCTACTGTCTCCTGCATCTACTCTCTTGGCAATCCTAAGGATTGGGGGGACTTGGCTGTTGCAGTTAGCACTGGTGATGAAATCAAGAGAAGTGAAATAATTAGACGATTTGTTGATGCAAGATACGAGAGAAATGATACCGAGGTAGCGCCCGGAAATTTCAGAGTTAAAGGGGATACAATCGATGTCACTCCTGCATACTCTGAAGATTTAGTTAGAATCTCCATGTTCGGAGACGAGGTAGAAAAAATTGCAATCTTGGATCATGTTTCCTTGAAGGAGAAAAAGATAGTATCTCAAATGAAAATTTATCCTGCAAAACACTACCTTATTGCAAAAGATGTTCGTAAAAAAGCCGTTAAATCAATTGCCGATGAGTTGAAAAAACGATTGCCAGAATTAAACGAATTGGAAAAACAGAGACTTGAGATGAGAACAAAATATGATTTGGAAATGATTGAAGAGCTGGGGTACTGCTCTGGAATTGAAAACTACTCTAGACACTTTGATGGGCGAGAAGCAGGGGAAAAAGCATTCTGTCTGATGGATTTTTTTGGCGATGACTATCTTTTGGTAATTGACGAGTCTCATGTGACACTGCCGCAGCTTCACGGAATGTACAAGGGAGACCGCTCTAGAAAAAATGAGTTGATCACATACGGGTTTAGGTTGCCTAGTGCGTTTGATAATCGCCCGCTGAAATTTGAAGAGTTTGAAGAGTACATACAAAATACAATTTTTGTTTCAGCAACTCCGTCCGAATATGAGAAAAAAATTTCGTCTCAGATTGTAGAGCAGCTTGTAAGGCCTACTGGCCTGCTTGATCCCCAGGTTGAGGTCAGGTCTACCAAAAACCAGATGGATGATTTAATCGTGGAAATTAACAAAAGATCTGCCAATTCCGAACGAGTGCTAGTCACGACTTTGACTAAGAGGATGGCTGAAGATTTGGCCGAATATCTTTCAAAAAAGAATGTCAGAGTCAGATACATGCATTCGGAAATCGAGGGATTGCAGAGGACTGAGATCCTCAGGCAATTGCGATTGGGCGAATTTGACGTTCTTGTGGGAATCAATCTTCTCAGGGAGGGGCTTGATCTTCCGGAAGTTTCACTGGTTGCAATTTTGGACGCTGACAAGGAGGGATTCTTGAGGAATTTTACAAGTTTGATTCAGACGTGTGGCCGGGCTGCAAGAAACGTGAACGGAACTGTCATAATGTATGCTGACAAAACAACACAGTCTATGAAAAACACAATGAGTGAAACCACACGTCGTAGGGAAAAACAAATACAATACAACAAAGATCACAACATTATTCCTAGAACTATAATCAAATCTGTTCCGTCACAAGAAGTTGCTTTGGATGACTCAAAACTAAAGTCTGTACACGATCTTACAAACGAAGTGATTGATTTGGATGCTCAGATGAAAAAGTATTCCGAAGAGTTGGATTTTGAACGTGCGATTGAATGCAGAGATAGGATAAAAAGACTGGAAAGGGAGGTTGAATACAAAAATGACCGAAAATAAATTAAAAATCAGAGGTGCGCGACATCACAACCTGAAAAATCTAGATATTGATATTCCAAAAAATAAATTGGTTGTAATCAGCGGATTGTCTGGCTCTGGAAAATCCACATTGGCATTTGACACCATCTATGCTGAAGGGCAGAGAAGATACGTCGAATCACTCTCCTCGTACGCCCGTCAATTCTTAGAGATGATGGACAAGCCCGACGTTGATTCAATCGAAGGACTCTCCCCCGCAATTGCAATACAACAAAAAACCACCAGCAAGAACCCGCGCTCCACTGTTGGAACCACTACGGAAATCTATGATTACATGAGATTGCTATTTGCAAGAATTGGCATTCCTTACTGTACTAATTGCGGGCGCAAGGTGTCGACCCAGTCCATAGAACGAATATGCGATTCAGTCCTCAAGGATTTCTCGGGAAATAAAATCTTCGTTTTGGCCCCAATCGTTCAGAGAAAAAAGGGGACGTATGAGAAATTATTTGAACAAATCAAAAAGGATGGGTACTCCAGAATACGTCTAAATGGTGAGATTTTGAGCCTGGATGATGACATCCCTCCACTCGACAGGCAAAAATGGCACAATATTGAGATTGTAGTTGACAGGATCGTCGCTGAAAAGTCTGAGAGATCAAGACTCTTTGAAGGCATACAGACTGCAATCAAGGCCGCCAAAGGCGATGTGATGATTGCAACTGAAAAGTCTGAAAAGATTTTCTCGCAAAACAACGCATGTCCTTACTGCGGGTTGACCGTTGGCGAATTGGAGCCAAGATCTTTTTCATTCAATTCCCCTTTCGGTATGTGCAAAACTTGCAATGGTTTGGGAGTGAAGATGGAGTTTGACGAGGATTTAGTAGTACCTGATAAAACCAAGTCTATTTTGGACGGTGCAATTGTTCCTTGGAGCGGACGATTCTCCGCATTCCGACGTCAAGCGTTAAGGGCAGTAGGCAAAAAATTCGGTTTTGATTTGATGACCCCTTTTGACAAGATACAGCCAAAGCATCTCAAAATAATTCTGCACGGCACCGACGACTTGATTGATTTCACGTACCGCTCAAAATCAGGAGACTCTTCCTGGCAATCCACAAACACGTTTGAAGGCGTTTTATCTAATCTGCAACGAACATTCATGGAAACTGATTCTGAATCAAAAAGGGAATGGCTAAAACAATTCATGCGGGACACTCCTTGCAATTCATGCAACGGCAAAAAACTAAAACCGGAATCACTCGCAGTCAAAATCAACGAAAAAGGAATAATTGATGCATGCGACATGTCAATTGATCACTGCTATGATTTCTTCTCTTCTCTGACGCTAACTGAAAATGAACAATACATCGCAAGGGACGTCCTAAAGGAGATTAAAGAGCGCCTTGAATTTTTAATGAATGTCGGATTAAACTATCTGACGCTGAACAGATTAAGTTCGACACTGTCTGGCGGTGAATCACAACGAATCAGACTGGCAACTCAGATTGGCTCCAACTTGACTGGGGTGCTGTACGTTCTTGACGAACCTACAATTGGATTGCATCAGCGAGATAATGCCCGACTGATTAAAACGCTAAATAAGCTGCGAAATCTGGGCAATACGGTCATTGTTGTAGAGCATGACGAGGAAGTTATACGAAATTCAGACTGGATGATAGATTTGGGACCTGGCGCGGGTGTTCACGGGGGAAGCGTTGTTTTCGAAGGTACAGTGAGTCAGATTCTCAAAGACAGCAAGTCCGTAACCGGCGCATATCTGAAAGACAACTCGCTGATTAACTTGGTTGACAAAGTTCGCAATCGCTCTGGCTCTCTTGTCATAAAGAAAGCCTCTGAAAACAATCTGAAGGACATTGACGTTGAAATACCGCTGGGCCTTTTTGTTTCCGTAACTGGGGTCTCTGGCTCTGGAAAATCAACTCTGATCAACGACGTTCTGTTAAAAACACTGGAGAATCATTTTTACAAATCAAATGTCAGGTCTGGATCTCACAAGGAAATTTCCGGCTTGGAAAATATTGACAAGGTGATTGCCATAGACCAATCACCTATTGGCAGAACTCCTCGCTCAAACCCTGCAACTTACATTGGCGCCTTTACACCCATCAGAGATCTTTATGCAAACACAGAGCTATCAAAAGAGCGCGGGTATGCGCCGGGGCAGTTCTCATTTAACGTTGCCGTTGGCAGGTGCTTTGCATGTGAAGGGGACGGCGTAAAGCAAATTGAAATGCAGTTTCTGTCAGATGTCTATGTAAAATGCGACGAGTGCAAGGGAAAAAGATACAACACCGAAACCCTGTCTGTGCTGTACAAGGGAAAAAATATTTCTGACATTTTGGGAATGACTGTTTACGAGGCGCTGACTTTCTTTGAGAATATCCCTGCAATAAAACGAACCCTGCAGACAATGCATGATGTCGGATTGGGATACATCAAACTCGGACAGTCGTCCACAACCCTGTCTGGAGGCGAGGCTCAGAGAGTCAAACTTGCATCCGAACTATCAAAGCGAGGAACTGGAAAAACACTCTACATCTTAGACGAGCCTACGACTGGGCTGCATTTTGCAGACGTTCAAAAATTATTGGATGTCCTTAATCGCCTGGTAAACCTGGGAAATACCGTGGTTGTAATTGAGCATAACATGGATGTCATCAAAAATTCCGACTGGATAATTGATCTTGGTCCAGAAGGCGGTGACGAAGGCGGCAAAGTTGTGGCTGCTGGCACCCCAAAAGATGTTGCAAAAGCGCCCGGAAGTTACACTGGAACGTATTTGAAGAAATTGTTAAAAAAATGACTTTTGATATTTCAAAAATCATCCTCCCCACCGATCCCGGAATTTATCTGATGAGTGATTCTGATGAGAATATTATCTATATTGGTAAGGCAAAGAATTTGAAAAACAGGGTCAGGTCTTATTTTAACCAAAATCAAAACTACAAAACTCAGAAACTGGTTGAAAATATCTCTGGCATTGAATTTGTTTTGACTGACAATGAGAGCGAGGCGTTTCTTCTAGAATCAAACATGATCAAAAAGTACAGGCCCAGATTCAACATCGAGCTAAAAGACCAGCAAAGGTACACCTATCTCAGAATCTCCGACGAAAAATTTCCCAGACTGCTGGTTTCAAGAAGAACCAGGGACGGAAAATTTCTGGGACGTGGAAAAACATTTGGCCCTTTCACTCAAGGCAGTTCAAAACTGCTCACAATCGGTACACTGAGAAAGGCGTTCCAAATACGAATTTGCAAAACCCTTCCGCAAAAAGTCTGCCTGGAATACCACTTGGGAAATTGTGAGGGGCCATGTGAATTCAGGGGTGCGCAGGAAAGGTACCCTAAACATGTTGCAGCGCTGGAGGATGTGCTCAAAGGGAAAAACAAAACCAAAGTTTTTACAAAAAAATTGGAGGAAGAAATGCATCAGGCCGCAGAATTGCAGCAGTTTGAGCGTGCAAAGGATATCCGTGACACGCTGATCAGGCTTGGAAGTCTGCAAACTAAACAAAAAATGGAATATGTTGAAAACTCCGACGAGGAATATTTTGGCATAGGCATACAGGAACAGTCCGCGGCAGTGATGAATTTCAGAATGATTAACGGCGTGATCAGAGACAGCGACAAATTCTTTTTTGATTTGGTGGGGGATAACTCGTTTTCAAACTTCCTGTTCCAGTACTATTCCACGCACCCGATTCCAAAATTTATTCTGGTCAGCGAACTACCTGAGAACCAAAGATTGTTGGAATCCTTGCTTTCAGAACAATCTGGGTTCAATGTCCAGATTCTGTCCCCTGCAAAAGGCAAGAAAAAGGACATCATTGATCTGATTCTGAAAAATATCCGACTAATCCACTCAAAGGGAGGTGATCCTGGACTGGTTGAGCTGAAAGAAATTCTAAATTTGGATGTCATTCCAAACATCATTGAATGCTTTGATATTTCCAACCACGGTGAAGAGTTTGCCGTGGGCTCGATGGCAAGATTTGTTGGCGGCATTCCAAACAAATCCGGCTATAGAAAATTCAAAATAAAGACAGTCTCTGGACGGGACGACTTTGCAATGATTGAGGAGGTTGTCAAGAGACGGTACTACAGGCTGCTGGAGGAAAATTCCGAACTCCCTGACTTGATTGTGATTGATGGCGGTAAAGGACAGCTTAGTTCTGCAATGAAGGCCCTGGAATCACTCGGTTTGAAACTGCCCTGCATATCTTTGGCCAAGGAGAACGAGGAAGTCTATCTTCCAAAAAATAAAAACCCTGTCATAATTCCAAAGTACAAACCGTCTCTGAAAATTTTACAATATGTCAGGGATGAAACGCACAGATTTGGCGTGGCGTATAACAGAACGATAAGGAAAAACAAAATAAAATAAGAAAAAAGGATTTTTTATTAGTTCACTGTAACACTACCAGTCATCCAAGGATGAACCATGCAGAAGTAATCGTAGCTGCCTTTGTCGTTAAAGGTAAATGCATAAGATGCACCTGCCATGAATAGACTGCTATCAAATATACCAGATGGGCCATCTGCTGGACTACCGCCAGTTACTGTGTGTGCTGCTGTGTCGACATTCATCCATTCCACTGTATCTCCAGCGTTGACTGTGATGTCTGCTGGTGCGAAACATGAATTATTTTCTTCACATCCTGGAACTGAAGTACCTTTTGGCATATCAACACTGTGTGTTGCCGGTCCTACTGGTTTGTCCATCGTGGTTTCTTTTTCTTTAGTTACCTCGGTGGCTACTTTATCTTCAATTACTATAGCATCTTTCCCCACCATACCGTCTCCAGATTTTACTTTTTCAGCAATATCTGCGCCGAATTGATCTGCTTGAGTTTTTACTGGAACTGCTGGAGCAGAAGATGCTGGAGCACTATATGTTGGAGTATTTTCTGCAGCGCTTCCTGCAACTGCAATTCCTACACCTATCAGTGTAATTGCAATTGAGAGTACTATAGCTGCTTTGTCTATACTTACCATAATTGATCCATGACTTACTGTATAGTAAATAAATCTAATCTTTGAAAATATGAATAGTATGAAATTTTTAGAACTCTTTGGGACTATTTTCCAAATTCGCTGAAATAACTGAAAATATAATTTTCAAAATGTCGTTTTTCTGTTATTTTTGTAATTATTACAACATAATCAAAAATCCGTTGAAAATACTCCAAGATCACTCTATTTGAACGCGAGTGTTGTCAATGAAATTGAACAGTTATTTCTTTTATCAATCGCAGATGTAGGGCAATTACAAACTGCAAATGAGATCTCACCAAGTAACTAACCGTTTTTGGTCTTAATCTCTTTTGCATCAAATAATTTATTTACCAGATTGTCGCTGTGTGAAATTAATTCAAATTCGATCTTTAGTTTTCTCTGCGCGATTAGCTGGCCGATGAATCTGACTCGATTCCGAATAAATTCGTCTTTGATTTTTAAACCGTCTGTCATCTGCTCGAACATAGTTTTATCGTCCAGTTTTATTTTGACATGATCTCCGTTTCTTATCGCAAAGATTCCGATTCCCCAAAACAGCCCGATATGGAGTGCGACATATTTTGATTGCATGTTTGAAATTTTATCTCTGTAGATATCGGCATGCTCTCTGCTTTGATCAACAGATGAATCGTTTGTTTGGATTAACCATGATATTCTCTTCGCATTTCCGTCTGAATAGAGAACATGGTCCAATTGTCAACCAAAAAGGGGTCTTTTGTTAATATATTTTGAATCCCTTGCTTATGATCAAAGATTAAAAGATGTACATATGATAGAGTCACACGCATTCTTTTCAAAAATGGTGGACGAATTAGTCGAATTCTCGGAATATGATCCGGAATTGGCAGACGGAATAAAGTGGCTCGATGTTCAGGCTCAGAAAAAAGGCATCACATTTTACGATATGGTTTTTGAAGTGTTGTACAAACACGATGTAAACTCTAAAGCCAAAGATTGGCTAAGCACAAGAAATTAAATTTATTTTCTCAAGTCAAGTGTTTGATATTCGCAACCCTGCGGTCCACAATATTTTCCTACATAGACTGCTTTGGGTCTGTACAGTGCAGTTTTTGGTGCGGCCTCTGCAAATTTCTCTTCGATGATGTGCGCTGCCCACCCTACAACTCTTGCAATCGCAAAGATTGGCGTGTTTAGGTCTAGCGGAATTTTTAGCATGTAGTAAAGTGAGGCGCTGTACAAATCCACGTTCGGATAGATCTCTTTGTTTTTCCGTGATTTCATCTCTGCGATGGTTGTAGTCTCTACTTTTTCCGTTATGTCAAACCACGGCTCTTTGGTTTTCTCGGCAAGTTTTCTTGACAGCTCTTTTAGTACCTGTGCTCTGGGATCGTACGTTTTGTATACCGCATGCCCCATTCCCATAATTCTTGTACCTGCACTCATTTCTTTTTTAATCCATTCCTCAGTCTTTCCAATCTCTCCGATGTCAAGCAGCATTTTCATTACTTCCGAATTTGCTCCTCCGTGCAGTTCCCCACTCAGTGCCCCGATCGCCGCACTTACTGCAGAATACATGTGTGCTCTTGTCGATGCAACCTGTCTGGCAGTAAATGTTGATGCGTTAAACGTGTGATCTCCGTGAAGAATTAGGCAGACATCGAATATTTTTTCTACTTCCGGATCTGGTTTTTCACCAAACATCATGTATAGAAAATTTGCAGCGTGACTAAGTGTTGGATCCGGGTCCACCGCTGCCAGCCCGTTTCTAATTCTGTGCCAGCTGGCAATGATTGTGGGAACTTTTGCAATTAGGTTTATTGCTTTTTCATAACTTGCCTCCTTGTTTGCAAACTCCTCGTCATAATATCCTGCAAGTGCTGCTACGAATGCTTGAAGCATGTCCATGGGATCCGCGTCTTTTCTCCAGTTTCCCATGTTTTTCTGCATCTGTTTGGGGATGCATCTTGCGTCAACGAGCTTTGTCTTGAATTCGTCTAACTCTTGCTTGGTTGGTAATTTGTCATAAAGTAATAGATATGCCGTTTCTTCAAATGTTGAATTTTTTGTAAGGTCTAGTATGTCAAATCCGCGATAGATGAGCTTGCCTCTCTCCCCGTCTATGTTTGAAATCTTGGTATCTGCAACTTCGATTCCACGCAGACCGATATTTTTTGTCTCCATGCTGAGCCTACTAGAAATCTTTTATTATATTTTCGCCAAAATCACGTCTATGAAGTTTAGTAATTAGTCTAATATGGCAACTTTTGCTCCTAAATGATTATTTTTAATCAAAACATAATGACTCCTAAAGAGCGAGAGCATTTGAAAAAATTAGATGACTTGGTACTAAATGCTTCATCTGAAGAACTAAAAAAAATTCAGGAAATAGACAACCAGACCCAGATGGAGGGATTGTCGTTATATGATGTATATCTTGATTCCAGTTCGTTGGTAAACCAAAGTATCAAAAAACCATTTAGAAAATCTTAATTTTACATTCTTCATTTAAATGAGGGTTTGTGATTTTTGAATCTGTATTGGTATCCTCTAAAACCAAAAAAACTGCAGCCAAGAAGGTAATCAAAAAAACTGCAGCCAAGAAGGTAACCAAAAAAACTGCAGCCGGCCCAACAGCTGCATCAAAGCGAACCAAGCTGATCTGCATCTCTCACAAGGAGGACTGCGATGGTATCAGCTCTGCAGCTCTTATTCGTCAAGCGTTTGGCGGTGATGCAATTCTTGTAGACTATCCTGGCCAGATGGAGGCATTAAACCAAGTTGTTTCGGATGAAAAATTAAAATCATTATTCATATGCGACTTGGGACTGAGCAAAAAAACTCAGGACGAGTTTGTTGACATTATGACAAGACTAAGAAAAAATAAAGTTTCAGTTACTTACATTGACCACCATGATATAGATCCTGCCGTTGTAAAGGCGTTGGAAAAAATCAAGGTCAAGGTTATCCACGATATCAACGAATGCACAACTGTTCAAGTGTACAACGCATACAAATCAAAACTCAATGATCATGCATCATTTGTTGCAACATGTGCAGCCATTACCGATTACATGGAAGACAGGCCGATTGGCTCAAAGTTACTTCAAATCTATGACAGGCAATTTGCTTTGATTAGCGCAACGGTGATGACGTACAACATTGTCGGCCATCAGAGAGAACCTGATTATTTACAATACCTGGTCGAGGAATTAGCAGAATCCAAATTCCCACATGACATTCCAAATACTTTCGAATTTGCCCAAATCCAGGTGGAGAAACTATCACAAATGATTGCCAAGGTAAAGGTGGGGATGAAAACCATGAAAAATCTCGGCTATATGGAAATTTTGGATGCTGGTGCCAGTGGCGCAGTCAATTTTGTCATGGGTCTGTCTGGAAAGGATGTCGGCGTTGCATACAAAGAGCGGGTAGACCATGGAATTTATGCCGTTTCAGTCAGGGGTTCAAAGAACTGCAAGGTTCACCTGGGAAAAATTGTCAATCTTTTAGCAACAAGCCTTGGCGGATCTGGCGGCGGGCATGACAAGGCATGTGGTGCAGTTGTCCCCAAGCCAAAGATTAAGCAGTTCATTACAGAATTAAATAAAAAACTCGCCTAGCTGATTTTAATTCCAAACGCGACAAACTTGCCTTTGTTTCTGGTTGCAAGTTTTGCAACCGTTGCAAAAAATCCATATTTTTTGTCTCTCTGCTTTACCGCACGGGCTGTCTGCTCGTCACCCATGATGTTTGCAACTCCTGGATACCATTCCCCTGTGACTTTGCCCTTCATCGTGCATGTTGCAATCTTTACCTGCTGATTGTTTCTGATGCGTTTTACTTTTCCAGTCTGCTCCCTGGTGACTATGACTATCGAATCGCCTTCGACTACAAACCACACCGGGGTCCTTGCAGGTTCGCTGTTTTTTCTGTATGATTCAAGCGAGATGTATTTTTGTGATTTTATCTCGTCTAAAAATGACATGTTTTTTGATTAACGATGCGATGTTAAAATCTTGGTACGATGCTGAACTTTGATTTTGACGAGACCATTATGATTGCAAATACTGATACTATCAAAACAAGCGATGCTATTGCTCCAAACTCTGGAACTACTACGCCGTCTTCGATTTCAACATGGATGGATTTTTTGTATTCTGATGATGCTCCCTGATATGCGGTGATTGTATACACTCCGTTTTCTTTCCATACTGGAAAGCCTGCCTTGACCTCAAGCTGGAACTTTCCCTGTACATCTGGACTTACTTGTCCTACTGAGATGATGTTTCCGCTAGGTGCTTTTACTGTGAATGTGACGTCCATACTTCTGATGTCTGTATTTCCGTTTATTTTGATGATGTTGGAGCCGTTAATCGTGTCTGCCGTCAATGAAATTTTATCCGTCCCTGGATTTTTTGGCACGGCAACTGCTGGCTCTGCATGTGGCTGAGTCTGCGTGACTTGATTTCTTGGTATTATCTCTGATGTCACTGTAAAGTAGGCCTGTGCAACCATCTCTGTATCTTCGTGACTTGCAGTGACAGTGTATGTTCCTGCCTTGAAGCTTGGCAGGGTTGGCTGAATTAGTTTCTTGAATGTCTTGTCATTCTGAATTGTAACCAGCGGACCATACACGACAACTCCGTCTGGATCGGTTACTGTAATCTTTACTGGCTTGTAATCTCCCACCCCTGTTATTTTTCCGCTCACTAAAACTGAGTCAAGTGCGCCGACGCTCTCGTTTTGGACTTCTACCTCGATTGAAACCTCAGCAAAAGCTGAAGCTGAGAAAACTGATATCACAATTAATGCCAACAAAGTAATCTTAAACACGACAGGTCTGAATCCTGTAGATATATGAACTGTATCCATGATTTCTTGGCAATACCGCCGTCTCTGAATCTAGTTTACTGTGAAAACTCAATTATTGCGTCAATCTCTGTCATGGAGTTTAGCGGAAGGCAGGACACTCCGACTGCAACTCTTGCATGCTTTCCTTTCTCGCCGAATATCTCAAAGAACAAGTCCGATGCCGGGTTGATGACTTTGGGGTGCTGGTAAAATTCCGGATCGGAATTTACAAACCCTGAGACCTTTACAATTTTTGTAACCTTGTCCAGGCTTCCCAACTCCCTTTTTATCTGGGCAAGAATGTTGATTGCACACATTCTTGAGGATTTTTGCGCGGTCTCCAGATTGCCGTCTGAAACTTTTCCTGTAAAGATTACCTTTCCATCCTCCATTGGAATCTGGCCTGAGATGAACAGCAAATTTCCCGTTCTTATCGCAGGTACATATGATCCCGAAGGCGTAGGTGGGTTTGGAAGTTTGACTCCCATGGACTCGAGTTTTTCATCAATCAAGATTACTGTGCTTTGTTTTGGGCTGATTTTAATATTTAGAAACGGAATCTGTCTTTGATTTCTTTTGCCTGTCGGACTGATTAGAAGATATTGTATATGCGGAAAATCCAGTGTTGATTGTCACTGGAGGCATTCTATGATGAGGATCTAATGGGTGTCTTTGGTGACACTTGATTATTTGTTTTAGATTCTAAGGTGCCCTGCTTTTGGAATTTTGCCTGCAAAGTCCCTCTGCAACAGTACCATCTCCTCGGTCCCCCTGCCCTGAAGCAGCCTCTTGTTTATTTCTGCCATGAACTCGTTGATCTGATTGAAGCAGTTTTTCAATTCCTTTTTTAGTCTCTCGTCATCGCTGTTTTCCCTGGTCCACAGAATTGACGATGCCAGTTCAAACATCCCTGACATGCCAGTTAGCAGCAAGTCGTAATCTGATTTTGTGTACTTGTTGAATTTGCTTGATGCAAGGCCTTTTGTTATGTCTACAAATATTTTTTTGTTTTCCAGATTCCTTATTGTCGAGTTTATTTTGGATTCATGTGTAAAGATTACATTGTTTATGAAGCCGATGTGCTCCTCCATCGAATAATGATAGTGTTTCACATAATACGCGTCGTCCTTGTAACCGTGCTTCTTGATGTGTCCTAGCACCTCCATTCTTTTTAAAATCTCTTTTAGCTTGGCCCTATTGAATCTTTTTTTGTTGTTGAGGCATGTCTTCCACAGATCCCCGAAATAGTTTTTTTCATCGTTCATGCATTCCAGGATGTAGTCTATGGAAATTGTCTGCATGGCCTGTCTCTTAATCTGAATTATTTATTGGTGGTGAACATGGGTTTTGCACCCCGCCGAGCCTGCTTGCGACCCTGGGGTGTGAAAACTGAGCATTTTGTACATGTTTCTTACTTGGTAATGTAATGAATGCCAAGACGCCAATCAAAACTGCGTATGCTGTACCATGATGAAGAACTGAATGAGGAAGATCTGAACAAATGCTTTGCAAAATTTGATTCTGTGACTATTGAATTGATTCTGAAAGAATACAGAAATGATTGACAGCGAAAAACTAGTGAGTCAGATATCTGCATTCATTGAGAAGAATCTTGGATGAAGAACCCCGTTTCGGAGCGCGTCTAATTTTATCTCATACATTGCCTACAAAGAATCCAAGAAAAAATCCAACAGCATTTAGAAGCCTCTGAAATAATTTTTTCTAATTTTTGCTTATTTTTATGAGGACCTTTTCGCCCTTGCTTGAGTTGTTCTGGTACACCGTCCTTGTCTTGTACCCCTGCTTCAGAAGGCATCCGTTCAAAATTGACACCCATGGCAGCGAGTGGCCGCTGTTTAGTTTTGATTCCACTGTTATGTTTTTGGTGTTTGCCTCGAAATTGACGTGGCCTGCACATGTTATCTGCATCACCGCATCGATAATCTCAATCACGTCGTCAAGTGTCTTTGTTTTCAGGGAGATTCCGTTCTTCTCCAAAAGTTTGAACATGTCAGCTTCCGGCTTTTTGGATATCATTACAGAGTCCAGCATGTACAGCAGGCCCGCATCGTTGACAGTCTTGATGATCTTGTAAATCTCCTGCGCCTCGGCCTTTGTCATGTCTGCCAGGGCCTTTGTCTTTGTAGAGTTCTTCCAGATGTTTGAAAACATTTTCTCCTGGTTTACTCCGAGGACATCCGTGGATGAAAAAATGGCGCCTTTGCCGTTCTCGTTATTTATCATCAGCAATTCAGTCTCGTCAAAAATAAAGCAGTTCTGTGTGATGTCCGACGCCCTGATTTCCACACCGTCGGGAATTACCCTGAACAATTCCGAGCATATCTGGGATGGCGACACCAGAACTTTGACCTCTAGATTTCTGCGCAGCACCGACAGCAGCTGCCCCTTGCATTCGGCCAGCAGCTCAAACCCCCACTGGTCCGTCATGATTTTGATTGACGACTTTGATCCGTCAATCATCGTCTGCAGTTGCGGCAGGACGTTGTTTGCACTCAGGTGGAAATATTTTTTTTCCTCGGAGCCCCGCGACTTTCTGCTTTCCTCGCTTGCCTTTTTTAAGTTTGAAATCAACGTGTTCATTGCGTTTACTTTGTTAATCTGCTCGTGAATTATATCGTCAAATGCATCCTCCGGGGCAATTGCCGTGCACATGATGGGCTTGCTTTTTGAAATGATGGCAAGCTTCTTGCTTTCCAGTTTTAGCAATGTAGGATAGATTTTGGTCCTGGGAATCTCTGAATAGTATGCCAGCTCGCTTGCCGAAATCGTGCCCTTTGCAATCAGCGCCACATATGCATGCGCTTCGTACTTGCTCAGCCCGAACTCTTCAAGGCTTACTGTCAAAACATGCTCGTTTACCATGGTTGTTCTTGATTTGTTATTAGGTAAAATTGAGAGCTAAATTCCTTTACACAGTTGCTTAAAAAAAATCAAAATTGTAACCGCCGGTGGGTGTAACTGTGGTTACTAAATTATTTGTTACACCGTCCTCAAATACAAAATCTATAACTGCTAATCTGTATGTTGGTAAAATGCAGTGTTAGTTCAATAGACGTTGAAAACATATCCCACTCTGTAACACTGGTACCGCGATTTGAATATTCGATAAACCTCCTGGACGACATCATCGACGTCCTCTTTGGAAAGCGAGCCGAGATGAAGGAATCAAACCGAGACCTGGCCCATGACTTTGACGAGTCCGACAGGGCCCAGGCCGATGCCCTGAAACTGGAACGCCTGATGGTCCATTCACTGGAGATTCTGCTGCACGTCAAAAAAAATATGAGGCGAATTTCCAACATTGGCAGCATCCCCGAGGTTCTTCCGTCCTCAATTCCGATGATCAGGACAGTAAGCGCGCAGCTGTTTGGCATTGTTCCAAACTGCAGTCGGACGCTGTCTGAGATATCGGTTCATCTGGGAAGCATCATAATTGATTCCGCCGCCCTGACGACGGCAAGGTTTGATTTCAGCCAATCAAATACCGAGTCCTCCACTATGCTAAACAAAGTAAAATTGATGTCAGACTGTAAATTAAGTAAGCAGTACCCTAATCTTGATTTTTTCAAACTATGCAACACTTGACATGCTGAACCAGAAACATGATTTTTCAAAGGACATGAGCCTTATCAGACTAATTTCCTCCAAAATTGACAAAAAAATATCCGAGGTGAAATCGTCTGACGACTTGAAGATAGACAAGCTCTCTCTGGAGGAACTGCAGGACCTGGACAAGATTGTCGGGATTGCCGATTTCATGATGTGCAAGTATGCTGACAAAAAAGAGATGCGCTCAATCTTGAAGCATTTCACCAGTATTATTACCGAGACTGCCGAGTCCATCGATTACCTGGACGACGAGGTATCAGTACTGATACTTTCAGCTGAGGACTCGATTAACAAGGTAAAGGAAATGCACACGAACATCTCCGAGAAATCCGATTTTAAAAAAAACTACCGTGACGGACCTGACTACAATGAACGTGAAACAAGTTCACTTAATTTAACCAATTTTGCTATAGAGATTAACACCGTACAATACCAACAAAATTCTCCAGAGGAAACTGCGTAGGTATTAGAATGAGTTTAGCCCCCCAAGAACTAGAAAACACAGCAAGCAAGTACGCTTCTGAAGCCATCAAATTTGACTCCCAGGGCGCACGTGGAATGGCAATCAGCCAGTACCAGCAAGCGATTGATGTGCTAGTAAAACTATTGCAACTTTATCCTGATAGCAGATCTAACCAAATTTACAAAGACCGGTGCAACTCCTATCACAACAGAATCAATGCGCTGCAACAGGCCCACGGCGTAGAGCCTGCAGTCGATTCAACGGCATCACCGGACGAGCAAAAAAAGTCTGTCGAGAGACAGGAGAATGAGAATGATTTTGAAGAACTGATAATGAAAGAAAAACCCGACGTCACTTGGGACCAAGTAATCGGCCTGGACGACGCCAAAAGCGCATTGCGCGAATCAATTGTATATCCAACTAAAAGACCTGACCTGTTTCCACTTGGATGGCCCAAAGGAATGCTCCTTTACGGTCCGCCTGGCACTGGAAAGACAATGCTTGCAGCAGCAACTGCAAACGAGATGGACGGATATTTCATAAACGTAGACGCGTCATCCATGATGAGCAAATGGCTTGGCGAGGCAGAAAAGAACGTCTCGAAACTGTTTGCCATGGCAAGAAAGTATGCCGAGAAGGAAGGCAAGCCTGTTATTTTGTTTGTAGATGAAGTAGATTCTTTGTTGGGATCCAGAAGTAGTGAAGTTGGTGGGGAAGTTAGAACTAAAAATCAATTCTTAACAGAAATGGACGGTGTCAACAGTAAAGGCAAACAACTGATGCTGTATGTAATCGGCGCGACAAACAAGCCGTGGAGTCTTGACTGGCCTTTCCTTAGAAGATTCCAGAAGAGAATCTATGTATCATTGCCATCCCAGGAAGCAAGAGAAAATCTGTTTAATCAATACACTGCGCCCTTGAGCAAAAATCTCAACGTGAACAATGTCGAACTGGCCAAACTGTTTGACGGGTACAGTGCAAGTGACATCAAGGACGTCTGCCAGGCCGCACAGATAAAAACAGTGCATGAGATTTTCAACGCCGCTGATTACCACGAGCCAGTTGAAGGTGAGACGCCGGTACAGCCAAGGTCACTTACGACATCAGATTTTAAAGACATCATGAACAGAAGAAAACCCAGTGTGTCCCTTGAAATGATTCGCGCTTATCACAAGTGGAGCGAAGAGTTCCAAGCCCTCTGATTGCTCAACCTTATCCTGCGATCAGTTTTTTGAATTCAGTTCACGCACAAAACTTAAATTCATAATAACTCGGACTTGACGAGGGTTCACAATTACTACAAAGAAATCAAACCATGCAAACAAGTTTGGGAAACTGATCTTTGATGATGGCACCGTTCTTGACGGTCAGGGTTTTGGCTATTCTACATCTGCTTTCGGGGAAATTGTCTTCAATACCGGGATGGTCGGCTACACTGAGGCGCTGACTGATCCCTCGTATAACGGCCAGATTCTCACTTTTACGTACCCCCTTGTTGGAAATTACGGCGTTCCGGATCCGTCAATTTCAGACGAGGACGGGATTTCAAAATTCTTTGAATCTGACAGGATCCAGATTCGCGGCCTTGTCGTCCATGAGCTGTCGCTTACTGCAAGCCACTGGAACCTTTCCATGACCTTGGACGAGTGGATGAACAATGAAAAGGTGCCCGGCATCTCCGGAATTGACACCCGCGAACTGACAAAAAAACTTCGGACCGGCGGGGTGATGATGGCTGCCCTGGTTGTCTCTGACAGTGAGATAGATGTCGAATCCGTCAAAAGACAGCTGAAATCTGCAACGCATTACAATTCTGAACAGTTCATGGACGTCGTCTCCACAAAGGAGGCAAAGGTCTACGGCGACGAGGAAAAATCCGTCGTGGTAATTGACACCGGCGCAAAAAATGCAATCATCCGAAACATTCGCGAGCTGGGCTACAAGGCGATTCTTGTTCCCTGGAACATATCTTATGAAAAACTAATGTCCTATCATCCTGACGGGGTCGTTCTCAGCAGCGGGCCCGGTGATCCGCAAAAATGTCCTGACACGATTGACACTGCAAAAAAATTAATTAAAAATAATATTCCCACACTGGGAATTTGTCTTGGTGCACAAATAATCGGCATTGCGGGAAACACCGAGACTTACAAGCTGAAATACGGCCATCGCGGTCAAAACAAACCGTGCATCAACTTGGAGAACAACCAGGTATATGTCACAAGCCAGAACCACGGATACGGGATTACACCCGAGTCAATAGAGAAATCAGATTTCAAATTATGGTTTACAAATGCAGATGACAAGACAGTTGAGGGAATAAAACACAAAAAGCAAAACTGCATTGCCGTGCAATTCCATCCGGAAGCTGCACCCGGCCCCTTTGACTGCAAGTTCGTCTTTGAGGAACTGAAGAAACTAATGGAGAAAAAATAATTGCCAAAGAACGAATCACTGAAGAAAATTCTTGTACTGGGAAGCGGCGCAATTAAAATCGGCGAAGCTGGAGAATTTGATTACTCTGGAAGCCAGTGTCTCAAGGCAATACACGAGGACGGAATTAACAGCGTCCTGATCAACCCGAACATCGCCACCATCCAGACTGATACCAGGTTTGCAGACAAGGTGTACCTGCTTCCCGTCAATGCGGAGTATGTGGAATCAATAATTGAAAAAGAAAGGCCTGACGGAATCATGCTGGCATATGGGGGCCAGACCGCCCTGAACTGCGGGGTGAATATTGACGAATCCGGCATACTGAAAAAATACGGTGTGAACGTACTGGGAACCCAGATTGCAGGCATAAAGAAAACCGAGGACAGGCAGCTTTTCAAGGATTCCATGAAAGAATGCGGGGTCCCCGTCCTGAAAAGCAAGACTGTGACTAATTTTGAGGATGCCAAAAAGGCTGCAAAGGAGCTTGTCTACCCCGTAATCATCCGTGTCGCATACACGCTTGGAGGGCGCGGCGGCGGCGTCGCATACAACGAAATCGAGCTGCACGAGATTGTAGAGCGGGGCATCAAGGCAAGCCTTGTCGGACAGGTACTGGTGGAAGAATACATCGGCCATTGGAAACAAATCGAATACGAGGTGATGCAGGATTATGACGGAAACAATGTCATAGTATGCAATATGGAAAACGTGCTTTCGATGAAGGTTCACACCGGTGACAACATTGTGGTTGCACCGTCGCAGACAATTAACAACCACGAATACCACATGCTGCGTTCTGCAGCATTGCGCGCGACAAAGCATGTCGGAATAGTTGGCGAATGCAACATCCAATATGCCCTTGATCCTGCATCTGACAAGTACGTCGCAATTGAAATCAATCCAAGGCTTTCACGTTCGTCCGCCCTGGCAAGCAAAGCTACGGGGTATCCGCTGGCGTACATGTCTGCAAAAATCGGACTCGGCTATAATTTATCAGAGCTTGTTAACAGAATTACAAAAAATACCACCGCGTGCTTTGAGCCGTCACTTGACTACGTCGTATGCAAACATCCCAGATGGGATTTTGATAAATTTGAATTAGTAAACAGGCGACTCGGGCCTACAATGAAATCGGTTGGAGAAGTAATGGCAATTGGCAGAACCTTTGAGGAATCGTTTCAAAAAGCAATTCGAATGCTGGATATTGGAAATGACGGATTGGTTTTAAATCGTGCAAACGGAATTACATACACCGAGGAGGAAATCGAATACAAATTATCTCACCATGATGATCATATCCTTTACCATGTCGCAATTGCTTTAAAGATGGGAATTTCAGTCGAAAGGATTTACAAATTATCCACTGTTGATCCCTGGTTCATAGAAAAAATACAAAACATCGTAACAGTTGAGGGGAAACTCAAGGATTCAGAACTTGACGAGTCGCTGATGTGGGAGGCCAAAAAGACAGGTTTTTCAGACAAGCAGATTGCACGTGCAAAGGACAAAACTCCTGATGAAATTCGTGACTTGAGAAAGAAATTGGGCGTAATTCCTTCAGTGAAACAGATTGATACGCTGGCAGCAGAATGGCCGGCAGTTACAAATTATCTTTATCTGACATACGGCGGCCATTCCAACGACGTTGCAGTCCCTCTGGATGAAAATGGAATTATCGTACTCGGCGCAGGGCCGTATCGAATTGGAAGCAGCGTTGAATTTGACTGGGGCACCGTTAACATGGTCTGGGGCCTTCAGGAAAACGGGGAGAAAAGCGTCTCAGTGGTAAACTGCAATCCCGAAACAGTTTCGACTGACTATGACATCTGCACGCGACTGTATTTTGAGGAACTGACACAGGAAAGAATTTTGGACATTACCGAGTTTGAACATCCGAGGGGAATTGTTACCTGCGTTGGAGGCCAGACTGCAAACAACCTGACTCTCGGCCTCTCACAACACGGAGTAAACATCTTGGGTACAAGTGCAAAAGATGTTGACAGGGCAGAGGACCGCTCCAAGTTCAGTGCCGAGCTTGACAAGCTTCACATACAGCAACCGCTATGGCAGGCGTTTTCAAATCTGAACGAGGCAAAGTCTTTTGCCCTTGAGGTGGGGTTTCCTGTTCTTGTAAGGCCTTCTTACGTTTTGTCCGGCGCCGCAATGAAAGTTGTCTGGTCCCAGGAGCAGCTGAAAACATATGTCAAGGAGGCAACTGACGTGTCCCCTGATCATCCCGTGGTAATTTCCAAATTCATGCTAAACTCGCTTGAAGTCGACGTGGACGGAATAAGTAACGGCAAGGAAGTTGTAATTGGCGCAATTGTCGAGCACATTGACAGCGCAGGGGTTCACTCCGGGGATGCCATGATGGTGATTCCGCCATGGCGTCTGAGCAATAAAACAATTGACACAATCAACGAATACTCAAAAAAGATTGCGCTGACGTTTAACGTCAAGGGGCCGTTCAACCTGCAATTTCTAGTCCATGATGATCACGTCTATGTGATAGAGCTGAACATTCGGGCGTCACGGTCGATGCCCTTTGTGTCAAAGCTGGTCAAGACAAACCTGATTTCCCTTGCCGCCAAGGCAATCCTTGACAAGCCCCTTCCCAAGATACCTGAAAACAAGTGGCAGAAAATTCAAAACTATGGAATCAAGGTCCCCCAATTCTCATTCATGCAGCTGGAGGGAGCTGACATCTCGCTGGGTGTTGAAATGCAATCTACTGGCGAGGCCGCATGTTTTGGAAACAGCTTCTATGACGCGCTGTCAAAAGGACTGACGTCCGTCGGCTACACACTTCCGGACAAGGGATCGGCACTAGTGACAGTGGGCGGCGCGCAAAACAAGGAAAAACTGGTTGCAACCATAGCGAAGCTCAAGCATCTGGGGTTCAAAATTTTGGCAACGGAGCATACTGCGGAATTCCTCAAGGAGAGAATCGGCGAGGTTGAAATCGTACACAAGATTTCAGAGCCTGAGAGAAAACCAAACATCTCTGACTTGCTGTACGAGCGAAAGATTGACTTCATCATAAACATTCCAAGCACATCAACATTGGAAAAATATATTGGAATGCTTGATGACGAGTACCTGATAAGACGCAAGTCCCTCGAGCTGGGAATTCCTGTGCTGACCACCATCGAGCTGGCAGACTCTTTTGTAAAGACACTAGAGTGGCTGAGGGACAACAAAACCACAAAGGATCCAATTGAGCCCTACGACGTATACGAGTGATTATAAAAAACATAAACCTGGGCATTCCGTAAAACGGCACGGCAAAAACGTTCTCTGATGACGAGCTTGACGAGGTCCTGAGCAACATAGCAAAGTTTGGCTCTGACGGGATGGACAAATCCCAGCGGTGCCCGAACTGTGCGATGGCCGGAACACTTGCCACAAAATCCACCTGATCAAGTCGCACTGCCGGTGTCTGCAGCATCAAAGTTATACTGTACTTGTCTGGTTGAACCACTATGAACAAAGACTTGGGGCGACTGCAGTTCATGGTTTCTGAAAGGCGCGTGAAGCTGCATGTTTTTGAACCGAGCATGAGAAAAATTTGGACCGTTGTCGGAATCGGCGAGGAGCACTGGATTGATCCTGACGGCATCTACTGCTCATGTCCTGGATTTTATTTTGGCAAGCTAAACGGAAAGACCGCGTGCTACCACCTGGAATCCGCACTGCTTGCCATTAGGGAAAAGCAAGTAGAGGAAATTATTTTCTCTGATGACGAATTTTCTGATTTTCTTTCTGGACTTATTTCTGATTTGTAACTGCAAATCATTCAAATGTATTAATAACTAGAAATCTCAAACAAATTCATGAATGATGACCAACAAAATTCAATAATTGAGAAGATTGCAAACATTATGCTTCATGATGGTCTTTCACCTGACGAACAGGATGTTTCGAAATTACAGAAATACAAAAATCAAGTCAGGAAGGAACACAATCTTGGCGATGAAGAGGCAATGAAGATTGTCTACGAGACGATGCTTTATAGAAAATTAAAAAATTCCGATTCAGGCGATGTTCTGGACAAAGGTAACGAGTTCGGCGCAGGATTCAGCTAATCTTATCCTAGCGGTATAGTGTCTATGTCGTCTTTTGAGACTCCCTTCCAGAGACCAACCATTCCTTCCGGTTCCACATGTTCAACTTTTGTGATTTGCTGAATCTTGATGTGATCTGGGTTTGGAGGCATCCAGAGCATTGCCATATAGTCCCCCACGTTCCCGACTTTTGACGGCAAGGCCATGGTGACTTTGTCTGCTGCAAATCCCTTTGCAGTCAATGCACTTGTTGCTTTTTCATTAAGATCCATCCTTCCGTGTAGGAACAAATAGACATCTTTTTGAGTATCAATTTCTGCCATAACCTCACTGGTTTTTCAAACTAAATCAATCTTTCCTGATCTTACGCTTCCAAAAAGGGTTAAATTAGAACAGACAAAAATCTCAACTGTGAAAATCTTTACTGTCGGCAGCAAATCATTTGTAACCAGCTTTCAGCTGGCAGGAATTCCCGGAAAGATTTCAGAGGACCCGAGAAAGGCTTTGGAGGATATCAAAAAACTGACTGATGATTCCGATGTCGGCCTGATCCTAGTTAGTGATGATATTACAGAATCTATTGACAACGAATTAACCGCGCTGAGATCCAAAAAATCCACACTGGTGTTTGCATTACCTGCAACAGGCAGTGCAAAACATGAAGTTGATTACAGAGTTATGCTAAAGAAAATTCTCGGCGTATGATTAAATTTTTAATGTTTTACAATGAAGACCGCATCTGTTAAGGAACCATCCGTTATTTCTGTAGATGAGACAGAAAACCCTCAACTGACATCTGGCGATATCCTAGTACAGATGCAAGCATGTGGAATTTGTGGTTCTGATTTGGAAAAAGTTTTTGGACAGTATGGTCAGCCCTCAATGCGATTAGGTCATGAACCCTCAGGAATTATTTTAGATGTTGGCTCTGATGTGAAAGAATTCAAAAAAGGTGATAGAGTGTTTACCCATCATCATGTTCCTTGCTATGACTGTCATTTTTGTAATCATGGAAATGAAACAATGTGCCAAAAATATTCTGAAACAAATCTCTCTCCATGTGGATTATCTGAAGAATATGTAGTTCCTGCATGGAACGTTTCTCATGGTGGTGTTTTAAAAATTTCTGATTCTCTTAGTTATGAAGAAGCTGCAATGATTGAGCCGCTTGCATGCTGTGTTAGAGCATGGTCTAAATTCTCTTATCAAGAAGGTGACTCTACTGCAATCTTTGGAGTTGGTCCTACTGGGATGATGCATGTAATGCTAGCTTGTGCAAAAAAATTCTCAAAAATATTTTGTTTTGATGTAAATGACTTTAGATTAGATTTTGCAAAAAAATTCCATATTACTGATTCTATTTCTTCTATGGATGAAAATAGAAAACAAAAAGTCTTGGATAACACTGATGGCCAAGGCGTAGATGTGGCAATTGTTGCTACAGGCAGTCTCAAAGCATTAGATGATGCTATAGACGTGACTAGAAAAGGCGGCACAGTGATGATGTTTGGTGTTCCGTCAAAAGGTGCGAAATTAGATTTAGACATGAGTAAAATTTACTCCAAGGAAATAACTTTGGTAACTAGTTATGCTGCATCTGATTCTGATACCAAGGCCGCACTACATCTAATCGAATCTTCTCAAATTGATGTTAAACAATTAATCACTCACACTTACTCTATTTCTGACACTCAAAAAGCATTTGATCATGCACGTACTGGTGAAAATGCAATGAAGATAATCATTACAAAATAAGAAAGGCTTAAGAAGGGATTTTCATTCCTTCAAAATCGAAGAATTATGGATTGGGGATTACAAAATAGAATTTCTAGAATAATCAAACCGCAAGATAATCGTGCATTAATGCTGGCAGTAGACCACGGATACTTTCTTGGTCCAACTGAAAAACTTGAAAATCCAAAAAAAGTAATTGCACCTCTTTTGAAATATTGTGATTCTTTGATGGTTACAAGGGGCGTCCAGAGAACATCTGTTCCTGCAACTAGTGATACTCCTATGGTGCTGAGGGTTTCTGGCGGTTCAAGTATTATTGGTGATGATTTATCTCAAGAAGACATTACAGTATCAATCGAGGATGCAATCAGGCTAAATGCCAGCGCCCTTGCAATGTCAATTTTTGTCGGCTCAAAATATGAATATCAGACCGTTGTAAACCTTGGAAAACTGGTCAACGAGGCAACAAAATACGGGTTGCCTGTTCTGGCAGTTACTGCAGTAGGAAAGGAGCTTGGCAAGGATGCCCGCTATCTTTCACTG
>JAPFQF010000005.1 GCA_029255365.1 Candidatus Nitrosopumilus sp. | reverse complement strand
TATCCTCAAGTGAAAGATACTGTGGGTTATCCGGCGGAACCCTGAAACACTCCCATGTCGCCATACCATAAAATTTGATTTTTCCTTCATTTCGTTTTTGCTCATATAATTCAAAAACGGATTTTAAATTTTTCAAGAACTGTTCTTTTGAAACATCCTTAATTTGCCCTTCAACGGCATTATGAAGATACATCAAATCAAGACACTCAAGATCCAAGTTTTTCAAACTCCGGTCCAATTGATCAGAGAGATACGAGGTAGTCATACAATGATATCCGGAGGTGACATCGCCCTCTTGGATGATTCCTTTTTGAGAGTATTCTTCTTTCACGTATTCCCAAAAGCCCAGTTGTACATCAGCATCATTCGTGACATACCCGTTTTTTGAACTGACAAATATTTGATTTCGATTAATTTTACCCTCTTTTACCAGTTCGGCAATCGCCTTTCCAACAGATCTTTCTGCCTTTTGTGATCTATAGTTTATTGCAGTATCAATAACGTTGACTCCAGATTGGATTGATTGTTTAACCGCATTTTTTACCAATTCGTCGGTTTTTGCATCAGGATCTCCAAGATACGTTCCAATGCCGACATTGGAAAGAAAGAGGTTTTCAAATTCATTAAAATTCTCTGAATTTGCGCCTGAATTTTTAGAAAATTCCCTAGTGCCTTCAAAAGTTGCATGGCCTGAAATCATACAGACTCTTTTTAGTTGCTAAATTTATGTCTAGAGTAAAGATCCGATTAAAAAACTAGATGTAAACAAAATGCCAGTTATCCTGCTAAACATCAGAGTTGAAGACATGTATGGTACAAGATCATCGATGTAATCATAGTTTTTCTGCAACCCAATCCCCGATTTTATCACTAACGGGATGCTGAGAAAACTAATCATTGAGAGTAAAGGGAACAGATTCATCCAAACGCCAATCATTATTGCCGCATACGACACAAGAGGGAAAACCCAAAATAATTTTGCCGCTCTTTGTTTTCCAGCAACAATGACCAGGGTTTTTCTGCCTTTAGATTTGTCTGCGTCATGATCTGGAAAAGATGCAATAAAAAGCACAAGTGAGGACAGCGAGCCTACCGCTATTCCGGCAAGAACAGATTCAGGTGAAATTTCACCAGATTGAATAAAGAGAGTTCCAATAACTATCATTGCGCCTTTTACTGCAACAAAAAATTCACCCAATCCAGAATCAACGATTTTAGTGGAATAGAAATAGATAGACAGAATCGCAAATCCAAGAATTATTGCAATTGTGATGCCGTCGGTGATTACAAAATATCCTCCAACAATAGTTCCAATTATTAAAAATGCAACACCGGCGCGATACACTGAAGAGGGCTTGAGCAATCCTTCAGGCAACACGCCAGTACCGCCACTCATTTTGGTTCGAGTTGTTTTAGTGTCAATTCCACGTTTAAAATCCCAAAAATCGTTTAACAGATCAACGCTGGCATGAAGTGCCATTACTCCAGCAAATGTCAGCAAAGCATCAAACGGTTCAATGGAAGAGTTTTGCCACCAATTTATGGCCAGGCCTACAGATACTGCGATTATTGACGCAAGCAGGAATCTCACACGAATTACCCTAAACCAGACAGATAGCATCATGAAGAGTCCAGTTTTTCAGTATAATATTCATGAGTTTTGATTTTGCCTATTGTTTATATCAAAAATAAATAAAACACGGATATGATAATAGGTAAAATTTCTGACAATGAGAAAAAAATCAAATTTAACGCAGACATCCACTGCACCAATTGTGGCAAACAGGTTCCCGGAGGAATAAAAGCAGGTGAAAAATATTCAAAGACAAAAGAATTCAAAGCAGAATTTGAAGAATTTTTGAAAAACTACCTGTGTGGAATTTGCAGGGATAAAAAAGGCTAGAAGAAAACTAGAGTTCTTCTTCTTCCCACTCTTCTTCCCACTCTTCTTCCAAATCAGTCTTTGATTTTCTTAAGAACATAAACACCACAACGCCCAACATCAAAATTCCGCCATTCACAACGTCAAATGATCAGACTAGTGACTCGTCACTTACTTCAATAGGCTTTCGCCCCATGAAGCCAGAGTCCTTCTCATGCCAGAATTTGATTTCGGTTTCACCGTATTTCCAACAAAGCCAGACTTCTTCCTCAAATCGTTTCGAAGGAAAATCCAATAGCCCCTGGTCTATACTTTTGACAACAACACCAGTATTTTCCAACAGTTCGACGGATTCGTAGAATTTGGTAAGTGCAGAATTTAGGCGTTGTTTGATAGTCACATAAGATTCAAAAGAATTTGTAGTGGACATGCTAATCTGTAATTCCTGTTCAATTTTTTTAACTTCGTTACTTTTTGCTAAAGCATACTCGAATTTTTTTATCACGCCAGGCAAAGCGTCATTTGCCTCATTTGTTGTAAAAAGAGAGAACATGAATAGTCCACATGAACAGGGATTAAAAATCTTAGGTGTAAAACGGACGTCATTCCACATATCACCAATGTTATTTTTCTAAAAATAGGACAACATTTCGCTAGAATCGCTAGAAGAAATAGGGGATTAAAGAGAAATACGACAGGAGTAAAAAATAGCATGACCAAAGAAAAGAGCATGAAGCATTTTATAAAATGCAAATTTTGCGGCAGGTCAGATCGTGTGGAATATCTAGGCGGGCTAGATTGGTTTTGCAATAAGAGATGTCATTACAACTATAGACACATGAAAGACAATTCATGATCTCCCGTAATTGCGGAAATTAGAGTCTAGAATCTAGGGGTTTGGTTTAGCGGGGGGATTCAATCTCTGCTCCTCATCAATACGGTCAAAGCATGCTTCTATTTCATCCAGTTGACCGATGTATTTTTCTCGACACTCCTGTTCAAGGTATGTTTTTTGCAGCAGTTGCCACGAAATTTCATCACGTGTATCCCCATCCGCATTATTTTGAGGGTTCTCTTGCCAAATTTGAGTGACAGCCATCGCGACAATTACAGCAACGGCAACACCTGCCGCTAGCATAATTGGCATTACATGTTTCAACACAATTCATGGAAGTCCATCATCTTAAGATTGTTGTCTTGTATCAGAGCAACTCATGAAATCATCACAATTCTTTGCCAATATCAAACGGCAGCGTATCAAAAAATAAAGTATCCCAGGTGCAGATTTATTAAGAAAGATTTGGGATGAAATTCATGAGCGAAGATCAGTTAGAGCAACTAATCATCCAAGTAATCAACGGAGCCGTCTGTACAATTCCGGCATATCTAGACGAAATCAAAGAAAACAAACAGGTGTTAAAAGTAGAAAACGCACAAGAGTTTGTTTACGGGATCGTGATTGGGATGGCTTTAGGAATGGGTGGTGCGATATTAAGTGCGCAAAAAGAAATGCCAACCGAGGAAGATCAGATAAAAATAAGAGACATTGTTTACAAGCATATTCCAGAAATAAGAGAAAGAATTTTCAATTGATCACATTCAATCAAAAAGAGACAAAGTTTTTAGAAACGTTAGAAGAGGCAAGGATTGCAACATCGCATGACGACATTCCGCATGTAAAACCGGTATCGTATGTTAAAATCAACGACGAGATCATTGTTGCCACAGATTACAACACAAGAACTCATACCAACATCAGATTAAATCAAAATGCAGGGATTGTAATTGACACTTACAAGCCAGGAGAGCACAGAGCAATATGCATCCAAGGAAAAGCAGAGATCGTAGAAAATGGGCCTGAATTTCAAAAGTTTTATGGAATTTTTTATAATAAATTCGAATGGGTAAGAAAAGAGCCGTGGAAGGAAAATGAAGCGCCGTTTTTGAAAATAATTCCAAAAACAAAAATTAGTTGGGGTTTAGACTAGACTCTAATCGTTTGTTCAATTTGAGAAATTAGACTCTGCACAGAGATAGGTTTTCTCATAACAGCGTGAATTCCCAAATTCAGTAATTCTTGTTCCTGTGTATGGCCCATCTGTTTTAAAAAATTACTTGTGACAGTTGCAATTGCAGCTAGACGGAATGCACCTGTGGGTCAAACAGTCTCTGCAACCTTTACTTCTGCCACTTTTTACTCTCAGCCAGTCTTTATCCATTTTGCTATTTTCCAATTGGAATACTAACAAATAAAGACATGAAACAATTTCAAGATCACGTTGTCAAATAAGATAAAATGCTCACACATACTAGTCGAAAAGCAATCAGAATCACAGGTAATTTTAGAAAAAATCAAAGCAGGTGAAAAATTTGGAAATTTGGCAAAAGAATTTTCAACAGACAAAGGTAGTGGCAAGAGAGAGGGGAATCTAGGATATTTTACAAAAGGCATGATGGTGAAACCGTTTGAAGATGCCGCATTTAAGCTTCAAATCGGAGAAATCTCAGAGCCGGTAAAGACCGAATTCGGGTATCATGTCATTAAAAGAACAGGATAGATTATTGCGAAGATTTTGATTCCATTACTTTATCAAAATCTGCATTAACTTTCATGCTAATTTTTTTAAAATCCTTGCGAATTTCTTTGTGAAGATCTTTCTCTTTTTTAAGAAGATCAGCCATTTCTTTGGATTTGTCTAATATCGGCAATGCTAATCAGAGCAAATGTGTGGTTTAGAACGCCATTATCAATTTTCACTCCTGAAAAACCAAAATAAAATACACAACATTTTTTGCAGTCACGTAATGTAAACAATCATGGTGCTCACAAAAGAAACACTAGGCGAGGTTTTGGAATATTTAGATAAAGTTACTGAAAATCTGGCAAAAGATGCATTTGAGAATTTGGAGATAGAGGGAGGATTTTCAGGAATGGATAGTTTTCTTCGCAATCAATTTGACATAAGATTGGAAAACTTGCTAGTTGCTAAAAAAAGTAGCATCCATCATTTAGAATCAGGAATGAAAAACACAGTAATTCAAAGAAAAGAAATAATTTTTGACAGAATAACGAAACAGTACAACAATTAAAGAAATGCATCCAACCCTTGCTTTCGGGATTCAGTTTCCTGATTTTTCTCTAAAACGTGTGTCATTTTTTCACCCATTGATTTTGCTGCAGTCATCTTTCGTTTTCCTATCCAATAATATGTCTCATCGATAGTATCCTTAGCAATCAGAACTACTAGTTTCCCGATATCTTTTCTGCCTGTTCTCCCTCTTCGTTGGATGTACCTCACAGAACTTGGAACGTTGTCATAGAAAATAACCTGGTTGACCTCGGCAATGTCAAGTCCCTCCTCCCCAACACGAGTGGCAACCAGGACTCTAAAAAGGCCATCCCTAAAATTCTGCACAGTTTCAATCTGTTTTCCTTGTTTTAATCCAGCATCGCCGGCTTTTCCAATTAAAATGCCTGCAGAAATCCCCAATTCTGTAAGTTTGTTGTAAATCAGATCAACTGAATCCCTATAGCTAGTAAAGAGGAGTACTTTTCCCGGAACAGATTCGATAATTTCTTTCAGTTTAGGAATCTTCGAATGTTCAATGCCGCGAGACTGAGCTTCGTTTGCCAATTGGATTGCCCTAGTAAAGTTTGGATCGATTTCAAATAATTCTTTAACGCCCACGCCTTTTTTGGCTTTTGCACGTTCGCAGAATTTTAGAAAAGGAGTAACCCCGTGAGCTTCAAGCATACTCAGAGCATAATGAATTCTGATTGCAGTAAACAGCGGTTTTGCAGAACGCCGATTCTGATTTAACACAAATTGCCTAATCCTAAGCAGAGCAGAAAGTGATTGTTGCTCAGCCAAACGAATTCCATTTTTTCTCAAAGTGTCATATCGTTCGTCCAATGCCAGTTTCAATAATTTTTGGATTGATTTTAATTCAGGAGGAAGTTCCACATGAATCCATTCGGTATTTGTCTCATGAGTGTACGGCTTCACGTCAGGGCTGTCTTCAGTGCGCTCTGCAACACTAGAGATTCGAAGTTTTGTCAAAATTTCAGTTGCTTTTTCTTTCTCACTAGGCAGGGTTGCAGTCATTCCAACAAGTCTTGCAGACGAATTCTCAAAGTGCTTAGCAATTCCAGAATACGCATAATCGCCCACGGTTCGATGCACCTCATCAAACACTACAAGCGTGAATTGTTCCGGAGTCACTATGCCTCGGATTAAGTCGTTTCGAGTAATTTCCGGAGTTGCGCAAACAACGCTGTTGTTCCAAAGCTTGGCCCTTTTTTGAATTGTATCCTCCCCAGTAATTATGGAGATGTCATCAAGGGTAAGATTGTTTTTTAAAAAATCATAGTGCTGGTTTACCAAAACTCTGGTCGGTGCCAAAAACAAGATACCGCCAGTTCCTTTTGACAGATATTCGGCAATTACGTGTAATGCAACAGCGGTTTTTCCCAGACCCGTGGGCAATACAACTATGCAATTTTCAGCAATGGCCTGATTTGCAAGACTTATCTGATAATCTCGTTTTTCTATAGAATTATTTCTAACATATTTTTTTTCAACAAATTCAGCCATATGATAACATAAGAACAAATTTATCGATTTTATGCTTTCGTATGACAAAATACTATCCCCAACTCAACCAAACACGAATAATTCGATTGTGGCAGGCATACAAATTAAAAACCAGTAATGAATGTAATTTATAAATCTCAAAAAACATATTCAAAAAGAACCATACCAGAATCAAGTCCCAGATCAAAAGAAAAAAACCACAGAGTGATACTAAAAGAAGAGAAGTTGATTTGGAGCTTGCGATAAAGAAAGAAAATTTCAAAAAGAGCAAGAAAATTAAAACAAAAATTGACGGGTAAAATTATCCTACAAAGGATAATTAAAAATCATAATATTTTCAGTTAGAATCTCAATGAACATGTTCTGATCGCAAATCAAATCCAAGTTAACGTGATCCATATATTGAGTACTCCAGCAGTGTCCACATGAGTGATTCTTTTGACAGACCTAACTGGGACGAATATTTCATGCTTCAAGCAGAACTTGCCAAACTTCGTTCAAACTGCATGACAAGGCAGGTAGGCGCAGTAATCGTAAGGAATCACAGACAATTAGCGACAGGGTATAACGGAACCCCGCCAGGAATAAAAAATTGTTTTGAAGGAGGATGTAAAAGGTGTCAACTTCGAATGGAAGGAAAAATTGAATCAGGTGCATCACTCGACAGATGCCTGTGCAACCATGCAGAAGCAAACGCCATCATGCACTGTGCAATTTTAGGGATTGAAGCTGGAATTGCAGGGGCCGTTTTGTACACAACGTTTGTTCCATGCCTAGAATGCACAAAAATGGCAATAACCATCGGAATTAAAAAATTTGTTTGTCTTGATGTATATCCTGAAACAGATTATGATTTGCTGAAAGAGGCAGGAGTCGAAGTGATACATCTAGATAAAAGTAAAATTCTAAAATGGGCAAAAGAGCTAGTAGGGAAATACGAGAATTCTGTGTGAGAAAATGCAAGCTAACACAGAACAAAGTAAAAAAAATGAATCAATGTTACCGTCAATGCTGGTGTCAGCTACGTATGACAACATTTCAAAATCTGTAGTTTTAAAATTTTATGAACCAAAATCAAAAGAATTGATTCTGTGGCATGACGAGACAGGTCACAAGCCATATTGCTATTCAAGGCTGTCACCGGATGAATTGGATTTTCTTCAAGAAAGAACGGACATACTTGAAATCAAACAGATTAAAAAATACGATTTGCTAAAGGACGAAGAAATTGAAATGTCACAAATAATCGTAGACAACCCAATGTCGATAGGCGGGAATTTTGGTGAAAGCATCAAAAATCAAATTGAAACTTGGGAATCAGATCTCAAATATTATGAAAATTACCTCTATGACAGAGGATTGATAGTCGGAAGATACTATGAAGGAAAAAATGGAAAGATAGAGCCATATGATTTGGAGATCTCTGACGAAGTCAAACTTGCACTGAAAAGTTTGCTGTGGGATAAAGTCGATAGCGACAGCATGGTTGACGCAGAAGAGTTTAAAATATTCATCTCGGAATGGGCGGATTTGCTAAATCAGCCAATCCCAAGAATAAAAAGACTCAGTCTGGATATCGAAGTTGAGGCGGTAATCGGAAGAATCCCAGACCCGAAACTTGCGGAAAAGAAAATTACAGCCATAGGACTGAAAGGATCTGACGGTTTTGATCAAATTTTTGTGCTCAGAACAGAGGGATCAGAGGAAGGAGTAAACGAATTAGAGGCAAACATCAAGATAAAATTTTATGATTTAGTAGACGAGAAAAAAATGATAGAAGACGCATTTGAAATAGTCAAGACATTCCCATTTGTTCTAACATACAACGGAGATGAGTTTGATTTGCCTTATCTTTACAACAGGGCAGAAAGATTAGGAATAAAAAATTCAGAAAACCCATTTTACATGATGAAGGATTCTGCGACCCTCAAAGAGGGAGTTCATCTGGACCTGTACAAAGTTCTTTCAAACAGATCATTTCAGATTTATGCTTTCAGCCAAAAGTATACGGATTTTTCTCTGAATAGCGTTTCAAAAGCACTGCTAGGGAAAGAAAAAATCGACTACGGGTTGGAGTTTGATGAATTGTCACTATACCAAACTGCAAACTATTGCTACAATGACGCTCTACTCACATACGAACTGACCAGTTTCAACAAGGATTTGCTGATGGATTTGCTTGTAATCATTGCAAGGATTGGAAGGCTGCCAATTGACGATGTCGCAAGATTGGGAGTGTCCCAGTGGATTAGGAGTTTGCTTTATTTTGAGCATAGGCGAAGAAATTGCCTAATTCCAAAACGCGAAGAATTGCAAAACAGATCAGAAGGAGTCATGTCCAATGCCGTGATCAAAGACAAAAAGTACAGGGGAGGCCTTGTCGTAGAGCCAAAAGAGGGAATTCATTTCGACGTAGTTGTGATGGATTTTGCAAGTCTGTATCCAAGCATCATCAAGGTTAGAAATTTATCATATGAGACAGTAAGGTGTACCCACGAAGAATGCAAAAAAAATACAATACCAGGAACCAACCATTGGGCATGCACAAAGAAGAACGGCCTAACATCGTTAATCATCGGATCATTGCGGGATTTGAGAGTAAACTACTACAAGAGCCTGTCAAAAAAAGAGACTCTGACCGATGATCAAAGACAGCAATACACGGTGGTCAGTCAAGCACTCAAAGTGATTCTAAATGCCAGCTATGGGGTAATGGGGGCCGAAATATTTCCACTGTATTTCCTGCCAGTTGCAGAAGCAACGACGGCGATTGGAAGGCATACAATTTTAGAGACAATCAAAAAATGCGAAGCTACAGGAATCGAAGTATTGTACGGGGATACGGATTCATTGTTTCTGAAAAAACCGACCACAGAGCAAATTAAAATTGTAATAGAGCAAGCAAAAAAAGATCACGGGGTTGATTTGGAGATTGACAAGACATACAGATACTGCGTACTCAGCAATAGAAAGAAAAACTATCTGGGCGTAACAAAGTCAGGCAAAGTTGATGTCAAAGGATTGACAGGTAAAAAATCACACACGCCCGCATTTATCAAAAATTTATTTTATGAACTGATAGACATACTATCCAAAGTTCAAACGATGGATGACTTTGTCAAAGCAAAGATAGACATTGCAGAAAAGATTTCAATATGCGGAAAAAAAGTTGAAGCCAAGGAAATCCCGCTGGAAGATTTAACATTCAACGTAATGCTCAGCAAAGCCCCTTCAGAATATGTAAAAACCATACCCCAGCACATCAGGGCAGCAAAACAACTAGAATCAATCAGAGAGATAAAGAAGGGAGACAAAATATCATTCATCAAAATTCTAAACAAACCCGGAGTAAAACCGGTAGAGCTGGCCAAAAAAGAAGAAATAGATTCAAAAAAATACATGGAGTTTATGGAGGCAACGTTGGAACAAATCACATCGTCAATGGATTTGGATTTTGATACAATGTTAGGAAAGGCAAAACAAACTGGATTAGACGAGTTCTTTTGGAGTTGATGTAGATCATGGAAGTTGACGGAACACTACTGACAATTCTAGGCATAACCGCAGGAGTCCTAATCCTTACAGGATGGGTGGAGCAAATCTACAAGGGTTACAAAACAAAAAGGCTAAAGGACATTTCAAAATTTCTCATGATCTTCATAGCTGCAGGTTCAATCCTGTGGTTGATTTACGGGATTATCGTGTCAGACGTATTTATCATAGGCACGAATACTGCAGGAATAATTCTGATGGTAATCGTCTTTACAATGAAAAAACGATATGACAAACTGTCAAAAGCAAAACAGCCTTAATCAAGAATTAAATACGTTATAGAAAATTTTAAAAAAAGATGTTCGTAATCAACTGCAAAAACTATGAAGAAATTGCAGGGGACAACATCGTCAAATTTGTAAAAATAGCAGAAAAGATTTCCAAAAAATATAAAATTAAAATTGCAATCGCACCGCCACAGCACCTAGTGGGACTGGTATCAAACAGTGCAGTTCCAATCCTGGCTCAACATATAGATAATTCCAAGGTCGGAAGTACGACAGGTTTTGTAATTCCAGAATTGTTAAAAAAATCAAAGGTCAAAGGATCACTGATCAATCACAGCGAGCATAGAATTTCAAGCAAAGAGATTGAAAAACTGGTTCTAAAACTGAAAGAGCTCAAGATGATATCCATTGTATGCGTAAAGGATGTGGCCGAGGTAAAAAAATATGTAAAAATAAATCCAGACTACATTGCAATTGAGCCTCCAGAATTAATCGGATCAGGTAAAGCAGTATCCAAAGAAAAACCAGATCTTATTCTGAAAGCTGCAGACGCCATAAAAAATGCAAAAAATAGTACAAAACTACTTTGCGGTGCAGGAATAGTTTCAGGAGAAGACGTTTCAAAAGCAATTGAACTAGGATCTGAAGGAATACTGGTTGCAAGCGGAATCATCAAAGCAAAAGACTGGAATAAAATAATAAGTGATTTTGCCAAGTCAATGGTTTAATACCCCCTTTCTAAGATTGGATAATCGTAAAAAATGAAACAGGTTTATTTTTATGATGAAGGAGACGCCAAAAACAAGAAGCTTCTAGGAGGCAAAGGGGCAGGTCTGTGTGAAATGACCAGAATAAAACTGCCAGTCCCGCCAGGTTTTACAATTACTACAGAGGTGTGTAAGAATTACTATGAAAATAATAAAAAATTGCCAAATACACTCATGGCAGAAGTAAAAAAGAACATTGCAAAAATAGAGAAAAAAACAGGTAAAACATGGAATTCTAAATCAAACCCACTACTAGTTTCAGTCAGATCAGGGGCGGCAATCTCAATGCCAGGAATGATGGACACTATTTTGAACTTGGGACTAAACGATGAAACGGTGCTAGGGCTTGCTGAAAAAAGCAAAAATCCAAGATTTGCCTGGGATTCCTACAGAAGATTCGTTCAATTGTTTGGCAAAGTAGTGTTCGGGGTAAACGACAGGAAATTCGATGACGTGTTAGAGGCGGCAAAGAAAAAACAAAGTGTTGAGATAGACAGCGATTTGAACGAACAGTCATTGAGAGAGATCGTATCCCAGTACAAGCAAATTTGCGATAGCCATACAGGAAGAAAATTCCCAACAGACCCAACTGAACAGGTGGAACTTGCAATCAAGGCAGTGTTTGGCAGCTGGATGGGAGAAAGAGCGATTGTATACAGAGAGAGAAACAACATTACAAAAGACATAGCAGATGGAACCGCCGTAAACATCGTATCAATGGTGTTTGGAAACATGGGAGACGACTGCGCCACAGGTGTTGTATTCACAAGAAACCCAGGAGACGGAACACGCAAAATTTACGGCGAATATCTAATCAACGCCCAAGGCGAAGATGTTGTTGCGGGCGTAAGAACCGGAAAACAGGTTGACGATATGAAAACGGACCTTCCAAAATCATACAAGCAATTAGCAGAAACATGTGAAAGACTAGAAAAACACTACAAAGAGCCACAGGATATTGAATTTACCATAGAGCAGGGAAGATTTTACTTGCTACAAACAAGAAATGCAAAGATGAACGCAGTCGGAATGGTAAAAACATCAATCGACATGGTCAATGAAAAATTAATTGATAAAAATAAAGCAATAACAAGACTCGATGCAGAGCAATTAGAACAGTTACTACATAAAAGAATTGATCCTGATCAAATTAAGAACTTTACATTACTAGCTAAAGGGATAGCCGCATCCCCAGGGGCAGCAAGCGGAATCGCAGTCTTGGATGTTAAAAGAGCGACGGTAATGGGCAAGAACGGCGCCAAAGTAATTCTAATCAGAGAAGAAACAAAGCCAGAAGACGTACCTGCCTTCTTTGAATCAGTTGGAATTCTAACAAGCCGAGGCGGCAAAACATCTCATGCGGCAGTGGTAGCCAGAGGAATGGGCAAGCCGTGTATCGTCGGATGTTCTAATTTGAAAATCGATTTGGACAACAAGCAGTGCAGTGTGGATGGAAAAGTCGTACATGAAGGCGACACAATCACAATTGACGGCAGTTCCGGAAGCGTATACATCGGAGACATTCCAACCATAGAGCCAAAAGTAAACGAAGACTTTAAACAAATTCTAGAATGGTCGCAAAAAATAAAGAGGATTGGGGTCAGAGCAAATGCAGACACCCCTGAAGGCGCAAAACTGGCAAGAGAGTTTGGAGGCCAAGGAATCGGCCTGTGTAGAACTGAAAGAATGTTCAACGGAAGCGACAGAATCAATCTATTTGTAGACATGATCATGGCTGAAAACATACACGAGCGAAGCAAGATTCTCCAAAAACTAGGAGAGTTGCAGAAAAGTGACTTTATTGAAATTCTACAAGCTATGGAAGGTTACGAAGTCACAATCAGATTGCTAGACCCGCCATTGCACGAATTCCTACCAAATCCTGAAGAGTTGTCAGAGAAAATTCGCAAATTAGAATTACAGAATGCAGCAAGTGAAATTGCAGAAGCAAAAATCGTCCTAAAAAGAGCGAGGGAGCTTGCGGAGGTGAATCCTATGATGGGACACAGAGGGGTAAGGGTTGGAATCACATACCCAGAAATATACGAAATGCAAATTCGAGCAGTCTTTGAGGCACTGGTAGAACTAACAAAGAAAAATGTAAAAGCCCATCCCCAAATAATGATTCCGCAGATTAGCAGCATCGCAGAGCTAAACCACATCAAGAAAATTTACGACAGAATCAAAAAAGAAACAGAGTCTAAACACAATATGAAACTAAACATCAATTTTGGAACCATGATAGAGGTCGTAAGAGCCGCATTAACTGCAAACGAACTTGCAACCACTGCAGAATTCTTCAGTTTCGGTACAAACGACTTGACGCAGGGGACATTTAGTTTCAGCAGAGAAGATGTGGAAGGAAAATTCCTCCCAGAATACATGGAAAAAGAAATCCTAGAAAGAAATCCATTCCAATCCATCGATGTAAACGGCGTAGGCAGTTTGATAAAAATGGGTCTTGCAGCAGGCAGAGAATTACGACCAAACATGGAAGTTGGCATATGCGGTGAACATGGAGGAGACCCAAGTTCCATTAAATTCTGTCACGGTGCAGGGCTAAGTTATGTGAGCGCATCACCACACAGAATCCCTATCGCAATAGTTGCAGCGGCACAGGCAGCAATCGAGCAACCAACAATTGCAAAATCAAAGGCAAAAGCCAAATCAAAACCAAAAGTAAAAACCAAATCAAAACCAAAAGTAAAAACCAAATCAAAACCAAAAGTAAAAACCAAATCAAAACCAAAGGCAAAAGCCAAATCAAAACCAAAGGTAAAAGCTAAATCAAAACCAAAGGTAAAACCAAAGGCAAAAGCTAAATCTAGAAGAAATAAATAATCATTTCAGTCAGCCGTCAAAACATAAATCCAAAACTCAGTGAAAATAATATAACAATATCAAACTTGAAAATTACAACTTTGGTAATATGCACTGCAATCAACCGTAGAACGTGGGATTTACCAAAATTTGTCCAATGTGTGGACAGACATATTTGTCGCTTGTCACATACATGTCCCACATCAAAAACAGGCACAGTAAAGAATCTCCAGAATCATTTGTAAAAGAAGGCGGTGAATTGAAATGGACGTTTAGAAGCGATGACTGATATGTAATGATCTCTGAAAATAAATTTTTAAGCCAATCAAAATCATCTCTAAGTGGATTGTTACCAAGAATTGATTCAATAAAGCAAATTAGGCAAAAAATGGGCATCACCCAAAAAAAACTAGCCAGCATGACAGGAGTCAGCACCTCAATGATCAATCAAATTGAATCAGGCAGAAGTCAGCCAAGCTACAATACAGCTAAAAAAATCTTCGAGAGCCTTGCAAAACTAGAGGGAGAGTCATCCTCATACACGGCGGGGGATTTTTGCAGTCAGGATATCGTAAAGCTAAAACCGACAAATACACTCCATGATGCGATTAAAAAAATGCATGAATTGTCAATCAGCCAGATTCCTGTTTTTGACAATTCAAAGATAGTAGGTGTGGTTTCAGAAGACGGGATTGTGAAACACCTATCTGATTTAGGCCAAACAGATTTGAAAAAAGCAACGCTTGCAGACACCATGGACTCGATTCCACCAATAGTGGATTTTGACACTCCTGCAAACGTCCTAGTTCCTTTGATAAGATACTCCAAATGCATCCTAGTTTCCAAAAAATCAAAAATCATAGGAATCATAACAGCTTCAGATACTTTGAAAATGATGGAATGAGCAGACTGCATTGTCATCACAGGGACAACAGCCCAAGTAATTATCAGGGATCATGCCACGATGCCAAAACATATGAAAAATTCAAACTCCAATACGCTTAAGTTCAAAAATTTCATAGAAAGTCATGACAGGTTTTGACGACGGTAAGAAATCTGCCATGGTATTTCTCAGTGACTTGAAAGACGATAAACTGATTTGCTGGAATAGGGTATCGCTTGAGGATGAGGAATTTTATGCCAACTTTCTTAATTTTCAAAAAGACTTTGAATCAGTATTTACAAAAATAGAGTCAGACAGCAAAAACACAGCAGACAGAGAAAAACTGAGACAGAACACAGTCTTCAGGATTTATGTGAGATACAATTACGTCATATCTCATCTCGAAGTCATCAACAAACTTTTAAAATTAATGGTATGTAAAAAATCCAAGCTCGAGTACAAGAAACAAACCACATTACCCCAACTGATCAGCATGATTTGCGACAATCTCGGGCATAGTGAAAACTGGAGTGAAAGGACTAAAGAAACGTTCCACCCCAAATTTAAAAACGCAATAGCACATCACGCGTTTCTAATAACCGAAGACGGAATAACGATCTACCCAGACGACGTTAAAAAGAAAGAGACGTACGACATTTTTGCATTGCAGGAACTTGATGCACATGTAAAAGGTCTGATTTCAGGATTTGTTGAATTTACAAACAGCGAGAAGGCAGAGCACAATCTTTAGATCCCACCACCCCCAATGCACTTAAGTTTGATATTCTTGCAGAAAACGTGCAAATGGAAGAATTGGTGAAAGAAGTCAGCTGTCTTAATGAAGAAATAGAGGTTTTGGTTGGCCAGTTGGCATCGTTAAGGCATGAATGTCTAAGATCAACAGATGGCAAGGAAAAAGTAAAACTTGAAATTCATGCCGAAGAAACAGTAGCGAAAATTACAGCATACGATAAAAAACGTGAAAAATTATTACGTGAGATAGAAAAACTGGCCAAAGATCCACAGCCACTCCAACCCTGAAAAGTCCAGGTTTGTTTTCAGACACTTGTCCAAGAATCGGAAGCGTTGCACTGACCGCACTTTGTGCCCTTACTCCACTTCTCAACCGTCTTTCCCTGAGGAATTTTTACAACAGTTACACGGTTACATCCAGTACACTTTACTTTGGCAGAATAGTTTCCGGCATTGTCCCCCACAAACAAATCCCTGAATCCCATAATACGGTTAATTTAATTGCCGATATTTGAGGGTTAATTGAAATTTCACAAAAAAACGCTTCAACAGTTCCCGTTTGGGCCAGATGTGGAACGGACACAGTTGAGACTGCCGATATTAAAAATAAAAAAATATTTGAAAAGAATTAAGTTTAAAATTAATCAAACGAAACTAAATTACATCTACTTTTTGTGTTTTGGTAAACATTCTTTACAATATACTGGTCTGCCTTCTTTTGGTTCAAAAGGAACCTCAGAATCTTTTCCGCAGTCAGTACAGGTACATTTGTACATTTTTCTGTCTTGTGACATAACGTACATGAGCTTTGAGCCTATAATAACAAGCGTATTCAGATAGATGTGCGCTGTTTAGCCAGATTACTCTTCAGGATGAGAGCAGAGTTCTGCCAATACGCCGTGTAACGATTTTGGATGGATGAAAGTAACTCTAGTTCCGGCAGAACCAGGCCTGATTTTTCCTAAAAACTGTATTCCACAGCCCTCCATCCGTTCAACTTCGCCTTCAATATTGTCAGTGTCCAGCGCCATGTGATGCAACCCTTGCCCTTTCCGGTCAAGGAATTTTTTGATTGGACTTTCTTCGTTTGTCGGCTGCATTAGTTCTATGCGAGCGTTTTCCAGATGCAGTATTGCAATTTTGACGCCTTCGGATTCGACCGTTTCAAATTCCACATCGTCAACACCCAAGGCCTGCTGGTAAATTTTGGCGGATTCTTCAACATCGTTTACTGCAATTGCAATATGGTCAATTTTCATCTAAAAGACCTCTTTTGGACGATATTCGCCAAACACTTCTCGTAAAGTGTTGCTGATTTCTCCGGTTGTAGCAAATGCTTTGGCAGATGTTACGATGTAAGGCATGAGATTTTCTTCGGTATCGGCGGCACTCTGCATTGCAGACAGGGCTTTTTCTAATTTTTTTGAGTCTCTTTCTTCACGTAATTTTTTGAGTGCTTTCTTTTGTTGAACTTCAATTCTACCGTCAACTCTCAACAATTCAGGCTGTTCTTCATCCTCAGCATATTTGTTTACTCCCACAATAATTCGTTCACCATTATCGGTTTCTTTTTTGAGACGATATGCATTTGCTCTAATTTCAGATTGGAAGAATCCTTTTTCAATCGCTTTGACAGAGCCACCCATTTTTTGAATTTTTTTGAGGTATTTCCACACGCCGTCTTCAATTTGGTCAGTCAGTTCTTCAAGATAGTACGAGCCTGCAAGGGGATCCGCAGTCTTTGTGATTCCACTCTCATGCGCCACTATTTGCTGAGTTCGGAGTGCGATTTTTGCAGATTCCTCTGTCGGAAGTGCGAGGGCCTCGTCCCTGGAATTTGTGTGTAATGATTGCGTACCGCCAGCAACTGCAGCCATGGTCTGTATTGCAACGCGGATGATGTTGTTGTTTGGCTGCTGTGCAGTTAGCGATTCGCCGCTAGTCTGAGTGTGGAATTTTAATTGTAACGAACGCGGGTTTTTTGCATGGAACATTTCTTTGAGAATTTTTGCATAAACTTTTCTAGCGACCCTAAACTTTGCAACCTCTTCAAAGAACTCTATAGTGCAACAAAAGAAAAACGACAAACGTGGTGCAAAGTCATCAATTTTTAATCCCTTGTCAATGCAAGTTTGAATGTATGCAATGGCGTTAGCCAAAGTAAATGCGACTTCCTGCGTTGCAGTGCAGCCAGCCTCCCTCATATGATAGCCTGAAATCGATACAGGATACCAGGAGGGGACTTTTTCTGCACAATACTCTATCATGTCGCCGATTAATCGCATGGATGGTTGCGGTGGATAGATGTAGGTGTTTCTTGCAATGTATTCTTTGAGAATGTCGTTCTGGGTTGTTCCGCGAAGTTCATGGCTTTTGAAACCCTGGGCCTCCCCAACTGCAATGTAATATGCCAACAACGTGGATGCGGTGGAATTAATCGTCATCGAAGAGCTGACTTTGCCCAATGGAATTCCATCAAATGCAGTCATCATATCTTTGATCGAGGTGATTGATACGCCAACCTTTCCAACTTCACCTTCAGCTTGCGGGGAATCAGAGTCATATCCAATCTGTGTCGGCAAATCAAATGCCATGCTGAGGCCGGTCTGGCCTTTGTCAAGCATAAATTTGAATCGCTCATTGGTTAGTTTTGCATCACCAAATCCAGAATACTGTCGCATGGTCCAGAATCGCTCACGGAACATCTCAGGATGAATTCCCCTAGTGAAAGGAAATGTTCCTGCGTCTTCTGCAGGTCTCTTTTTTGGAGATTTCTGATAGATTCGTTTTACAAGAAAAGTAGAATCAGTGAAAATTTTCTTTTCGAGTGTTTTTTGTTTTACAGGTTTTTTTGCAGCCATATAATCACTTTATCAAAGATTTCGTAATTTTCTCAGCAGCTAAGAAAGGGTCAATGTCTTTGGATTGTAATTTTTTAAGATATTTTGAAAATGTTTTATCAGAAACTAGCATATCATCAATCTTTTCTTTGATGTTGTTTAAAACAATATCTCTTAGTTCGATTTCAAGTCGTTCTCTGTCCTTTACATCCTTGAATTTCTGTTTAGATTTCATCATATCCTTTAGGGTTTTAGCAAATACTGCAATACCAGAATTCTTTTTTACAGATGTCTTGAGAATTACAGGGTTTCTTTCAGAATCTCCAATGAAATCACGAACAGCATCAAATAATTGATTTGATCCACTAAGGTCACTTTTGTTAACAAGATAAATATCTCCAATCTCAGTTAAACCAGATTTGATAGTTTGAATACTATCCCCAGTGTTTGGATTGAAAACAACAACTATGATATCAGCGATATTTGAAATTTCTACTTCAGTTTGTCCGGCTCCAACACTTTCAATAATTATTGGATTAAATCCAGCATATTCTAAAACACGAATACTATTACGTAATGAACGAGAAACTGCACCAGTTGCACCCCTGGATGCGATACTTCGGATGTATGTTCCAGAATCAGTTAATTCACTCATCCTAACTCTATCACCTAAAATAGCACCGCCTGTAATGTGGCTAGTAGGATCAACTGCCAACACAGCAGGTTTTGTACCCAATTTTTTCATAGCCATTACAGTCTTGTTAATCAAAGAACTTTTACCTGCTCCGGCAGGACCAGTAATCCCAATAATAATAGAATTCCCGCTAGACTTGAAAATTTTTTTTAATAGTTTTTTTGATTCTGTTTGATCATTTTCAACAATGCTAATTGCTTTTGCAATTGCTCCACGCTTTCCTTTTTTTAAATCAGCAGTTAAATCCAAGATACCACAAGTTTTCAGAGGTGCAATAAAATCTTGTACCCGATCTACGGTCGAGAATAGATTACAGGTGGAATTGGTTGGCCAGGTGCGTGAATTTCGGTTTTTAGTTGAATGTGGCCAAATTCCAAATGATCAATTTCCAAAACTATCGGATGGATTGCCCAGCCATATTTTGGCACGTTTGGAAATGGGACAATTTCAACAAATTGGGAACCAAGAAATGATTTTTGAAAAGATTCATCCATTCCAAGTATCTCCATGATCACAGAATCTGTCTGTCCAGATTTATCAACATATGAAATCTCGACATGCCCCGAATCATAGTAAATCGCATCCACTTGAAATGTTTGACGAAGAATGTCATTGTCATCAGATGCACCGCCGGTCAAAAATACAATCGCCAGGACGGTGAAAACTCCAAGAAATATCGGAGGACCTAATTTTTTAGCCATCTTTGAACTCTTTTCTCATGCGTCTGAGGAATTTTGAATTTATTCTAATCCTTTCTAGAGTTTGAGATTGAGTGCGCTCTGTACCGGGAGTGGGGTTCTTTTTGAAAAATGTTTTAATTTCATTCTCCATAGAGTCATCGGCAATTGAGGTGATGCTTGCCACGATTCTGTTAAAGAGTGGATTTCCATGTCCTACTTTTTTGTTAATGCTTTTCCAATTTTTCTTAAGCCATGGCCACAAAACTTTATCGCCGTATGGATTTGCGGCAACTTTCATGATTGGCAGCTGCATATTTTGGGAGCGAACTTGCGACGTTTGTGAAAAGTCAAGCGATTTCAAGAGCAGTTTCTTGTCCTTAAACCCACACAAAGCCCCCAAGAACCGGAGTTTTTCCTCCATGGTTTTTGCATCTTTGTATAGTTTTGTCAGTTCAGCATGTGTTTTTGCATTTCCGTTCCATGCGGCAATAGAACAGATAGGTTCCACCAGATCAGGAGGGATTGAACTTGGAGATTTCAGGAATTTTTTATATCTTCTAAGTGCTTCGTCAGTAACTTCCTCATCATCCATTTTTCCCAACACGGAAATTGCAAATCCGCGCAGCAATGCATCTGTGTGTTTGTCAGATTTTTGCGGCTCCCACCCCAAATTAAACAGTATTTTTCCAAAGTAGTTTACGGCATATCCACGAATTTCTTCCGCAAACGGCTCGTCAAATGCACGGAAATACAACGATGCCAGGTTATGCGCGACATTGACTGATGCAAGGTAACTGTCGTCATCAAAGTAAGCGTCTGAAAAGTCAAGATAGTTTCTCACTTGCTCGTCTCCAGAGACACATAAAGAAAACAGATCATTCTGTATTGCCCATCTGTCAATTGCAGGAATGCGTTTTTCGTCAACTAGCATTTTCAAATCCAGCAAAATTCCCTCATCATATTTTACACGGTAGAATCCCTTACGACCGTAATTTGCGACAAAACCCAGAGTGTTCTTCGGTAATTTCACAGACATTGATTTTGTAGTGAATAGTTTTTGAGAAATCTCAGATTCCAAACCCAGAGACATCGGAATAGACCACAGTCCCTTTCCGAATTTTTTGTCAGGCTCTAGAAGGTATCGTTTCTGTTTTAGTTTCAGAGTATCCCCGTCCTGGCTAATTTCAACCAGAGGGAATCCTGGCTGTTTTAGCCAGGTATTGACCATAGATGAAACAGGCATGTTGGACGCCTTGCCAATTGCATCCCACAAATCTTGCCCCTTTGCGTTTTTATATTTGAAATCAGACAGATATTTTTTCAGGCCTTTTTGGAAGTTTGGTTCGCCCACATAATGTTCAAGCATCCTTAACACGCAGCCACCCTTGTCGTAAGAAATCGCATCAAAAATTTCACGAATTTCAGCTGGAGAGTTCACCGTGACATCTATCGGATGTGTTGTTTTTAGCGAGTCAAGACCCATTGCAACGTTCATTGCATCCTCAACAAACTGATTCCACAAATCCCATTCGGGGTAAAATTTATCAACAAATTTTGTCGCCATGAAAGTTGCAAAGCTTTCATTCAGCCACAAATCATTCCACCACTTCATAGTGACAAGGTTTCCAAACCACATGTGGGCAATTTCATGTGAAATTACTTCTGCAATGAATTGCTTAGTTCCGGTGGAAGACGTCTTGGGGTCATACAGTAAAATGGTCTCCCTAAAAGTAATCGCCCCCCAATTCTCCATTGCCCCTGCTGCAAAATCAGGGACTGCAATCAAGTCCAATTTAGGTAAGGGGTATTTTATTCCAAAGTATTTTTCATAGGAAACAAGAAGTTTCTTTCCCAGGTCTAACGAGAATTGTCCTTTTGATTTATTTCCCCTTGTTGTAACAACCCTGATCTGGATTTTTCCAACCTTGCCTGTAAGGTATTCGAATTCCCCGACGCCAAGGTAGATCAGATATGTGGAAACAACAGGGGTTTTCGAAAAGATGTATAGCGTCTTACCTCCAATTTTTTTCTTTGACTTGACAGGCATGTTGGAAATGGCAGTGAATTTGTTATCCGCAATTATCGAAATATCAAATGTCGCCTTAGCCTCAGGCTTGTCCCAACATGGAAATGCGCGTCTGGCGTCAGCTGCTTCGAATTGGGTCGTGGCAAGATATTTGGTTTTTCCGTTTTGAGTGTACTGGCTGCGGTAAAATCCAAGCAGCCGGTCATTCAGAATTCCTTGGAATTTCAAATCAATTGTAATTGTACCTTTGACTTTTTCAGACAATCTGATTTCCAATTCTTCTTTCTTCTCGTTGGTCTTATGCGAGGATTTGACGATGTTCCCTTTTGATGTCACCTGGCAAGATGTGATTTTTAATTCGGCGCAGTGCATCGTGATTAGATTCGTTAGTTTTTTGCAATCAGCTGAGATTGATTCAATTCCATTAAACGTGAATTTTTTGAGATCAGGTTCAAACGTAAGATTGTAATTGGTTGGATTTACATCCATATTTCTGGTAATTTGGTTGCACTTTAAGTAGATTTTCTATTTTGCATCATGTCCAGGGATCGGATTTTTCATCCCACGTAATTGCACTCTGCATTGCAAGACAAACAGTGATGTTATTTTACAGGATGGTCTGCTTTTAATCCCTTGTAACGGTTTCTTATTGTAACTTCAGTCACCCCTGCAGCTTCAGCAAGATCTCGCTGTGTGATGGACACTCCGTTCTTAACACACGATAGATAGAGGGCGGTTGCTGCAAGCCCCATAGGATCCTTTCCCGCAGATTCTTTACGTTCTTGTGCCTCTTTGAGCACTTTGACGGCATATCGTTTTGTTTTTTCAGATATCTCAAGTTTGCTTGAAATTCTTGCAATACACTGAATAGAATCAACTACAGGCATTTTTAGCTCCAGTTCATGGTGTAATAATCTGTAGCATCTTGCAATGTCTTTTCGCTTAACGTTTGCAGCATCCGAGACATCCTTCAGAGTTCTTGGAGTTTCAGTGTCTCGACAGGCGGCATAAAGAGATGCGGCAATCATTGCAGAGATGGATCTTCCACGAACCAATTTTTTCTCCAATGCTTTTCTGTAAATATATGCTGCTTTCTCCAAAACATTGGCAGGAACTGAAACTTTATCTTTTAATTTATTCAAATCACTCAGAGCCTGTCTCAAATTTCTATCAACAGGTGCATGAACTTGACTTCTGCTGTCCCAAGTTCTCAATCGCTCAATAGTGCTTTTCATAGATGTGGAAAGGGGTTTTCCAGACGCATCTTTGTTTAGAGGATTAATTACAGTAGACAAGCCCATGTCATGTATCATAAGGGATGAAGGAGCGCCGGTTCTTGCAGGATCAGCGCCGCCATCTTTTTGGAACGATCTCCATTCGGGGCCAGACTCTTGGGATTTTCCATCAATCACATATCCGCACTTGCCACAAAACTGTTCACCTGTAACTTCGTCAGATAGAATTGAGTTCTTTCCACAACGTGCACATGACGGGGTTTCCATTTAGAAAGCCATCCCGTTTTTTTGAAAATTGGTAATTGAGACATAGAGAATGAGGATACCCTGAAACATGATTTGGAATCTTATCTCAGGTATAAGAAGTGTGAGTATTTAATAGAAGTGTAATGTGATTTTTTCACTACATCACAACGGTAATTTCAGGAGTTGAATTGCCCCCGTAACCAGGATCAATAGTTTGTTTAGGATTCAGGCTGGTATCGTGATGACACGCTTTATTGCAGACAGGGCAGAACTTTCTATCAAGTACAATGCATTGGCAAATATGATTTTTCACATATGCTTGTGCTGCTTGGTTCCATTCTCCAGTCCCGTTACAATAAACACACATGTTTGTAGATGAAGAACCTCCGCCCTTACAAAAATCGCAAACGCCTTCAGTCATATCTTACCGTCACTGTTGATGGCTGAATCAATATATTTGGAGGGGAAATGGATGAAAATCAAATAAACCTTTTAAAATATCCCAAAATACAACTATCATTATGAAGCAAAAGGCAGCATCACGAAGCATCAAAATTTTGGTTGCCAAGTTAGGGCTTGATGGCCACGATAGGGGAGCCCTTGTGTTATGCAGGGCGTTCAGAGATGCAGGAATGGAGGTAATCTATTCAGGGCTTTTTGCCACTCCGGACAGAATTGCACAAATTGCAGAAGATGAAGACGTGGATGTGATTGCAATGAGTTTGTTAAACGGAGCACACGGGACACTCTTTCCAAGAGTAGTCAAGACGCTAAAAAAGAAAGGAATCAAAGATGTTTTGATAGTCGGAGGCGGAGTAATTCCAGACATTGATCATGATGAACTTGTAAAAGCAGGAGTTGATCATGTGTTTGGTCCAGGTACACCGTTACAAACAATCATCGATCACATCACAACCGGCGTATCTAAACTGAGAAAAATATAAGAAAAAAGATTATTCTGTGGAATCAGGCCACATCATTTTACGCATTTCTTTACCAACTTTTTCAATTTGGTGTTCGTCATATACTTTCATGTGTTTATCAAATGAATCTTTTCCGTTTTTCTGATATTCGGAAATCCACTCGCTGTTGAATGTGCCGTCTTGAATCATGGTGAGAACTTTTTTCATGTTCTCTTTGTTTGATTTATCCATTACCATTGGCCCACGTGTTAGTCCGCCATATCTGGCAGTTTCGCTTACACGTCTCCACATTCCATTAATCCCATATCTTTGAATCATATCTACAATGAGTTTGAGTTCATGTAAAACTTCAAAGTATGCAATTTCCGGCTGATATCCTGCTTCAACAAGAGTTTCAAATGCATTTGTAACCATAGAAGCTGCTCCACCGCAAAGGTCAGCTTGTTCACCAAACCAATCAGTTTCGACTTCTTCTTTGAAAGCAGTTTTGATTAATCCGGCTCTTGCACTACCAATTGCTTTTGCAATTCCCAATGTTCTATCCCAAGCTTTTCCTGTAAAATCTTGTTCAACTGCAACAATTGCAGGAGTTCCAAAATTATCAAGGTATGTTTCTCGGACTTTAGAACCAGGTCCCTTTGGTGCAACCATGATTAAATCAACGTTGCTTGGTGCTTCAATCCATTTCCAATAGATTGCAGCTGCATGAGAAAATGACAATGCTTTTCCTTCTGAAAGATTTGGTCCGATTTCATCTTTGTATACTTGACCTTGAATCATGTCAGGAATCAATATGTGAACAATGTCTGCTTGTTTAGTTGCATCTGCAACAGACATTACTTTGTGACCATCAGCTTGTGCCTTTTTCCAGCTATTACCGCCTTTCTTAAGACCAATTATTACATTAAGACCAGAGTCTTTCATGTTGTTTGCTTGTGCATCACCTTGGATTCCGTAACCAATTACAGCAATTGTTTGATCTTTAATTAGATCAAGATTGATATCAGTATCTTTCCATGTTTTTGCCATAATTCTGACAAGAATATTGCAAATATTAACTATGAAATTCAGATAGAGATTATTCTATCACATGAACGACATTTGACAGTAACCTTGTCACCAGGAAGTCTAATGAATCGTTTTGAACCACATTCTGGACAAATAGGGCATGAACGTATTGGATCCACATCAAACTAGAATAAAGAAGAGTAATTAAATTACAAAAAATCTTTGATTAAATCAAATTCCAATACTGCACCAACATAAAGCAGTGCAATTACTACTGCAATCTCTATAGATACAGGAATCATATCTACACTGAGTTTCTTTCTTTTAATGATACTCCAAATTAGTAAATATCCACGAGACGTTCCAATAGAGTATGCAACTAGTTCAACAAAACCAAACGCTGATGAATATAAAATGGCTAATGGTGGAAAATCAGCTAATGCAGGAGTAGTAGCTGCAATTGATGCAAACGCATATCCTGTTGACCAACCAGAAAACAGCCCCCATGCAACCCCAACTCCCGGAATAAACATAGGTAATGACAAAATTGCATTATTTGCAAAAATTCCAAATGTATCTATACTTTCTAATAATTCTCCAAATTCTTCGACAAATGCCAAAGATTCCTCATTACTAACATCACCAAATGTTCCAATATAATATGACGCAGTGTATAATGCCATAAATACAAAAAATACAGAAACTCTGAGAATTAATCTATTCATTATTTTTGTACACTAAGTATTCCTGTTTTAATTAAATATTCAATTCCTGAAACAAATTCATCATCAGAAAGTGAATCTTCAGACCACCACTTTGCATTATTTTTAATCCACGATGGAATTTCTGAGGATGATTCAGCAGAGGTTACATCTTTAACTGAAATAATATCTTCTTTGACTAGGAATTCCAATCCTTGTACAAAGTCATCATCTGAAATTTGACCATTTGACCACCAACTAGCAGAAGACTTTACCCAGTTTGGAATTTCTTTGTTAGATTCTTGTGGTGTTTCAATTCTTAGAATATTTTCAAATGTTTTGATAGAGGTATTTCTTTCCAAATCCCAAGTCACAATTTGAACACTTGATGTATCCATTGGTTTTTGGAATTTGACTTTGAGTTGTAATACTCCATTATCTGTATCTTTTTCTAAAATTTGTAGTGATGCATGCGAGAGCAATTCATTTGGATCATTGATTGTTGTCAAGGAATCTTTTTCATAAATAATTGAGGTCAGATTGTTTTCATCCATTACCAACCCTCCAAAGTCAAATAATACCTCAGAGTGATAGACATTAGCAATTCCTCGGTCTTCATAAAGTTCAATTGATAATACTAATTCCATCAGTAGAATCAATTTTTTTAACAATGGAGAATTCAGATAAAGTATATTCAATGAAAGCAGAATCTTTTGAATCCATACTGGATGTATCAATTGAATAGTCAACTAAGAGTAAAATTTTAGGAGATTCAGTTCCACTAGCCCAAATTACAGAATTTTTTAAAAGAGTTTGAGCACCAACCACGGATGTTTTCTCCAATGTGTCAGCATGTCCAATACCAAATCCAATTACTACAACCTTGCCGTTTTGCGAAAATATTTGAGCATCAGAATAGGAAAATCCTGAAAATAATAAAACTGAAAATAAAATTGATGTTAGAAAATAGAAATTCTTTTTCACAAAAATGATTTTCATAGATTATTATTTAAATAAACAGAAAATTTATTTGATTTTTCCACTACCGAGAATTCTAATTGTAGTTGATTCAGGTTTTAAAATTACAGCAATTTGACCTTTTTTGTATACAATTGGTTTCTCAAATGCCAGTTTCAGAGGAGAAACGGATGTAAATTTTGCAGATTTTATTTGTAATCCAACATTTACCAAACAACCCTGATTTTCAGCAATGTCATTTTTGTAAAAAGGGTTCTTTTGAAAATCAAGTTCAAGTTCAGTTTTAATTTCCACTGCACCTTCTTTTGAAATCACATCACCACGTCCAACATCATCAGGTTTTACACCTTTTACTGCCAATCCAACACGTGCAGGACAAATAGATTCAGTAACAGGATCATCATGCATTTGAATGGACTTTATCAAAACATCAATTCCGGCAGGATATAATTTTAAATTATCATATTGTTTTATTGTTCCACTAGTCACCTTACCTAAAATTACAGTTCCAACACCTTTTACATCAAAACAATGATCAATTACCATCTCAGAAGGGTCATCATTTGAAATTGGTTCAAGTTTATCCATTTCTTCTTTAATTTTGTCTTGATCAACTTTGATGTATTTTTCAACTACAGTTCCCTTTATCATTAAATCTAATTTTGATTTATCGACATCAAATGTGTGTGACAAAATTCCTTTTTCTTTTTTTAGTGAATCAAGTGCAATGATTTGTTCTCCAGTGAATTTATCTAATTTATCTACATGAAATATTACATATTCTGCCAAGTTTATTGCCTGAAACAGGGGTTGAATTTTATCTGGAAATCCGCTAGGGACAACCCAAGTTTTGATAACATCGGCCTCTTTTCTATCATAAAGAGTAAGATCAGTTTCAGTTCCTTTTTTTCCAAATTCTGCTGCAATGTCTTGTTTACCTAAAACTACAAAATTTACTGAGCGAATCATAGATTTTGATTAAAAATGGATCTTATGAAGTTTTGATTTTTTTAAATCAAACATTAGTGTTTATGATTTTTTATACAACTATCACAAAATTCTGAACCACATTGATCACATGCTATTAACTGTCCAGGCCGGTATCCGGTGAAACAATTATCACAGTTTATTCCATTCATGAATCATTTTGATAAAAGTTATCTAAAAACCATTCTAGTAACTAACAAGGGTATTCTGAAAGATCTGCAGGTACATCATGTTGTTCATCTAAAATGTGAAGATGATACAAAATAGATTTATTGTTTGAAGAATTCAGGCTTCTGTTCATGATAAAATATGAATATGGTTTTTTATATAAAAAACTAATGCACGAATCATACTAAACCAATACGTTCAGAATAACTAAGGATATGAGTTCAAAACTTGAGCATAACTAGCAAAACGATGATTTTTTGGCTTGACTAATTTTTGACGATATTTTCTTATTGGTTTACCAGTTGCACCGTTTAGACCAAGTGGACCGTTTACATATTTTTCCTTGTTTGCCCATAGAAGAACTTCATCTTTAGGAGCATAGTGATTTACTATTTTTGAGTGGATTATTGATTGGAGAATTTTTCCATATTTTTTTGATGACGGGACATCGCTAGTTATTGACGCACCAAAAAAATACGCACCTTCTATAATTCCAACATTTTGTTTCTTTTTTGCAAGATATTCAACAGTGCTCAAAATTACTTGTGAACCTAAAGAATGGCCCATTAGCCTTATCTTTGTTTTAGGATTGTTAGTTTTAAAATCTTCAATAAATTTTCCAAGGTTTTTTCCATTTTTTATTGCAATTTTTTGACCTACATCAAGAGCATTTTTTGCATGTTTGATTAAATGAGCACCAATGATGTTTGAATCATAACTATATCCAATTACAGGGTAGACATATCCCAATTTTCGTAATTGTTTTTGGGCTAAAATGACTTTAGTGATAGCTCCTGCATTATCATTTCTCAACCCATGTATCATAATTGTGATTTCTTGTGAATTGATTAATTTTTTAAAATCGTTTTTTGGATATGTATAGTATGAATTATTTTTCAGTGTCATCCCATTAGAAAGATCATAGTAACCCCTTGTAGAAATTCTGGGGATTGATTTCATAATTACTCAGATGGGCCCAATTGGCTTTTGTGTTTTTCTATATCAGATTCTTCTACTTTAGCAAATATTGGCGATGCATCACCCAGTACATGATTTGGTGCAATTCCCAATAATGACATATCACCCCATGAAGATTTGCTTATCTCCCCGTCCAATCCAAGCTGCTCCCAAATTTTCTGTGAAGATTCAGGCAGAAATGAGAAGAGTGCTATAGATATGGCTCTTGCAGCATTTACTGAAAGATACACGCAGTTTGCAGTCCCAGGACCTTTTTTCCAAGGCTCTTTGTGTTGAAAATATTGATTGAAGAAAGATGAGAACTCCATGATTTTTTTCAAAGCCCTGTCAAGATGATTTTGCTCCATAAGTGAACCAACATCAGCAGACAGATTTTTTATCTTTTCTTCCGCATCAGAATCTTTTTCGTCAAAAGAATCAGGTTCTGGAACTATCCCATCAAACGCTTTTTTGGTGAATCCAAGCGCCCTATTGACAAAATTTCCAAGGTTCCCAATCAGTTCCGAATTAATTCTAGTTGTAAAATCATCCCAATCAAAATTCAAGTCATCTTGTGAATAGGGATTGATGGAAATCAGATAGAACCGAAGATAGTCAGCAGGATAATATTCTAAAAATTGTTTCAAACCAATGTACCAATTCCTACTTTTTGAAATTTTCTTTGATTGTAAAGTCAGATGCCCTCGAGTTGGAATGTAATCAGGAAGCTTGTATTCCGAGTCAATCCCCAGTCTCATCGCAGGTAGGAAAAGATAGTGGTGATATACGATATCTTTTCCAATGAAATGGTAAATATCAGCAGAATTCCAAAATTCTTTTCCGTCAATTCCCTTATCATTGAGGAACTTTATTGCAGTTGAAATGTATGCCAAATGATTATCAAACCAACCGTAGAAAACTTTGCCTTCTGCACCATCAAGCGGGACTGGCACCCCCCACGGAATATCTCTCGTAATATCCCAATCAATCAATCCAGACTTGATCCAGTTTTGGACATATTTTTTAACATCTTTTTGCAGGTGTTGGTTTTCTTCCAACCATTTTTCTAAGGAATCGGCAAAATTTTTGAGTTTGAAAAAATAATGTTTTGTTTTTTCTTTAGTCGGAGGTTGCCCGCAAAGAGAACATTTTGGATCAGTGATTTCGTCAGGTACACGACCACAACTTTCACAGAGATCAGAATACTGATCCTCAGCCTTGCAATAGGGGCAGACTCCCTTCACATATCGGTCAGGCAGAAATTTTTTGTCGTTATTGCAATAGAATTGGATGATTTCTTTTTCGTAAATATGCCCTAAATCATTTAATTTCTTGAAAACGTCTTGAACGAAGGCAATGTTTTCAGGAGAGCTGGTTTTGTAAAAATAATCAAATTTAATATTAAATGCAGTAAAGTCATCATAGTCTCGCTTATTCCAGTGAGCCACGTATTCGGCAGGAGTTTTTCCCTCTTTTTCGGATTGAATCAGAATAGGTGTTCCAAAATCATCAGACGCGCAAACATAGTATGACTCAACACCGTTCATTTTCAGGAATCTGTTAGTTACATCTGCTGGAAGATATGTTGATGCGACATGTCCTAAATGAATCTCGCCGTTTGCATAGGGTAACGCACTTGTAATGATAGCTTTTTTGTTCATTTGATATTAGTCAGTGACGGGATTGAGGTTAAGAAGTTTACCAGTTGTTTGCATATTTTACTTGTTCAGGAGTTAATTTATCAATTTTAACATCCATTGCATCTAGGGCATCAACTGCAATTTGCTTATCAATTTCCTCTGGAACGTTGATGATCTTATTTTCCATATTTTTATGGTTTTTAAGAATATACAATACAGAAAGGATTTGATTTGAAAATGATTGTGCCATGACTTCTGGAGGATGTCCTTCTGCTGCAACCAGGTTTGCAAGACGGCCTTGCCCAATCAAATAAACTATTTTTCCGTTTTTCAAAGTACACTCATCAAGATTTGGCCTTACTTCTCTGACAGACTTTGAAGATTTGAGTAAGAACTTGGCATCAATTTCAACATCAAAGTGGCCGACGTTGCCCATGATGGCACCGTTTTTCATTTGTAAAATGTGCTCTTTGCGGATTACACTGGTCATTCCAGTGCACGTGACAAACATGTCACCAATCTTCGCAGCTGCATTCATTGGCATTACTTCAAATCCATCCATATGGGCTTCGAGAGCTTTCACAGGATCCACCTCGGTTACAATAACTTTGGAACCCATTCCATTAAATCTTGACGCCACGCCACGTCCTACCCAACCATATCCGACAACTACAACCCGTTTTGAGGCCATCAGGAGATTCATCGCTCGAAGGAATCCGTCAATGGTGCTTTGGCCTGTCCCGTACCGGTTATCAAACATGTGTTTTGTATACGCTTCATTAACTAAGATTACGGGGTAACGCAGTTTTCCTTGGTTTTCCACAGCTCTAATTCTAGTGACTCCTGCAGTTGTTTCCTCAGTGGCCCCTAAAATTTTCATGTCCATAAATCGTTTATCAAAATGTGCTTTGATGTTCATATCGGCACCGTCGTCGGTGAGAATTGTTGGTTTATGTTTTAGAACTTGATCAATACACCAATCATATTCTTTGACTGACTGTCCATGCCAAGAATATACATTGATTCCCTGAGATGCCAAAAATGCGGCGATGTTGTCTTGTGTAGTTAGCGGGTTTCCTCCACAGCATGCAACTGTAGCGCCCAATTCTTTAGCACCCATGAGTAAAACAGACGTTTCCTTTGTAATGTGTAAACAGAATCCAAGTGTGATTCCCTTTAGAGGCTTTAATTTTTTATATCGATTGATAGTATTATCAAGGATTTGCATGTGAGATTTAGCCCATTCATAAGATAACTTGCCTTCCTGGATCAGTTTTGGACTAGTCTTTACTTTGCTCAATAACAACACACGTGAATCACCGTATAAAATTCTATCATGCGAATGTAAATAAATGACAAGGATATCACAAAAATATTGACTTGGAAGAAAATTGCAGATAAAGGAGCAGTAGCAGAAGGGAGAGGGAAAGCTTTCAAAGTCGACGGTAAGCAAATAGCAGTTTTTAATCAAGACGGATATCATGCGATGGATGATCTTTGCGTTCATCAAGATGGGTCAATCGCACCTGGAAAACTGGAAGGGAACATCGTGGAATGTCCACTGCATTTTTGGCATTACAACATTAAGACAGGGGAGTTGACAGACTATCTCAAAGACGTAAAACTTGAAACATACCCAGTACAAGCCAGAGATGACGGCATCTACATAGACATTTGATTACAAAAATACCGTGTAAATTCAAAAAAATACGACCGCATACGGGTTACAAGTTGTGTAATCTTATAAAATGACAAAAATCGTAAACTTCCAGAGTTGGAATGTTCGCACACTTCTTTTATGCTGAAAAAAGGAATCAAAGCAAGATAATTCTCCCAGTGCCATTAGGAATCATGATTGTAGACATCACACAGTTTGCTTTTGCAGAAGAGGCCAAAATAACATACATAGGAGTTGACGAAGAACAGTTCCAGCAACCATGTTCAAAGTGAACTAATCAGGATTCAATATTAGGCATAAGGTTTATTCTCGCACATTCTAAAATCTAATTGTTGAATCAAGACATCATCAATGAAATTACAAATCAGGATTACGCTTCCATCACCGAGACAATTGAAAAATTCATATCAGATCAGGTGGAAAAAAGCCATGTCAATGGAGTGATATTGGGATTAAGTGGGGGCATCGATTCTGCAGTCATAGCATACATTTGTAAAAGAAAACTAAAAGACAAAACACTCGCATTAGTGATGCCAGACACTGCCATTACGCCAGATTCTGAAACTAAAGATGCAATGAAGATGATTGCGTTAACAGGAATAGAATACAAGTTAATAGACATCAAACCAATCATTAACGAATATGCAATGTACCTTGAGCCAAATGAGAAATCAAGAGGCAATCTCCGCGCAAGGGTCAGAACGAACATCCTGTATTATTATGCGAATTCTAAAAATTATCTCGTATTAGGATCAAGCGACAAAAGTGAACACATGATTGGGTACTTTACAAAATTTGGGGACGGGGCATCTGATATCACGCCAATCATCTCACTATACAAGATTCAGTTAAGGGAAATTGCAAAATATTTGGGAGTTCCAGAAAACATAATCTCAAAGAAAAGTAGCCCGCATTTATGGAAAGAGCATGAGGCAGAAAAAGAATTAGGAGTGCCATATGAGGAAATCGACTCCATCCTGTATTGTCTGCTTGAGAAAAAATTAACAGTTGAGGAAACAGAAAAAATCACCCAGATAGACAGAGATGTAATAGAAAAAATCCGTCGGCTAAATGCAAACAGCGAACATAAAAGATTGCCATCACAAAAACCAGACAGCGAACAGCCATGAAGATACAAGACACATTATCCAATATAGAACAAGAATTAGACATTTCAAAAAATGTGAAAATCTACCTTTGCGGGGTAACTGTTTATGATGAATCTCACATAGGTCATGCAAGAACAATCATAGTTTTTGATGTTCTTAGAAAATATCTCGAAAACAAGGGGATAGGGATAGAATTGATTCAGAATTTTACAGATGTGGACGATAAAATAATCAATAGGGCACAGGCAGAAAATTCAACGGCGGAAGAGATCAGTACGAAATACATTGAAAATTATTTCAAAGATTTTGACGGATTGAATGTAAAGCGGGCAACAAACTATCCAAAAGCAACAGAGCACATAGACGACATCATCAAGTTTATAGAAAAACTAATTGAGAAAGGGACCGCATACACTTCAAAGAACGGCGTTTATTTTTCAGTGTCAAAATTTCCAGGCTACGGCAAGTTATCAAAAAAGAAAACAGATGAACTCCAGTCAGGTTCAAGAATTGCAGTTGATGAGCAAAAAAAAGATCCGCTAGACTTTGCAGTATGGAAATTCTCAGACACGGAACCAACATGGGATAGTCCGTGGGGCAAAGGAAGGCCAGGATGGCACATAGAATGCTCCGCAATGAGTGTAAAGTATCTCGGGGAGAACTTTGACATTCATGGAGGTGGGAGGGATCTAATTTTCCCCCACCATGAAAACGAAATTGCTCAATCAGAATCATGTACAAATAGTCAGTTTGCAAAAATTTGGATGCATGTGGGAATGGTGACAATCGACGGTGAAAAAATGTCAAAATCGACAGGGAACGTAAAATCAATTAAACATGTTTTAGAAAATTGGGGACCCAACATAATCAGACTATTTTGTTTGTCAGGACACTATTCAAAACCAATTGATTATTCTGAAGAATTGCTAAAAGAGAATTTAACTAAATGGAGGCAAGTTGAGACCTGCCATTATGAATTAGTTCATGCCAATAATGAAAATAGTGAAGAGATTACACAAATGATAAAGAAATTAGGTATTGATTTTGATAATTCTTTAGATAATGACTTTAACACACATCTAGCATTATCAGCATTTTTTCAACTGGTAAAAGAGACCAATAAATTAGCTGCTGATGAAAAATTAGGAAAAAACAATGCCGATGAAATAAAAAAAGAATTAAAGAGAATGCAAGAAATTTTAGGATTACTAATTCCAGAAATTACAGATAGCGAGAAAGAAGAAATTGATGAATTAATTAAAAACAGAGAAGAGTATAGAAAAGAAAAACAGTTTGAAAAAGCAGATAAAATTCGTGACAAATTAAATGAAATGAATATAGAATTAATTGATCATAAAAATAGAACAATCTGGATGAAAAAAGAAAGAATCAAATCTCAATGAGTCCATGTAATCAAAAGTATAGTATTTCATTCATAGATTGTTCAATTTTTCTTCAATAACGAATCTTTTCTAATTGTAAATAGTCATCAAAAAATGTTGCCAACTTTTTTTAAAAAACATGCATACTATTTACTATTCATAATTATTCAGATTATCTGCATATAGAACCAGACTCCAAACGCACATCCTATTACGGTAGGTACAATCATAATAGAATACATTATCTCCGAGGCTCCGAATCGCATACATTGAGAATAGCAATTATTATTAAAAAAGATATTGTTTTCTTTTATCCTCTTTTCTTTTAGTGATTCTAGCAAAGTCTATTTTTTGTTAGATCATAAATTTTACAGATTATTTGGCAAAATAGTTAAATGAAAAAGATAATCTTTGAATACTATGTAAATTTAGAAAACTTAGTTACTAATGAATAAAATCATACTAATTACAATCGGTGCTTTACTCTTAGTTAGTTCTAGTTTTACGTTAAGTATTTTTGCTGAAGAAATTGTCTCTTCAGAAAATGCTGATCACGGTATGAAATTAAGTCATGAAATAGAAATATGGATTGGTATTGCTCACTGGTTAACAGGGGTTGGCACCGTAGTATTGGCAATTGCCCTCATTAGGACATTTAAGCACATGGAGATTGTTACAAAAATGAGCACTATATAAACAGAATACCGTTTAAGACCTTGGATTGGCCCTACTGGTCCTATTAAAAAAATGGAGAAATCCATCAGTGATGACTGTCAGTTTGATGTTACCATAAAAAATTTCGGTGAATTACCTGCAGTTGGCGTTATTGCAAAATTTGTAAGAAGTGACAAACCACTTACACGTAAAGCAATAGAATCAAACGATGTCAGTTCATATAATTTAGGTCCGGTCATGCCAACCATGGAAAAACACTATTGGTTTTTCATTAATTCCGAGATATGGAAAAAAGCTGATTCAGGTTCAGAACCACTTCATACTGGATTATATTTTGAATATACTAATTCGGGGAAAAAATGCGGATATGGAATGCTAAGTGAGTATAGCGCCACTACAAAGAATTTCATTCACAAAGATATGTGGATAGATTAGTTTTAACTAATTATTTTTATTCCTAAAATAATTAGTCCAGTCTAATTAGGAGAATCTAATTTTAGGTGTGTTTAATAGAATTAAAAAATAATGTATTACATGAATGCATGGAATAAGTTTTGGAACTGGTATGAAAACAAAATCCTAGGTAGCGTAATACTCATTGCAATAATACAATTCATTCAAATTCCACACATGATATGGAATGCAGACATCATGCTAGAAGCGGGAATTGTGTCAAGAGTTCACCCCGTAATTGATTGGCTCTTGTACGGCGTAGATTTGATTGAAATCATCTCGATTATCAATGTGGGAATGATCATGTTCAGTTTGATTAAGAAGAAAAGAGCATCTAAAAACAATCCAAGCATAGAAATAAAGAAATAAAAAAATTATTCTTTTGCATTCCAAATTACGCGCTGAGGGAATGGAATCTCTATTCCGTTGTCATCCAGAGCTTTTTTAACAACCTTGAGCAATTTTGGAGCCACCTCTCCCCAGTCTTCTCTAGGATGCCACACCAAAATTTCAATATTTACGCTTGAATCAGTCAATTCTTTTATACGGAATTCGGGTTTTGGCAGCATTAAAACAAAAGGCATTGTTTTGCGAATCTCTTTGTTAATGACATTTGTAGCAGCGTCAATGTCCTCTTTGTACGCAATTCCCACCACACATTCAGAACGCCTTACAGGAGTGGAAGTGAGTGATCTAATAGTAGATGTGAAAACAGATTCGTTTGGAACACGCATGATTGTTCCATCAAACAGTCTTATTCGGACAGAGAAAGTGCCAATGTCCAATAAAGCCCCAGAAATATTCAAACTTGGAAGCTCGATAGAATCCCCCTGTCTGGCAGGTTTCTCCAACATTAAGAAAACTCCTGAAATTAAATTTGAAACGACAGATTGTGTCGCAAAACCAATTACAATTCCAAATATCCCGCCCGCCACAAGGAGGCCCGATAAATCAACGCCTGTGGAAGATGTAAACAGCAAAAATGCAATAATTATTATTCCAAAATAGATGATCTTGCCAAAATTCTTGGCAGTATCCTGAGATAATTTTGGTGCATAGTATTTTGTAAAAAGCAATCTTACAGTCTTAGCAATAATTATGCCGACTCCCATTATTATTCCCCCGACAAATAAAGATAGAAGCGTCAAACCGCCTACAATTTCTATTTCACTTAGACTCTGTAGGAAATCTAAAACCATCAGTCAACACCCATGTCAATAGATTTGACAACCATATCGCGCACGTATGACGGAGACAAAGTCCAATCAGTCTGAATGGATTTTTTGGAAACATCAAAGACCTCTAAGGTAAGTTTTTTCTTCAACACAGCTTCAATAGAATCAATTATCGCCTTTGAATCCTTGTAATAAACAGAGTTGTCAAATATTGGAAAAATAATTTTAGAAACAGAGTGTCCCTCGTCCAGTTCGTTTTGAAGATTTATTTCCAAAACTGCATCAATGTACGGTGTGGAGTCTTCATAAGATTCAACAATCTCAGAATGGGCATATTTGCACAAAGTTCCAGAATCAGGCGCCCCATAAAGCGCAAATCTTGAATTTACAGGGTCGCAGGTAAAGCAATCCAGAGAGTCCTTGTGGCCGTCATGAACTAAAAATACGCCAATCTCTATAGGGCAGCGAGCAAAAATAGTAGCTGCAGAGTTTTCAGATAAAAAAACAGGAGTCTCAAGTTCTAAATAGACATAACTTGTTCTTCTCGCAGGATAGTTCAGTGGCCGGATTGGAGAGATCTCAATTGTGAGTTGATCAGATTTAACTGGAATTATTTTTTTAACTAGATTAGATTCAGAGTCGTTTCTAATATAAGAAAAAACATTTGGTCCCATTCGTTCAATTTTAATTTCAGTGTTAGGCATAAACAGTTCAAGATTATCGCGAATAGTGTATAGACCGTAATTAGAAAATGCAGATTCCGACGTTTCAGTACTCATTATATTATTTCAATGAAAATCTATGATTTAATGTATGCCATCGGAATGAAAAGAAGTCATCGTCGTAAATCTAAAAAAAGTCAGAGATTGTTTTTTGTCGCATTAATTCAACAATATTTCCATGAGAAAGCCATTCAGATTTGCTAATACTCATTTTGTTTGATGCCAAAAGCAATGCATGTTCAAAATCATCAGCAAGTATTGGGTTTTGTTTCATAGCCTCACGAATTCCTTCACGAACTTGCCATACACCCACAGGAATTGCATATTCTGGTCTAATTTCTCGTAAAATAATGACTCCTGCTTGAATTTTATTTTTATTCAAATATTCCAAAACACCCAATTTTGCTGCAAAATATGCGCCGGCAATTGCTGGAGGGTGATCAATTCCACGGGCGTCTTCATAGTCAGAACCAAAACCAATTACTCCGTTAGAATACCAAGCTTCAATCATTTCATAGACCCACCTATGAGGAAATAATACAATTGTGAAAATATTTCCCAAATGTTCATATGAAAAAATTCTATGAGAATCAATTATACTAAAATTGAGAACATCTTCAGTAAGGGATTTACATATAATATCATCAGTTGCAGTAATACTCCATTTAGTAGGAACCAATTTTCTTTTTTGTCCAAGCATGCCGATGCTAAAACATTTTTGAATTTTTGAAATTTCAATTCCAGAATTATACAAATTCAATACTGCATCTTGTGCTTTCAAATCTTTATCATAGTATATTTTTTCAATAGATTTGACAGAAGAAGTATTAGAAAATTTTGCAGATTTAATTTCTCCTATTGGGCCAAAAGGTGCACTTTCCCCATCCAAAGTGACATTGGGGGAAGTTGCTTTTTGAAAAATCAGATCAGAGTCAATAGGTTTTGACGACATTGCAACTTCTTGGAGATTTTCAATGTAACGGCCATCAGTCTGCTCAATGGGGATTTTTTGTATTCCTCTAACCAAGTTTAATCTAAAATTAACAATGTCTTCTAATGATTTTCCTTTCCACTTTTCGGGACTGTCAAGTAAACTTGTATCACCATGAATTGGTGGCACCATAGGACCAACAAAGACCTTAGGATAATCGTAAGATCCAACAAATACGGAAGGAGGACTAGATCCACTCACAGAATCAGATGAAAATAAGTTTCCATGCTTTGAAAGAGACTCTTGCCATTTAGATAAAATTGCACGGCGAATGTTTTGAGAGTCTGAAAACATGCAATTTGTGCCTAAAATTAGACTATTAACCTGTCTATGATTCACATTATTTTTATTTCAATAGGCTTAAGTTCAAAATCTGTGTAGATGATCCATGAATGTCGAGGAGGAATATCGCAAAATAATGATTAAGCAAAAAGAAGAATTTGATGAGTTTGAGAAGAAAGAAGGCGATTCAGACATCATCTTTAATAAAAAAGATAACGAAAGAAAAGATTCAGAATGTACATCATCAAAGACAAGAGACATGTCAGAATAATCATGAAACACGACGTAATCTTCAGATAGGAATAATCAACGTCATGGCTAATTGCACCCATATTAGGCACAAAATCTAATTAACACGAGCCATGTATTCAACATTGATTTCAAAAGATGGTAGAGAAAAAATCAAAGAAAAAAGACGGGAGGAAGCAGAAAGGTGAGAAACTATCCGAATCCAATCAACGAGTTAAAAAATACAAGAGTGAGCAGCAAAAAAAGAAAAAATTTAAAAAAAAGCACTCTAAAAATTAGAAAAAGAGAGCGAGATACCCCAATCACCCATCAGATCGAAGAATGATTTTACAGAAATACTTAAGTTTCAAAAGAGTGTAACAAATACAAGAACAAAGTTCACCTCTACCCCCTGAGTATAACACTCTAAAGGAAACCAAACGGGATTTTGTATGGACTTGGTTCTGTTCAATACAACTGACGATAATTTTTCAATAACGCTTAAGTTCAAAATCATTGTAGGTAATTCGTAAATGGTAAGAATTGTGAGCAACACATGTAAAAATTGTCAAGAAGTATTTGAATTAGAAGTGCCGTATAATGGTAAATACAGTGTAGGTAGCAGAATTTATCAATGTCCAAAATGCGGTTTCAAAAAAATACAAGAGTCAGCAGGCAGTAATAGAAAAATAAAAAAGACCGACTTTGAAAAATCACCAAATAAGAAATTAGCAATCCTGCAAGAAAGATACGGCAAGGGTGAAATTGGCAAAAAAGAATTCTACAAGATGAAAGCGGATTTGAATGGCTAGATTAATGCTCATTCTGTGCCTGATTTAGATGCAAGTAGGGTTTTTCAGAGCGACTTGGCGGATTACAAAAACTGAGAGCGTGTTAACGGATAGTGTTTAAGGGATTATTTGCAAAACTAAGCCATGGCGATAGACAGAATTGTTTCATTTTTGCCCAGTGCAACAGAATTACTGTACGAATTTGGAGTCCAGGATAGCCTGTACGGAGTCACTCACGAATGCAAATATCCGCCAGATGCAGCACTAAAGCCACATGTGATCAGTTCAGTGATAAAGTCAGACGAGCTTACCAGTAAAGAAATTGATACGATGACTTGCCAGATACTCAAGGATGGAAAAGATATTTTTGTCATACACGAAAACAATTTAAAAAAAGCAGATCCGGATTTAATTATCTCCCAAGAAACTTGTGAAGTATGTGCGGCGTATACTGATCAAGTCAGTAAGGCTGTAAAAATACTTGGAAAAAAACCAATTCTTCATTCAATGGATCCTCACAACATGAAAGAGATAATCGCATCCGTCATAAAACTGGGAGAAATATTAGAACGCAAAGAAAAAGCAAAAGAGATTGTGAATTCCCTAGAGAAAAGAATTGGAAACATTAGAAAGGTAAAATCAGAAAAAATTCCAAAAGTTCTCGCAATTGAATGGATTGAGCCGTTTTTTACTGCAGGGCATTGGGTTCCAGAGATGATAGAAACGGCAGGCGGAATAAACATGATAAGCAGAACGGGGGAGCATTCAAGAAGATTAGACATGGATGAAATAGTAAAATCAAATCCAGATGTAATTATCCTGATGCCGTGTGGCTTCGACACTCGGCGAACAGTTGCAGAATATGAAAAATTTCTAAAAAATAAAGAAGGGTGGAAAGATCTAGAAGCTGTAAAAAACAACCAAATTTTTGCAGTAGACGCAAATTCATTTTTCAGTAAACCGAGCATACGAACCGTGGAAGGAATTGAAATTTTGGCAAAAATCATTCAGCCCGAGAAATTCAAGGATTTGAGAGTTTCAGACACGTCATTTGAGCAAATTGTAAACAAAATCACCTAGGCTCAAATTATTGATTGTCACACAACATAACACACAAGTGGTGATGTCTATTTTTGGAAATCATATCATATGACGATAAATTTTGAAGGAGATCCAAGCATAGACGGTTTGTTAAAAATCACAAACAGTGTTTTAGATAAAGTAAAGAAAGAGGTTCAATAGCGGAGTTATTTTTGGATGGCGCTGACTAGAGATACAACGTCTCTGTCTCTTAGCTGGTAATCAGTTGGCAGTCTCAAATTATATCTCAAATCTTTACCATAAAGCAACCCTTTTGTCAAATCGGAATGAATCTCTTTTGCAAGATCACTTATTGTGGCACCGTCCTTTAGCAGGATCAAATCAGGCAAGACTCTGCCCTTTTTGTCTGAAAGGTTCTTGTCGTCAGCCACAGGGTAAATCGAATTCATTTTGAGTAGTTTGAAAACAGCAACGTTGATTGCAAACTGAACACCTGTTCTCATGTATTCGCCCATTATCCCTTGCTTGATAAAATCTAACGCGTTGTTTTGTTTTTCATTAAGTTCATCTGATTTTATAATTTCAAACGTTTCAGACCCAGGGGAATATTTTATGAGTCCTTTCTGTTCAGCGCGTCTAAGAACAAATTCACTATCGCCGCTGACTGGAATTACGATCAAGTCATTATACCGTTCTCTCAGTCGTGCAAAGTTTTTGTCTGCGCCTTCAACATCGACTTTGTTAGCAACGATCAGCGTGGGTTTTGAAATTTTCCTAAGGTAAGACGCAAACTTTTTGGTGTCAACCATGTCAAAATCATCAAAATCTTTTTCCTCCAGATCGGTTGCGCGAAATGCTTCCTTAACATGGATTTTAGTCACGCCAATTCCACGATAAAGATCAGTCATAGCGTCTGAAACATCCGTACCAGTTTTGATTAATTTTGAAACTTTGTCCCTGTTGCCCTCAAGTATTTTGTGATACCACATGATTAGCTCTTCTTCAATGTCTGCAAAGTCAGATATCGGATCTCCGGTTCCAGATTCAGTTATTTTTCCAGTTGAATCAATCCCTCCTGACGCATCAACAACGTGAAGTAGCGCATCAGATTGTGCAGCAATGGACAGGAATTGATTTCCAAGACCCTTGCCTTTCCAGGCATCCTTGATGAGCCCAGGCAAATCGATTAGTTCGATTGGAATATACCTCCACCCGTCAAGACATTTGGAATTATTTGGGTTGTCTTGAATTTTAAATTCAGGGTGCACACACAGCGTAATTGCATGCGCTACGCCAGATACAGGCGATTTGGTGGTAAACGGATATGATGAAATTTCTTCGGAAGACAGCGTGGCAGAGTTGAAAAAGGTGGTCTTCCCAGTGTTGGTTTTACCAATCAACCCTATCTTTATCGGCATGGAATAAGGATCATTTCAGAATATTTATCTCTGTCTAGGAATTGGGAAGCGTTTTGTTTTTTATTTTTTTCAATGTTTCGTCAAGTTCTCGGATGGCCCATTCGATATCAGAAATATCTTCTTCCGAGAGAGACTGCTTCCATTTTTCCAAAACACTGTTTGTAATTTCAGAGCAATTGTAAATTAAATTCCAATACGGATGATGCTCGGCAGTCGTGTATGCAAGCTCGGTCACATCATTGAGGCCATTTTGGGCCCTAGCTAAGGAGGTAATTTTTTCCCCAAAAATCTTAACGATGTCATTATCAAGATCTTTTTCTATTTTTAGAGGGATGTTTTGAGATTCATATTTTTTAGCAAACGCCAACAAATCATGATAAAAGTTTTCAAAGTCAGTCATGACGATAATCTCTGATGTTCTGCCAACATGCATCTATTGAAAATGACAGTAATTCCAGCTTGCCTAGCCAACTCCTCAGACTCAAAATCATGAATGCCTTCTTGCAACCATATGACTTTGGGTTTTTTTGCAATGCAATCACGAATAATAGAGGAGATTTGATCCGACGGTCGAAATACATCAATGATATCAACGGTCCCTTTGATTTCAGAAACTGAGTCACAGCATTGTTTTTCTAAAATTACATCAGCGGTTGGATTTACAGGAGTGACATCATACCCATGATCAATTAGATATTTTGGAACATAATGGGCGGCTTTTGAGGGATTCTTAGACATTCCAATTACAGCGATAGTTTTCATAGACAGTATATCCATTATTTTTTCATCAGAATGTGAATCTCGATTCATGGCAATATTTCAACAACGTTGCATATAATTTTTAAATCAACACACGGCGCCAGTAAAACACATACAAACGCAGTAAATTTAAAAAAATAGAGAACTGTGGGGACAGAAACAGTTTTGGCGACAGTTGCAACAGGGCTTATCGATTCAAGATCAGTGTAAGGGTTAATTGAAAAAGGATGTGAAGCGGCCAGTTTAATCCTTAAAGGTAAAAATGAAAACCCAAAACCAGATCATAAAGAAGCAAGCAAAATCAAAAAACCGGATATAAGTAAAACCACAGGGTATTTTAATTACGGAGACATTAGGCAGTCATGGAAACGGAGCCAAAAGACGTTATTGTGTTAGGGTCAATCAGAAGAGGCAGAGTAAAATTTTCAAACATACAAAGTGAAACAAAGATTGCAATAGATGAATTAAATTCGATTTTAGAAGAGCTAGAGAAGAAAAATTTCATAACAGTGGAGGAAAAAAACGGATTGTTTGGCAAGAAAATTAAATTAAAAATTACGGAAGAGGGTTCGATGGAATTGGATAGAAAAATCATACATATACAAAACAAATGGAAAGAAATGCAGTCAATTTATCAGAGCGGAGACAAACAAAAACTCCAAGAAAAAATGGAAGAAAACAAATCACTGCTTCCAACAATGATGTTTTTTGGAATGATGGACATGGTGATGTTTTCAATGATGTTTAGCATGATGGGAATTGGAATGTCAGATTATGTATCACAAGAAAGTATGCCTGATGGAGGCACGGATGGCGGAGGCACGGATGGCGGAGGATTTGATTTTGACATCGGATTCTAGAGTGTGTTTTATACTTGAGATAAAAACAACCCGTAGTTGATTTACAATTCATCGGACAATCCAGGACTAGTAAAAGTACTTAAATTTCTACAAACCCACAATACAGAGTACCTTTCAGGTCAGGATTTGAGCGATGTACTGCGAATCAGCAGAGTGGCAGTGTGGAAGCACATCAAAAAAATTCAAGACCTTGGGTACACGGTAGAATCAAAGCAAAAACTAGGATACAAGTTGATATCAAATTCAGAATTACTGCTTCCTTGGGAAATAACTGCAAATTTAAAAACAAAAATCATCGGAAAACATGCATATTATTTTGATACTATTGACTCTACGCAAAATCAGGCATTGAAAATGGCAGAAGATGTTGCAAATAACGGAGTGATAATAGTTGCAGCAAAACAAACTGGTGGGCATGGCAGATCCGGAAGAAGGTGGATTTCACCCACAGGAGGGATATGGATTTCAATCATACTGCACCCCACGTTTGATATTTCCATAACAACACTATTTCCAATCGCATCGGCACTTGCATTATCTGTCGCAATAGAAAAAACATTTTTAATTCAACCTGAATTGAAATGGCCAAACGATTTAACAATCAAAGGCAAAAAAGTGGCAGGAATGCTAGTAGACGTGTCACTGGAATCAAATAAAATCGAAAGTTTGGTTTTAGGAGTAGGCATAAATTTTGATGTAAACGCAAAAGAAATTGAGAAGTCACTCAAAGGAACCCCGAATTTTTACGGAGTTGCATCACTTAGCGACCAAAAACAAAACGTCAAACCGGTTCAGCTGGTGCAATCTTTCTTAGTGGAATTGGAAAAAATATACAAGTCCCTCAACGCAAAACAAACAAAGAAAATAATCGCAGAGTGGACGGCAAGGTCTTCGACAATAGGTAAAAATGTCGAATTAAATACGCCAGACAGTAAAATTAAAGGAAAAGCGATTAAAATTGATGATGATGGGGCATTGGTGGTATCAGAGAACAGTAAAACCCACAGAATTATCGCAGGAGACGTAATTCACTTATCAAAATGAGATTATTTTTTCCTGATCTTTGGCTTTGGATGTTTTTTTGAAGAGCCTGTGATTAGTGAGGATTGTTCTTTCAGGATTTCTTTAAGATCTTTTTGAATGTCAAAAACCGTTAAAAGTAATTCCTCAAGGGCTGCGGAGTATTGCTCATAAGCGACCAACAGTTTTGTTTTCTGCTCATTTGTCTTTGAAAGATGCTCGTTTGAGCGCAGCAAATTTGCAGACGCAATCATCTCCGGCATGTCGGTCGGAGTCTCTCCCAATTGTTCCAGATCAGCCCGGATTTCTTGGATCTTTTTACGTAAATCATAGATGATTTCGCCAGCGCCAATATTTGTCAATACATGGCCACATGGCCATTAGTGAATTAAAGATTTTCTAAATGATGCGAATTACTCAACCACAGCATGCAAAACGAGCCTGTAAAAAGTGTAAATTAGAAATAAACTATAAACAAAATAAAAACATGAAAAAAGACATGATGAAAGTTTTTTATCTTTTACTGGTAATTTTATTCAGTTCAGCCATATCATTAGAAACGGCATCTGCACAGACAACCGAAAACCCCGAGCAAATGTTCAATCAGGCTAAAGAGCACTTTGTCAAGGGGGAATACAAGGTAGCAATCACAATATATGATGAAATATTGGAGATGTTTCCAAACAACATCTCAACTCTAAAAATGAAGGGAATTGCTCAGAGCAATCTGGATGAACACGGCAATTCACTAAAACAGTTCTTCAAGGTACTGCAGTACAAACCAAACGACGTAATCGCATTGACAGGGATGGGCGTAGGTTTTGGGAATTTGGGAGAATACCAAGAATCAATAACATATTTTGAAAAAGCGTCAAAAGAAAAACCAAATAGCATCATAATAAACAATTACAAAAACTTCATCAACAGCGTGATTTTGAAATACCCGTACACCTCTACTGAAAAACCAGATGAAAAAGCACAAGTACGAATTTCATCCATTCCAGAATGGGTAAGACCGATTGCCAAATGGTGGTCGGAGGGAAAGATAGAAGACTCCGAGTTCAATTCGGCCTTGAGGTACATGATAGAAAAGAAAATTATTCAAATCCCCCCAGTCGAGGCGTTGAAACAGTCAGATGAAAACATTCCAGAATGGGTAAAAAACAATGCTGGATGGTGGGCAGACAGTCAGATAAGCGACGACGCGTTTGTATCTGGAATCCAACACCTGATTGAAAACGGATTGATTGTTATTGCGATTGAAAAGGAGCCGCAGAAATCTCAAGAGGAGTTTGATCACGAATTTTATTTGTTTGAAAAATACCTCAGAGACATCTCCAGCAACATCATCAAAGAGAAAAGATACATAGAATATCCCAATCCAAGTCAGGACGTCATAAAGAAATTCCTCAGGGACTACATCAAATGGAATTTTGAGGAGGAGGTAAAAAAAGCATCAGATAAGTTTCCAGATCCAACATATCAAATCAATAACGGGACATACATTATCCACTACAAGGTATTCATCAACGACCAACCAAACGGGCTTCCGTTAGATCATGTTAGTACATTGAAGAATTCTTTTGCTTTTTGGGAAAAACAAGAATTAAGCACAGACAATCAAAATGCAAGAATGGAATTCGAAGTGACAAGTCAGAAACACGAAGCAAATGTTTGGGTAACTTGGGTGGTTCGCGATATAGGAGACGGGGTGTTGGGACATGCGCACCTAGGAAAAGGAGTTGTGGAAGTTACGCTTGGGGATTACAACTGTGATGGAAGCTTTCAGTTGTACGATGTAAACAGTGTCGAAACTATCATGACACATGAGTTAGGCCACTCCATAGGATTGAAACATGTCAGTGAAGAAAACAACATCATGTATCCGTCATTTGCTCCATCATATGCATACTGTTTGCTGAGCTGAAATTATAAAACCAGATCGTGTTCTAAAAAACTAGAATGTTGGTTAGCTCAACCTACACACAATTAACCTGCAGATATTTGGTAAAATGAATAATAACCTATTTTTTCAATTATGCGTATTATGCTTAAAAATACGATGATGTCAAGTCCAAAATGTCCGTCTTGTGGTGATAATAAATTGGTTACAGACCAAAACACAGGGGAATTATTCTGCAGTAAATGCGGTTTAGTGGTTACAGACAAGATTACAGATACAGGTGCCGAATGGCGTTCATTTTCAAACGACGAAGGAAGTAAAGCTAGAACGGGAGCGGGAACATCTCTGACGATGCACGACATGGGGCTATCAACAGTCATTGGCGCTGCAAATAAAGACGCCACAGGAAAGCCGCTATCCGCAAGCGTAAAAAGCTCAATCGAGAGACTAAGAACTTGGGACAGCAGAAGTCAAGCTCACTCATCAGCAGATAGAAATTTGAGACAGGCACTTAATGAAATGGACAAACTAAAAGATAAACTTGCATTAACGGATGCAGTAATTGAAAAAGCTGCGTACATTTACAGAAAAGCGATGGAGAAAAAATTGGTCCGCGGTCGCTCAATTCAAGGGCTGGTAGCCGCTTGTCTGTATGCATCATGCAGAAATACTGAAACGCCTAGAACATTGGATGACGTTGCAAAGGGGATCAACATCAGAAGAAAAGATGTTGCAAGATGCTACAGGTTGATTTTCAGAGAGCTTGAATTAAAAATGCCAGTAGTTGATCCTGTAAGAGGCATATCCAGAATTGCAAGCATTGCGGAACTAAGCGAAAAAAGCAAGCGTAAAGCAATCATGATTTTAAATCGAGCTAAAGAGATGGGTATGGTTGCAGGAAAAGACCCGATGGGAATTGCGGCTGCCGCACTCTATCTTGCATGCATTAGCACTGGGGAAGTCAAATCTCAAAAAGACATCTCAATTGCGTCAGGAGTTACCGAAGTGACCATAAGAAACAGGTGTGCAGGGCTAAGGCAAATGATAAGTGATGACGAATAAGTAAATCACTTCTCAGACATCTCAAATTCTATCTTATCCCAAGGGAACACAACATAGGCGTCATTGTCGGTTTCCTTCCCGTAGATTAACTGCGGCGGGAATTTTTTTCCGCGCCTTGCAAACAAAGTAACATAAAGTAATTTTGCAGGATCATCTGACTTTGAAATGATTTTATCAAAAGTTTTACCAGAATCAAAAATATCGTCGACAAATATGGAATCAGAAGAGATTGTTTTTTCATCCACAAATATTTTTTTTATACCCAAATAGTCTGCCAACAGACGAGACGGAATCAGCCCGCCTCTGCTCAGGGTGGAAATGCTGGAAAACTCTCTCTTGGATTTCAAAACAAGGTTGGAAAGCAGTCCAACCAAAGAGTCAATTTCAGACCAACTGACATATTGCTCCAGGCCCATGGCTAGCAATTTGAAACGGCGGATTAAGTTGTTACGGTCAGAACGTGTTCATCGGGGATTTTTTCAAAGGCTCGATAATTTTTAGAACTTCAAAAGGCAGCTTGCCAAAATCAATATCCTTTTCACAAGACAGTAGCAGCACATTGTCGCCATTCAGAGGAAAACTCATGACGATGACTTTATCTCGATAGGACATTGAAAAATGCACTTCTCCAAACTCTACATCGAATTCATGCCTCATTCGAACACGCAATGCAAGTTCCATGAACATCATTTCGTCTTGTTTTTGGGATTCAAGAGACAGCATGCCATCCTTCATTCCGCCAGCTGTAAGATGGCCTCTGCTGTTGATGAGCCTAGCTGAACGCATTTTGGGGTCTAAAGCGATAATTTTGCGACACATTTTTTCAAGATCGTCAACATTATCCATGGGTCTGATTTAGAAATCGAACTATTTATTGCGATCTGTAATAATGGATATCTGTGCAAGAAGATTCCTCAAAAAACATCACAGATTACTACAAGCATTTGTCGCTGTTTTGGACAGACATCATGTATTTGATGTCCAGCAAGCCACAGGCATTGACATCGACGGGGCCCATGAGAGCATTCGCCAGCAATTCAAAAAAAATAACTACAGAGCTGATTGAAATCAACGAAGACCTGATGGGGTTCAACGAATACCTTACAGAATACTACAAACAGCTGGCAAACGCGTGGGAAGTAGCTCAAAAGAAAGTCAACCTAAAAGCTCCCGAAGTGCCACAAGATGTAGAGCAGATTGAGACTTTCAAAAGAATCTGGATAGATATTTTTGACAACGATTTTACCGAACTGTTTGACTCAAAAAAATTCGGGGAAAATTATGGGAAACTTGTTTCAAAAGAGCTCGAATTGACTAAACATTGGAACAACATTACAAATGTAATTTTACAGTCAGCAAATCTTCCCAGTAAAGAAGAGATTGATGAAGTGTACAAAGAAATGCACTCCCTTAAGAAAAGGGTAGGCAAGCTAGAATTGGAACTAAAGAAAAAAGAGATGTCAAAAAAATGAACAGCGAATCCAAGATAGATCCAAAAATCATAGAGGAGATGTTAAAATTTACCAAAAATGTAATGGACGCCCCAAAACTGGTATCTGCCCCAGATGAAATCAGTTTGGAGGTGACACCACACGACGTAGTTCACGAATTAGATAAAACCAGATTGCTGCATTACAGACCACTTACAGAAAAACAACACAAGACGCCATTGCTAATCTCTTATGCGCTAATCAACAGATATCACATACTAGACATTCAGCCGGAAAAAAGCTGGGTCAGAAATCTGCTGTTGCAGGGATTTGACTTGTACATGTTGGACTGGGGATCGCCAACTAGCATGGACAAGTATCTGGATTTTGATGATTATGTAAACGGGTATCTGGATTCGGCTGTAGAACACATCAAGAACGAGTCATCGAATGAAAAAATATCAATTCAGGGGTATTGTACCGGAGGAACAATTGCAACGGCATATGCGGCGCTACATCCAGAAAACGTAAAAAATTACATTGCCACAGCCCCAGTAATTGACGGGTGGCGAGACACCACAGTAATCAGCAATCTTGCCAAACACATGGACGTGGACAAAATGGTAGACACCATAGGCAACATGCCTCCGGAATTCATGTACTATTGTTTCTCGGTTCTAAAGCCATTTGAGCAAGGAATTGAAAAATACGTGAAATTCTTCAAAAACATAGACAACAAGAAATACGTGGATAATTTCCTCAGAGTTGAAAAATGGTTGGGCGATACACCGCCAATACCAGGAGAATTGTTCAAGCAGTGGATCAAAGACATCTACCAGGACAATTTGTTAATCCAGAACAAAATGTATGTCGGAGGAGAGCGCATAGATTTGAAAAAAATAGACATGCCAACATTCACACAGATTGCAGTTGGAGACCACTTGGTTTCACCAGAGTGCAGCATGCCCCTCCATTACGCCATCGGAAGCGAGGACAAAACCCTTAGAATGTATCCAACAGGACATGTAGGTATGATAGCTAGCTCCCTGTCTCAGAAAAAAGTGTTGCCTGAGCTAGGAGCATGGTTGGCCGAAAGATCATAAAAAAGGAAAAAATTAAAAAAATTGATTGCTCGCTAGTTTGTTTTTGCAGTGAATGCAGAAATCCAAGACTGTAGAATGTTTCTGTTCAGGTCAGCAAATGATTTTGCATTATCGTTGAATGTTTTGATATTCTGTTGTGTTGCATCTATTGTTGCAAGTGTCACCTGGTTTTGTATAGAAGCTGCCTTTACAAATTCTTCAGTCGCATAATGGATTACCTTCAATGTTGCCTCAGGAATGTTTGCTGCAATACCCGCTTTCTTCACATATTCTTTTTGTAGCGAGATAGTTGAACCCACTACGTTTTCGTATGCTTGAAGGTATTCCTGCTGCACATTTGTAATTGACTGATGATATTGCGGTACTGATTGTTTTATACCGTGGAAGATCTTGTCTACATTTTCTTGAGATACAGAAAACACATCTTGTGATTTTGTTTGTGTTGTTTCGTTCTTACTCATTGTTTCACCTCCTTATTTTTTGATTTTTTTGCTATTGGCAAGATAATGACTTGGACTAAATCGCCGTCCCCTAAACCCAGGGCGTTGCGTTCAGCCTCAGGAATGGAGATTCTTCCATTACTGCTGATTGTGGTCTTGTAAGCACCCCAATTCATAAACGAGGGAAGCAATTGACCGATGCTAAACATCGTATCCATGCTTTTACTTTGCATGGTAGACATGTTATCCATCATATTAGATTGAGTTTGTCGTGCACTGTCAGAAACTCCTTTCAACGTTTCCAAAGGATTGAATGTTTGACTGGACTGATTCGACATCAAAGAGCCAAAATTTTTCATAAATTCTGCTTGAGCGCGTCCACTTTTTTGAATCCAAGACTTGAACATCTCAGAAGGATCGTATAGGTTTTGATTACCACTCATAGGTAATGATTGGAATAATTGATATTTAAATGAATCTAAGTATCGTTCAAAAATTCCAACACTTTTGAAGCAAAAATTTGAGGTTTCTGGACATACGGAGTATGTCCACATCCATCCATTTTGTAAAATTTGCAATCAGGAATTGCCGAAACAAAATCATCAGCATATTCAATTGGAATCACAGGATCATTTGCACCCCAAATAATCAAGGTTGGCGTCAAGACAGATTGTAGCTTGGATACGATAAAGTCAGAGTTTTTCAGCCCTAAAACAGTAGACATGAATGCAAGTTTGGCATTAGGCAGTTGCATTCGCTCTACAAACCCACTGACAATATTGTCTTCAATGCTTTTTCCAGAACCTTCCATCATCTCAAACGCATGTTTCGCACTGACTTCATTAGGATACAAAGCTGCCATGATATACGCGTCAAGTGCAGGGGTGGATTTCTTCATAATCCCGGCAGGGGATACAAGAACGAGTTTTTCAATTTCATCAGAGTGAGATGCAGCATACTCCGCGGAAATTAGGCCCCCCAGTGAAGAGCCGACGATGTTAGGTTTGTAGATTTTAGATGCGGTGAAAAACTTTTCAAGAAAGTCTGTGAAAAAATCAAGAGTATAATCCACCGTAGGTTTGTCACTGTATCCGAATCCAACTAAATCTGGGACTATAACTCTAAAACGGTCTACAAAGAGGGGAACAACATGACTCCACCGTTCAGCAGAAGCACCTAAGCCGTGAAGTAGTACGAGTGTATTTTTAGAACTGCCAGATTCCAAGTACCTAATCCTGCGTCCGTCAATTTCAAGGAATTTATCTTCCACCGTTTTGGGTGAATTATAATCACTAGATAAGCCTTAACGAATTGTGCGATCAGATAGACATATATCAAAATACATTTTCATGTTATTTGAAATTCGGAGTGGTTTTCGGCATAAAAATAGACGCGGATTGGATATAAAAAAAATCCAAAAGTGCCATCAGTCAGACGAACCTAAAAATTCCATCAGGGGATTGGACTGGCCGTCACATCGGATACGAATTGCGAGTTCGCAGTTGCTGGAATTTGTTCAATTTGCGCGCTGCCAAGTTCAGAATTCAGGGCGGGTGGATAAGTAGAAAAATCACTCGGCGTGCAAGTAAAGAAATTCGTGGAAGAGTCAAAGGGACACATACACCAAAGATCCCAGTCTTACGGGTAAACAGTCTAAGAAAATCCGTGTTTTTTGAAATATTTCTGATGGTATTCTTCTGCTTTGTAAAATGTAGGGGCAGGAACTATCTCAGTAACTATAGGATCGCTGAATTTGGCTGATTTTTCCAACTCTTGTTTTGATTTTTCTGCAATTTCTTTTTGCTTTTCATCGTGGTAAAAAATTGCTGAGCGATACTGAATTCCAACGTCAGGGCCCTGTCGATTTAATGTCGTAGGATTGTGGTTTGACCAAAATACGTCCAGCAATTCTTCAAAAGAAATTTCATCCGGGTCATATTCAACTTCCACCGCTTCTGCATGACCAGTTTTGTCGGTGCATACTTCTTCGTATGTGGGGTTTGTAAGTTGCCCTCCAATGTACCCCGCTGCAGTAGACTTCACTCCCTTTGTTTTGTTTAGCAAGTCCTCAACATGCCAAAAACATCCTGCACCAAAAGTAGCTTTCACAGAATTACCATTGCATTATAGAATTAAAAGGATTCTAAACTATTCAACTAAAATTATGTCTTCTTGGATAAGATACTTTATGGAATTGATGAATTCTTGTTGGGAAATAAGGTCGATGGACCACCAGTGAGCCGTATTTCTAAACCAGTGAGGGATTTCATCAACGGAGGAAGCGGCAGAATTGATATTTGGAATTACCATTATCTTGTTTTTCAGCATGAAATCCAAGCCGTCCATGAACTCATTGTCAGAAATATCACCAGCAGCCCAATTTTCAGCATACGTCTTTATCCAATCAGGAACATACGTGGAAAATCCCAGTATGTCGTAAATTGTTTGTCCTGGAAATTGAAAATCAAACCACGATCTGTAACCAGGTTCGTTGTTGTATCTGTCGATATAGTACTGTGGGGGAGTGTCAAGTGATGGGAAATTTTCAACGTGTGTGGATTTGTATCCAACGACTTCATAAACAGTGTAAAGCGGGAACTGGGAATCAAACCACGATCTGTAACCAGGTTCGTTGTTGTACCTGTCGATATAGTATTGTGGCGAGTTATCAAGAGAGGGAAATCCCAGAATCCTCATTTTAGGATTCTCAACAAAATAATCGTTGGTAGAGGTGCCAGGTGTTGAAAGGCGCGGTGTCGAAATGCCAGGAACATACTCGGATGATTTTTCATACTCTATGAATTTTTCCAAATTTCCGCCGTAAGAAATCTTAATCGTGTATTTACCATTTTCGGACCAGGTAGGGCCACCGGCATGAATTGTTTTTTTAAAAGTTCCGTCACTGTTTGGAATAACGCTGTCAACGTGGGCCAAACCAGATCCGCCGGGGGTGATAATTTGGATAATTATTGAGAAAAGATCAGGGTTGTAATCGACACTGCCAGAAATAATTATAAAATCATCAGTGCCGTACGATATTTTGTCAGTGGTAAAGTCATTGACACTAGCAAAAGAATCTGCGAAAAAGAGCGGAAATATTATCAGCAGTAAAACAATCAGCAAATTAGAATTCATGATCAATGGCAATTTTTCATACGCGTAATTAAAGAATTCGCCAGATTGTTCAATCAGACTTAGTTGACATCGGTGAAAATTTCTACAACTTTTTTTGCCAGATTTTCAATATTTACAGTTGGCTCTGCAGAGATCAACAGCAGAATTTGTGTTATTGGAAACGGGAAACTTACTAAAACCGCCTTGTCTCTTCTGGCAGCAATGTAGTTTATCGGCCCCAGACTTTCATCAAATTCTTTTCGTATAGATGCTTTTGAAACAAAGTCAAAAAACGACTGCAATTTGGTCTCATCTCCCTCATAAGGGACAAGGCCTTCCTTAAAACCGCCAGAAATTAGTTTGCCGTCTTTGTCCAATATTCCTGCAAAACGAATTTCAGATTCTCTTAACAGTTTAGCACATTTTTCAGCATACAAAGCGTTACCAGTCACGACTTTAAGGTGAAGCACCAAAAATAAAAACCTTAGCCAATTTCAAAAAGCAGCAAACACAGAATCAAAGCCACACACACAATTCCGGATTGGCATCATAGTTTAAGGAATTTCTACATTGAATTAATAAGCAAAACTTTGAACACAGAATCATTGAAAAATATTATTTTTGGGATCATGTTAATTGGATTAATATCAAGTTCCGGCCTTCAAAACACCTACGCACACGACCCTGATTTTGAAATAATTACTTCGAAAGATATTTTGAGGTTCTGCGAATTCTATTATGACGAATACAAATTGCTAGGGGTTGAAAACCTGTCTCTACAGCACCCATACCATCCAAACATCAGGGCATGTGTAATTTTGTACAACCACGTAGCATGGAACAGCACGCATCAGGCAAGAGATCTAGTGTTGTTGTCTGAAATTGAAAAATATCTCGGGGACTCAAGATACATCAAAGAAAGACATCTAAAGATTTCCAACATCATGCCAAGTTGGATCAAGAAAGATGCCCAGCTATGGATAGATAACGTAAATAGCGATACAGATTTCGCGTATGGGATTAGGGCAATGATTGAGGCGGGAGTTATTTTTAATGAAACCAAAGACAGAAAATGCGATGAAGGCAGAATATGTTTTGAAGTAGGGGATTTCATAAAATATTCACACACAGACAAATTCAAAAACGTCATCACCGTGAAACACGAAGTGTATTCCATAGACAGCGAGGAAATAATTCTAAAAATCTACGAGACCTCAAAGGAAGGAACAAGCACAGGGCAGATGAATCTGAATTTTCAGGGACTGATCATTTCGGAAAAGTGTTGTGAATTTTACGAGTATGCGGTGCCGATGCCGATCGCGTTGGGAGATGTGATTTCAAAAGATTTGAAGATTATGAGCGAAACAACATACACAGTAGACGGTGAAATTAGACAGTCATTGTTTGCAAGAGATTCTTCAGGTCAAAATCTAAAAATCATCGACAAGGAGACAGGGCTTGTTTTTTCGCATGAATTTCATGAAACCGAAGTGCTGACAGTGGGAGACGACACAAAAATTACAGCCACGAATTTTTTTGATGCAGAACACAACAGCAAATCATATAGTACAGCGATACCAAAGTGGTGGAAAACGACTACAAAGTGGCTACTGGAAGAAAAAATTTCCGAATCAGAGTATTTGCAAGCCATGGAAAACTTAATCTCCAGAAACATACTAAGAGTTTGATCACAGATGACACTTTAGCAGCACATAGTCAATGACTTTGGATTCAGACGCTTTCTTCATTTTTTGAATTGAGTTAAACAGCAGAAATTCAACATATGAGGGATAATTTTTCAGAATGGATTTTCTCAGATCTGCCCTGTTTTTCAAATAATAGTTTGCAAGTGGCTCATACACGTTCGAGCCAATTAGTTTTTCTTCAGATATTGTAAAACCGCAGGACATGATTGAGTTTTTTAGAAAATCCAGGCTGTAATGCTCAGAAGACCATGTAAACTTTAAGAGTCCTAATTTTTTAAACGACGGGTTTCCGATTGTTATTGGAACGGCCATGACAAGCAATCCGCCAGGTTTCAAAATTCTTTTAGATTCAGAAATAAAATCACAGAGAGGTTTGAAATGTTGTGCCGATTCCAACGCCAAGACGCGGTCAACTGAATTGTTGTCAAAGGGCAATTTTGTAGAAGTTGAATTTACAAATTCGATGCCATCCTGATGTCCAGAAAAAACCAACTGCTTGAAATTGATATTGACATCGTACAGTTTGATTCCAGGAAAGAGATCCCTCCAAAACTCAGAGGGGGCAGACAATCCACTTCCCACATCAACAGCGGTCACACCAGAGGACATTTCGGCCATGTCTGCAAAAACGCTGCAGAGGTTTTTTTGCGCGGAAACAGGTTCCAGATGCTCCGGAGACCAAAGTCCAAAATTAAGCATTGTACCGCCCGTAGCTAATTGCATTACAGGTGACAGGGAGGTGTATAGATTTACAACGTCTTTTTCATTTCTTCGAAACGTCCACAAAAATAGATCAACGGGGTTTATCGCAAACAAAAATAATTCTAAGATTGTTTAAAGATCAGACTATTAATTTCTAAGGTAGCCCTTCTGAATCGTCAATACAGTGCTTATGAACCCAGTTTTCGTCTTTGTCTTTTAAAATCTCTTTCCCGGGTTGAATTTTATCACCACATGAAGTGCATGATGTTGCAAACTTTGCTTTCATGTATAGTCCATATCGTCAAGAAATAAATCAACTGTGTTGCAATTTGTGCTAACCAATGAGTAACATATTTTATTAATTTGTAACACCCAGTCAGCACATGTGTGATGAAAAATCAGATTCAAAGGTTATCCTTGCAAAATGGAGCGACAGGTTTCTTGCATGGTTGATTGATTTCGTCATTGTTTCAAGCATATCCACAGCGATAATTTTCTTGTCATTTGGGACAATACACTATGAATTTGATCAGGACTGGCTATGGGCTGAAAGTACTCAATACATCCCAGTCAGCACGTTGTTTTTTGTTTATTGGGTAATTTTGGAATACAAGACTGGGCAGACAGTTGGAAAAAAAATACTCAATTTGAAAGTCACAGGCATCAAAGGCGGAAAGCCAAAACTGTCTGGAGTAATGCTAAGTGGTTTTGGAAAATCATTTCTGTTGCCAATTGACGTGATTTTGGGATGGATACTAACGAATGAAAAAAGGCAAAGGATTTTCAATAAATTAGGTGACACCGTAACCGTAAAAATCAAAGATGCCCCAGAAACATCAGATATGGAATATGTGAAAGACTGAGTTTGTCATATTTTGTTGAACAGTTACTTTGAAGAATTAAGCGGCAGATCTATTAGCATCCGCAGATCATTTGGTTTAATGTCTGAAAACCAAAATGAGTGGTGGGTAGGATTACCAAAAGAACTTCAAAAAGATATTGAATTAGAAAAATAAGTATCTAAAGAGGAAGAGTGATAGTGAAGGTGGTAGGTTTGTTACTTACTGAAATTGTACCACCATGTTGTTCTACAATACTTTTACAAATTACCAACCCCAATCCCGTTCCAGTAGTTTTAGTTGTAAACATGGGCTCAAAGATTTTCTTTAAATTTTGATCAAGTATGCCAGGGCCTGAATCTTTAACGATAATAGTTACAAAGTTAGAATTAGAATTAACAATTATATCGATTTCACCATTGCCATCCAATGCTTGAACTGAATTATTGATCAAGTTAGATAATACACCCTCTATTTTTCGTGCATCACACTTTAGAGAGATATCATTTTCAGGTAAATTAATTTGGATTCCATAAGAAGATTTAACACGATTCATCGCTAAATTCAAAATTGTTGAAAAATTGCATTCTATTTTTTTAATTTCAGTTGTTCTTGCAAAATCTAAAACATCTTCAATAATTCTAGACATGTCTAAAATAGAATTCTGTATTCGGGACCATTTTTGTTTATCAGCATAATCTAATTTTAAAATAATTTCAGGAGTTAACATATCTGTATAAGTTTGTATAATTGTCAAAGGTTGTTTCAAATCATGAGCAATTCTACTGGACATTGTACCGATTGTTGCCAATCGTTCAGATCTTACCAGTTCAGCAGTTTTATTTTCAACTTCACTAATCAAAATTTTATTTTGTTTGAGAAGTTGTTTATCTATTTTTGAAAGACGTTCTTGAAGTTCTTTCTTTTTTAGGATATTTTCCCTCATGAGTATATTTTAGATCGCTTTCAATAGAATACAAGCTGGTGTGTGTTATTTTTAATAACATAGTAAATAGTCGTGCATAGTTTTCACTAAGGCGGATTTTAAATGATTAAAAACCCATAACGTCCGCTAGGAGTTAATTGTCAAATTAAAAACGCATAGCATCCGCTATGAATGATTAAAAATGAAATCATCGTACAAGTCGTGTATGTGTTATATTCCACTTGATGAATTGAAAATGATTCATCGCGCATAGTCTCTATGTAAGTGGCTGAACCGATGTGTTGGTCTATTAGTAAAGGCTGGCTCACCACTCGCCGAAGCTTGTGATCTACACCACCTTCCTATCAACGCAGTATTTTGCTGCCGACCTTCATCTTACGAAAGAATAACTTGTCTCGGGATAGGATTCGTGCTTAGATGCTTTCAGCACTTAGCCTAAATGGCTTAGCTGCCGGGCCTGCCTTATCAGACAACCCGTAAACCAGTGGCCACGCTGCTCTGTTCCTCTCGTACTCGGAGCAACTTCCCCTCAGTTATTCGCGCTTCCATCAGGCAGAGACCGACCTGTCTCACGACGGTCTAAACCCAGCTCATGTTCCCTTTTAATTGGCGAGCAGCCACACCCTTGGCCCCTGCTGCAGGACCAGGATAGGAAAAGCCGACATCGAGGTACCAAACCGCGGGGTCGATAGGAGCTCTCGCCCGCGACGAGCCTGTTATCCCTGGGGTAATTTTTCTGTCACCTCCGGGCCCCAATAGTGGGCACACGAAGGATCGCTAAGCCAGACTTTCGTCTATGAATTCCGTGCGTTTGGAAATCCATTCAGTCGAGTTTTTGGCTTTGCCCTCTTCAACGGATTTCTGCCCCGTTTGAACTCAACTTTGGGCCCCTTTGATATCTTTTCAAAGGGGTGCCGCCCCAGCCGAACTGCCCACCTGCACGTGTCCCCAGTCTTCACTAGGTAAGTGATACTGCAAAAAGAGTCTGGTGTTACATCGTTGCTTCACTAACATCCCGGGGAATGTTAGGCATAGCTCCCAGATACCCTGTGCAATTCTTACTATATCACAAGCACAAGCTGCAGTAAAACTCCACGGGGTCTTCTCTCCCCGATGGAAGTTGATGGACTGTTCGTCCACCTTATGTGGCTTCACCGGGTTGTAGGCGGGGACAGTGGGGCTCTCGTTGTTCCATTCATGCGCGTCGGAACTTACCCGACAAGGCATTTGGCTACCTTAAGAGAGTCAGAGTTACTCCCGGCGTTAACCGGCCCTTAGCTCGGTTGAACCCAAGTTTTAGGTACCGGCACCGGCCAGGATTCAGCGACTATACAAATCCTTTCGGACTAGCAGTCGCCTGTGTTTTTATTAAACAGTCGGAACCCCCTTGTCATTGCAACCTGCGATCCCCATTCCTCATGAAGATTGCAGGCATCCCTTATACCTAAGCTACAGGACTAATTTGCCGAATTCCCTCGCCATACGGTATACCCGTAGCACCTTAGCTTTCTAAGCCAGCGCACCTGTGTCGGTTCTGGGTACGAACTTACATCTCACTAACTACACAATCTTTCATGGTCTCCTGGATTCAAGAAAACTCCGCTAACGCGAAGCCATTCCTACCTCGGGTGAGTTCTCGTCATTACGACACTCCTCCACCCTCGAATAGTTAGATACAACGATGGTTGTACAACCCCTATCCGGAAGCGAACCATATAGCTCAAACGCTTGATGTAAGGTACTAGAATATTAACTAGTTTCCCATTCGATGTACTCTGTTGAGGCACATCTTAGGATCGACTACCTCCAGGCTGATAACGCATTGCCTGGAAACCCTTACGCTTGCGGTGGTATAGATTCTCACTATACTATGCTGTTACTACCACCAAGATCTGCAATAGAAATCGGTCCACAGGACGTCATCGCCCTGCTTCGACCCAATCACTACGCCAACCTACCACGAATCATCCACTGATGATTATCTAAAGTATCGGTATTTTGCTTTAGCCCCGTCCGTTTTTGAGGCATCCCCCCTCGGCAGGTAAGTTGTTACACACTTTTTAAAGGATAGCTGCTTCTGAGCTTACCTCCCTGCTGTCTTGGCGAGAACACGCTCTTTAGCTTGACACTTAGCAAAAATTTGGGGACCTTAACTTCAGTCTGGGTTAAACCCCTTTCGGCCGTGAGCCTTACGCCACACGAGCCCGTGTGCCTGCTTCTACGATGCGTATCCGTTCGGAGTTTGAATGGAGGGTGAGGGATTTCTCCCCCGCGCCCTTCTATCAGTGCTCTACCGGAAACGCCATCTCCACAAACCACGCCCTGCGAGACGCTTCGGTTGGAACTAGCGAGCGCCAGTCTAGATTGGTTTTTGACCCCTATTCCCAAGTCACAACAACGATTTGCACGTCAGAACGTCTTAAGACCTCCAGCGGGCTTTCGCCCGCCTTCGTCTAGCTCAGGAATAGATCGACTGGCTTCTAGCCTAGCCGCCATGACTCAACGCACTTTCACACGCTTCTCCTCACTTCTTGCGAAGCTGCGAGAACTTGGTTTCCCTTCGCATACACCTTTACAGGTTTAAGCTTGCCATGACAGTTAGCTCCTTGGTCCGTGTTTCGAGACGGAACGCGTAACACTGATGATTTGAACATCAAATCTTCAACTCTATTGCTAGAATCTCTAATCTGAAAAAATCACCTTTCATGCCACGCACGTCTGTAAGTAATAGGTTTCATGCACTTTTCACCCCCCTTCCGGGGTACTTTTCAGCTTTCCCTCACGGTACTAGTCCACTATCGGTCTTGAGAAATATTTAGCCTCGGATGCTACTTTCACCCATATTCATTGCCCACTACCAAGGACAACTACTCGGGTATGAATAGGACTCTTCCCACTTCGCCTAAGGGGGTATCACCCTCTTTGCCAGAACTTTTCAGATCATTTCAGCTGTGTTCCAAGATTCCATATTATCATACCAAAACACCACATCTCCCGAAGGATTCAGTTTGGGCTCTTTCCTTTTCGTTCGCCACTACTTGGGAAATCTCAATTGATTTCTTTTCCACGTGGTACTAAGATGCTTCAATTCCCACGGTTCGACTTCCAATACTAGTGTACTGGAATGTGCATAAGCACAAGATTCTCATTCGGACATCTCGGGATCATAGGATGCGTGCGCCTACCCCGAGCTTATCGCAGCTTGCCACGTCCTTCATCTCTCCTCAAGCCTAGCAATCCACCTATTACCGTCTTTACACCGGTATATTCAGCCACATATTACACGACTATGCACGACGATCATTGCAAGCCACCGGTGAGTGGCCCACTACATCCTTCATACATCACTTTCGTGATGCATTGCATCGATGATTTCAATGTGAAGATTATGTACACCCGTACACTTTCCATGTCTAAGGAGGTGATCCGACCGCAGGTTCCCCTACGGTCACCTTGTTACGACTTTTCCCTTGTCACGAACCCCAAGTTCGATAACGCCAATTAGACGTCACCTCGCTAAGAGCTCACTTCAATGAAACGACGGGCGGTGTGTGCAAGGAGCAGGGACGTATTCACCGCGCGATAATGACACGCAGTTACTAGGGATTCCATATTCGTGAGGGCGAGTTGCAGCCCTCAGTCATAACTGTGGTAACGTTTGAGGATTACCTCATCCTTTCGGATTCGAAACCAATTGTCGTTACCATTGCAGCCCGCGTGTGGCCCCAGAGTTTCGGGGCATACTGACCTGCCGTGGCCCCTTCCTTCCTCCGCATTAACTGCGGCGGTCCCGCTAATTCGCCCCACTACTCCTGAGAGTAATGGTGGCAACTAGAGGCAGGGATCTCGCTCGTTACCTGACTTAACAGGACATCTCACGGCACGAGCTGGCGACGGCCATGCACCACCTCTCAGCTTGTCTGGTAAAGTCTTCAGCTTGACCTTCATTCTGCTGTCTCTCCGGGTAAGATTTCTGGCGTTGACTCCAATTGAACCGCAGGCTTCACCCCTTGTGGTGCTCCCCCGCCAATTCCTTTAAGTTTCATACTTGCGTACGTACTTCCCAGGCGGCAAACTTAACGGCTTCCCTGCAGCACTGCATTGACCACAAGTCAATGCATCACTGAGTTTGCATAGTTTACAGCTGGGACTACCCGGGTATCTAATCCGGTTTGCTCCCCCAGCTTTCATCCCTCACCGTCGGACGTGTTCTGGTAGACCGCCTTCGCCACAGGTGGTCATCAAAAGATCAAAGGATTTTACCCCTTCCTTCCGAGTACCGTCTACCTCTCCCACTCCCTAGCTCTGCAGTATTCCCGGCAGCCTGTACGTTGAGCGTACAGATTTAACCGAAAACTTATAGAGCCGGCTACGGATGCTTTAGGCCCAATAATCATCCTGACCACTTGAGGTGCTGGTTTTACCGCGGCGGCTGACACCAGAACTTGCCCACCCCTTATTCGTTAGTGGTTCTAAGACTAACAAAAGATTCGTTTAGCACAAATCACTCGGATTAACCTTGTCGTGCTTTCGCACATTGCAAAGTTTTCTCGCCTGCTGCGCCCCATAGGGCCTGGGTCCGTGTCTCAGTACCCATCTCCGGGCTACTCCTCTCAGAGCCCGTACCTGTAATAGTCTTGGTGGGCCATTACCTCACCAACAAACTGATAGGCCGCAGTCCCATCCTACGGCGATAAATCATTTGGAACACAAACCATTCCAGGTATAGTGTTCTATCGGATATTATTCTCAGTTTCCCGAGGTTATTTCCGTCCATAGGTTAGGTTGACTACGCGTTACTGAGCCGTATGCCTTGTATTGCTACAATGACTCGCATGGCTTAGTATCAATCCGATAGCAGTCAGGTCCGGCAGGATCAACCGGATTCTGAATTATATTTTGTATTTTGATTACTGAAGTACACATCATGTACTTTAATTTGGAATTGACGGATGCACATAATCTTCACATTTCAGATATTGATCTTGCAATCAAATCCTCATTCTTGTATGCGTAACTGGAGGCCCATGAATCACAAAGTGGCATCTTGCCATACTTCATCACGAGCGCCGCCTATTGCGTTACGTATGCAGAAGCCAACAAAGTCAGAATACATATAAACCAACCGTGAAATTATGCCTGATCGGTCACAAAAATTGAAAAAATTACATATTTTGTTTTTTAGATCACCCCAAAGACCCAGGTGAGGGGTAAAAAACGGACCGATCAGCGATATTTTGATAGTTAAAATGATACATGTCACTTTGAAAATTGCTTTTGGACTACATTACAGAGTATAAGAAAAAGACAAAAAATTCTGCAAGGTTGTTTGCAAAGTCTCTAAAGCTTCACGTGAATGGGGTTTCTCACAACATAAGATATTATGAACCGTATCCATTTGTTGTAAAGTCATCAGGAGGAAAAAGCCTCACAGATGTAGATGACAACAAATACACGGATTATTGGATGGGCCACTGGAGTTTGATTTTGGGTCATGCCCCAAGCAAAGTTAAAGATTCTTTGAAAAAACAGATTGAGAAAAGCTGGATGTACGGGACTGTAAACGAGCAGACGATACGGTTATCGGAATTAATTTCCAAGGCAGTCCCAGTAGCTGAGAAAATTCGCTACGTTACCTCCGGGACTGAAGCTACAATGTATGCTGTAAGATTGGCACGCTCTGTGACAGGCAGAAAAATAATTGCCAAAATCGATGGCGGGTGGCACGGGTATACATCAGATTTATTGAAATCAGTCAACTGGCCTTTTACGGAATCAGAGAGTTCCGGTGTTGTAAATGAAGAAAAAATTGTCTCCATCCCTTACAATGATTTAGAAGGCTCGCTCCAAATTCTCAAGAAACATTCAAAAGATTTGGCAGGTGTGATTATTGAACCGGTGTTAGGCGGCGCAGGATGCATCCCTGCAACCCAGGATTACCTGAGAGGGATACAAGAGTTCGTTCACAAAAATAAATCACTGTTCATTCTGGATGAAATTGTCACGGGGTTCAGATTCAGATACGGATGTCTGTATCCAACCATGAAGTTAGATCCTGACATTGTCACGTTGGGAAAAATTGTCGGGGGAGGAATGGCAATAGGTGTAATGTGTGGCAAAAAAGAGATAATGGAACACTCCAATACAGTAGGTAAGAAAAAGTCGGAGAGGTCGTATGTTGGCGGTGGCACATTTTCTGCAAATCCCAGTTCGATGACCACAGGATATGCAACACTGTCTGTTTTGAAAAATGGAAAATCGATATATTCTAAAATCAACGGCCTTGGAGAATACGCCAGAAAAGAGTTGAGCAAGTCTTTTGATGGCAAGGTGATAGTTACAGGAAAAGGATCTCTGTTCATGACTCATTTTACCAAAGGCGGGATTACAGAAGTTACAAACGCAGCTCAAGCGTCAATGTGTGATGTTAAAGCGTTACACGAATATCATTTCAAAATGATTGCACATGACGGAATATTCTTTTTGCCGGGAAAACTGGGCGCAATATCAAACGCTCATGAAAAGTCAGACATCAAAAAGATGATCCAGTGATCATTTTCAAATTTTTGAGAAAGACTTGCTCCATGAAATCAGTTTGTTAAAAACTTCAAGATAGTCCCCAGATTTAGTTGTGATGTGGGCATGCGCCATCAGTTCTCCAAATCCAACCTCCAAAATCATCGTGCATTCTTCTTTGAAAAAAGGTACAGAGACGCCGATTTTTTTCAACGAGCCAAATTCAAAATTTTCAATTTTTAAATAGTTGTCCCTGACAGTGATTTGTTTTTTGCGGGGGTTTTTGTTGATGTGTTCATCCAACTGTTTTTTTACAGAGTCATCCCAGACGGGGGACTCTTGCGGCCACCTGTGCACATGTACCTTGTCGGCAAAATATTTTATTTCGAAATCAGACAACAAAACAGACCATCTCTGATTGAAATTAAGCCTATCTCAGCATTTCAGATTTTTATAAAATGAGTTATTTTACCAAGCATGGAAAAGAAGGAAGCAAAAGAAGCCTACGCAACAGATGATCCAACCGACACGTCTGCCGAAAAGCAAGAAAACATGGCAAAAGAGGCAATAAAGAAATTCAAATCATTAGGCTAAGCCAAACTTTCATTAGCGATATTATTTTTGAGGAGCCATGGGACTGTTTGGATCTAAAGACGGTGCAGAGGATGTGCTGTATAATGCAATGTCCTTGATGGAGAAAAACCAGCCAAAGGGGGCCATAGCGCTGTTCAACAAAGTTCTAAAACAAGATTCAAAAAACATAGCAGCGTTGTTCAACAAAGGCCTTGCGCTGAACCAGATAAAAAAATACAGCGACGCGATAACTTGTTTTGATAGTTTGCTAGAAATTAATCCAAAAGACTCGCAGGCTTTCAACAACAAAGGAATCGCGATGGCAGAAAATGGCAACATACAAGCAGCTGCCGAATGTTACGACAAGGCGATAGACGCAGACCCTAAAAATGCAGCGTCGTACTTTAACAAAGGCGTCCTGCTAGACAAGTTGCAGGAAAGAGAGGAGGCGTTGGAAGTGCTAGACAAGGCCATATCAATAGAGCCCAGAAAACCAAACGCACTGTTCTACAAGGGAATCATCCTGGGGAAAATGAAAAAACACGAAGAGTCGCTGAATTGTTTTGACATAGTTCACAAGAACAATCCCAGCCACATGGATGCATTTTTTCACAAAGGAATTGAGCTAGCAGAGTTGAACAAGCATGAAAAAGCGATTGAAATTTTCGACAAAATACTGTCAAAACACAAAGACAACGTGAACATCGTCTATGCAAAGTCCAGAAGCAAAGCGGCGCTGGGGGAATACCCGCAAGCGCTGGAATTGCTAAAACAGTCAATATCAAAAAATCCAAAAATTATTAGAAGTTGGGCAAAAGAAGAGCCTGTGTTTCAAAAACTGCACACAAATGATCAATTCAGAAAACTAGTAAAACTATAACTGAATAGATTTTAACAATAAAGATTCAAATTAAATCAATTTAAAAAATTATAAAACTTTCTTTCTTACGGCATCAATTCGGATAATACCTACTTTCTTTTTAAGATCAGACAATCTTGCTTCAAAAATTGGAATGTATACTTCGGTAATATCATGTAACGTAAATTCATCTTTAAGATCTCTGACATCTGACTCTAATGGTTTTTTCAGATAAATTTTTAGTTTATCAATTGCAGAATCGTATGGAAAATCCGGTTTTTTCACATTCGAGCGATTTTCATCCAGTATTTTTTTGCCAAAATTCTCAATGTTCTTCGAGTCAATTTTGAAGGGCAGTTCGACTTCCAACCCATTATGATCAAACGTCAATTCATCGTCACCCTCAACAAAGACATGCTCCTCCAAATCCAAATCGATTTTATTTTTACCCCTGTTTCCAACGAACGCCTTTTCAAGGCCAGACTTTGAGCGAACCGTAAAAGTGCCGTCTCCGATAACAACGTCCTGAACATTCGAATCAACGTCAATTGTGTGTGAAGATTTTCTAAAATAATCAGCGGCATATTTCCCAGACACTATCAAGGAGCCCTCGTAGATTAATTTCAGTGAATCGATGCGGATATCCTCTTTTTTGGGCCTGGAGAGCAATGACTTGAAGGGATCCGTTTTCTTTTGCTCTACAATCACCATCGCGTCTGCTTCTTCAATGGATTTTTTTATCACAATTTCTTTCACATTAAAATCAGCGTTTACCAAAATTACTCATCGTACACAATTCCAGGTATTAAGTCAATTCAGATAAGAAAGAAATAATACGTTTGGAATCATCTCCAACGTATGGAAGAGAAAAAGGGCAGATATATCGACAAGTTCCTCAAGAAGGCAGACAAGGCAATTCAGAAAGGAATTAAAAAAGCAGATGAGGTGTTGGAGGAAGCAGTTGAATTTGGGGCGATGACTGCAAAACAAGCTTCCAAGACAGGCAAAGAATTACACAGCAAGGCCAAAATAGAAAGTGAGGCATTGCAGAAAAGAGGAATTGTAAAAATTAACGAGGGACTGACAAACGTAAAAAACATCACGTCAAACACAAATGACGACTTGGAAATATTAAAAAAATTAGGCAAGCTAAGAAAAGATGATGTCATCACAGAGAAAGAGTTTCAAGCGAAAAAGAAAAAGATTCTAGACAGGGTATAACATGAAAAAATCAAACATTTCAGGCACCGGGGACAGACGAAAGATAAACCCAGACTGGTTTACAGACAAAACATGGATGAAAGTGCTGTCAGAGAAGATCAAATCAAACGATCAAGACATCTACCATGTTCATTTTGAAAACGGTTCAAGGACCAAACTTCACCAGCACGACGGAAACCAAGTGCTAATAGGAGTAAAGGGGAAAGGGAGTCTAGAGATTTTTAAAAAATTTGGAACAAGTAAAACAAACTTTAAGATTAAAAAAATTGAGAGAGTCAGCCTCAACGAAGGGGACATTGTCCACATTCCGGCAAAAACACTTCATACGCATGGCTCAGTTGACAAGAAAAAAGAATTTTCACACATAGCAATCAACATTTTGCCAAAGAAAAATGCGGCATACAAAACTGAATGGTATGAGTCGGATTTCAAAACCAGAGTTTCAAAGACAATATAATTGAAATGTCATTGCGTAAAAATTCCGAGATAGATTCAATCCAAGGAAACGAGGGGACCAGAATAAAGCAGTATTTCCACCCACACAACACACTGAATGGAATCGGCTACAGTTTGGCTCAATTCAGCCTAGAACCTGGAAAAAAATCCAAACTGCACAAGATGAATTCGTCTGAGATATACTATGTCTTAGAAGGTTCTGGGATTTTGCACATCGATGGCGAGTCACACAAATTGGAAAAAGACGATTCGGCGTTTGTACCACCAAACTCCAAACAGTTTATCGAGAATTCAGGAACAGGGGATTTGAGATTTCTCTGTATTGTCGAACCAGCGTGGAAAACAGAGGATGAAACGCTCTTAGAGTGAATTAGAAACTGCATACAACATGCAATTATTTTTAACATATGGCAGTTAACTACCACCAGTGAACACGTATCAAGCACTCAGAGCACTGAATGTGGATTCCAGTTCATCACAAGATGAGATCAAGGCGGCATATAGAAAAATGGCACTTGAACTACACCCGGATAAAAACAAGGACAAAAACGTAGACGCGGAATTTGTGAAAATTACTGAAGCTTACAACTACCTAAAGAAAAACCACAACGGACATGCTTCGCCACATCAAGATGCATCTAGAAGCAAACCAAAGAATGATTTTAAGCGAAAACCGCAGTGGGGAGCGCCAGATGACGGAAGCATTCCAGAACAGGATTGGGGCAAATACACTCGCGAATTTGAAGAGGGTGACCCAGACTTTTGGAAAGAGTACGAAAGGAAGTTTTGGGAGGATTACAACACACGTGTACGATCCGATGGCAGGAATGGAGAGTATGAAAAAGCGCAAGAGCCAAAAAAACAGCCGGATCTTTTCGTAAGTGTAGACGAGAGTTTGTGCATCGGTTGCTGCAGCTGTGAAATTATTGCACCGGATGTATTTTTAATCAACAAGGAAACCAGATCAAACCCCAAATCGGCGGTGATAAATCAAAAAGGTGCAGGGATCAACAAGATAATGAATGCGGCGGAAACATGTCCGACCAAAGCAATCAGCGTAGAAAACAGAGACACCAGGGAAAGGATGTACCCGTACTAGATTTTCAATCTATCAAACAGATCATCCGTTTCAGATTCAGACGGATTTGCTGGAGAACCAAACATGCTGTGAATCGGGCCTGCGGAATCACCATTACTTCTAGGAACCAGATGCACATGGACATGTGGAATCTCCTGACCCGCATCCTTTCCATTGTGTATTGCAATCAGGGTAGAGCCGGTGATTTTGTCAACGTTTGAGACCATTTCACGAACCAGTGAAAACAGATCAGTGTTTTCTTCAACACTTACATCCTGGATTTTCCGATGGTGATTTTTTGGAATGACCAGCACGTGTCCTGCCGCAAGTGGAAATACGTCCAAGAAAGAAACCGAGTGCGCAGTCTCCCCAAGGAATCTTGTGCTTATTTCGCCAGAAACAATTTTGCAAAAAATACAATCCATGTAATTTTACAAACACTTTAAAATATTAAATCATCTATCATGGTCCCACTATAGTTGCCCATGCAAGGCCTTCCCCAAATTTGATAGTGGCAACATCGCCGGATTTCAACGTGCAATTCTCAATGGTTTTTGGAACCATGTCGACAGTCTCCACATAGCAGATACCGCCGTCATTTGCCAGGATGGTTACTTCTTCAAACACGTCTTCACGAATCAAATTCCAGAACGGAAAGACCAGCGTAGACAATACGATTCCGGCAGACAGAAAGACGCCAACAAATACAAGGCTAGTTTTCTGACTGGAGCTTAGTTTCATCTACCAAATTCCACCATCGCCGCCGTTAGGATCCAATTTTTTGGCAGGTATGTTTCCATGTGCTTTTTTTACATGTTTTTTCAGACGCTCCGAATCATGCAGATCAGTACCGCATGTTTCGCATTTGGTTTTATTCTCGTCATCTTTCTTACGATTGAATAGGCCCATTGAATGATAAAATTTTGAAATACATTAAAAATGATGCTAAACGTCATTTATAATCTTCAAGATTTTTGGGTCAGGTTCAACCCCACGGGGGTTCAGCTGCCATTTTGGGGATAAAATGAGACGCAGATAGGCGTAAGATCTAGATTTTATTTTCTATTTCTCCAAATTACAAATGCCAAAATAATTCCAACGGGTGCAGTAATTATTACTAAAAGTGGAATTCCCAATACACTCCAAGTCCAAATTGATCCACAATCTTTCCAATCATAATTTAAAAAATGAATTACAGGACAAGAATCATCATTACTTTGAACATTATTTGGAATGATCTCGGAATTTGTATTGTTTACAATTGTGTCATCTAATGGAAGAACTCTAAGAATTCTATCATCGTTTATCTTTGGTGCGCCTCGTCCATCCTGATTACTTGTTAGAATATACAAAAATCCGTCAGGTCCTGTTTGAACATCCCTTAATCTTCCAAATTCATCTTGAAATATTTTTTCATGTGAAACTATAGAATTATTCTGTAAATCAAAATCAATCATATGTAGATGATTACCACGAAGTGTCGCAACAAAATATTTTCCAAACCATTGTGGGATTTTATCCCCATAGTAAAATTCTGCACCTGATGGCGCCCATGTATCTTCTCCAGTATGCAAGATTGGATTCTTTAAACCATCCATTGTTTCATCGCCTATCACGTCAGGCCACCCATAATTCCCACCAGAAATTATTACATTAACTTCATCATGCGCAGTTCCTCTCCATCCTGACGGTCCATGCTCTGTTGCAACCAAATTCCCTGAATCATCCCAATCAATCCCCTGAGGATTTCTATGACCTGTTGAATAAATTGGAGAATTTTTCCAAGGATTATCATCAGGTATTGTTCCGTCTGAATTGATTCGCAAAATTTTTCCCCCCAATGAATTTAGATCCTGTGATAACTCTGGATTTCCAGCATCGCCAGTTGCAATGTAAAGTTTTTTGTCAGGCCCAAATTGAATTCGTCCACCGTCATGAAACGGCCCTCCTGGAATTCCTTCAATCAAAACTTTATCTTCATTCACTATGCCATCTACTATTTGATAGCGAACTAGTTTGTTTGATGTCGAGAGAAATTCATTGTAAGTGTAATACAGATAGATGTAATTATTCGCGGAGTAGTTTGGATCAACTGCAACACCTAACAACCCTCCTTCTACACCTGCAACTCCTAGTGATAATAACGGCTCTTGCAATAATTGCCATTTTGAATTGCCCTTAGATCTCCGTTTCTTTCGGTGAACAGAATCATTCCATCAGGAGTCCAGTCAATACTCCAAGGTACGGTAAGATTTTCAGCTACCGTCTCTACTTTTACTCCAAGTTCAGGATACTCTTGAGCAAATGCTGTTGGAATAAACAATCCACATACAACAATTATCAAAAATATAGTGTTCATTTTCTCAACTACCAAATTTTATCCTGCATTTTGGACATACATTGTAGTTGCTTGGAAAATTTAGATTGCAATTATAACAAAATTTATCATTCCCGGGTGCTTTTTTGCGTTCTGCAAGATAATACCGTAATAATATGGCGCCAATAGTGGTCACAGCTCCAATGATTGCGTATAAAATAACCATGTAGATTACCATCTAAATTGAGATTCATAAAGTATTCTGCCAAATACTTGATTCCACTAAGACCCGATGTGTTTTGTTACAATATTGCACCCCATAACATCTGCAAATACTTTAGAAATTATCGTTCAAAGCTCAAAGATTAGTCAGATAATATCGTCCTATTTTTTACATGATTTATTGCTAAATTTATTGTAAATTTTGTAAAATTATTTCGTGCCTAAATTCCCTGTTTTAGAAATACAAAGTGAGTTTTTAGAGGCCTGAACCTTTCTTGGGGATAGAAAAAGATCCCATTTAGGATCTATGGCATTTCTAATTTCACTCAAATGTCTTGGCAGTCTTTGTAATTCGATGGCCACAATTTGCACAAAGATTAATTTTTCCATCAAATCTAAGTTCTCCACATTTGTCACATCTAGTATAAGCCATAATACATTCAAAACAAACTAAGAATTAAGAATGATCTTGATTTTGAACGAGTCCTTAAAGGCCTGAACCTTCCTCAGGGACAAAAAAAGATTCAATTTAGAATCCACGGGGATTCACCTACTAAATGGGGGTTCAAAATGGACGCAGACAGGCATGAAAATGCTTATCTGAATTGAATTCATGGAATTCTGTTATGGGTTTGTTTGATAGATTTAGTCGTACGTTTGACAAATATGGATATGACCTAGATGGGTATGACAAAAACGGGTTTAACCGAAACGGGTATGACAAAAACGGGTATGATGGAGACGGGTTTAACAAAAACGGGTATGACAAAAACGGGTATGACAAAAACGGGTATGACAAAAACGGGTATGACAAAAAAGGATACGACAAAAAAGGACGCAAAGATGGGTATGATGAAGACGGGTATGATTTCAAGGGTTACAATAGAGAGGGGTTTAACAAAAACGGGTATGACAAAAACGGGTATGATGAAGAAGGGTATGACAGTCGAGGTTTTTCCACATATGGAATTCACATAGATACAAAAATTGCTTTTGATACAGACGGGTTTAACAAAAATGGGTATGACAAGGATGGGTATGACAAAAACGGGTATGACAAAAACGGGTTTAACCGAAACGGGTTTAACAAAAACGGGTATGACAAAAACGGGTATGACCTAGACGGGTATGACAAAAAAGGATACGACAAAGACGGGTATGATGAAGACGGGCATGATGAAGACGGGTATGATGGTAACGGGTATGATGAAGACGGATATAACCAAGAAGGGTATGATTTAGACGGGTATGATGGTAACGGGTATGATAGTAATGGGTATGACGGACTAGGATATGATCACCTAGGTTACGACAAAGAAGGATACAACCAAGAAGGATACAACAAATTCAATAAAAAGAAAAATGAAGTGGACAGTGATTAAAACAAGTTTTTTGTCTGAATGCATTCAACAAAAATGTGCATCCTCACGGTATAGAAATGGGTGCAGATAGTAACTAGATTACCAGGATTCCATTTGAAATACATTATAAAGGATACTCGGTTTTTGCTAAATTGTGGCAGTGAAAAACATTACAGTTCTGGGTTCCGGCGTCATGGGACACGGAATTGCCCAAGTTTCGGCAACTGCAGGGTACAATGTAGTATTACGAGATATCAAACAAGAATTTTTAGATAAAGCTATGGAGAAAATAAAATGGAGTTTGGATAAACTAGTTTCAAAAGAAAAAATTAGTAGAGAAGAAGGGGATGCAATTTTTGCAAGAATTACGCCAGTTGTCGATTTAGCAGATGCGGTAAAAAATGCAGAATTAGTTATTGAAGTAGTTCCGGAAATAATGGAATTAAAAAAATCAGTGTATGCAGAGTTAGACAAAGTTGCAGGGCCGGAAGTGGTCTTTGCGTCAAATACCAGCACGTTGCCAATTACGGAGATTGCAAACACGACATCACGTCCTGAAAAATTCATAGGAATTCATTTTTTCAACCCCCCACAGCTGATGAAGCTAGTAGAAATCATTCCAGGTGAGAAAACTGCCCAAGAGATTACAGATTTAACTCAAGAATACGTAAAATCGGTGAACAAGGTGGCTGTGCTGTGCAGAAAGGACGTCCCTGGATTCATAATCAACCGGCTATTCATCCCCATGGTTCACGAAGCATGTTTTGCTAAAGATAGAACGGGTGCAACGCTTGAAGAGATAGACTCGGCAGTCAAGTTCAATCTTGGATTTCCAATGGGAATATTTGAATTGGCAGACTTTACAGGAATGGATGTCATCCACAAAGCAACTGTCGAAATGCATTTGCGTGACAAAAAAGTGATCAATCCGCATCCTCTTGTCGAGAAGATGTTTGACGATAAAAAACTCGGGCAAAAGTCAGGCGAAGGGTATTACAAGTATTCTGACGACAAGTACGAGCGCGTTGCACTTTCAGAAGAGCTTGCAGGGAAATTCAACCCAATTCAGATTGTTGCAAATATTTTAAACAATGCGGCATGGCTTGTCTCAAATGGGGCAAGCGACATCGAAGAGATCGAGAAAGCTGCCAAGCTTGGACTTGGTCTCAAAAAACCGTTGTTTGAGACTGCGAAAGAGATTGGAATCAAAAAAATCGTAGACGAGTTAAACAAACTTGCAGACGAGCACGGTGAATTTTACAGACCGGACCCGCTGTTAATCTCTATGCAGTA
>JAPFQF010000053.1 GCA_029255365.1 Candidatus Nitrosopumilus sp. | reverse complement strand
TGAGAAAGCGTCCTGTATTTCAGAGAATACCTTGTACGGCTCCCTGGTCTTTCTGTCACAGATTCTAATCTGCCATTTCTTTTGGGTGTGGGGCATTTCAAAGTAATCCTCAGGACTTGCGCGTCTCTTTGCAGAGTAACTGGAATTAAGATATGCCAATACTTGTAGTAATTGACGGGTCTAACGCCAAGAAAATAATTCCGATTCATACCCAGCATGACGAGTATCACAAGAAATGGCATGGAAATGTAATGTCAGTAAAACAACATGATACAGTTGATTTGTGATGAATTACATATTCATTTAATCGAACTCTGTTCAATTATTTTCTTTGATAAAATTCTATTAAATGAATAATGTCATCATAATACACTTGAATTTTTTTTTCAATGTGGGGAGTTAGATCTTTACTGTGTGCAGGTAAATTTCTGTAAGGAGATAATTCAGATAGTTTAATCAATCTATATGCAAAATACACATAAAATCCATAACAAATCAAACTGGAAAAATCAGCAAACGATGTGTATGTTTTGCAAAATGGAATATACCGATTTAACAATTCTTGGAAAAAGAGAGGAATCGGCAAACTAGGATCAAGAACCATTGAGCATTTGGATACGGTTGAGAAAGATGGAAAGTTGTATCAAGTGATGAAAGTGTTGAGGACAAACAGACTGAGGAGTTCCATTTTATCTGGAACTGTTAGAAACGTTGGAAAATTTCAAACTATTGAAAGACGAGTTAATCTTAATGCAGATGATAAGAGGATGTGGTTTGAAGATTTGTTAGATGTAAACGATGGGAAGATAATAAATTCAATGCCTTTATCAATGAATTACCTTCCTGACTTTGTATGAATGGAAGTCAAAAAAAGATTCTTGAATTTTTAGCACTAACACATTCATCTGACTTTATAACCCTAAAAAAAATCAAAACGACAACAGGAAGTGTCCAGATGCACTTGCTACCCCAGATATAGAAATTATCACTAAAACAAATATGAGAAATGATTTCAAATTAATCCGCCAAGTTTTTTCAGCAATTTCAAATTTGTAATCTCTATACTATCACTCAGAGTTACAATTTTTGCAAGCTTTGGGTTTGCATCAGCACCTAATTTCAAAACAGTTTCACCGTGTAGTCTGACTTCAAGAGTAATGTTGTCATGCTTTAGATTTTTTGCAAGACCCTTTGCAACAGATAATTGCTTAAACAGCCCTGGCTTTTTTGAGAGGGATATTGGTATGTCCTCCACATTGATGATTCTAGAATTACCGTCAATTGTAAAATTAATCATCGGTGAATCATTACATGTGACTTTGAGACTTCCACTCTGAAGGTAAGATAAAAAATTAACAGGTAGATCAAAACTATTCATTTCAATCCACCCATCATTGTGCTGTGATTGTCAGCTTTCCAGATAAGGAAACTGTACCTGTAGGGATAACTTTGTCGTCTTTCTGAATTTTACCTTGGATCTCAAGATTTCCAAAATCATATGTGATTGAGGCGTGTTTTTCTGTAAGTTTTTCAAAAATTTCGGCCAATAAGTTTGCCCATTCTTGTTGTTCTGCCATGTGATAATCTTGGTTTTATTGGATATAAAATAGTGTTGGAAATTGATTCTAGTGCCAATTTCTACATGTTACAAAATAACGTTCTGTAACTATTTCATAAAACATGTTTTCTCATAAATGATTCTGCAACAAAACAAACATCCGTTATGATTTAGGTACTAACCAACTTTTCAGTCATAGAAGGGGGGCTTTGCCTTTTTACAGGTTATCGGTAATCTGCTTTGTAAATTCTTTAGTGCCCATGTCGCCACCGATATCCTTTGTCTTGACGCCGGTTTTTACCAGATTGAAAATGGTGGACTCTAGTTTTGCCCCAACCTCAACGCATTTTTTATCATTGTGCTTGTTACCAAGCCAGTCAAGCATCATCTTGATAGATAACAAGAAGGACGAAGGGTTTGCAACGTTCTGTCCGGCAATGTCAAAGGCGGCACCGTGTACCGGCTCAAAGAGTGCAAAGTTGTCCCCGATGTTGGCAGCCGGTGCCATTCCTAAACCTCCAACTACCTGGGAGGACTCGTCAGATAGAATATCTCCAAATAAATTAGTAGTAACTACAACATCAAACTGTTCGGGCTGGCGAATCAGGTTCATCGCGCATGCATCGACATACATCTCCTCAAAA
>JAPFQF010000022.1 GCA_029255365.1 Candidatus Nitrosopumilus sp. | reverse complement strand
CTCTTAATGAGATGCAGGCAGACTATGTGTTGGTATTTGTAGCTGCTGAAAAATTGAATGTGAATTCGGATGATTCGCTTTATACTCTTAGAGGGGGAGGAGACGAGTCTAAAAAACAATGGTTTATGAGAATCGCAGGCTATGATGTTTCAAAATATTTACATTCTGATGGGACCAGTGGGACTGACTATTTCTGGAATGAAACCTTGCTTGGAAAAATGTTCCCCTTCTCTCTGTTGGGCTATGTAAATCCCAATAATTCAAACCAGCAATCAGCAACTTATGTTCCAGGATACATTGGCATCTATGGAAAAGATATCAAATTCACCTCTGATGGCGATGGCCCACTGAGACTGGTTTACGCATCTTCTAGTTTTACCGAAGAAAAAATTGGACCGGTGATCGGTGTCTTTATTTATGAAGTAAACAAAGATTACAAACCTCTGTCTTAGGAATATCTTTCTGCTAGTCTGTATCTCATGTATTTGTCATCCGGTGAGAATTTGGCAGGATGTGCTGAGTTTGTTTCCTCGGAGCATTTTGGACATTTTTCTTTTAGTGTATAGTGATAGCATTTGGAACATTTCCTAAGTAAAAATCTCATTTTAGTTGTCTCTTGTTTTCTTTGAATCTTCCCTGGTAAACTTGAATGTGCCCTTGTTCTTTCCTATGACGGTCTCAATTTCTTCAATGATTGGCTTTAGGAGTTTTTCAGCAGATTTGAAGTCTTCTGAATTAATCGACAGTCTGTATTTTGGTGCCCCCAGATAAGTAATGTCAATGGTAGAGTCTTTTTTTATGACATCCAACAGCGTCTTCTTGATTATCTCAACGCCGTTTGATTTGGCATTTGTAATTTCCATGATTCCTCTAATTTCCACTGACGGAAGTTTGATTTTTGAGCAAATATCCTCAATTATTGTCGCAGTTTTTTTTGCAATCTTGAGTTCTTTTACAGACTCTATGCCATTTCTTCCAATGGATATGAAGGCGTCATAAACCGAATCAAATTTTGAATAAATGCTATCTTCTAGTTTTTCAATCTCCTCATCTGATAATTTAGCTTTATCCTGAAGGTTCTGTAACAGTGTCTTACCTTTTTCAAACTTTTTGACTTCTTTCAGCTTTTGCTTTTTTTGATCCTTTGAAACTTGTTTTAAGGAGAGATCTATGTCTCCGCGTTGAGTATTAACTTTCTTTACGAGAAGGACTTTTTTCTCCCCGTCTCTTACAAATCTGCTGACTGATCTAATCCAACCTGGGGCAATTTCTGAAATATGCAAAAATCCCTGGATGTCGTCATATTCATCCAGTGTGACATATGCCCCATGATCCATTACTTTGGTAATGGTGGCAAGTATAATCTCGCCTTGCTCGGGCATTTCTTGTATTTCAGCAGACATTTCTTCTAAAACTTCCTTATGCGTAAATTAATGTTGCTGGTTAGAAATCAATTCCCTTCTTTGCCTTGATTCCTTTTTGAAACGGATGCTTTATCTCCCTCATCTCTGTAACCAGATCGGCCATCTCGATGACCTCGTCTCTGGCATAATTGCCTGTTAGTATCAAATCTATACCCTTTGGCTTTGATCTGATTATGTTCAGGACATCATCCACTGAAATCAGGTTGAGATTCACTGCATAGTTAATCTCATCCAAAATTACAATATCATAGTCTCCCGACTGAATTCTTTCACTGCTGATTCTGATTGCTTCTTTTGCCACTTTTTCATGATCTTCTTTTGGGCTTTTATCGTCAATTATTCCGACAAATCCTTTGCCAACTGCCACCATTTCAAATTCGGGTTCCAGCCTTTTTGATGAATCCATTTCGCCATAATGC
>JAPFQF010000002.1 GCA_029255365.1 Candidatus Nitrosopumilus sp. | reverse complement strand
CTGATAGAATTAAAGTTGGTTTGGTAGGTATAGGTAATTGTTTTTCAGGGTTGATTCAGGGAATTGAATATTATAGAAAAAACCCTTCCCAGGAAGTAACTGGTATCATTCACGATAAACTGGCCGGATACGGAATTCATGACATTGACTTTGTCTGTGGGTTTGATGTCGGTGAAAATAAAGTTGGCAAGCTTTTGCATGAGGCAATTTATGAATATCCGAACATGGTTGATTGGATTGCAAAAGATGACTTGCCCAAAAATGAGGCAATGGTCTATGAAAGCCCTATTCTAGACGGGGTGGGAATCTGGGTGGAAAATAGAATCAAGCCAATTACAAGTACTAAAACTGTTGAGCAAATCGCTGAGGAAGTAAAACAAATCCTCAAAAACAACGGAGTTGAAATCATTGTATCCTATCTGCCCGTAGGTTCTGACAAGGTGACTGAATTTTGGGCCCAGATTTGTCTAGATACTAAAACTGCGTTTGTAAACTGCATCCCGTCTTTCATTGCATCGGACGAGAAGTGGGCTAAAAAGTTTGAAGATGCAAACGTTCCATGTATTGGCGATGACATCAAAGGGCAAGTCGGCGCCACTATTGTGCATAGAACTTTGGCCAAACTTTGTAGTGATAGGGGGACAAAGATTGAAAAAACATACCAGATCAATGTCGGAGGTAACACTGACTTCTTAAACATGAAGGAACAAGACCGATTGGCATCAAAAAGAATTTCTAAAACTGAAAGTGTTCAAAGCCAACTCAAGGAAAGACTCGCTGATGATCAAATCTATGTCGGCCCTTCTGACTTTATTCCATTCCTGGGCAATACCAAACTCATGTTTATGAGGATTGAGGGTAGGCAATGGGCAAACATTCCATATAATATGGAAGTTCGTTTAGAGGTGGATGACAAAGCTAACTCTGCAGGTATTGTAATTGACGCCATTAGATTGGCAAAAATTGCCCTTGATAGGGGTATTGGCGGACCAATCAAACCTGCCAGCGCATATCTGATGAAACATCCTATAGAGCAAACTTCTGATGTTGAAGCAAAAGACGCTTGTGAAAAATTTGTTAGAGGCGACTAGTCACTGAAACCTTTTAGAATCTGAAAATCTGATTTTTCTACTCTTTTCATATTTGTCCAGGCTGAACTCTTTAGATAATCCTGACTCTCAATTTAATTTGAAGACTTTGGTTGTCACTATTATTCTCCGCCAGGTCCACTATGAGGCTGTTCGCACCAAACCTTTGATTTTCAACGTTTGCTGCCAGGATTGGGATTCTGTTTTCCAACGCTCTTACCTGAACATACATCTGCCAAGGCTGAATTCCTCTTTTGACTATCCTGCTTGGGGAGAACAAAACTTGGGCTCCTTTTTTTACAAAAGTATTTGATACGTTGGGAAATACCATGTCATAGCAAATCACGATCCCCAATTTACAGGCTGTATTGAAAATTTTAGCCTCGTTTCCAGGCTTTGCGCTCTCTTTTTCATAGCCAAAAGGATGAATTTTTTCTTGCCTGCCTATGAATTCTCCATTTGGACCTATGACTGGTGAAATGATTGATGTTTTTTTCTTGGTTGTTTCGTAAAATGCTCCCGGAATTACGGTCATGGAAAACTCTTTTGCAATTTTTTTTAAAAATCTGAAAACTCTAAATCGAAATCACCGATCTCATTGTTTCTGAGCCACTGTTCTGGCAGGGGATAATACAAACTACATCGCAAAGTACAAATCAAAAAGGAATTGCGTAGGCTGTAAAAATGCTCAGGAACTAGGATGGGGCAACACTGACATCGTATGCCTGATTGACCATGGTTTTGGAATTATTCCTTGGTAATTATAGTAGGCGTGATGACTGCGATCAATTATCCAAAAATTATTATTTTAATTGCCACCGCTACGAAAAATTTCATAACACAACAAGAAAAATTAATCAATTATGTCAACTAAACTTGTTAACCATCGATTATCCTACGTAATGAGAAATTACAACCATTGGTTCATGTTAAAAAAGTCGAGATCTTCGGATTCAAATCATTTGGGTTTAAGAATACAATTGTCCAGTTCGAACCAGGACTTATCTCAATTTCTGGTCCAAACGGTTCCGGCAAAAGCAACATCTTGGATGCCATTATTTTTGCAATGGGTGAAAATAAGCCGAAGGTTATGAGGGTTGATAAACTACGATCCCTGATCCATGATATTGAAGGGGCAAGGCATGGGCCTAAAATGGCCAGATCAAGTGTACACTTCGATAACACTGATAGAAAAATTCCAGTAGATTCTGATACGGTTGAAATCACAAGAGAAATGGATGCCAATGGGGAAAACACATACTATCTAAACAAAAAGCAAACAAATCGAAGCCATATTCTTGATTTACTTGATATGGCAAATGCCGGTCTGGGCCAGCTTAACGCAGTACAACAAGGAACTGTGACGAGAATCTCAGAATTTACCTCTGAAGAGAAACGTAAAACCATTGAAGACCTGATCGGGCTTTCATACTTTGACGATAAAAAAATAGAATCGATAAAGCAGCTAGACGAGGCTGACAGGCGACTGGAAATTGCCCTTGCAAAGATGGGTGAAATCAAAAAGAGGATTGATGAGCTTGAAGAGGAAAGAAATCAAAAATTACGACACGATATCTTGGAACGTGAGCTAAATCGCTACAAAGCCATTGCCGCAACAAACAAAATGAAGGTGATTTCAAGCCAAAAATCTTCAAAAGAATCCACTCTGAACGCGCTAAATGCTGAAATTACAAAATTTGCTGGCGAAAGAAATGCTTTGAGGGAAGAAATTGCTACTTTGGAAACAGAAAAGACAAAATTAATGACTGAAGCCCACGATTACAACCAGGCAAAATCTACACTTGATATGGAAATCAGTTCTGCAATGGAGCAATACGAAATCGATAACAGTGCAATTACTGCATCAAAGAAAAGATTGGAACAAATCGATTTAAGGTTGCCAGAAATACAAACCGAAATCCAAGATATTGATCAAGCAAGAACCGATATCGACACACAGCTGCAAAAAATAAAAATATCTATTGCTGAAATTGATTTGAAGAAAAATAAAGTCAACGAGGATTTAAAAACAATTGACTCTCAAAGAAATAAAATACTTACAGAACAATCGGAAGCGGCATCCAAAAAATCTGAAATTGACAATAAAATAAAACTGCTTACAAACCAACTTAATGATGTAAAACTAAAACTATCCAAAGTTCTAAACGAGAAAGACGAATCTAAAATTAAGATTAATACAAACACAGTAAAACTTTCTGAATTAGAAGATGGTATAGTTAAATTATCTGGGTATCAATCACAGCTAGAATCCATGCTAAATAATCACAATGCATCAATTGCCGAATTAAAATCCAGAATCCAAAAACTTCACACAAGAAAATCAAAAATACATGTTGACATGGATGAATTGGAATTCATCTTGGAAAAATCAAGCAAGGCTGCAAATCAATATGAATCAAAAATCAAAACCGTTAAGGGATTCATGCATGAGGATTACACTGTCGCTAAATTGAAAGAAGATGCTGCCAGACTTGGAATTGAGGGGCTTGTCTATGAAATGATTTCATGGGATAAAAAATATGAGCGCTCTGTTTTGGCAGTGAGTTCTGATTGGATTAAAGCAATTGTTGTAAAAGACTTTGCAACTTTGCTTGGTGTCGCTGAAGTTGCACGAAGTAAAAAACTTCCAAAATTGAAAATAATCCCGCTGGATGCAATCCCTCAGTTTAACCTGTCCCCGCCTAAGGAGCCTGGGGTTATAGGCATACTTTCTAACTATGTCGCATGTGACCCTGCCTATTCCTCACTCAAAACATTCCTGTTTGGCAATATCGTGCTTACAGAAACTAGGGAAACTGCTTACAATGTATCTCAAAAGGGGTACAAATCTGTGACCCTTGATGGCGAATTCTTTGAAGAGAAGGATGGGACCGTGATCATTGACATTAATTCGAAAATATCCAAACTTACAAAACTCATCTCCATGAGTAGCGACATCGATGGATTGTTCCAATCAATTGGAATAATTAAAAAATACATGTTAAAGAAAAAGCACTCATTAAAAAAAATAGAGGACTCCATTCAATCTTATGATGAGCGTCTTTCAGTATCTGAAAACTCCTTGACGTCTACGACTGAGAACTATTCTAACCTGAAATCAAGGATTAGATCTTCGATAAGTATGAAGGAACAACTTTCAAAAAGAATCTCGGAACTGATCTCAAGAAACAATATCATTGAATCTGAAGTGAATACATGCGAATCTCACGTTGAATCACTGCAAGGCAGAATAAACATCGTTGAAGAAAATTATGCAAGCGGGGAGCAGGATAGAATTGCCAGCGAGCTATCTAGAATCAATATAAAAAAATCAGACATTGAAACATTATACACCACAATCATGAATGAATACCGTGATAAATCTTCACAACAGACAACATTGCAAACTCAATACAATCGAGAAAAATCACAGTCTAACCGCCTTGACGATGAAACAAATTCATTAAAACTTGACTACAAAGAACTTGAAATAAAAATACAAGGCTTGGAGGAACGTAAAGAATCAAAGAATGCGGTCCTTGTATCGCTACGTGAAAAAGAACAAGAGCTGATTTCCACATCCGGTTCTTCAATTGTTTATTTGAAAGAATTCGATGATAAACTCAAAGTCTTGACTGAGCAAGATAGGGAGCTGACAAAACAAATCAACAATATAGAGCGCCAAACCGACTCTCTTTCGCGTGATCTTCAAGATTTAGCTGAAAACGAGGCTAAGCTCCAACAAATTTTGTCGGCGTTTGGATTTGATAAAAACATGGAAACGTTTGACGTTGAATCAATTGTACACGGACTGACAAGCGAACTGTCTTCTCTAAATTCATTGAATGCAAAAGCGCCAGAAACCTATCTTGAAGTATCTTATGGATACCGCTCCATGTCTACGAGAAAGAATTCTCTAGAGGCAGAACGAAACTCAATCGTCAAATTCATAGAAGATATTGAAAAAGACAAACGTCAAACATTCTTGGACGCATTTGATAAAGTTGATAAGGAAATTCGTTTGATTTTCAACAAAATGACTGATGGCAATGCTTGGCTGGAATTACAAAACGAAGATGACATATTTAATTCCGGCATTTCATATCTGATTCAATTCCCAAACAAGCCCAAAAGAGAATCTACCTCGATAAGCGGTGGTGAGAAAACACTAGCTGCAATTGTATTTGTTCTGGCATTACAAAAACTAAAACCTTCTCCCTTCTACCTGTTTGACGAAGTTGACGCACACCTTGATGCACCGAACTCTGAAAGATTGGCAAAAATTTTGGAAGAGAGATCTAAGGAAAGTCAGTTTATCATGGTGTCGCTAAAAGACTCTGTAATACAAAAAGCAAAGCTGATCTACGGTGTGTTCCCAAAGAATGGGGTCTCACATGTTGTTACATACAAAGACAAACGAATCCCCTCGTTGAAAACTTCCTAGCCCAGTTTCACAAAACATGCGGAATAATGCTCTTCGTTAATTTTTTCTAATTTTGGCTCTTCAATGCATTTTTCAACAACATAGGGGCATCTTGCTCTGAATCTGCATCCTTCATACACATCAACACCTGACGGTTCATTGATTCTGATTTTTCTCTCTCTCTTCAAGTTATCAGGATCTGGCTCTGAAATCGCATCCATTAGTGCCTGAGTATATGGATGGCTAGGATTGACCAACACTTGATTGATTGGTCCAATTTCTACAATTTTCCCCATGTACAAAATACCTATTCTCTGACCAAAATATCTTGCAGTGGCCAAGTCATGTGTGATGTAGATAAACGAAATATTGTATTTTTTTTGCAATTCTTGCATCAGTTCCAGCATTTCAGCTCTGATTGACACATCCAACATTGATACTGGTTCATCTGCCAGAATTACTTTGGGTTTCAGTGCCAAAGCTCTTGCCAGCACGACCCTCTGTCTTTGCCCTCCTGATAGCATGTGTGGGTATCTTTTTACAATTTCTTCTGCTGGCTCTAATTTCACTTCACGTAATACTTCGATCACTCTTTTGATTCTATCCTGCCTGTTTCCAATTTTGTGGATTTCAAGCGGCTCTGATACAATGTCTCCAATCCTCATTCTTGGATTGATTGAGTCGTATGGATCCTGATGTATCATTTGACAGTTCATTCTGATCTTTGCCAAATTTTCTTTATTGCCATCGATCTCGGTTCCTTCGAAAAATATTTTTCCTGAATCTGGCTGGATTGATTTTAGAATTAGTTTTGCAATTGTAGATTTTCCAGAACCTGATTCGCCAGCTAAAACAAAAACTTCGCCTTTTTTTAGTGAAAATGATACATCATCAGTCGCTCTAACTGTAACTGACTTTGTCCCCAACATCCCTTTTTTTGTGAAATATTTTTTCAAATGTTCCACTCTTAGAATTTCATTCACTAGTCATTGTTGAATTAAGAAGTATATCAAGAAATATACCTGCTCTTCGTACTGATAAAAATTTACATGATTTGACTAATTTTATACCTGAAATAGTTTGGAATTATCCATACGCTCAAGTTCATAATTATTGCAGTGCCAGTATCAGAAATCCATGTTATGGAAATCTTCCCTCATCGATTAATTCTTTGTATATTGTTGACTCGATACGATTTTGCGCCGTGCCACATTTGCTACACATGCCTGTTTCATCTGGGTTCTCTTTCATTTTTCTCTCACATTCTACACATTTGTCGATACCTTTTTTGAACCCCATCTCTGAACTTTTCCATAATCTCGATAATAACTATATCTGAAACTTTTGATTTTTATGGAATTTCAAAAAATTATATTCTGAACCCCGATATGATTAGATATACTATTTTTCTATCCTGTTTCTAAAAGATGGAATTCTAATAATTTTTATTTCAATATCTTTTTTCTTCTTTGTTATGTGAAACATGATTTTATTGTACAAAATTTGTATTTAACCCAGACGTAGAAATTATTCGTGAAAAACAATTCTTGGATTCCAAATTTTATTCCACAATAACCTACACCTTTAATCAATTTTTCCAGTAGGAATATTCCTAATGATTTTGGTTTATAGCCATTGCAGGAGGGCTCTCAGGTTTGATCCAGAAATAGTGATTTGTGATGACAATTATCACAAAAAATGTCTATGGCACATAGCCACCGGGTGAAACTTGAGAGATTTTTTTAAACTTACCAAATTCACAAAAAGAGTCTAATCTTCCGTTCTATCTGCCCTGATTTTTCTCTCTAATTCTCGTATGGATTCAGAATTTCCAGCATGTTTGGTAGAATGCACTTTTGGTGTGTTATCTTTCATTAGTTTTTTTGTCAGTCTTGTCACATATTGCCTGTCTGCAACATACAATATTTTATTCGCTTCAAGTGTTTTTTTGATATTTTGCAATGTCTCCAAATCTCCTTGGTTTTGCCTCAATAATTCATTTACATCATCAAGCAAACTGGACATACAGGTTATGATTAAACTTGTTATATAAAACAGGTTTCAGTAATTTTCTGAATGTTTTTAAAACTTGAGCGTCTGATTTGGAATCCAATCACGGTTTTTTCTTGTTCTTGATTTTTATAATTATTCTTTTTGCCATTATGCCTCCACTTGCAATGATAAGACCGTATGACACTGCAATTCCCATTAATTGACCTTCACGTTCCTCGCTAGATTGTTGTTGAAATTCAACATCATCAACCACTTGAAAACTGGCATATAGAAAAGCAACGGCGATGCTGACGGCGATTATTGCCAGGTTAACTCCGATATTTTTCTTGTTCACAAATTTTCTATAATTATTTTGAACTTAAGGGTATGGTTTAGAATCTGACTTACCTGCCTACAACATAACTGACATACAATATTGATGAAACGATTACAGAAATTCCGATGATTAAAGCTCCTTCTTTTTTTGAAAAAACACTTGCTCTAAAACTCATTAACTTTCTACTATTATTTCGAACTTAAGCGTTTTGACAATCCTACGCTTTTTTCTTGTTTTGACTGATAAATTGAATAATCTAGCGTCAAATAAAAGAACTCGCATTAAAAATAGATGCGTTGGGAAAAAAAGAATGAACTCTAAGAAAGTTTCAGTAGAGTTAAATTGATTCTAAGTGGATAAAAAGACATGGATGCGTATATCTTATTGAATTCTATGCATCACAAGAAAAAAATATCATTGAGGATCTAAACAAAATTCCAGAAGTGATTGATGTTAATGGCGTCTTAGGAAAGTACGACATCATTGTAAAAATTACATGTGAATTTCCTGATGAGATAGATTTAGCAGTAAGAAAAATAAGATCAGTTAGCGGAGTGACTAGTAGCTATACCATGCCTGCGATTTACGGTCAGGGTGGTTCAATTGACAAGAAACATGATTAACCCGCACGGATGAATTTGAGAATTAAAATTTAGGAATTAAAATACTTTAGAATCTGGACAATAAAAAAGAACAAGTCCATACAAAATCCCGGATGGTTTCCTTTAGAGCATTTCGCTCAGGGGGTTGTGGTGAACTTTGTTCTTGGGAATAGTACGACACTTTGAAATTTAAATATTTCTGTGATTTTGAAATGTTACAAATTGAAGTTTAGGATAAATCGTTTATCTTGTTCATATCTTAGAATTGAAACACACATTTGCTATTGAGCCATTATCAAAAAGTTCAAAATGATAACAGTGATTTCGACGATGAAGACATTGATTCGGAATCCTACTATAACTACGAGGATTGAAAATCCTCACTTTTTTATTTTTAAAAATTATCTGGATGCACATCATGCAAAATAATGTTCAGACGTGGCGATCAGTGTCAAAAAATAACTGATCTCGTACTAAATCAAATCGTGCATAGACTTTAAATAATAATATGAAATTCTCTGAAATATGAAATGTGAGTGCACCACTGATAAATTATGCATGTTTCATTACATTGCAAACAACCCTGATTCAATAAATCCAAAAAACTGAACCCTGTGAATTCCATGCCAAACAATAATCCAGACGATAAGGAAGATACGATCGATCAAAGATTTGAGAATCTCTACCCTAATTACGACTCTTCATCAGAATCAGCACATAATGAAAAAGATACAAGAAAAAGAAAAAGAATGAAAACCCCGTATTGATATTATTGATAACGGGAATTTCGAACTTGAGCGTATTTGATTTTAGATCTTAACGGCTATTGCTTCCCAGAGTATTTCACAGGATTTGAACTAAACCTCTCAATAGTTCTAATTTCGTCTTTGGTGAGGGGCTTAACACCTACGCGATAAAGGGGTGTTATTCCATGTCTGACAAGAAGACCGCGATAATGCTCAAAAAATAGGCCTAATTCTTGCTGCAACAACAAAACATAATCTGACAACTCTCTGGATTCGGCAATCTTACGTTCATTCCTAAACTTTTCAGATATGGCTATCTGTTCTGTGATCTTTTTTTGCCTATGGTTGAATTCCCTAACAATTCTTGATTCGAATAATCTCATGAATTTTCTATAAATATTACAAACTTAAGCGTATGGTTTTATTCTTCAACTCTATCTATTTTTTGAAACAGACACTTGCTCACATGTTATTCTTTTATAAGCAATGTATTTTCAATATCGAAATCTGTCATACGTTTTAAAGTTTAAACTTTTTTCAGTTGTGAAAAACGCTAGTAATAAATCACCGAGTATGTCATATTAGACATGGGAGAATTAGAACGTAAATTTGATGTAAAGATTGAGTCTACGGAAGACAAGGTAAAATTCCCTGATGCACTCAAAGAGAATTTAAAAGAATTGGGTTTGATGGATGAAAAAGGAAAATTAAAACTCAAGGGAGTTAGCCCAAAAATGCTCAAAAGAATGAAGCAGGAATTTGTAAAATGTCCTGTGTTGAAAAAAGATGTCCAATTTGTTCAATGTTTCGTGTGTCCAAATTTCCAGAGTCGAGTTATGGGTGAAGTGTTATGCAAAGGCGACCCGCTCAAATAACAAAGCAGTTTTAGAACTAAGACCATCACGAAAGGCTCATTAGTTAAATTAATTCTTAAAAAAATAGTTTGGGCAAAGAAGACGTAGGAATTACAGTTTCAAAAAAGGATGACTTTAGTGAATGGTATACTCAGGTAGTTCTAAAGGCAAAACTTGCAGACTATGCTCCGGTAAAAGGATTAATCGTCCTCAGACCTGACGGATATTCGATTTGGGAATCTCTGAGAAACACATTCGACAAGAAATTTTTTAGAAATGGGATTAGGAATGGATTTTTGCCAATACTTATTCCAGAATCACTATTGGGTAAGGAGCAGAAACATTTTGCAGGATTCAACCCAGAGGTGTTTTGGGTAACTCATTCAGGAACCAACGAGATTGGGGATAGGCTCGCATTAAGACCGACATCTGAAACACTGGCATATACCATGTATTCGAAATGGATTCAAAGCTGGAGGGATTTACCACTGAAAATCAATTTTTGGAATACCGCGCTAAGGGCAGAAATCAAGGCAACAAAACCGTTCATTAGAACTTCGGAATTTTTGTGGCAAGAAGGGCACACTGTCCACATCAGCCAGGAGGAAGCGGAGAAAGAAGTGATGAAAATTTTAGATATTTACAAAAATACTGTGGAAGAAGAATTGGCAATACCTGTGACGACGGGGAAAAAAAGTGAGAAAGAAAAATTTGTCGGCGCAGTATATACGACAACCATGGAATCAATAATGCCAGACGGAAAGGCTCTGCAGATGGGCACGTCTCATTTCCTAGGTCAAAATTTTTCAAAACCATTTGAAGTTAAATTTGCAGATAAAGATAACGTAGAACACTTTGCATGGCAAACATCATGGGGGGTTTCCTGGAGACTGATTGGTGCAATGATCATGGTTCATGGTGATGACAAGGGATTAGTTTTGCCACCAAAAGTGGCTCCGATGCAAGTCGTGGTTGTTCCAATTTACAGAAATGATGAAGGAAAAGACATAGTACTTTCAAAAGTGGAGGAAATCAAAAATGAATTAGAATCAAAAGAGATCAGAGTACATGTGGATGACAGGGAAGGGCTATCTCCAGGATACAAATTCAACGATTGGGAGTTAAAGGGAGTTCCGTTGAGAATCGAATTAGGTCCTAAAGATATTGAAAAACAAACCATGGTGGTTGCAAAAAGATACAACCTGGAAAAAATCAATTTGAATTTTTCTGAAATTGAAAAAATAGCCACGATATTGAATGAAATTCAAGTGGAGATGTTAAAAAAGGCCAAAGCTGAATCTGCAAAGAACACTTTTGAAATTTCAAATTATTCGGATTTTAAATCAAAAATTGAGAATGGCGGTTTCTTTTACTCGCCTTGGTGTGGCAAATTAGAATGTGAGGAGAAGATTAAAGAAGAAACAGGGGCAGAAATCAGAGTTATCCCATTTGGAAGTGAGGATGTACGCCAAAAATGCATTTATTGTCAAGAACAAAGTGCATCTGTTCCAATCTTTGCAAGGGGATACTAGAAAAATATCCATAACATAATAATGGCAAAAGCATGATTTTTCAATAGTGACTTTTAATCCGGAAATGCAGTTGGGGGTTTCATTACTGGAACAATTTAAAGAAACACGTAGTAGGACTCTGGAACTTGTAAAAACTTTAGAAAAAGATGACTTTGTTGTTCAAACTGCATTTTTTATGAGCCCACCAAAATGGCACATAGGACATGTAAGTTGGATTTATGAAACAATCATGAGTAAAATTGATAAAAATTATACGTTTTACTCTAAAGAATTTTCCGAATATCTCAATTCATACTATCAACAATTTGGAGTGCCGCATGACAAAGGATTACGAGGCGTGGTTTCAAGGCCGACAACTGATCAGATTTTTCAGTATTTTAATACGATAAATCATAAAGTGGAAAAATTTATTCAAACTCAAACGCTAAGCGAAGATGCCATCAAGTTGATCATGACAGGAATTCATCATGAATGCCAACATCAAGAACTACTGGTATACGATTTACAACATTTACTTGCAGAGCAATATAGGCCTGTAAAGAAAAATGAAATTACAAAACCCGCCGAAGTTGAAAGAAAGTCAATTCAAATCAAAGGAGGGATATACGTCATGGGAAATGGCGGAGGGGAGTTTTGTTATGATATTGAATTGCCGGAACACAAAGTTTACCTCAATGAATACAAAATAGATGAATTTCCAGTGACAAACCGGCAATATATGGAATTTATGGATGATGGTGGATATGACACTTACAAATATTGGCTATCAGATGGATGGGAAAAAGTCAAAGAAAATAAATGGAAATCTCCAATGTATTGGGAAAAAATCAATGAAAAGTGGCATGTAAGGGACTTTTTGGGAATTAGAGAAATTAATCCCAATGAACCCGTATGCCATGTAAGCTATTACGAAGCAGACGCATATTGCAAATGGGCAGGCAAAAGACTTCCGACTGAAGCCGAATGGGAAAAAGCTGCCTGCTGGAACGAAGAAAAGCAAGAAAAAACAACATTCCCGTGGGGGAATGAAAATCCGACTGAGGGGAAATGTAATTTACTTGAATCATATCGTTGGGGATGTTCTGAAATAGGATCATATCCAAATGGAGTCAGCCATTTGGGATGCCAACAGATGATAGGGGATGTTTGGGAATGGACATCATCGGAATTCACGGGATATCCTGGATTCAAGTCGGGATTTGACGAATATAATGACAAATGGTTTACAAATCAGAAAGTTTTGAGAGGGGGTTCTTTTGGAACGCCAAAGATGTCCATAAGGGGAAGTTACAGAAATTTCTTCAGACTAGATGAAAGATGGCTGTTTTCCGGTTTTAGATGTGCTGAAAACATCTAGTTTTTTGAGACCAGGGTTAGTGAGAAATAATTTTTATCATCTAGCCACATGTGATTAATTTTGAACCCAGTACTTTCAAGAAGCGTTCTAATTTGCTCTACTGTATATTTGTGAGAATGTTCAGTGTGGATCAATTCGTTTTTTTCCAAATTCAACAAAAGGTTGGATTTTGAAATGATGACTGATTGCTTTACCATGGATTTCAAATACATTTCAATTCTTTGGTCACCACTATTGTAAATAGAATGGTGCGAAAAATTACTTAAATTAAAATCCGCATCAAGTTCATCGTTGATTCTGGAGAGGACATTGAGGTTGAATTCTGCAGTGACACCCTGTGCGTCATTGTAAGCAGATTCCAAAATGTGTGAATCTTTGACTAGATCCAAACCAATTAAAAACAAATCCCCTGATTTCATTGTGGAGTTTATTTTGCCTAGGAAATTTTTACCTGCAGAGGGAGAAAAATTACCGAAGCTGGATCCCAAAAATAAAATGAGATTTTTTCTCTCATCGTAATTTTTCAGAAATTCCAATCCTCCTTCGTATGTATCAATGATGCCTGTAATTCGAAGATTTGCATAGTCGCGCAATAGCTGTTCTGAGCTTTCAGTTAGAATTTCAGATATGTCTATGGGAAAATATTCTGTAGTTTTCTGTATTTGAGCAAAAACGTCCAGGAGCAATCTGGTTTTTACTGATGCGCCACTTCCAAGTTCAACCAATCTAAAGGATTCGTCGATAAACAAGGACAATTCGGCCTGCAAATTCTTCAAAATGTCAATTTCGGTTCTTGTAGGATAATACTCGGGAAGCGTGCAAATCTTTTCAAACAAAACGGAACCCCTTTTATCATAAAAAAACTTGGGCGCGATAAATTTAGAATCTCTATTCAAACTTGAAGAAATTTCTTCAGCGAATGTTTTCTCAATTTTACTAGCATGAGGTTTGAAGTATTGAAGTTTAGAATCTATGATATATTTTTTGTAATCATGATTTTTTTGTATTGTTCCATTCAAGTATTAGACCGGTCTTTTTTTAGCATAAATGCTTATTGCAAATATTACGCATGAGGGATACCTTTCTCAATCATGCTCGCAGTTGTTATTTTGAATCTAACCTACAATTGCGATTCTAAATTCCATTTACCACTATATTATTTTCTAAACTTTCATAATTTTATACAATATTATTCATTTCTAAATGGCATCTTAGAAACTAAAATCAAAACAACAAGACTCTATGACGGCATATTATGTCAAATTGTTGTTGTGAATTTTATCAATATGTGAGGACATGTCTTCCTTGGTTGCAAATTTTGATTGACAGAATGGACATGCACTTTCTTCAGTCATGAGTTTTTAACATATATGATATATTTAACATGTTCTAAATTATCTTTAAAATTGATTTGTTAAAGATTTAGATTCAAATCCTTAGATGATTAAACCCTGGTCTGGTACCACTCTTTGTCGTTGGCTGAAAACTTAAGTTCAAATAAAAAGTTAGAAGATTATGACTAAATCAATTAGTTGCAAAGATGCAGGCAAAGATTGTAGTTGGTCAGCATCATCAACAACAAATAATGAAGAAGAATTAATGTCAATGGTTAAAGAACACGTTTTAGCAGAACATAAAGAAATTGAATTGAATCCTAAAAATATTGCAGGTATCAAATCCCTGATCAAAACAACTGGAAGGTTTTGGTGGTGGGGATAAGACAATTTAGATTCTAAACTCATATTATTTGATCCCAACGTGAATTATTTCATGATCTGATCGTTTTTTCTTGTGGGGTTATTCACGAAAACGAGCTAAGAACTTTAATATAATTAGAAATTTTTTTCCAAATCAGAAAACCATTGTTAGTAATTTTTGATGTTGAGGGAGTTTTGTATGATGAGGAATACCTCCCACTTCTTGCAGAAAAACTCCACAAACAAGATGAAATTTGGGAAATCACTAAGCAAGGAATTCAAGGTAAAATTAACTGGGAGGATGGACTTCGAACTAGGGTTGCGGCACTAAAGGGACTGGATGAAAAAACCTGCCAGGAAGTTTCTGACGCGTTACCTATCATGACTGGCGCAAAAGAGGCATGCAGAATACTGAAAGCTGCCGGATGGAAACTCATGGCCGTCTCTGGCGGATTTACTCTGATGATGCATAGATTACAAAAAGAATTGGATTTGGATTATGTCTATTCAAATGATCTGATATTCAAAGATGGAAAATTGGATGGAGTTAACATAAGCGTCACTTCTGATAAATCAAAATCAGCTCGAATGAAAATTGAAGAGTGGGGCGAGAAAAAAGAAGACATTGTGTGTGTGGTGGATGGTGCAAACGATATAAAATTATTCGATATTTGCGGATTGGGGATTGCCTACCGTGCCCAAGACATAGTTAAAGATTTAGCCACTACCACTCTGGAAGAAAAAGATCTTTCTAAAATTATTGATATAATCAACAAACATTACAAACTTGAATTAGAATCTACAACTCCCGCATAAACAATTTTTTAGTACTCTATTTGAGATACTTTGCTTGCAAATAATCCCAATTCATTTTGAAAAAGAGATCGAACCATCTGATGACATTTCTGATATCATTCTAAAATCAGAAAAATTACGTGATGGCGACATCGTAGTTGTTGCACAAAAAATAATTTCAAAGCAAGAGGGGCGCTTGATAGACCTGTCCACCGTGATTCCTTCTTTGTTAGCTGAGGGCATCAGTTCTCAATATCATAAAGATCCTAAAATTACCGAATTAATTTTATCTGAATCCAAACGAATTGTAAGGATGAAAAACGGAATCTTGATAGTCGAAACTAACCAAGGTTTCATTTGTGCAAATGCTGGAATTGACGAAAGCAATGTCAGGGAAGGCTATGCGACTTTGTTGCCTGTAAACTCTGATGTTTCCGCACAAAAAATCAGAAAGAATATTTTTGAACAATCAAACAAAAACGTGGCAGTGATAATCTCTGACACGTTTGGTCGACCTTTTAGAATGGGGCAAACCAATCATGCGATTGGAGTATCAGGATTAAACCCAATCTTGGATTACGTGGGAACTTTGGATTCTTTCAATAAAGTTTTACGAGTGACTGCAATTGCTATCGCCGATGAACTCACATCCGCATCTGAATTAGTTATGGGCAAATCTCTGAAATGTCCGATTGTAATCATTCGTGACTATTTGTTTAAACCAGAAGATCATTCTGTTGATGAGCTGATTCGCCCTGAACATGAAGATCTTTTCAGATGACGCTGTTGCAAAAGTCAAATAGCTTTTAATATGACAAATCGACCTTTAGTAATTAGTAATGTCTGAATCTGCTGAAAAAAAATTGGATGCGACTGGATTATTTTGTCCTGAACCTGTGTTTAGAACAAAAATTGAAATTGAAAGAATGCAAGTGGGCGAAATCATAACGGTGTCTGCTGATGATCCGGCCGCTGAAGATGATATTTCAAGATGGGTTTCAAGAAACGGTCATGAATTATTAGACATGTCAAAAGATGGCGAAACCATTACATTCAAAATTAAAAAGGTGAAATAATCCAAATCATGACCACTGTTATCGATACAGACGTTCTGAATCGTGTGGGCAATACCCCTCTGGTGCGCTTGGATTCTCTTTCTCATGATAACGTAGAATATTTCGCAAAATTAGAGGGACACAATCCGTTTGGCTCTGTTAAGGATAGGGCCGCATACTGGATGATAAAAGATGGTGAGGAGCGAGGGCTTTTGACAAAAGGAAAAAGCATAATCATTGAACCTACTTCTGGTAATACTGGAATTGCCCTGACTGGTATTGCGAATGTATTGGGTTACAAAGTCGAGATAGTTATTCCGGAAAAGGCGAGTAATGAAACTAAAGACATCATTAGAAAGTTAGGTGCCAAAGTGTTTGAAACCAGCGATGATCTGTGTCCTAAAGTGGGCGCTGGAACTGACCAAAGCATCGCACTTGCTACATCAATTGCATCTTCCAGACCTGACACGTATTATTCTCCAAACCAATATGCGAATGAAGCAAATTTCAAGGGACATTATGTTGGAACTGGACCTGAAATCTGGAAACAGACTGGGGAAAAAATTACCCACTTCTTTACTGGCGTTGGCACTGGAGGTACCATTACGGGAATAGGCGCTTTTCTAAAAGAAAAAAATCCCGATGTGAAGATCATCGGATGTCAACCTCAGCAAAACCATTTGATTCAGGGGTGGAGAAACTTTGAAGAATCTGCAAAACCTGCTTTGTTCTTAAAGAGAGAAAATATTGTGGATGACTGGGTTTATGTTGATAACGATGAGGCATTTTCAGTTGTAAAGGATGTGTTTGATAAGGACCGACTTTTGATTAGCCCTTCTTCTGCTGCCGTATATGCATGTATGAAAAAATATGCTGTTGAGGGAGACGCATGTGTGGTGGGAATTTTTGCTGATGATGGAAGGAAATTCAAAAGTGTTTATGCTACTCAAAATGTGATGACTGAAGACGAATTTGATAACTGTCTCAAGAGTGCAAAACACATGTCTGAATTGGCATACTGACAATCATTCGAGAATTATTTTCAAATATTTTTCATAAAATTCTCTAAACGATGTATTCATATCCATTTCATGCCGTAAACATTTGTTGCTTTGTTCGGTAATTTGATTTTTAATTTCTTTACTCCATGGACTGTGCTGTCTGTCTTTAGAGTCTATTATTGATGGGTTTTCTTTGATTTTCTCCATGGTCTCTGACAGTGCTGTACTAAGCTGTCTGAATTTGCTGATACGTAAAAGGAACATTTGTGCTTCTTCCTTGTTTGCCAGGTTCATCATTGAATGAACTTGATTGTAATACTCCAAACCTTTTTCATTGTATTTTTTAAAGTCCTTCATTCGTTTCTGCCAATATTCTTTGTTCACTTTTTCTTCGATTTTGTAACTGAATTGAATCTCCCCCAAATCCATTCCAATCTTAGCTAGTTTTTCACTGTGTTCTTTAGCTAATTTTTTCAGATTTTCTGGATCTTGACTCATTATTCTTGCCTTTTATCTGGCAATAAAGAGTTTAGATTTTTGGCTCATTCCATTCTTTCTCGGATTCTTTTGAGTAAAATGACATGCAGTTCTCGCAGAATGAGTCCCATTCGCTAATTCCTGATTTTTCAAAATACTTCACAGACCATTCGTATGTGGGCTCTTTTCTGTATTGAAACTGTTGAATTGTATAGATGTCTTTCTGGCGAAATTTATTTAGGCATTTTTTGCATTGAGCATTTTTCATTATTTCTTATCTGCACTTTCTGTAAGATACTTGTCCACGTCAATTGCGGCCATGCATCCAAACGCTGCGGCAGTAATTGCTTGTCGGTAACTTCTATCGTGCACATCTCCTGCTGCAAATATCCCCTTCATGTTGGTGTGGGTTTTATTTTTTAGCACGATGTAGCCTTCGCCGTCTAAATCAATTTGATCCTTGAACAGTTGCGTGTTTGGTACGTGCCCAATCGCAACAAACAAAGCTTCTGCGGCAAGTGTGCTCTCTTCATTTGTTTTTAGATTCTTTAAACCCACCTGCCTCATCTTTTGATCTCCTTTAATTTCAGTTACATTTGTATCAAAAACAAATTTGATTTTTTCATTGTTAAATGCTCTTTCTTGCATGATTTTGCTTGCCCGCAATTCGCCTCTTCTGTGAACTAGGTGGACCTTCGTTGCAAATTTTGTGAGAAATATTGCTTCCTCAATTGCAGAATCTCCGCCACCGGAAACTACTATCTCCTGATTTCTAAAGAACGGCCCATCACAAGTTGCACAATATGACACTCCTTTGCCCGCAAATGCTTCTTCCCCATCTATTCCAAGCTTTCTTGGGTTTGCACCTGTTGCAATGATCACTGCCCGACCTTCAAATTCTTCTGATGCTGTTAAGACCTTGAATGGCTCTCGTCTAAAGTCCACATCTACCACCACGTCATCGACAATGGTTGTACCCATTCTCTGTGACTGTTTTCTCATTTCAATCATCAAATCAGGACCCATTATCCCTTTTTCAAATCCTGGATAGTTTTCAACTTCTGTTGTGTTGACCAGTTGACCGCCTGGGAGTAACCCCGACAAAATTAAGGTGTCATAACCTGCTCTTGAGCAGTAAATTCCAGCTGTATACCCTGAAGGGCCCGCACCGATAATTATTATGTCAAATTTCGTTTTAGTTTTATCTGATATCTTGGCTTCGTCATCTCTTGTTTCAAGAACGGCTGATCCTGCATCCCCTGACATCATAATGGTTATGGTCTTAATTTCAATAATTTAAGTGAATGTCCCTTTACTCGTTCTTCATTCTCAAAGAATTCGTGATCAGATAAACTCTGTCCCGACGTAATTTTTAACTCTGTTGATTATTTTTTGATGGCGTTCGCAGAATTTTTTATTTTTAATTTGTGAGTAGATCAGGTCTTTTTGCCAATGAGCATTGAATAGCCTACAATCTTTTTTCTCACAAAATTCTTCACCCGTTAAATGGTACAGTATTGCTTGTGACACATACCCTTCAGCTACCTCGTTTAATCTTGAATCGTGATATTCTAAAAACGACCCTTTGTATTTTTCTTTAATTTCTTGAATTTTATCTTCTGAAAAGCATGTCATTAGATCCAAGTAGTACTGTTTCGGTTTCGCTGGGGCCTCTATGATCCCAGCCGTTGAAATTATTGCTGGATTGGAACCGATTATTGCTCTGGCGTGATATCTGAAATCACCCTCATCAAATGTGACAGTCAGCTTGTTTGTAAAAATTATGTGCAGCGCGCTATCTATAATCGGAATGTTTTCTGAAATGATGTTTTGCAATTCAAATCCATCATATAACGCCATTACATCTTTTTCAGACGTGTCTAGATTATCTTTTTCAATCCGAACTTCATCTTGTGTCGGATTGTGTATTTTGAATTGTTTTTTTAAATCAAAAACTCGTGTTGATGCTATTCTTTCAGATGTTCTGCCATCTGTAGACTGGAAAAAATTTTCTTTTACCTTCGCTTCAATTTGAAATGTGTCTGTGATGAATTTTTTTATCTTTTCAATTTGAATCTCTGGAACTGTGGGTTCATCGTACAGGATAATTTTAGAAATTTCCACTGAAATAGAGATGCCCTTACTGCTTATCTTTCTAACTCTTTGATTTTTTGTGCTGTAATTTCTGCTGCCCTCTTTCCGGAGTACAGCATTGAACCAAATGTTGGACCCATTCTTGCCAATCCATGTGTTTCGGTGACTGACATTCCAGCTGCAATCAATCCTGGATACACTTCACCTGTCTTGTGAACTACGTGCTCTTCACCATCGTTGACATGCATTGGCTCCATTCCCTTCCACTTTGCTAACCCTCTATCAACAAGTCTTTTTACTGCAACTGAATCATGGCCTGATGCATCTATGATTATTTTTGCTTCAAGTGCAATTGGATCAACGCAAGTAATGTTACGTGGTAATGCTGAAACTGGCATCCAATTGACGACAATTCCTGAAACCCTGCCGTTTTTCAATACAAGGTCATCAAATTTTGTTAATTGAAGGAATTTTACTCCCGCATCACATGCTGCTGCAATTAGTTTTGATACTGCATGTGGTCCTGGTGTCAAGTATAGTCCCTCTGCAACTTTTTTGTATGGTATGCCCAATTCATCCCAGAACTTTTGTGCTGGTTCTCTGACTGTAACTGGATTCATCATGTATCCTCCTAGCCAGTAACCTCCACCTAGGTAGTTGTTTTGCTCAATGACCAAAACTTTGTAGCCCATGTTTGAAAGTTCTCTGCTAGCTGTTAATCCTGCAGGACCTGCGCCAATAATGATGACGTCTGATTCTGCTCTGTCAATTAATACGTCGTGAAATTCATTTGCAATTGCACGTGTGATTTCAACTTCACGTACGTCGGTAAATATTTTTTCTGATTGTTGTGCAATAGTTGCTTCTTGCATGAAGATTCTCCGTTCCCTGAACCATTAATACTTTCCCACATCTTATTTTGGAAAATTAGGTGATACTAATAGGTCAATTATCGTAGGTCTTTCTAGCTTGTTAAAATGGTCAAAAAATCAGGTGATTTTAGAACTTAAGCGTATTTGAGTTTGGAATCTAACCATTGTTTGTAAGGTGTAATCAGATACAAAAAGTGCAATTGCAGTACGTCGGAAAAATTATTTTAATAAAAATTAGTAATTCTATTCAGAATTTTCTTTAGAATTTTTTTCTTTTTTGAACGCTTGACGTCTTTTCTGGCTATTTCCGCCACCAATATTATGTCCATGAGGTAATTTCTTAGTCATATCTATCATTTCCATATCGTTCATCTATACCTTTCTAGTTTCAATTCTAACAAAAATCACTAATTCTAATCTTGGGACACTTGCTAAATTCACTCTATACTCTACATGATGTTATTCTGCTGGCTGTGTATTTTTCAATAGGTTTTGGTTCATTCTTATTTTATAAATCTAGAACTACTTTCAATGATTGGTTCGTTAGGCGATACTAATTATTTCTGAAATTTGCCTCATAGAAATAGGAAAATTTTGCGCTTTGAAGAACATATCCGTCCTTAAACCCCCGAATGTCAAAAATTTATATCCAAACTAAAAGAAATTTCATTGTATTGACAATATCTGATCTTAAACAAACTGTACCTGATTCTGCAAAACATAAAATAAATTGGTCCAGAATTGAAGAGGCCGATGATTTTGCAAAAACTGTAAAATTATTCCGCCAAGGAAAATACGATGAAGACAGTTTCAGACGTTATAGACTTCAACATGGGGCATATGGAACTAGAATGACTGGCGACTATGCCATGGTTAGAATCAAACTCCCTGCAGGAGAAATTTACCCTGATCAAATTGAAAAAATATCTCAATTAAGTGAACAATACTCTATAGGGAGTGCACACTTTTCAACTAGGGAAAACATTCAACTCCACTGGGTAATCCTTGAAGATGTTTCTGAAATATTTCGGGGTTTATCTGAAGTCGGATTGACCTCCAGAGAAGCATGTGGCAATTCTGTAAGAAATGTGATGTGTAGCCCGTTATCTGGAGTTTGTCCTGCTGAGGAATTCGATTCTACTCCTTATGCACTCGCAACTGCAAGATTCTTTTTGAGAAATCCTATGTCTCAAAATTTGCCTCGCAAGTTCAAATTTAATTTTACGTGCTGCGAGAAACATGGGATGGTCCGGATGGTCGATGTGGGCTTGATTCCGCAAATCAGAGACATTGACGGAACTTCCCAAAGGGGTTTCAAAATTTTCCTTGGTGGCGGATTGGGAAATAGATCATTTGTTGGACACCAGTTGGAAGATTTTACACCTGAGGAAGATTTGCTTTACACTTCAATTGCTGTTATGAGGATATTTGATAGACTGGGTGATAGAAAAAATCTTGCCAGAAATAGAATGAGATATTTGGTAAACGATATGGGCTGGGACAAATTCCAAAACCTTGTCTTCAAAGAAAGAGCCGTTGTTAGAGCTACGCAATCGGTTATCACTCAGCTAGAAGTCGACAAAACTCCGAATGTCATCAAAAGACCAATTAAAATCTCTAATGAGGATGGGGGTGAGACAATTCCTGACGGATATGCTAGATGGCTGAAAACTAACACCGTAAAGCAAACGCAAGAAGACTACCGTTCAGTATTTCTTACCCTTGAGGCAGGCGATATCACGGCAAGCCAACTCCACGGGCTGTCTGATATCATTCGTAACTTTTCATCTGAAGGTATGGCTAGATCTGGGTTTGAACAAAATCTTGCATTGCGATATGTGCATGAGGATGATTTACCTCGCCTGTATTCAAAACTCATCAAGATTGGATTGGCAAAATCAGGCGCTCTGACAATGACTGCCCCAATAGGGTGCTCTGGAACTACCTCCTGCAATCTTGCATTGACTAATTCACATAGACTTGCAAAAGAAATCCAAAGAAAATTCCTGGAGCTAAAGCTGGATGAAGATGAAGACCTTGGCGATTCCTCCATTAAGATTAGCGGATGCCCAAATTCATGTGCTCAACACGGTATTGCAACCCTTGGATTCTTTGGCGGTGGTGGACGTGTTGGAAAAGACATGTATGCCAACTACCAAATGTCAATTGGTGGCCGTTCTGACGGTGACACGATGTTGGGGCAAACCATCCTTAGAGTTCCTGCAAAACGAATAATCACTGTAATTCTTAAGGTGATTGAAATTTTTAAAGCGAATAAAAAATCTGGCGACACTTTGAAATCTTGGATTCACAGGGTCGTAAATGGAAATGAGGATTCGGAAATTAAATCAATTGCTGATATTAAGAAAATATTGGAGCCGATAGTTATTCCTCCGACCATTGAAGAAGATCCGGACTTTTACTTGGATTATGGAAGTGATACAAGTTACCACACAAAGACTGGAAAGGGTGAATGTGCTGCTTGACTGATTCAGGTAAAATCACAACTGATGTTGACACTTTGCGTTCAGAAATACGAGACAAAAGTGTTAGAGTGATTGATGTCAGGAGAGAAGGAGATTACAAACAAGATCACATTCCAACCGCTGTAAATTTACCTCTGGCCAATCTTTTGTCTGATGATAGCCCAGAACGTGTTTTGAAACTTGTAAATTCTATGGGGATTGATGATGAGACTCCAGTTGTAGTTTATGATGATACGTTTGGTGCTTTAGCGTCAAGGGTTGCATGGACTCTGGAGTATTTGGGACATTCAGATGTCACCTTGCTTGAAACCACTTACAGCCATTGGAAGTCCCTTGGATTGGAAAATGATTCTGCCATTCCCGAAGTTCAAATTAGGGAGCACTCTATGAAACTGCATCCTGAAATTTTGGCAACCTCTGATTATTTGGAACATGCTAAAACCAGAGACGATGTGATTTTAATTGATAACAGGGAAAGACTGAACTTTCTCGAACAACACATTCCTGGCGCAATCAGTTTGCCGTATCGCACTTTGGCATCCAATGATAAAATTTTACGCTCAAAAGAGGATATGAAACGACTATTGGACAATCGTGGAATTACGGGGGATTCTGAAATTATTACTTACTGTGGCAGTGTGGGGACTCTTTCTGGATTGGCATACTATGCCCTGAAATCGGCAGGGCTGCCAAATGCAAAACTATACGTTCGTTCTTTCAAAGAATGGAAAACCCTTGAAAAACCAACTGAAAAACAAGAAGATGCCAATTACTGGGATTTGTCTGCTGAATGATTAGGAAATCTGGTCTCTGAGTTTTTTTGTCACTGTTCCTTCAATGTTGTTAAACAGAACAATCATTTTCTCTTTATTTTCAATTAGATAATCTACACCTCTATCTTTTAATCTGATCTTCCACAGTCTGATTTCTCTATGTTCGTCAAAGAAAGTTTCTATCATCTGTTCGCCTGATTTTGTTGGGTCGATGAACTCGTCAAAGATTTCAACTGTTTTATCAACGTCTTCCCCTTCTATTGCTTCTTTAACAGAATGGATTGACTGGCTAAGTTCTTTCAGATTTTTAATTGGTCTTGGCAATGTCTTTTTGGTAATTCCAAACAACCCTCTCTTCTCTTTGCCTAGTTTTTCTGCAACGTTATCTGCAAGATCATATATCGGTATCTTGCTTAACCCGTCACGTTTTTCATTTTGTACAATTAACCCTTTTTCTAACAGTTTGCGCAAAGCTGTTTCAGCGTCAACTCTATCTAGAAACGTTGTCCACACAATTGCTCCTATTGTATGATATCCCTGTCTGACTGATTCCAAAACTACAACTTCTTCAATTCTTTTGAACCCTTCTTCAATTCTGACATTCATGAAGTCTTTGTCTCTGATTGATCTTCGGGCATTTTTAACATCAATCTCTATTGACTGTTTCAGTGCTTCCAATGATTCTGGAACCTGGTTTAACAATGATAGGAAACATGCTTGGTTGTACAGTGCCATTCCGTATGTCGGATCTGACTCGATTGCTTTCTGAACCGAATCGAGTGCTTTGGAATAATTTTTTTGTTCATAATGCACTAGCCCTTTGAGATTCCAAGCTTCTGGATTTGTAACATCTATCTCTAGAACTCTATCGTACACTTTCAACGCATCTGCATGTTCGTCTAGGTGGAATTTGGCGTACCCTATTTTCATCAAAGTTTCTACATTGTCTGGGTCGATTCGTAACGCTTGCTCAAACATCTCTATGGCTTCTTCTAGTTTTTCATCTGCCATCAGATTGATTCCTTTTTTAAATAATTTTTTACGGTTGTAATCTACATCTACTAAACTTCTTTCTTGCGGGATTGCTTTCTCAATCTTTGATTCCTCTACTTCCTTTGATTTTCTGGCAAATAGTTTCTTCACAGCTCAAAATGCCCTTTTATCTAGATAAATACCAATCTTAATTGAGCCTGCTGTTCTCCAAGTTGAATTTGAAATAGATTTTAGCGATCTAAATATAGAAATACTTGAAATATCTACAGACGATTGTGTCATCTCAGCCACGATTGGAGATTCAAGGACAAGCACCTTTCAAACAATCAGGTGTCTATGAAGCTCAAATCGCAATTACTGACAGAAAACCATCTGACGATGACATTCGCACAAAACAATTTTCCTCTTTATGGCGCGGGAATTTCCATCTTAGGGTAAAGGATGGAATATTTTCTGAAACTCTTGGTTCCTCCACAAATCCTCTTCCTTCATCAATTGCCAATCTTGATAAAGTTTGGATCGTTGTTACTGATCTATTCTCTTCACTTCATACGGTATTTGATGTCCCTTTAGCTAGAACTACATCACAACCTGAAACAAAATCTAATGCCTCATCTGAGACAAAAACAATTACTGATAATCAAATACCTACACGTCTTACAAAAACAAATGCTGCTGGGGCCTCTGGCTATCCAGGTGACAAAGGTCAATCTGGTCAGCCTGGTCCGCCAGGTGACAAAGGTCAATCTGGTCCACCTGGCCAGCAGGGACCTATGGGTGTTAAGGGACAAGACGGCCCCAATGGTACGCCAGGTGACAAAGGGGCAACCGGCGACAAAGGTCAGCAAGGCGATAAGGGAATTTCTGGCGATAAAGGATTAACTGGCGATAAAGGAATTACTGGCGACAAGGGAGACAAGGGCGACAAAGGAGTTACCGGTCCGCCCGGTGACAAAGGAGAAAAAGGTCAAACCGGTCCACTCGGAGAAAGAGGTCCTACAGGACTAAAAGGTCCGATAGGCGACAAAGGAGAAAAAGGTCCGACCGGACTAATCGGTGACAAAGGATCTTCTGGAATGAGAGGTGTCCCTGGTGACAAAGGTGACAACGGTCCCCAAGGTGTCCCTGGCGACAAAGGACTGACCGGCCCACTTGGTGTCCCTGGTGACAAAGGTCCAACCGGATTATCTGGAGTACAAGGAGAAAAAGGAATTCAAGGCGGTCATGGTCCAATCGGTGACAAAGGACCTATTGGTATGATTGGTGACAAAGGTCCGTTGGGTCCATCTGGTCCATACGGCGACAAAGGACTGACCGGTCCGATAGGTCCACTTGGTGACAAAGGTCCTCAGGGTCCACCTGGTCCACTCGGCGACAAAGGAAACAAGGGTGTTGAAGGACCCATCGGAGAAAAAGGTCCTCAGGGTCCTCAGGGGCCTGCCGGCTCTAAAGGACTGACCGGAGTTCCTGGCCCTCAGGGAGAAAAGGGCGACAAAGGATCTGTCGGCCCACTCGGAGAAAGAGGTCAGACTGGTTCTATGGGTCCACTCGGAGAAAAAGGTCCTCAGGGTCCGCAGGGCTCACAAGGTGAACGTGGAACCACCGGCCCCTCTGGAGAAAAAGGTCCTCAGGGTCCTCAGGGAATTCAGGGTCCGCAAGGTGAACGTGGTCCAATCGGCCCACTCGGTTCAATCGGCGAACAAGGTTCTATGGGGGGGCAAGGTCCTGTAGGTCCTGCCGGTCCAAGAGGTCCGCCTGGTCCGCCTGGAGAAAAAGGTCCGTCTGGCGGAATGTCTTCGGAGCAGAAAGCACTCTTCAAAGAATTGCTAGAGATACTTACTAACAAAAACACGCTCTCTACTGAAGAGCAAATCAAATTGATGAGTTATCTTTATTGAGAAACTAGATATTTAATTTAAAAATAATTATTTTAAAAGTTTGTTTTCATAATCCAATTTGCAAATTTTTATTTTACCTTTGATTTTTTTCAGAATGTTTTTTTGACATCTTTGCTGCTTTTTCTACATTGTCTGCATGTGTGCGATGCAGTTTCCTGCAAAATAATCTTCAATACTGTCTCTGAATCTTTTTAATTTTGTGACAAATTCTACAGTTGACACTGTTTTAGAATTTAGAAAAATGAAAACAATTCGTCGTCTTTATGACGATTGTTAGTTGTTAACGATCTTATCGTCTTCTTGGAGCTGCTTTTCTTTTTGGAGCTGCTGCTTTTCTTTTTGGAGCTGCTGCTTTTCTTTTTGGAGCTGCTGCTTTTCTTTTTGGAGCTGCTGCTTTTCTTTTTGGAGCTGCTGCTTTTCTTTTTGGAGCTGCTGCTTTTC
>JAPFQF010000031.1 GCA_029255365.1 Candidatus Nitrosopumilus sp. | reverse complement strand
AAATTCCCTGTCAGTCCTTGTGGCATCCTCGGCTGAGAATTCCACCTGCAGTCCGCGGGACTTTCCGTACTCTACTGCCTCGATTGCTTTTTCAAGCGCCTGGTCCCTGGTCATTTTGAGTTTGTAATCCAGGTGAATGTCAGAAGTTGCAATGAATGTATGAATGGAGTTTAAACCGGCATCAACTGCCACATCAATGTCTTTTTTTATTGTTCTAGTCAGCCCTACAATCTCGCAGGACAGTCCCTCGCCAGTTATCATCTTGACGGCCTTGAATTCGCCGTCAGAGATTACCGGAAAGCCGGCCTCGATTGCATCAACCCCAAGTGCGTCAAGTTTTTTGGCAATTGACATCTTTTGATCAGGTGTCAGTGAAACGCCGATGGTCTGTTCCCCGTCCCTCAATGTGGTATCAAATATTCTGACTTTCATGCCCCGCTCCTCTGCAAAGCAGCAACGCCGGTTCGTGCAACATCAAGTATTCCAAACGGCTTCGCCAGCTCCTCAAAGGCCTTTATCTGATCAGGGGTTGCAGTCAGCTCCACCATGATGGAGTCCTTTCTCACATCGTGCACCTTTCCGCCGTATGCGTTTGCAAGCTTGTTGACCTCCATGCTGTCATTTGCATTGCTTAGCTTGATCTTGAAAATGCTGAGTTCGCGGTAGACTGTCTTGTGCTCGTCCAGACGCTCGACTTTGATAGTGTCAATCATCTTGTCAAGCTGCTTTACAATCTGCTCGATTTGCTTCTCGTCGGCGTATGTCGTGATGGTCATCTTGGAATATTCCGAATTCTCAGTTACCCCTACTGAGATGCTGTCAATGTTGAAATTTCTGGATCTGAAAAGATGTGTCACCTTGAATAATATTCCCGGCTTGTTTTCAACTAGGATGGAAAGTATTGCCCACATGCTCAATCACTAAGATGGCAGTACCATATCTGCAAGCGAGGTTCCAGGAGCTACAAATGGCAACACGTCTTCCTCAGGATCAATCGGGATGTCAATTACCGTTGCAACATCACTGCTTAATGCAGTTCTGATTGCCTTGTCAAGTTCATCCATCGATTGTGCCCTGATTCCCTGGGCGCCATAAGACTCTGCGAGTTTAACATAATCAGGACAGCTTTTCTGGTCCACGCCAATCATTCTTCTGTCATAGAAGGTTCTCTGCCACTGGGCCACCATACCAAGTGTAGAATTATTTAAAATAAATACAATTACAGGAATATCCTCCAAGACTGCAGTTGCAAGGGAATTTTCAGTCATTGCAAAGCTTCCATCACCTGCAATGTCCACGACCGGAACGTCAGGTCTTGCAACTTTGGCGCCAATTGCTGCAGGAAATCCCCAGCCCATGGTGCCAAGTCCGGTAGAACTAAAGAAGGTGCCGGGTTGAATTACATCGTAAAATAATGAGGCCCACATCTGGTGTTGCCCTACTTCGGTAGTTATCACGGATTCTTTTGGCAGCACCTCGCGAAGCTTGCGTAAAATTTTAGCAGCGCCCATCTCGCCCGGATGAATCTTCAAGTTTTCTTTCCAGTAGGCTTTGGTCTCCTTTACATGTTTAATCCATGGAGACTCGTCTGTTTTTTTGACAGCCCGCTGCAAAAGCAGTTTTACCATTACTCTAAGATTTGCTTTGACATCCCCGATTACTGCAATCTGCGCGGTTTGGTTCTTGCCAATTTCCGCAGGATCAACATCCATGTGAATAATTTTCAATCTCTTCTCAAATGCCTCAAACGTTCCTACAGACCTGTCAGAGAATCGAGTTCCAATTGCCAACACGCAGTCAGCTTCTGTCATCATTTTGTTTGCCTCTGCATGCCCGTGCATTCCAATTGGGCCCAATGACAGGGGATGAGTTTCAGGAAACGCGCCCTTGCCTTTGAAAGTGGTTACTACGGGAAGCATGAGAGTTTCGGCAATGGATTGTAATTCGGCAAATGCCGATGAGATGATAGTTCCGCCGCCAGCTAGGATAATTGGTTTTTCGGCATGCAGTAGCATTTCAATTGCCCTTTCAACATTGGCAATGTCAGGATCTGCCCAGGGATGGTATCCTCGAATTTTAAATTCATCTGGAAAATCCATTGGCTCTTTGTTTGTCTGCACATCTTTTGGAATGTCAATTAGCACAGGTCCGGGTCTTCCGGATTCCGCAATAAAGAATCCCTTCCTTACAGCTTCCGGAACTGCGCCGGCAGTCCTTGGTTGAAACGCATATTTTACTACGGGGTTTGACATTCCGATGATGTCACTTTCTTGAAACGCGTCCCTGCCAATCATCGCAACAGGTACTTGTCCCGTCACTGCAATCATTGGTGATGAATCAGCTTGCGCCGTTGCAAGTCCGGTCAAAATGTTAGTAGCACCAGGTCCGGACGTTGCAAAGCATACGCCGGGCTTTCTACTGACCCTGCCAAAGCCGTCAGCCATGTGAGATGCCGACTGCTCGTGTCTTGCCAGGATGTGTCTGATGTCACATCGGGCAAACTCATCATACATTGGAAGGTTTGCACCTCCCGGTAATCCAAATACTTGTTTGACGCCTTCCTTTTCCATAGCCACCATCAAGGCCTTTGCGCCACTCATAGTTTCCATTTTATTGATCAAATCACTCACCATAATTTTAAGTTAGTAAATTTTCGGTATGCTATAGAATGACGGCAGACAATTCTGCGCCGTATAGTCCAGTTAATTCTGTGTTCATTGAAATCACAAAAACAACCAATCGACAATTAATAAAGATTCTCTAAAAAACAATCGTGATTTTGGCCATAGCCATGCAGAAGATTTAAACTGAAAATTTTACATGCAGAATTGGTTGTTTTGAGCGATAAGGAAGAGATCATCAATGTCATTGAAACATTATTCGAATCCGGAATAACAAAAGATCTGTCAAAGCTCAGGGACATACATCTGAACGATTCAAAATTTTCCAGCTTTAGCGATTTGCCGCCATATGATCTCAAGGATTATCAGACCACGATAGAGCTTGAGGAACTGCGTTTCATAAGCATCTCGGATTACTCGTATGAAATCAGGAATCCAAAAATCAGCTTGTACGGGGAGACTGCGGTGGTTGCACTGGAGCTAGTTCAGAAGGGAATGCTGGTGGACAACAAGGCATACACCGGAGAGCACATTGTGATCACTGGACGGGCAACATTCGTACTGGTGAAACAGCCAACATGGAAAATTGCACACATACACCTGTCAAAAATTGACGCATGATTATTCTCCAGTAAAATTTTAAATTTTATATTTTTGGCGGATTTGGTTTGTTTTGATTTGGTTTGCTTGGTTTAGTCAGATTAGGATTGTTTGGCTTCTTTGAATTGTTTTGGGTGTTTGGTTTGGTCTGATTTGGATTGTTTGGTTTAGTCTGATTTGGATTGTTTGGTTTAGTCTGATTTGGATTGTTTGGTTTCTTTGAATTGTTTTGGTTAGTGTTGCTTGGTTTGTTTTGATTTGGTTTCTTTGAATTGTTTTGGTTGTTTTGGTTTGGATTGTTTGGTTTAGTCTGGTTTTGATTGTTTGGTTTCTTTGAATTGTTTTGGTTTGGGTTTCTCTTTGGCTCTTCGCTGACTAGTTTCTGGTACAGTTTGAAAGCCTGATCAACGTTGAGATTTCCATGGACGATTCCCCTGACTGCCTTGATCATGGAGACTGGGTGTTCTGATTGCCAGATGTTTCTGCCCATGTCAACACCTACGGCGCCAGCCTTGATTGAGTTGAAAGTCAGCTGCAGTGCATCGCGTTCAGGAATTTTCTTTCCGCCTGCCACTATGATTGGGACAGGGCATGATTGAACGACTTTTTCAAAATTATCACAATAGTATGTTTTGACAATGTGTGCGCCCTGTTCGGCTGCCACCCTGCATGCCAGTGAAAGATAGCGGGCATCCTTGCCAAGCTCCTTTCCTACTGCAGTAACTGCCAGAACAGGCAGCCCGTATTTTGTTGCCTCGCTGACCAGTTTTCCAAGGTTTACAACGGTCTGATATTCATATTTTGAGCCGACAAAAATTGACATTGCAAGAGCGCTGGCATTTAGCCTGATTGCATCCTCGATTGATACTGTAATGTCTTCTTGAGATAAATCATCACCAATAATACTTGAACCACCAGAAACTCTCAACACCATAGGAGTATCACTAGTTGCTGGAACAGATGTTCTTTGAACACCTCTTGTAACCATCAAGGAGTCACAATATTTCAGCAGCGGTGCAATTACTTTTTTTGGATTTTCAAGTTTTTCAGTCGGGCCAAGAAAGTATCCGTGGTCCACTGCCAGCATCAATGCACGATTATCTTGCGG
>JAPFQF010000011.1 GCA_029255365.1 Candidatus Nitrosopumilus sp. | reverse complement strand
GACTACGATTTGTATATTCTAGAATATCGCGAGGGATCCAGCTTGCCAAAGCATCAGATGCCTTGAAAGAAAATGCCACTAAGAAAATTAGCTCACTCCGACCTGAAAAAGAAATTCTGGATGAAGATGCATCAAAAGATTATTCCTATTTCTTTTTTAACGGATATTATTCCCCTCAGGAGATTAAAGCATGACTTTAACTGAGATTCTCTTTTACTATGAATCAAAGCAAAATCCAAACGGAGATCCTGGATTTGAAAATCAGCCAAGAATGATGCCTGATGATACTATAATGGTTACAGATGTCAGAATAAAGAGGACAATGCGAGACTATGCAAGAGACGTAAAAGGAGAAACTCTCTTTGTTGATTTTAACGAGAAGGGGTCTCCAACAACAGCTGATGGAAAGGCAAAGGAAATTGTAGGTTCTCTAAGTGGGGACGTAGTTGAAGGTCTGCTAAAGAAAACATTTGATGTCCCATTATTTGGGGCTCTGGTTACAATTAGAAAAGGCTCTGACCAGGAGGGAAGCTCTGCAAAACTTACGGGTCCATTACAGTTCGGAAATTCCAGAAGCGTAAATAAAGTTCAGATTATTAATCCTACAATAGTTGGAAGATTTGTCGGAAAAGAAAAAACAGGAGAACAATTCTCAACCTTTGGAAAATTCTATTCTGTAGAATTTGCATTAATCAAAGTACAGGGAGCTATAAATCCAAACAACCTTGGAAAGTACAGTGAAGACAAGGAAATCACAAAAAAGTTTAGCGAAAAAGTATCCATGATTCCAGACTGCTTGTGGAATGGAACAAACAAACTAATTACAAGATCAAAATATCCGCAACGAAGCATCCTGTACATTGATGTGTCTTACAAGAATCAAATCTACAACGATCTTCCAAGACTGGTAACTGAAAGTCAGGAACTAAAAGGAATGGCAAAGGACTTGGGCAAATCGCCGTTTGATTTCTCCAATCTGATTGATACGCTATCTAAAAGAAAATCCGAGATAGAAATGGTTCAGCTAAGAGGAGCCGAAGATATTGCAGAAGATGTAGATGGTCTTGGAGCCAAATTAAAGTCGAAGGGAATTCCCGTAAAAATTCTGTCGGATTGAAAATCATTTCATTTAGGATATCGGGGTCTTTTGCTGCATTTAGGGATCCCTCGGTCACATCAAACCAAACCGTGTACTACATTCCGTCAAAAAGTGCAGCAGTAGGAATTTTGGGCGCCATGATTGGAATAAAACGCTCAGACCAACTGGGTGATATTTACAGTAAGGAGTATCTGGATTTTTTCAAGCAAACCAAAATAGGAATACAGCTGGAATCTCCCCCCAAAAAAGTAGTATACTTTACCAACCATCGCTCCATAAAAGAAGCAAAAACAAAGCCGTTTAAGACAGAAGTAGTTGAAAATCCCAGATATACAATTTATGTCGATACTGAAAAGATATATTTTGAAAAACTATCAAACGCTTTGAAAAAAAATGAATTTGTCTATTCGCCATATTTAGGTCACGCATACTGTCCTGCATCCATTTTCGACG
>JAPFQF010000035.1 GCA_029255365.1 Candidatus Nitrosopumilus sp. | reverse complement strand
TTGGTTCCAAAACCAACTAAAAGTAATGAGACTGACAGGATCAAGAAAATTTTATTCAATAATTTTTTCCGTAAATTCTCACTTAAAAGCTAATTGTATTAGTTTTTAACAAAGTCCGACAAATCAACGAATATGGAACCTGATGAAAAGATTCAGGCACACTTGGTTTCAGTATGGAGAGAATCTAAAAAATTCTTTTCAATTGGCGGTAAGGAGGGAATGCTGGTACTTACTGACAAACATCTGATGTTCATCCACAAGACAGAGTCAAAAATGAATTGGTGGAAGGCAATTACTCAAAGACAGGTGATCAATTTTATCAAATCAAAAAATACTATGATTCGTCACGATGGGTACAATGAAAAAGATCTGATGAACGACTGTGAGGACGATAGAAATGTCGAATTAAATTTTGATGATATTTCCAGTATCGGTTTTACAGAAAAAGATTGGGGAAGTTCATTGCAATTAGAGTATCAAAAGGATGGAAAGGATGAGAAGTTTCAGTATTCAATAGCCCAAGATTGGGTAAAATATCCCGTAAAAGAGCCTACAAAATACATGAAAGTAGATTGGGAGCCTTTTGTGCAATATATTAAAGACGGGCAGAAATTTACAAAATAAAATTGAAAGTATACGCTGTGGGTGTTGGGCCTGGTTCTCCAAAATATGTAACAGGAATTGTTAAAGAAATAATTCAGAATTGCGATGTTGTTATCGGTTACAAATACACGCTAAAAACAATAGAGGGTTTGATCGTAGGAAAAGAAGTTTATGAAATCACCATGAACGATCAAGAGGATTCCTATCAAAAAATTCTTCTAGAACTTGGGGACAGAACACTAGTCATACCATTTACTGGCGATGTTAATTTTTCAGAATCAGAAGTTGTCGATAGATTAATAGAAATTTTTGGAGAAGTTGAGATTGTTCCAGGCATTAGCTCAATTCAAGTTGCAGCATCAAGAGCAAAGGTTCCTCTTGATAAATCCAAGGTAATTACAATGCATGTAACCACTCCTATCGAGGACAAGAAATTGGAATTGCAAAAAGCGCTGATTGATGGTTTTAGCGTTATTTTGGTACCAAGACCTTGGCCAAAACAGCCAGACAAGCATTTTATGCCCTCTGAAATAGCAGTTTACCTTCGAGAACATAGTTTTGATACTGGCAGGATGAAAGTTCATGTTTATGAGGCAATAACTACTGAAAACGAGACATGTTTTGATGGAACTGTGAAGGAGTTGGAGGGAAAAGTATTTTCCGATTTATCTGTAATGGTTTTCAATCAAACAAGTCTTGATTCATACATGAATTATAGATGGCAATGGGAAAATTAATTTTTAGAATTTGATTGGGTTCCTAGATTTAGACTATCAGAAGTAGGAAATACATATGCAGTAATTTCCATCCATTGATAATCAGGATCATATAGCCTATAGAATCCTGGATCATTGAAAGTTATTGTAACTGATTCTCCAGGTAAGATTTCTCCTGTTGAGATTCTACCGTCAGCAGTATATTGAATATAACGATCAGAATTTGGTTTACCACTTAGAATACTATGTGATGCAACATCATCATTTACTATTGTAATTGAAGCACCAGGTTCAACTGAAATTCTATCTTGTGAAAAGAATCGAAGATGAATTGCAGAATTTACTCCAGGTGTTAAATTATCAGCAGTTTTTTGAACAGATGAATAAAGGAGAATATGAATTGTAGAATCATCAGATGTTTTAGATTCTGTGGTGGTAATGTTAATTTTAGAAAGTGAAGATAATTTTGTAGTGTAAATCACTTTGTAGGTATCATCTGAAGTTGTAATTCTACCAGTAAATCCATAAACTGATGCATCTTTACTTTCATCAACTAATCTTCCAAAAAGGCTAATTGATGTATCAAATCCGCTTGAACTTTCAATTTCACCATTAATTCGAATATACTTGGCTTCACGCAAAAATTTTCCTTGTAAATTAGAAATTAGAAATTCCTCCTCGTCCAGAATGATAAAACCGTCTTCTATGAGAAAGTCAATTGTACTTCCACGTTGATTTTGAGAAGATAAACCTAAATCGACTTCAGAAATTCTAATTACTTCCTCAGTTACTGCAAAGCCTGAACCTTCTAAAAGAAATGCTTGATTCTCAGAAATTTCTGCAAATGATTCATTTACAAAATAACCTGATGAAACTACAAGTAAAGCTAATAGTGTTAAACCTGCCTTCATGATTAAATTTGGTCTAATTTGGTTTATAATTTACTACTAAATTATTTTAGACTGATTAGGCAAATTCGTGGGTAAGCCTAAAAATTAGAAACCAGGCATATCCATTAGCCCTTCTTTTTGAGCTAATTCTATCATGTAAAATTCTAGATAACCTCCTGCCAAAAGAAGACCTACAACAATTCCAATCTCAATCAATGTTGGTTTTACTAATGGAACCAAGTCGATTTTTTTAACTATTGCTTTAATCAAAATAAAACTTCTGGAAATTCCAAAAGAGTATGCAACTAATTCCATTAATCCAAAAGGAGTCAAGAAAAGAATTGAAAGTGGAGGAATTTCAGCAATTTGTGGGACTGTTAGTGCTATCGAGGCAAAAGCAAATCCGGTGGACCAGGCGGCAAAAAGTCCCCATACAACACCAAATCCTGGAATAAACATTGGAAGTGAGATGGTCAAATTATGAATAAAGATTCCAAAGGCATCAATGTCTAAAACGAGTTCTTTAAATTCTGCCATGAAGGCTTTTGCTTCTTCTTCACTAACAGTAGACATTGATCCAATTTGATAGGCAGCTGCAAAAAGCCCCAGGAATATAAAAAATATGATTATTCTAATTTTATTCACATAGCCACACCCCATGAACAATATTTGAGGGTTGGTGTGGGCGCAGATTTAATTAAACCAGATGATATTTTTTGATATGAAAAAGGAGATCTCCTTCGCGTTAAACTATGCGTTAAACAAAGGGTTCCAGATTCATCCTGACGCCTTTAAAATATTGGAAAACGTGGATGTTAAAAAATTAGAGAAGATCATCAAGGAAATAGTAAGGGAGAAGACAAGCCAGAAACTATTTCAAATCAACCAGGATGATTTAGAAACATACCTTGGAATTAAAGAGGATTTGTCATTACAGAGTGAAGTCAAAATATTATCAGACCCAACCGGCAAGATCACATCCGGAGAGGGGGTCAAGGGGTATAATGCCCTGTTTTCTAGTCGTTTTAACAAACTCAAACGAATCATTTCAGACAGGCCAGAATCAAAACTCCTCAAGTCTGCGGCATCTCTAAAAAATGCAAAAATTGATGATGACATGTATGTATGTGGGCTGGTCACGGTTAGAAATTCCGAGAGAAACGTCACAAAGATAGTCTTAGAGGATCCTTCAGGCTCGTTTGAGGGCATAATTTTTGACGAGGAATTGCAAAAAACCGCCGGAACTCTACTGATGGATCAGTTTGTTATGGCAAGGATAGGCTCTGCTAAAAACTCAGGATATATCATCAAAGATTTAATTTTTCCAGACATTCCGGATCAGGTAAAGAATAAGTCAGAAAGTGATGCATACGCAGTCTTTCTATCCGATCTACATATTGGAAGTAAATACTTCATGGAAGAGGAGTTCATTAATTTTGTATCATGGATATCCAGTCCAGATCCGGTTGCAAGAAAAATTCGGTTTGTCCTAATTGGTGGGGATATAGTAGACGGTGTTGGAATATACCCAAACCAAAACAAAGAATTGGTTTGCCAAACAATACAGGAGCAATTAAAAAAAGCAGAGGATTTGATTGACAAAATCCCCAAAAATGTGAAAATCATCATAATGCCAGGAAATCACGATCCTGGCAGAAGGGCATTGCCGCAACCGGCCATTCCTAAAAAATACAATTCTGGGTTGTGGGAGAGGGAAAACGTGATAATGGTTGGCAATCCAGCCGTAGTCTCGTTAAACGGAGTCATCGTGTCAATGTTTCATGGACAAAGCATAGATGATATTGTAAAGACCACGCCCGGTCTTAGTTATGACAGGCCTACTAATGTTATGAAACACCTTCTCAAAGCAAGACATCTTAGTCCTATTTATGGCAGCCAGACGCCAATTGCGCCTGAAATGGAGGATCTTTTGGTGATCCAGGACATTCCAGACATCTTTCATGTAGGTCATGTTCATAGAGCCCAACTGGACATGTACAAAGGAATCCTACTGATAAATTCTGGTTCTTGGCAGAAACAGACGCCTTTTCAGGCAAGTGTCGGAATGACTCCAAATCCAGGCATTGCCATAGTTGTCAATCTGAAGACCTTTCAAGTCTTCCATGAAAATTATAGTTCAAACTTAGATAATATCTTGCAGACTTAGATCATCCTTGAATGTCTTCTTTATCATCTCGGATGATACTGTAAGTTTGTATTTTTTTGTCCTGCCGTGAATGCCTTGGTGAATTAGTCTTCCAGAAATAATTCCTGATAACTCAATTTCACTGAGCATCTGAGTAACTCTTCTTTGAGTTAGCGCATCTTTCCCAACTGCCTTGCAGAGGTTTTTGTAAGAAGAGTAAATCTCGCCAGTAGAAGACCCGTTTGCCTTCATTATGGCTAAAAGCACTAGTTTTTCATGTAGGGGATATGACTTGAGAGAGGTCTCTTCCTTGTTTTCTTCTATTTTCAGAGAGGCTTCCCTAACATGTTCAATCGTAACTTTGTCAGATTGTTGCCTCTCGGCAAGTTCGCCAGAAACACGGAGTAAATCAATAGCCCTTCTGGCATCGCCGTGTTCTCCACCTGCAAGGGCAGCACAGAGATTCAAAGCTGGCTCCTCTACGGAGTTTTCGATAAAAGATTCAACGATTCTCTCCTCAAGAATTTTTTTAATCTGTTCAACATTATAGTTTGTAAATACAATCTCCTCTTCGCCCAAACTGCTGATTACCCTAGGATCAAGCTTTTCCTTAAATGTCAAATCGTTTGATATTCCCACCATGGTTAGAGAGCCTTCCTTTAGTTGCTCGTTTGCTCTTGTGAGCTGGTAAAGGATGTCTTTGCCAGTTTTTGCCACCAGTTGGGCAAGATAATCAATTTCATCAATTACGAAAATTGCGTTGAGTTTTCCTTCGTCGATTTTGTTTAGCAGCCTTTTGAAGACCTCACTGATGGCAAGTCCGGTTGTGGGTAATTCCTTCTCGTTTAGGTCCAATTGCCTGCCTAGACTGACCAACAATCCGTATAATGTTGTCTCGTTTTTTGAATTGGAATACACGAGTTTTATTGGAAAGTTTGATTTCTCAACTCTTTCTTGGATTTTGGATAGTACTTTTTTTACAACCAGGGTTTTGCCTGTTCCAGGTTTTCCATATACCAAGAGGTTTGACGGTCTTGATTGTTTTAGAATTGGTAGTAGAGATTGTGTCACCTGTTCCTGTTCAGATTTCCTATGTAAGATAATTTCTGGAATGTATGTAAAATGAAGAATCTCTCGATTTTTAATTATTGATTTTCCAGATTCAGCTGCATCAAGTAGGTCATCTATCGGATCAGACATACTCACACACCTTCATTTCTTTCCAATGCTAACATAACTTCATCTGAATTAAGAGAGTATAGTATAGAATAGTAGTTGTAGTTTAGTTTGTAATGAATTATTTTTAGTTAGTTTTAGATTTTCTATTAAAAAAAATTAAAGAAAAAGATAGAGTGGAAATATTGGTGTGTGGGTTTAATCCTGAGTTAGGAGTGGGTTAACAGAATTGTTAATTTGGTGTTAAGAAATGTCTAAAAAAACCCATTTTGACCCCATTATTTCCATTCCAGGCGTTAAGATGGATGTTAACATTGTGAATATCTAAAATCTAACCCCCTTATTTCCATTCCAGGCACGAAAACCTCTCTATTTAGGGGCCTAATTGAAGATTAGTTGTTAATAACAAAAAACACACTAGGCGTGGCCCAGGCAGTCAATGTTAACAAACTACTTAGTTAACAAATATTCTGGGATCATTTGAACTGTTAACCTCTGATCAATTAGATCTCAAAGATGACTAACAAACGTATTCGAATAGATATGGAAGACTCTGATGGTGCACGATACGACATCAAGGTAGAGGGTAATGTTACCAGGGACAAAATTCTCAAAATATTTGAAATGATGGACTTGATGAATATTGAGGAGGAACAAGCACCAATAAACATGGATTCAATAGGCTCTAAAATTTGGAATATTGTTGATAAATTCTTCCCAATGGGCAAATTTACCTCTACAAACATTCTTGAGAAATATGAGGATGAATACAACGAACCTGTGAAACTAAGTATTATTTCCACATACTTGTCACGATTTGCTGCAAAAGGTAGGGTAAATAGGACTAGAACTGGCCGAGAATGGACATACCAATCCATCAAAATAGCCCAAAAACAACAACCAATAATTAAGAAATAGTTACTTTTCTTACCAATAATCGATCTTTTCCAAGAATTACTTTGACATATTCGCCTTTTTGAAGATCCATATACTTTCTAAACTGTTTTGGGATTGATATTGTTCCAGCAGAAGTAATTTTTACTAAAACTTCATTATTTTGAACAGACATATTACTATTATAAATTAATAATATATATAATTTATTAAATTATCTAATTCTAGATTTATTATAAAACATACATATTTTCGTTTAAATCAATAAAGAATTCAATAAATTTACTACTAAAAAATCCAGAAATATCTTACTGTACTAAGAGATTGTTGTCTGTTTGTTCTACTTTTGCAATTCCCTTTTCAGTAATTGAGTAAGTATAAGGTTTTGAATCTGTATTCCTTTGAACATATCCCCCTTCAAACATCTTTTTCATTAGGCGTGAAGTATGTTCTCTACTTTTCTTTAATGTGATTTGGATATCACGTGATGTCATGTCTTTGGTTGTGATTAGATGCAACACATAGTTAATTGGATTTGTAGGTATTATATTTTGAATATTAGGCGTAGAATTTTCTTTTTCAGGTGTGGGTTTTACTTTACTAGCAACCTCGATTGGTTTTTCTTGAACCTCATTCTTTGCTAATTTTTCTAAGAATTGTTTTAATTCAAGATTAGGATCTTCTACTTTTTGCTCAATTCCTTGAATTTCTAATGAATCTAGGCGTATTTTCATATCGATTAACTGTCTTTCATAATATTCTAAACGTTCAGCCTGCGAAGGATCAAATCCACCAGTTTTAGTTTTTACAAGTGGACGTATTTTGATGTAGGTATACAAACCTACAATACCGATAACAAATGCTAGAATCACACCTAAAATCACTTCAGGTTCAGGAATTTCTACCAACATCACAACTTCTATGCCTGCAACGTGATTTATCGTGATTGAGCAATATTATTTCACACTTTAGATTGACAATCTCACACACATTATCACATACAGTTTGATTTGATGTATTCTCAGGCAATCACATACATCACATATTACATGCCTGACGAATGAGCCTATCTATCACATCAATCACCTCATCTTCTCTTTCAGGAAAAATATCACTATCATTAATCACACTAATCTGTTCGGAAAGCTTTGATATCACATCTATATCATCTGGCAAAAGTATGCCTAAACCACGAAAAAGTATGATGGAGTAGAATAATCCTATTAATTTGTCTCTGGATTGCCCAACTTGCCTGTAATACGCACCTTTACTTATGGAAAAATTAGATTCAAGAAGATCTTTCTGATTTAAAATAATTTCAACTTGTCGCTCTGTAAATAGTGATTTTTTGATAATTTTACGAATAATATTATTAAAATTGGATTGTTCTAACTTGTCCATAGCTATACAAATCTGTATACAGCATTCCAATTAAACTTTAAAGCGACATGTACGAACCCATTCTATGGCTGGAAACAAAGTTGAATCGTTCCTAAAATCAGAATTAAAAAAGAAAAATGCGTTATTGTTCGTGTTAATTGATTCAGAAGTATCCAATTTAGAGGCATCAAGCAAACTTGCAAAAGATGTTGAAAAGATTGGAGCCTCGGCAATTCTGGTTGGAGGTTCGTCAGCAACTGATCAAATTGAGATGTCACAAGTTGTTAAAGGCATTAAAAAAGGTCTAAAAATTCCAATCATTCTATTTCCAGGCAATGTCACAGGTGTTGTGCCTGATGCAGATGCAATATTGTTTAGCTCGTTAATGAATTCTGAAAATCCATATTTTATCACCCAGGCACAGGCTTTGGGCGCTCCAAGTGTCTTAAAATTTGGATTAGAACCACTTCCAACTGCCTATTTGGTAATAGGAGATGGAACATCAGCATGGTTTGTCGGTTCAGCAAGGGGGATTCCGTTTGAAAAACCAAAAATTGCTGCAGCATACGCTCTAGCTGCCCAGTTTCTTGGCATGAGGTTTGTTTACTTGGAGGCAGGCTCTGGTGCAAAAACCAGTGTTACTCCTGAAATGGTAAAAACTGTCAGACATGCATTTAATGGATTTTTGATAGTGGGCGGAGGCATCAAAGATGTAAAAACCGCTCAAAGTTTGGTTAAATCCGGAGCTGATGCATTAGTCATTGGAACTTTTCTTGAAAAGGGGGGAAGCATCAAAAAACTCGAAGAAATAGCAAAAGCAATTCAAAGAAGATAGTGGAGGACGTATTATGTCTGAAAACGATGCAATCTCTCGAATTAGTGATATCAAGATGCCAGATTTCTATCTGGATTACTACACTGGTCTTTCAAACGAGACATACAGAATATTCGAGCATGCAGCATCAGCAAAATCTAGTCTAGCCGACTCTTCGGGTATCGTTGAGCCTAAAATCGCATTTGATTTAGCAGACAGAGTTGCAAAAATGCACGAAATTGACATTGCAGATCCCCTGAGAGAAATTTTAAAAATTAATGGAAAAGAACTTTCTGCATTAATTTTAGCAAAGGAGATTGCTTTAGGCAAATACTGTCTTCCAGATGCCACTTTGGAAGACAAGTTGGATCTTGCAGTACGTGTAGGCTTGGCAATAATTACGGAAGGAGTCACTATTGCACCGCTGCAAGGAATCAGCGAAGTAAAGATAAAGAAAAATAAAGACGGCACTGAATACCTATCTGTTTCAATTGCAGGACCGATGCGTTCAGCAGGGGGAACAGAATCTGCAGTTACTTTGTTAATTGCAGATCATGTTAGAAAAATAGCAGGCCTATCAAAATTTCAAGCTAACTCATTTGATGACGAAACAGGTAGGTTTGTTGAGGAATTACGAATCTATGAGAGAGAAGCAAGTAATTTTCAGTTTCATATCTTAGACGAGGACATTGAACATGTCATTCGCAATCTTCCCGTAGAATTAGCAGGCGTTGATACAGACCCATATGAAGTAGTCAACCACAAATCTATGGTTAGAATCAAGACCGACCGGGTTAGGGGAGGCGCCCTACGTGTCTTAAATGACGGACTAATTGGAAGATCAAAGAAACTCCTCAAAAGAATTGAATTGTACAATCTAGATGGATGGGAATGGCTCAATGATCTTAAAGGAGCCGTTCAGACTGGTGATAATCAAGAGGATGCAGCTGCTAAAAGAATGCGTGAGGTGATCACCGGCAGATCAGTTTTATCAATGCCTAACAAATTAGGCGGATTTCGTTTGAGGTATGGACGGGCATGCAACACGGGCTTTGCAGCTGTAGGAATTCATCCAGTTATTGCTGAAATCCTCGATCATACGGTAGCTGTGGGAACACAAATCAAAATAGACATTCCAGGAAAAGGGGCGACGGTGGCCTTTGTTGATTCAATTGATACCCCGACAGTTCGCCTTAATGATGGAAGCGTTGTAAAAATTCGAGATGTTAAACATGGATTAGAAATTAAAAATGAAATAGAAAAAATTCTGCATCTTGGGGACATTCTAATTTCATTTGGAGATTTTCTTGAAAACAATGCCCAACTAGTTCCTTCAGCCTATGTCGAAGAATTTTGGATAGAGGAATTAAAACAAAAAATTCAAAAACACGAACCAAATGATCAGTATCTAAATCAATTTTTGAGTAGAACACCGACAATAGATGAAGCTCTAAAAATTTCCCTTGATTTTAAATTCCCACTCCATCCGCATTATTTGTATTTCTGGGACAAAATTTCATCCGATGATCTTCTCAAACTTTTAGAACCAAAGAAAGTCAATGAAACATCAATTGAATATCCAATCCAAGTAAAGAAAATACTTGAAAACCTGGGGACTCCACATAAAGTTGAAAACGAAACACTGATCTTAGAACACCAGGAGGCAAAAATTTTCTTTAACTTGCTGTTTAGAGAGAAACCAACAATCATTGATTTATCCGTACCAAAAATTTTGACAGAGTCATCGGGAATTCAAATTAACAATAAATTTTCAACAACCATCGGAGTCAGAATAGGACGACCTGAAAAAGCAGCTCCTAGACAAATGAAGCCCCCAACCCATGTGTTATTTCCCATTGGCGAGCAGGGCGGACCTACACGAGATCTTCTTAAAGCGTCCAGAACTGAGAATTTTTTCACTGATCTTTACAACAGATTTTGTACTACGTGCAATCAGCCATCAATCAGCATCAAATGCTCCATTTGTGGGACAAAGACCACGATTACTTTCAGATGTTCCAATTGTAGAGATATGCTCAAGGAACCATTTTGTGAAAAATGTAAGCGAAAAGCTCCAACCCATTCCCACCAGCCATTTTCTCTCAAGACTAGATTGCTTTTAGCGCAGGAAAAGATGGGGATTCGTGCAAAGGAACCGTTCAAGGGAGTTAAGGTGCTAATCAATCAAGACAAAATTGCAGAACCTCTTGAAAAAGGGCTTGTAAGGCAAAACTTTGGATTGACAACTTTCAAAGACGGGACAGTTAGATTTGATGCAACAAATTCCCCACTGACGCAGTTCAAACCATCATGGATTGGAACATCCGTTGAGAAATTAAAATCCCTTGGATATTCTCATGACATTGATGGCAAGGCACTTGAATCTATGGATCAAACTCTTGAACTTCGAATGCAGGATGTTGTCATCCCATATGAAAGCGGCAAGTATTTGGTTTCTATATGCAAATACATCGACGTTCTATTGGAGAAATTCTACGGCAAATCTTCATTTTATAATGTAAAAAATTCTGAGGAATTAATCGGACATCTGATAATTGGTTTAGCTCCCCACACATCTGTAGGAATAGTAGGACGGATCATAGGATATACCGAAACACATGTTTGTTTTGCAACTCCAAACTGGCATTCTGCTAAAAGAAGGGATGCTGACGGAGATGCTGATTCAGTAATGCTTCTAATGGATAGCCTTCTAAATTTCTCCAGGCAGTTTCTTTCTGATAGAATTGGTGGGTTGATGGATGCACCGTTGTTAATTCAGCCCCATGTTTTACCACATGAATCACAACCTCAGGCACACAATCTTGAAGTCACAAAAATTCTACCTCTGGAATTCTTTGAATCCACATTCAAGGAAATTAAAGCATCAGATGTATCATCCGTAGAAATTATCAAATCACGTCTTGACACCGAAAGACAATTTTATGACTACCATTTCACGCATCCCACTTCATCTCTTACTACGTCAAAATCGAGGAGTGCATATTCCACACTCGGTTCCATGCTTGACAAATTTGATATGCAAGTTAGGAATGCTGAACTAATCGACGTTGTAAATCCCTCAGAACTTGTTTCAAATGTGATTTCAACACATTTGGTTCCAGACTTGATGGGAAATCTTAGGGCTTATGCAAGACAAAGTTTCAGATGCACAGCTTGTGGGGCATCATATCGGAGAATGCCGCTTATCCAAACTTGCACTACCCAAGGCTGTGGACAGAAGCTAATTGCTACAATTACAAGAGGCTCCGTAGAAAAATATCTAAAACTTGCAAAAAGATTGGTTGAGAAATACGATGTTGGAGAATACCAGAGAGGAAGAATTCATGCCCTGTCAGATGAAATTGAACTAGTGTTTGGAAAGAGTAGGGGAGACCAGTCCTTGCTTACAGACTATTCGTAAATCTATCTTAGCTTGACATATTCGTAAGCGCCCAATTTGTTGTCAAAACAAAACTTGACTTTTTGATAGTTCTTTCTGAAAGCTTTGACTTTTGAAAGTATCTTCTTTGGATTCTTTTTGTCAATTATGACTTGTTTTATGTATGAGGCAATTTCTTGCATCTCATTCTTTTTCATTCCTAATCGTGTAATTTCAGAAACTCCTAATCTAATTCCACCTGGATGGAAATAATTTCTGCCAGCTTTGATATCTCCTGGAATAAGTTGTCTGTTTACGATGATGTTTGCTTTTTCTAAATCAGCTTCCACCTTTCCACCATCAGAATAATCTAGAACATTTACAGCAATTTGATGTGATTGCGTAAATCCTCTATTTTCTCCTAATACCTTGAAGCCATGATCACTCAGGGCTTCTGCAAATATTTTGGCATTCTTGATCACTTCAATCGCATAATCCTTTCCAAACTCCAAGGCTTCAGCAAATGCAACCGCTTTTCCGGCCATATGATGAATATGGTGACTGCTAGTTAGTCCAGGGAAAGTTGCTTTTTTGATAGATTCCTCATGTTCTTCTGAACCCAAAACAAGTCCTCCTTGAGGACCAAACAAAGTCTTGTGAGTACTCATAGTCATTGTATCTGCCCCTTCACGTAGAGGATCCTGGAATTTCCCACCTGCAATTAATCCTGCAACATGAGCTGCATCATAATTGATATGCATGTCATAACTCTTCAGAAAATCTGATAATTCTTTGACAGGATGGGGAAACAAGAACAATGATCCGCCAAACATTGCCATTTTTGGAACACGGTTTTCTTTTTTAAGATCTTTTACTTTTTGCTTGGTTTTATCTACATCAATTGTCATTTCTTCAGCATCAAATGGATAGAATTCTATTTCTAATCCGTGAACCAGTCCGGCAGTTCCAGAATGCTCCTTCTTACCATGAGAGATATGTCCCCCTGCTGGGATTGACGGTGCCAACATAATGTCTCCTGGGTTCGTAAATGCAGAATAAATTGCCAAGTTTGCAACAACTCCTGAAATTGGTCTGACATCCGCAAATTTTGCTTTGAACAGTTTTTTAGCTAATTTCATACATTCAAACTCTACCTCGTCAATGTAGACACAGCCGGCATAGACCCTTTCTCCAGGCCATCCCTCAGCATACCTATTTCCAAAATCAGAAATTATTGCTTCTCTAACCGCAGGACTGGGAATATTCTCACTTGCAATTAATGGAATTGAATTTTCAAACCATTTGTGATGCTCTTTTAAATTTGTAAAAATTTTATCATAAGATTCCTTGTTCTGGGATTTAACCATATTTTGCAATTTTATTTTCCCAATTTAAAAACACCGATATCATTTCAAAATCACCGATCTTGATCTGGAAGGTATAAAAGGGATTCATGAGTTTTGGCATCTATGGGAATGCAGGCAACTTCAAAAGGCACTATGCCTGTTATTTTATTAAAAG
>JAPFQF010000041.1 GCA_029255365.1 Candidatus Nitrosopumilus sp. | reverse complement strand
GATCATCATAAATTCCGTCACCGTCAGAATCAGCGAGTTTTAGATACTCAATACTGTCAGGACAGCCGTCTTCGTCTTGGAAGCCGTTGTATCTTTCTGCTACAGTTGGACATTTATCCACATCATCTGGCATGCCGTCATAGTCAGCATCTGGTGCTTCCAAAGAGGTAACGCCAGGTACATCAGGGCGGCCGTCCCAATCAAGGTATCCATTATAGTTTTCTGGCTCGTTAATACATGCATCCCATCTGTCTTCAATGCCGTCGCCGTCAGTATCTGGGAATTGGTATTGGGAAGTTGTAGAGTCAACAGAGTCAGGACAACCGTCTGTGTCTTGGAATCCGTTGTAGTTTTCAGGTTCTAGCGGACATGCATCCAGGTTATCAGAAATTCCATCTCTGTCAGTATCAATAGAAGACATCATTTTATCAGGACAACCGTCTAAATCTTGGAATCCGTTGAATGTTTCCGGCTGAGTTGGGCACAGATCTAGAACATCTGGAATTCCATCACCGTCAGAATCAGCAGTCATTTTATTATCTGCCACATAATCAGGGCAGCCGTCATCATCTTGGAATTTGTTGTAAGTTTCTTTTGAGAAAGGACATTGATCAACATCATCTAAAATTCCATCACCGTCAGAATCACCAGTTATCATAAACTGCAATACGTCTGGGCAACCATCTGCATCTTGGAATTTATTGTAATTTTCGCGTTCTAGAGGACAATCATCAACATCATCTGGAATACCATCGTAATCGGCATCTGGAGCTTTTAAAGAAGTAACACCTGGAACATCTGGGCAGCCGTCCCAATCAAGGTATCCATTATAGTTTTCTGGCTCGTTAATACATGCATCCCATCTGTCTTCAATGCCGTCGCCGTCAGTATCTGGGAATTGGTATTGGGAAGTTGTAGAGTCAACAGTATCAGGACAACCGTCTGTGTCTTGGAATCCGTTGTAGTTTTCAGGTTCTAGCGGACATGCATCAAGGTTATCAGAAATTCCATCTCTGTCAGTATCTTTTGAAGTCATTGTATCATCAGGACAACCATCTGTGTCATCAATTCCATTGAAAGTTTCTGGTCGGTTAGGACAAGCATCCATAAAATCAGGATAACCGTCACCGTCAGAATCATAGACACCTTTAGCATTAACAGGAGCTAAATCTGGGCAGCCGTCGTCATCTTGGAATTTGTTGTAAGTCTCTTTTACGGTTGGACAATTATCTATATGATCTGGAATTCCGTCATAATCAGCATCATACCAAGGAACAAAGTCTGCAGGGCAGCCGTCAATGTTATTACCATATTGTGGATCATAGTCTTCTAAAAGGTGTGGGCACTGATCAATATTATTTGGAACTCCATCACCGTCAGAATCAATTGCTTCATTAGCAAATACACTACCTGGCATCATGCCAATTGTAGATGTAAGTAAAAGTAAAAATCCCAAGAAATAGTGTTTTTCCATTTCTAGATACTCCTAAAGGTCAGGACATCCGTCGGTATCTCTATCACCGTCATAATCCTCAGGTTCTAGAGGACACATGTCATTTTCGTTGATAATATTATCTAAATCTGCATCGTGTTTGTATCTTGATTGTTCTGGAGCAAGATCTGGACAGCCGTCAGAATCTTGGAATTTATTGTAAGTTTCTTTTGCAGTCGGACATAAGTCTACATCATCATATATGCCATCTCCATCAGTGTCAACTCTAACATTCCCAGTTGGTACAGTATCAGGGCAGCCGTCATAGTCAACATATCTGTTCCATGTTTCAGGTTGATTAGGACACATATCCATCACATCTGGAACACCGTCACCATCAGAGTCAGGTTGAGTGATATTATTATCAGGACAACCGTCATCATCTTGGAAACCATTATAGTTTTCAGCAACTAGTGGGCAATCATCATAAACATCGTTAATGCCATCATTGTCTGAATCAACCACAAATGATGTAGTTACAGAATCAGGACAGCCGTCATCGTCTTGGAATTTGTTGTAGGTTTCTTTTGTAGTCGGACATGCGTCTATTGCATCAGGAATTCCATCTTGATCTCTATCGTTCTTTGAAATGTAATCATCAGAACAGCCGTCTAAATCAAGAATTCCATTATAGGTTTCGGGTTGGTTTGGACAGTGATCTTTGTAATCATTAATTCCGTCATTGTCTGAATCTGGAGTTCCTTTGTTATCAGCCACGCCATCTGGACAGCCGTCTTCGTCTTGGAATTTATTGTAAGTTTCAGGAATTAATGGGCATTGATCATCTTTATCAGGAATACCATCATAATCTGAATCTAAACTTGTAACATAATCTGGATAATCTGGGCAGCCGTCGTCATCTTGGAAGCCGTTGTATCTTTCTCTCTCAAGTGGGCATTGGTCTAGCGAATCTAAAATACCGTCAAAGTCAGAATCAAGTTCTGATGGATTATCAGGGCAACCGTCATGATCTTGATAACGATTCCAAGTTTCAGCAGTTAAAGGACATTGATCTAGCGAATCACGTATGCCGTCACCATCAGAATCTAAAACTACAATATCAGGGCAACCGTCATGATCAAGGTAACCGTTTACTGTTTCTGGCTCAAGAGGACATTTATCATTTAAATCTGAAATTCCGTCACCATCATAGTCTGGTGTTCCCAATCCAGATACACTGTCAGGGCAACCGTCTAAATCTTGAAAGCCGTTGTAAGTTTCAGCACTTAGTGGACATTTATCTAAATCATCAGGAATTCCGTCTCTGTCTCTGTCTGTGGTTGAAGCAGTATCAGGGCAACCGTCAATATCAAATACACCATTGAATGTTTCTGGCTGGTTTGGACATAAATCTGCATAATCATTAATTCCATCTCCATCAGTATCTGGAATTCCTTTATTAGAACTTGCAAAGTCAGGACAACCGTCGTCATCTTGGAATCTGTTGTATGTTTCTTTTACATGAGGACATTGATCAATACTGTCAGGAATTCCATCAAGGTCTGAATCAACATCACTTGTATAAGGAGGAATATCAGGGCAACCGTCGTCATCTTGGAAGCCGTTGTAACGTTCAGGTTCTAGCGGACAAAAATCATCAACATCCATTATTCTGTCACCGTCTGCGTCGTTTAATGTACCATCAAATAACGGCATTGAATCCGGACAGCCGTCGTAATCTGCAAATCTGTTAAAATTTTCTGGTTGGTTTGGACAAATATCAAATTGATCTGCAATGCCATCACCATCTTTGTCAGAAAATGACGTATCTAATGCAACGTCAGGGCAACCGTCTGTATCTCTATAACCATTGAATGTTTCTGGCTCTTTTGGACACAGATCAATTTTATCTTGAATGCCGTCATTATCAGTATCAATAAAACTAGAATCATTAACAGAATCTGGACAGCCGTCGTCATCTTGGAATCTATTGTAAGTTTCAGCACTTAACGGACACTCGTCTAAATAATCTGGAACGCCGTCTCTGTCTCTATCACCTGAACCATAAGTATCAGGGCAACCATCCGTGTCATCAATGCCGTTGAATGTTTCAGGTTGGTTAGGACACTTGTCTTTTAAATCAATAATACCGTCACCGTCAGAGTCAGGCGCTCCTCCAGATCCACTACCAGGTAGTGTGTCAGGACAGCCATCTTCGTCTTGGAATCCGTTGTAGGTTTCTTTAAGATTTGGGCATTGATCAAGATGGTCCTCTATTCCATCATAGTCTTCATCATACCACGGAACAAAATTTGACGGACATCCGTCTACAGTACCTTCATAATCTTCTTGTAAATTTGGACACTGATCGATTGAATCATCAACTCCGTCTTTGTCCAAGTCACCAGAAGCAAAAGACGGATTGAGGGGCATGCTAGTTAATGTGGTTACAAGCAACAGTAGGAACGGTAACGTGAGTATTTTTTTCAAGGCCTAAAAACACGTCGAGGATCCAGTTATTAAACCTCACTATGTTGTCGGCTAAAAATCCCAATAGTTTCGAAAAAAATTTCCATGTTGGAAAAAAAACTAGATCATTTAAGTAAACCAAGACACGATCTTGGCTAATGAGTTGTTCTGGAGAAACCGTTGAAGAAGAAGAGCAGCTACTTCAGATCAAGCCTTCGATATCTGCGCAATTAAAAAAAGCAAAGTATGGCGTAGCAGATCACTCAACTGTAGGGCTGTGCCATTGGACAAAAAAATCATTCAAACATGAAGGGAGCTGTTACAAACACAAGTTTTACGGGATTTCAACCCACAGATGTATGGAATTCTCTCCTGCTGGCATGTATTGTGAAAACAGATGCGTGTACTGCTGGAGACCGATGGAATTTTATGATTCGATGCAGATGAAGCCAGAACAAGTTGCAGAGCCTGAACAGATTTTGATAAAATTGATGGCCGAGCGAAAAAAGCTAATCAATGGGTTTTACGGTGATTCAAGAAACGACAAACAAAGATTAGATGAGTCATTACTGCCTGCCCATTATGCCATTTCGCTTTCCGGAGAGCCTACAATGTATCCCAAACTTCCAGAACTAGTTAAATATCTAAAATCATTTGAATCAACAAAATCAATCTTTCTTGTAACAAACGGTCAAGAACCAGACATGATTCAAAAATTACAAGACGAGGATGCATTACCAACACAGTTGTATCTCTCAACAAATGCTGCAGATTATGAGTCGTTCATGAGAATTAACAAGCCAAAATACGATGACTCGTGGGAAAGATGGAATAGAACGCTCAGTATGCTGAAAGATCTGAAAACAAGAACGGTGTTAAGAATTACTTTGATAAGGGATTACAATGACCAGAAAGAGTCAATTCCAGCGTTTGCCGAGATGTTTAGAAAAGCAAGTCCTCACTTTGTTGAAATTAAATCATACATGCACATTGGGCGTTCAACTAACAGATTAGAGCATGCAAACATGCTAGAAATGGAAGAAGTGAAAAGTTTCAGCGAGGAAATTGCCAAACAAAGTGAAATATTTTCAATCATGGATGAAAGTATTGTTTCAAGAATTTCAATATTGCAAAATAATGAACGATTTATAGATCGTTTTATTCCCACTTATGCAAATACCATCTAGAAAATTTTTTCAATGCTTTGAATCTGTGAGACAATTCGTTTTTGTTATTCATTTCAGCAAATGTCTTTACTGAATTGTTTGGAATAAAGATAGGATCATATCCCCAGCCCTTTCCTTTTTGCGTTTTAGATATTTTTCCATCCAGTTTTCCTTCAAACGATTGCAAAGTCGTTTTGTCACAATAAGTAATAATAGAAACAAAATTTGCTCCTCTGCTGTTTTTCAACAGATCAAGAATTCCCCTATTCCCAATTGTTTTGAAAACATACGATGAGTATGGGCCAGGAAATCCACCAATCGAGTCTATGAACAAACCATCATCTTCAATTATGACAGGTCGTTTGAATTTAGAAAATGCGTCTCTTGCTTTGGCCATTGCAATATTACGAAGTGAGTTTGATTGGATTTCCCCCAAATTGGATTTTAAAAACCCAAGATCTATTCCCAGAGAACCCAAAATGGTCTTTGCCTCTTGATATTTGTGGACATTGGAAGATACAAAATATAGATCAAACGACTTGTGCATATCTTCCACGACCTTCTATTTCTGAGACCAGCTTAGTTATTTTGGCGCAGTAGTCAGGGCCAACTATTGATTTGTATCCAATTAGGAAATTTTTCCATGAAGGTAGCATGATTTTGGCATGGGCGCTGTTGAGAATTTCTTTAATTAGTCTCAAGTCAACGGCATGATCTTCAGGTTTTATGCTAGTTTGAGATAATCCAAAATCAACCACAAATACAGTATTTTGAGACAAGATAAAATTCGAGGTTGTCAAATCCCCATGCATGACTCCGTTCTTATGTAAAGTGCCGACCAATCTTCCGATATCCTTTGATAGTCCAATAATTTTTGATTCTGATAAATCGTGTACTGGTTTTCCAGGAATTTCTTGCATAGTAATTGATGTTTTTTTCAAATTTACAAAGTAAACAAGAGGTGTCGGTATTCCAAATGATTTTACAAGTGAGAGCATTTGAGATTCCTTGATAGTTCTTTGTTTACGAATTTTTGAATCCAACGAGGAGTTTCTGTATGTTTTGATTTTTCTAATTTTTAGAATTGCGTTAGAATTTTGCCATTTAGTTTGATAGATATCTGCCTCAGCGCCCTTTTTTACTAATTTCATTAACGTTATATCCGCAGGAATTCAATAAAAATTAATCATGGATGAGGGGGAGAAAAGAATCAAACAAGAAGACTGTGGTGAAGATAAGCTAGGCGCAGGAATTTTAACACTAACAAACAAGAGACTGGCATTTGATAAAACCAATGCGAGAATAATGGACTTTTCTAAACATTTTGGAGATACTGTTCTGGATATCTCATTAGACAAGGTAACAAAGACGTGGAAAGAAGGGCTATTCATGAAAAAAGTATGCTTTACAGCAAAAACGGATGAAGGTGAACAAACTTTCAAGTTCGGGGTTTTCAACACCAAAAGTTGGGTTAAAATTATTGAACAGACTATCAGTGAAAACAAAAATCAATAGTTGACTTTGACAGAATCCAATCTCCAGGACTGAGTAACAAAGGTGTCCTTTAATTTTACACCCGGTGTTATTTGAGATTCCAGCAAGCCAGTCCAGCAAATTTGACTTCCGCAATCACCAGCATACTGTAATGGGACGACAAAAAATTTACAGCCATGCCTTTTACAAACATCTTTCAACATTGCAGATAATCGTTTGTTAGCTGCAACTCCTCCAACAATCATTAATTCTTTTTTTCTTGTAAACGACAAAGCCCGTTCCACTGCCTCACTGATCATAGCAAATGCCGTCTCTTGAAGGGAGTAGCAGGCATCCACCTTACTTTGTACTGCGGCAGATTTTGTTGCAGATAGCAGCCCGGAGAAAGACACGTCGTTACCTTTTACGGAATACGGTAAAGAGACATAGTTTGAAGATGCAGATGCCAACTCTTCAATATTTTTTCCGCACGGGGATGCAAATCCGATTGAACGTCCAAATTGATCCAGCAGCTGACCCAGAGTAATATCCAATGTCTCTCCAAATACCCTCCATTGCTTGTTTAGAAATGCCAGAATCATAGTGTGTCCTCCAGAGACCAAAAGTACAAGGGGGTTGGTTGAGCCAGTTAGCAATTTTCCTAATTCAATATGTCCAATTGCATGATTTACTGGATATATTGGAATTTTATAGTAAGAGGCAAGGGATCTGGCGACTACTGCACCCACACGTAGACATGGGCCTAGACCCGGTCCTGCAGCATATGAAACAATATCCAAATCTTTGACTGTGACATTTGCTTCTTGAAGACACTCGGAAAGCACTGAGGAACTATTCTCAATATGATGACGAGATGCTTCGCGAGGATGAATTCCTTCCCCCTCTTCAGGGCGATAAATTTTTCTAACATCTGAAAGAATTCTTCCTTTCTTCCCATGTTTTTCAATTATAGCACAAGAAAATGTATGAGCAGTGCTCTCAATCCCCAATCCCAGCATATTATCCACGACTTAATGTAGAAACGATTTTGATAACATCTCCATTTTTGAGTTTTTGATCTCCGCTAATTCTTTGTTTAGTTTTACAATCTATGGCATGCAAGAATCCCTTTGCAATATCCGCATGAATCAATCTCGCCAGATCTTTAGCAGTGGAATCTGGCGGAACTAGTTTTGTATCAGGTAAAATAACACCGTCTTTGTTGGTTAGTTTAGTCTCATCTTCCACAGGATATACAACAATAAATTTTAGTAAATCAAAAACTGCAGCGTTTAGAATTTTTTGAATGCCTGTTGAATGAATCTTTGAAAAAACAGATTGGACCAAGTCAAGTGCTTTTTGTTGCGGCGGAAGAATTTCCTTCCCCTCAACAAGAGTAAACCCCTCATCACCGGAGGAATAATTTACAATTCCAGCTTTCGACGCTTTTCGTAAAAGTAATTCGGTTTCTGCACTACACGGAACTACATTGTCAGAGATTTTTTTAAGGATGTCCAGATCCTGGCAAAGATCCGCTTTGTTTGCTGCAATAATCATAGGCTTTGTATTTTTTCTCAATTCCCTGACAAAGGTTTCAATATCATTTTCTTCCCATTCTTTTGGATTTTTGGTCATGAAGCCTAATTTTTGAAGAATTTCTTGAACTTGGTAATCCTTTATCCCCAATCCAGAAAATCTTTTTGCTATGCCATCAGTTAGTTTTGCACGTTTTTGATCTATCTCCCTAGTAATCTTATCCCATTCTCTTTTTAAAATATCTGCAAACCATTGATCAAATTCGTCTTGTACAAAAGCTACATCTTCCAACGGATCATGGGTTCCAACGGGGACAGATTGCCCTTGAATATCCGTTGTTCCTGCGATATCAACAACATGAATTAAAACTTCAGCCTGTCGTGCATCGTCAAGGAATTGGTTTCCCAACCCTTTGCCTTCATGTGCTCCCGGAACTAATCCTGCAACATCAATGAGCTTTACAGGGATGAAACGTGTGCCATTTACACACAGTTCGTTGTCATGCTTGATTTCAAAATGTTTGCAAGCACAGTCTGCTTGAACATACGCTACCCCCACATTGGGTTCAATTGTAGTAAAAGGAAAGTTTCCTGTTGCGACGGGCGTTTCGGTTGCAGCTGAGAAGAAGGTAGATTTACCAACATTTGCTTTTCCCAGTAAACCAATTTGCAATACTGTCAAAAATCCAATTCTACTTATTAGTATTGCAGAAATCGTTTAATCTGGTTAATCATAATTTCACATCATGTCAATAGTAATCACAGGCAATCCAGGGGTTGGAAAACACACGATTGCACAACAGATTGCCGATAGAATGAAATTTACAATAATAGATATCAATAAAATTGCAAAAGATTCAGGACTTTTTGAAAAAAATGACGATACAAATGACATAGATGTTGAAAAACTGGAAAAAATACTCGGGCAAAAAATTTCTGAGAATAATGTAATTGTAGGACATTTGGCCCCATATGTTTTGAGAAAAAGTCAGGTAAAGACAATGATAGTGTTGAGAAGAAGCCCTTATGATCTGATTCCAGTTTACAAAGATAGAAAATACTCTGATAAAAAAATCATGGACAATACGGGCAGTGAAATTTTAGGGATCATAGCAAATGATGCAATTACCAAATTTCAAGAAAAAACATTTCAGGTTAACGTCAGCGGAAGAACAGTAGCAGAAACGCTTGAAAAAGTTATGAGTGTGATTGTGAACAAAGAGGGAAGCGAGGAAGTGGATTGGCTTGGTCTGGTGACAAAAAATAACGATTTAGGAAAATTTTTTGCTGATTGATTAAATAACGCCTTTGAATCTGTATAGTTACTTGTTTGAAATCTCAAAAACGGATTTGGCTGGCAGAATCGGCACTCTCTATACAAACCATGGAAAAATCGAGACTCCGGCATTTGTTCCTGTCATTCATCCTGTAAAACAAACAATCCCGTCTAAAAAAATTCGGGAGATTGGTTTTGATTTAGTAATCACTAATGCGTACATTACAAGGAACAGCTATGGTGATGATGCCATCAAGAAAGGGATTCACAGAATAATTAATTTTGATGGGGGGATCATGACAGATTCTGGAGGATACCAAGTTCTCGAATACGGAGATGTCGATGTATCTCCACCAGACATGGCAGACTTTGAAAAAGGAATTCTGACTGATTTTGCCATTCCGCTGGATAAACCAACAGGGTATGGAATGCCAATTAAAAAGGCAGAGGCATATGTGAAACACACTCTAAAAGTCTCAAAGGAAACTCTTGACGGAAGGGCAGATAACGGTCAAATTTGGATCGGACCTATTCAAGGAGGAGAGCATTTTGATCTTGTTGCAAAATCTACCAAGAGTTTAGTAGACATGGGATTTCAAATGCTTGCGTTAGGGAGTCCAGTTGAATTTATGGAGTCATACGAATACAGATTGTTAGCACAAATGATAGTTGCCGCAAAAAAACAGATGCCGCACTCAATTCCACTTCATCTTTTCGGTGCAGGACACCCACTCACAATACCATTTGCGATAGCATTAGGATGTGACACGTTTGATTCAGCATCATACATGCTTTATGCAAAACAGCTAAGATACATCACAGATGATGGCACGCGATATTTGTCAGATATATCCATATTTCCGTGCAATTGCGAAATATGCTCAAAATACACTCCGGATGAATTTCGTCTGTTAGAAGCAACTGAGAAAGTCAATCAACTGGCAATTCATAATTTGTATGCAATCAAACTAGAAGTCGACAAAGTCAAACAAGCAATTCATGAAGGAAGGCTATGGGAATACGTGATTAAAAAGGCAAGGGCCCATCCCAGACTGTTTGAAATGATTGAAGTAATGACTGAAAATTATGAATTTCTTGGTTTGGGCACTCCAAAATTCAAAGAGCGGGCCATTTTTCTGTTCAGCAAAGAGGATCAGTACAGACCAGAAGTCGTATCATTCCATAAAATTGTCAGAAAGTTCAAATCAAACAAAAAGAAATTAATCATTACCAAAGAATCTAGTACAAAGCCGGGATATCTTTCCCACGAATACGGCGGACTGAAAAAGAAACTCAAAGATTTTGAAGCGTTCCAAGTTTGCCAATACAGTCCACATCTAGGATTAATCCCAATTGAAATTTCGGACATATTTCCAGCAGCACATCATGAAACTTCCAGAATAGATTTTGAACCAAGCGAGTTTCCCACATTTGAAAAAACATGGGATGACTTCTTTTCAAACAACAAGTTTTCAGAGATACATTACGATAAGGAAGACAAATTCCTAAAACATTTTGTGAAAAACTTGCCAAAAAGCATCAAGGTAAAATCTTTTGCGTAATTAAAAATAAGAAAAAAGAATGTGCTAAAAGATGCTGCTTATAGAGCGGCGTCTTCAGCCCAACCTTTAATGAAGATACCGTTTTTGTGAAGAGGTACTGGTTGTCCAGCTGTGTAATTCATTGGTCTCATCCAAAAGATTGATTTTGTTGGACATACACCTATGCATGCACCATCAGAAATACATCTTTCTGGGTAGAAAACAAATGCTTTACCTCTCTTCCAGCCTTCAACAGGTTTGACTCTAAGGACATCAGGACCAAGAGTTGTACAGATTTCTACACATAGTGCACATCCGATACATCTTTGTTCATCAATGTCTGGAAGTATTGCTATTGGCATTACAACGTTAAGATTAATTGATGACTATTTAAACCATGATTGAAATTCATAACCCTGTTATGAAAATGATCGAGCAAAAACTCATGCGCAGAACTCAGACTAGGAAATTTAAAAAACAAAAAGATAACGTGATGTGCACGTTTATTTTCTCATTGCATCTATTTGACCAGAAGTTACCCAGTCAAGTAGTTCTGCTGAAGATGGATTAAGGTCTGCTTTTTTATTCATCAGATTGTTAACCCAGATCCAGTTAATTTGGTTTAGAAGTACTTTGTTTCCTTCATCGCCTGCACGAGTTTTTTTTACGACAGCTTGATCTTGTTGAGCTATCCATTCGGCATAGGTTCGTCCCATGAGAATCGAATCTTAGCTTACACTAATTAAAGCTTTTGTAGATTCCATGATAGCCATAATGATCGGATCGGCCCTGAGAAGGTTTTAAGGTGGAAAAAAATTCATTCTAATTCTTGGATGTTAAAGTTTTAGGAGCCGCAAACGAAGTCGGCAGATCTGGCTTTTTGGTCAATTGCAACGGGACAAAATTATTGCTTGATTACGGGGTAATGTTTGGAAGAAGAGGCTCGCCCCCGCAATACCCCCTACATGTAAAGCCCAAAGATCTGGATGCGATAATCATCACCCATGCCCATCTAGATCATTCAGGCAATGTCCCGTCACTTTTCGTAAGTGGGAATAAAGAAGTTTATGCCACACCCCCAACATTTGATCTTTCAGAATTATTAATCAACGACATGTTAAAAATTGAAAAAAATGCGCACCCGTTTGATTTACCTGAATTAAACAACATGATGAAAAACGCCAAAGAGATAGGATACAAGCAAAAAGTAACCAAGGGAAATGCAACTTTTGAATTCAGAGAGTCAGGGCACGTGATTGGCGGAAGCACCGTATTGGTGGAATCAGAGGGGAAGCGATTGTTCTATACAGGCGACATTAAGACAAACGGCTCAAGGATGCTCCGAGAGATGGATATGGACATAGGTGAAATTGACATGCTGATTACCGAGAGCACCTATGCAAAAACAGAGCAAAAGCCAAGAACAGAGTCAGAAGCTGAGTTGATAGAGTTTGCAAACGAGGTAATGGACAGAAAAGGAATATTGTTCATCCCGTCATTTTCGGTTGAACGCTCCCAAGAGATTGCTTGTATTTTGCGAAGTGCAAATTTCAAGCACAAGATCATAATGGACGGAATGGCACTAAAAGTAAACGAAATAATGTTCAAACATCCAGAATACCTAAGAGATCCGAAAGTATTTTCCGAAGCAATCAAGAGTGCAACCGCGATAACGGAACATGCGGAAAGAAAACGTGCAATGGGCGAACCCTGTGTTGTAATATCCCCCGCCGGCATGCTGGTTGGAGGAAACGCGGTATACTATTTGCAGGAGTTATCTTTTAACAGTAAAAACGGAATAGCCCTGGTATCGTATCAGGGGGAAGGCACGCCAGGTAAAAAACTGCTGGATACAGGAATGGTGTCAACCAGAGGCAAAGATCTCAAGGTTCAAGCAGAAGTCAAACAGTTTCAGTTTTCAGGACATGCAGACAAAAAAGAATTGTTTGACATGATTAAAAAAATAAAAGGAAACCCAAAGGTGTGGACAGTGCACGGGGATTCTGAATCATGCGAGCTGTTTGCACAAGAAATTCACGAAAAGTTCGGTTTTGAAGCACACGCACCGGCAGTTAATGATGAAATAACTGTCTGAGATGCAAAATAACAGTACAATAAACGTTGAAAACTCGATTAACAGCGGCCAGGTATTTCTTTGGAGAAAAAACGGGAATTGCTGGTACGGCGTAGATGGGCAAGACATTCTAAAGATAACTGGTTCCGGAAACATAGGATCATATCAAAACATCAAAACAGATTTTTTCAGAAAAAGAGACAATATTGAAAAAATCATAAAATCAATTTCAAAAGACAGCATAACAAAAAAGGCCGTAAAACAGTATTCAGGATTAAGAATATTGGAGCAGGATCCGTTTCAATGCTTAATTTCATTTATTATATCATCAAACTCTAACATTCAGAAAATAAAAAGCAGTTTGGAAAAAATGTCAAAAAAGTTCGGAGTTAAAGCAAAATTTGACAATCAGGAATTTTTTTTGTTCCCCAAACCAGAAAAACTTGCAAACGCATCCATTAATGAAATTAAAAGCTGTGGGGTTGGATATCGTGCCAGATTCATCAAAGAAGCAGCAAACAGAACAGTCTTAGAAAAAATTAATTTTGAATACCTAAAAAAATCCAGCTATCAAGACGCTAAAGATGAAATTTGTCTTATTCCAGGGGTAGGAAACAAGGTTGCAGACTGTGTCTTGTTATTTTCATTAGACAAGCTGGAATCATTTCCCTTGACAGATGGATGATCAGGATATTGGAAAAATACTATTCAGATAAATTTCAACTAGAAACCAAAACCATAACAGAAAAGCAGTACGGAATTCTTCACGAAAAAATTGTAGCCCACTTTGGCCCGTATGCAGGATATGCACA
>JAPFQF010000017.1 GCA_029255365.1 Candidatus Nitrosopumilus sp. | reverse complement strand
CAATCGGCTCAATCATCTCTTCTTACAGTTTCCCAGATGCTGACGGCGATGGAATAGATGACAGATGGGATGCCTGCCCTGATGAGCAGGAGAACTATAATGGATATCTTGATTGGGACGGCTGCCCAGATGTCCCAGGTGCAGAATCGACTGCACCTACAAGAATCGATTCTGACGGTGATGGCTATCATGATGGCATAGATTCATGTCCAACTGAACCTGAAACATGGAACAAATACAATGATCATGACGGCTGCCCAGATATTGCTCCTGAACAACAAAGATTTGCACATGATGCTGACTTGGATGGCATCATAAATGATCTTGACTTGTGTCCTCTTGATCCTGAGGATTATGATGGTGACAGAGACGATGACGGCTGCCCAGACAATTAAAAGAATTCACCTTCATTGTTTTTTGAATGATAGATATATTCAGTCTGTAAAGTCTGATCATGCTTCCCAAATTTTCAAGTAGGGCATTTTTAGCTCCCATGGCCGGAGTGAGTGATCCTGCACTTCGTTTACAGTGCAAAAAAATGGGCGCTGGTTTAGTCGTTACAGAATTTACCAGCATTCACAGTATTGTTGCAAAGGAAAGCCAACTCAAAGAGAGAATGAAAACAATTCAAGAATTTATCGAATTCTCTGATGAAGAACGCCCTCTTTCGATTCAATTATTTGGATCTGATCTCACTGCTTTGGAAAAGGCAGCAAAAATTGTGGAGCCGTATTTTGATATAATTGATTATAACATGGGCTGCCCCGCTCCTCACATTACACAACAAATGGCCGGAGGTGCTCTGTTGCAAGAGGTTAATCTGACTCAGCAAATTTTCAGCACGCTTGTAAATGCTGTAAAAAAACCTGTCACTCTAAAGATTCGTTCAGGTGTAACTGATGCCAGCAAATTCCTCTTTCGAGATATTGCTGAAATTGCTGAAGATGAAGGAATTCAAATGATTACGTTGCATCCTCGAACTGTTAGCCAGGGGTATTCTGGAAACGCTGATTGGAATTTAATCAAGGAACTGAAAGAAATCTCTGGCATCCCGATTGTTGGAAACGGCGATATCACTACTCCTGAGGATGCTAAAAACATGATTGATGATACCAACTGTGACTATGTGATGATTGGCAGGGGTGCAATGGGTAATCCGTTTCTGTTTGAACAAATCAATGATTATTTGAAGACCAACTCTTACAATGAATATTCATTCAAAGACAGGCTGGATTCTTTTTTTGATTATCTGCACCTCACAAATCAATACACAATCAAATTTGCACATATCAAGGGCCAAGCCATGAGATTCACTAAAGGGATGAAAGGTGGCTCCAAACTGCGCTCTAAAATCACTCTTTCAAAAAATATTGAAGAATTAGAAAAAATCATGAATGACGGATATGCCTCATCTTAGAAATATTACACATATCCAAAATTCCTTAACGTTTGTTTAGGATCTGATTGCATTTTATGTTGAATTTTTCCGCAAATTGGACTATTCTTATATATTTCAAGAGTGTATTTTATCTATGAAAATAGGATTTGAATCATAATTGGCGACAGCTTATGTTCTCATAAACTGTGAGTTGGGTTCTGAAGAATCTGTAATCTCAGAACTAAAATCTACTGATGGTGTTGTTGAAGTACATGGTACCTTTGGCGCATATGATATTATGGCTAAAGTGGAATCAAGTCAAGTAGAGGCATTACGAGAGACTATTACATGGAAGATTAGAAAAATTCCAAAAATTAGATCAACATTGACGTTAATGGGAATTGAAGGCCAACAATAATCCTTCAAATTCCTTATTTTTATGCTCAAATTGCAATGCTGTGACATCGATTCAAAAACATGTCAGCCAAATGGACACCCGCCCATGAGAGTAGTTGACCTCTCGGCAGTTTGATTTTCATTAATTGTTGTATTGTATGATTTTGATAAAAGAAAATAATTAGAGGGCTTCAGAACCACTCTTTTTAGATGCGATATTTAGAGCAGTTTCAACATTAGTCGTGGTGATGATTCCATCTCCGCTTTTTCCTGTGAAAGCTGCATTTGCAATTGCTGAAGATACTTTTTCCACATCAGAATCATCTACAATTGTACTGACAGTTGCAACATGGTTGTATTCTGCAGTGACAGTGCCAGTTCCTCTGCCGGATCTCATTTCTTGTCTGGCTCCAGAACCCCTGCCTTTTCCTTCCAGAATTGTATATCCACCCACAATATCATTTATTGCCTCGGTTACTGCACCGATTTTGGTTGCTTGAATAGTTGCCTCAATTCGTTTCATTTCCATTCTTTTTCTAGTATTGTTTAAAAAAGATCATATGTTTTTATTCAAATTTTATGATACTATGGGTCTAGTTGGTTATGTCATAATCCTTTGGGCTTTTTAGTATCCAAGAAAAATAAAATTATGAAAAGCGATGAAAAAAGGTCTCATAGGCTAAACTATCTTTTGAAATGTTATCTGTTAAACCCTAAGGAAATTGATCTCTACCAAAGAGCAAAGCAAATGGGTGTTACTGATTCCACTGCTAAGGATTACATTAGAACAGTTATAATTCAAGCCCAAAAAATCTATGCGAAATAGCTGTCTGACATATATTCATAAATAATCAATTTGAGAGAAAATACACATGGCTGATCCGTTATTGGATGATGTAAAATCTCTTTTGGATAAGGATTTTGGAGACGACAGAATTCTAAAGCAAATTTGTAGAGCTTGTGAAAATAATGAGGTGATTAGTAATTACGAGAGAAATTATGTTAGAAAATTAGCTGAAAAACATCTGGGAAAAAGACCTGAATTTGCTCATGATACTCGTGTTGAGGAAAAACCAACTGTCCATGATGTTTCTATTCCACAAATTCGACAAACCCAATCATTGCTATCTGAGGTGCCACGAATATCTTATTCAAAATCAAAAAATAAAAAAATCATGCTTGGTATTGGCGGATTGGCTTTAGTGATAATCATTGCAGCGTCTTCTTTCAGCGGTCTTACAACCGGAACTGGTAAAATTGACACTTCATCTAGCACTCCAATTTCACTATCGATTCAAACTGATTTGAAATCATACCAGAAAAAGGATTTGATTTCAATCAGCGGTGTATCGGATTCTATGGGATCTGTGAATCTCTCAATCAAGAATCAAAACAATGATCTTGTGTGGGCAGAACAGATATCGTTGAAAGATGATGGGCAATTTTCAACCCTAGCTATTGCAGGAGGGGCAGGATGGGAAAAGTCTGGAACTTATACAATCAAAGTGGATAATGGCAAAGAGACAAAATCTGATACGTTTTCATTTGCCGCATGACTTATTCAAATTCTTTCCAATGCGAATCCACCAAATCCCGTAATTTTTCTACGCTAATTTCATTCATGTATTCACGGTAAACGATGAATTTGTTTTGTTTGTCGGTATCGTCGCCATAAATGTCGGTAGTGTTCTTTGGTATTGCACCGGATTTCCATTGGCTCATTTCAAAAATCCATATCTTTGAATCTGGGTTGGAAAAATCAATATCGTCACATCCAACCACGTAGAGATAACATTTTGTTGCCATGTTTAATTTTTCATGCAGTTTTTCGTATGCTATCATCTGGCCTTTTGCCATGTTGATTTTGTCATTATGAAATCCCTTGAATTCTAAAATGATGAATCCTCCTCTATGTTCAATCAGCCAGTCAATATCCGTGCCGCCTGAGGCCATCATGCCGTGTACAATGAGATCACCAAGAACCTCTCTTCCACGTGCAAACTCTGATTCGTCAAAAATTTGATATTTTGCCTTTGGACTATTACGAATGATTTGTTTAGATGTTTGTTGAGACTGCACATGGTTTTCCTTTTCATATAGCGTGTCGATTAAATCCACTGTTTCATCAGGCATTATTTTTTGATTTTTAAACCAAATGATAAGAGATTGTGTAAAATTTAGTAAAGTTTTATGATTCTTCTGATCTACCTGCAGAAAAATTCATTTCCTGTTCCTTTGTAAAGCACAAAATACTCATCCTGGTTCTTTCGATCCTTTTTTGCATTTAGGGCATCTTGATACATTTCAAAATGCTCTACTATGTACAGCTGATTGCCTGGTTCTGCAAAATAGTCAATCCCGACTAAATCAAAGCCTGTTTCAGGGGTTAATTTGATCTTTTGTTCCTCAAAAATGTCTTTGGCCAATTTTTAAAATACACCAAAATCATTGATCATACATCATTAGATTCTTCTCCTCTAATAATGCATGTAAGTTGTGAACAGCACGATAAACATCTGATTCATTTTTTGCTCCCGTACACACCAGCTTTCCTGATGCAAATAACAATATCACTGTTTTTGGATCAAGCATTCTATGAATCAGTCCAGGAAATTGCTCTGGTTCATACATGCTTCTGGCTAAAGTTCGAGCCGCCTTTTCTAAATGGATTTTACCGCCAAGATTGATTGACGCTACCATGTTTTGAACCGTAATCACCGCATCCTTTTTTATTTTTATTTTACTTTTTCGTAACATTTGAACAACTGTATTGACTGCCTTGATTGCCATCTCCTCAGATTTTGCTCCCGTACACACCATTTTTCCTGTTCTAAAAATTAATGTGGCAGTTTTTGGTTTGGTTAGTCTAAAAACAAGTCCAGGAAATTGTTCTGGATTGTATTCCGTGTCTGGAAACTTTTTAGTGATTTCAACAAGATCTATTTTTTGATCTACTGATGCAGATGCAACAACGTTTTCCACACTGACAATGGGCTTCGTTTGAGGCATATCGAGGGTCTTTATATATGGCTTTATATATGCTAGCCAAATTTTTTTAGAAATTTTAAATTTTTCTAATGATGTCCAATCCACTGATAACGGTACTCTTCATCTATGATGTCTGATATGATTTCTTTATTTTTGATTTTATTTTTTGGAAAATTCACATCAAAGATTCCCAATTGGCCTTTCCATGGAATTGGAATTCTTAGCGGTTTTGCATTTTTTAACAAAAATCCAAAAGTTTTGGTCTGAAATTTTTTTGTTGAGAAATGAAGTTTTTGATCTAGGGTGATTTCCTTTACTGAGTTGTATTTTTTTACATCATAAAGTTGAGCCTTACCAATAATTGAACCTGTAACAAATTTTTTATTGATTTTTAATCTCTTGGCATCATCAATTCTTATCTTTAATGGGGCATGGACTAAAAATTCTCCCCGGAAATTCGTATTCCAACTTCTCAATTCTATGCTTTTTTTTCCTGAGATGACTAAATCAGCAAATGGTTGGGAAATTGAAAGACACTTCAAGATTTATTCTGTAGCTGCTTTGATGAATTCGCCTGGATTTTTACCTTGTCCTTCAGGCAAATTCGTTATGCCCCCATTCAGGCTTTCAGTTACTATGCCTTTGCTTGCGAGTACCTGAGCAGTCATTAATGATGTATTTCCAGCCATGCAGATCAGCAATGATTTGCCTTTGGATCCGTCCAGATCTTTGCTTAACTCTTCTGGAATTTGCTGCGTTGATAATAGCTGATTGATGATACTCGCTTTTGGTATTACAATTTTTTCTTTATCGACACCTAAAGATCTGGCAATGATCTCAATTCCTTCCTCTTTTGGAGTATATTGTGGATGGACCCATATTATTTTATCATATTCTTGAATACTGTCTATCGCTTCTTTTAGAGAGACTTGAATGCGCTTATTGGCTGACATTGCTTCTAGATTCTTTCTATATTTTTCTATGCCGTCAGCCACTACAACTACGAATTTCCCCTTATCCCCATCACTTACCATTTCTAAAATAGCATACAATGCAAGTGCTGTGCTTTCACCGATATTGTGGCCCTTGTCTACAAAAAATTTTAGTAAATGCTTTGCCTGTCCAAAATCGACCTCGTGCTGAGCAGCATATGCGTCTGGATTGTACAACTTTAGCCCATCTGCCTTTGCCTTTGTCCTGATTCCTGCAACGTCTTGACCTGGAACTGGGAATACCACGTGTATAGCTTTTTTCCCATATTTTTGATTCATGTAGATGCTTAATCCGCCAGATGTGCCCCCTGTTCCAAAAGAGCAGATTATTCTATAGTTTTCCAATGAATCATTATTTTCATGCAGTTGTTGGTCGATTTCTACAGCTGTGATTGTTTTATGGGCGTCAATGTTCAATTCATTATCGTACTGTTCTGGACAAAAACAACCGTATATTTTTGAAAGTAATTTTGCTAAATTGATTATGTCTTGTGCGGCTAACAATGTTTCAACTTCTGAAATTGATTTGTCATAAATTGTAGGATCAAAACCTAATTCTGATAACTGAGAACGAATGTTTGCTGCAGTAGCCTTTGCAACTAATGCGTCAGCATCACTATCCTTCATTCCTGGAGCAGGACAGATATCCATATCTAGATCCATTATGCGAATATTCTCATTTCTTAATTCCTTAAAGACCCCCTCTTGCAATTTTCTTGAAACTAGTGAAACAACCGTCAACCCCAGTTTTGACATTTGTCCAAGTGCAATTCCAAAATTTCCTGACGTTGCTTCAATTATTGTTTGATTACTTTTCAGTTTTCCAGTTTTAATAGCATCATGCATAATGTGAATGGCCGGTCTGATTTTGATTGAACCTGATACTAAGTTGGAATCAAACTTTCCATATATTTTCAGGTCTAAATCTGAAATATCTAGCTTGTAGAGTTTTTTTGCACATTCCTTAAAGTCACTTGTAAGATCAATCAACGGGGTTGCATTGACTACTTTGCCTTCTTCTAGGTGTGGAATTTTACTCCAAATCTCTTGTTTGAATTTTTCAAGTAGGGGTTTATCAAAATCATTTTCAGACATATTTTTCTCTGGATGCAGTCAATTTTTTACTCATATAAAATATCTGATGCAATACGTAATTATCTTATTTTCAATTTTCAACTTACACATCTAAAATGCTGATGACCTTGTTTGGAATATCTTTCAGCCTGCTAACTGCCACGGTTTTTTCATATCCTAAATGTCTGAGATTATTCGCTATGGTGGTCGCTCTTACAGTATTTGGGCCCAGTCCTAAAGCAACCATGCTAATTCCCAAATTTTTGAAAGATTTGGTCATGTTTCTTACCGCATCAGGATCTGACGGCTCTCCGTCAGTCAATGTCAAAAAAATGTCCGGTCTTTTCGACTGTAAAATTGGGAACATTTTGTCATAGACTTCAGCTAATGGCGTTGAACCGTTAGCAACAATCTGTGCCAATCTTTTTGCAGTTATGCTGTTCCATTTTACATTTTCAGGTTTAATTGACCAGCAAACCATTGATCTATTTTCAGTGCTAAATGCGTAGACGGCAAATTTTACTTTGAGAAAGGATAACACTTCGCATAACGCCAAAGTTGCTTTTTTGTATTCAATTGCGTCTGATGCAATGCTAGATGAATGATCCAGCAGAATTACAATTTTAGTTTTAATCGATTTTTTAATATCTGTGAAAAATGGCTTGCCCCCCTCTATGTATCCCTCCTCATCAAATTCATCTCCTGAGATAAGATGCTGTTCTTTCCAACCTGTTTTCCATTCTTTGAATTTCGTTTTTAATCCATTAATCAGGCTCATGTCATAGATTATTGTTTCATCAATGTTTCTTGTTGACGGGATTTGAATTCCTATTGTTTCAGTTGCCAATCCTTTGTTTTCATTTTTTTTATTTTCATCTACCAATACCTTGTATTCGTCATAAACATCATCGCCTCGAATGACAGATGCTGGATCAATTTTACCAAAATCTCCTTCTTTGTTTTTAGAAATTACTTTGAGCGTTTTTAGCAGTTCTTCTTCTGATAATGCCATTCCTGCTTTCATGAATGGTAGGGAAATTGGAATTGTTAGGAGGGAATCGATGTCTAATATTTTTATAATTTCAGTAACATTTTTTCCAACCCAGCCAGTACCTTGTTTTTCTTTTACCGCTTGGCTGACAACCGATTTTGCAAATGCAGATGCTTTTTTTATTTTTTCAAAGTTACTTGACTGAATCTCGCCCTTCAAGACGCTAAACATAAAATATTGATAAAATGCCTCGACAATCCTTGCTTTTCCATAAACTGTGTGTAGTTGTGGTCTTGCCACAAGCATGTGTGTATAATTAAAAATAATTTCTTCATCCATCCCTTTCCAAATCTTTCTTCCCAATTGCTCAATTCTTTGAGTTTCCATTGCGTTGAGAATAAATCCAAATGCATGATCATCACTAAGAATTTTTTTGCAGTATTTTATTCTCATACCCTCATACCATAGTGAGGTTCTAAATTGACGGTATTTTTCGAAGTCATTTCCGATTCTTTTTTCTAATGGGGTTAGGATTACTTTATTTTCTTTTAGACGTGTTTTAGTCTCTGTTTTATCTGAAATTTCTACTACTATGTTGTCTTTTTCAGACCATCTTCTAACAAGAAAAGTTGCTATTTCAACTAAAGAATCTGTTTGAAGTTGAATTTCTTGCATTTAGTTTCCAAACATTGAAGTTATGATGTCACTTACTTTTTGGTATTCTATATCCCCCCACTGTGTATAGACATTTCCAAAAACAATTTCAGCCACTTTTTTTGGCGACATTCCTTTATCTAATAATTTAGCAAAAGCAATCGTTTCTCTCAAGCTAGGCGAATAAAATAATTCCTCTACTGCTGCAGCCTGTCTTAATGTATTTGCTAGTTTGATTGCTTGAATTATTTCTGAATCATGATTTCCAGAAACATGTTTTTTTACAATTTCTAATTCTATGTTCTCTGGAGGATACTCTAATCTAATTCGCACTGGAAACCTACTTAGTAACTGTGGTGGCAATTCTTTCGTTCCACTGTGCGATAACGGATTAATTGTTGCAACTACAAACCAACCCTCTTTTGCTTTGACGATTTCACCTGCTGACTCTTTTAACACAATCTGACGTCTGTCATCTAGCGCTTCATCCAATCTGAGCAGCACATCTGCTTCAGCTGAATTGATTTCATCTAGATACAGCATGTCTCCACGTTTCATCGATCTGACTAACAGGCCTTCGTCAAAACTGACTGTTCCATCTGTCAGTGTTTTAGTTCCAACCAAATGGCTTTCTCTGGTCCTTAAGCTAAAATTGATGGATTCCATATTGACGTTATTGTTTTTGGCAAAATCTCTAACTAGGGATGTCTTTCCAGTTCCTTTTGGGCCTATTATGAGCACAAAAAGATCTGCCTCGTATGCCTTGTTTAGAATGTTAATTGAATTATTCCAATCAAGATACTGTGTTTCTTCCAAAGTATGTTTTCAATGATTTAAACAATATTTAATATTAGTTCTTGGAATCAAATGCTTCTATTTTTGTAAATGCATTATCTAGTCTTTGATGCAATGCTTTGTTCCAATCCTCAAATCCTGAAGGATCTTTTGGATAGTTGTTGTAATGTTCTACTAACCATTGGTTTTCTTTAGTTGTATATCTAAGCCCATCTGCAACTGTTTTATTCATCGCACCTCTAATTATCATCCCAATTTTCCCTAATCCTGAAAAGTCAGGGTGCTCACCTTTGCTAATTGACTCTACATCCATATTTCCCAAAAAGTGTTTCATTCCATAACTGATTTGTTCATTAGACATTTGTTGAATCAGCCGTCTGAATATTTCAAGACCTGCTGTTTTGTATCCGTATTCTTTGATATAATCTAAATTGTATTGCCACAAGCCTGCTTCAGAAACGTCATTTGCTTCTAATGCCTGCGCAACATTGTTTCCAAGAATTGTACCTGCAATCAAGGCTGGTCCTATGCCGCCAGCGTCAATTGGTTTTGGCATCCATGCAGAATCCCCTACCATCATGTATCCACCTGACACCATGCAATCGTTTTGTCTTCTAACTGAAACTTGGAATATTCCTGAATTATTATTGATGTCTTGAGGTTCTTCAGACAGTTTTGCGTTTTTGATTGCAACATTTCTGTGAAGATATTCTTTCATCAATGATTCGACATTGTCTTTTTTGCCCAATCTTCTGTTTCTTTTATCTAGAAGAGTTTTTTCAACTCCTAACCCGATGTTTACTTTGGTATCTCCTTTTGGAAACACCCATCCGTATCCACCAGGTGCAATGTCTTGATCTAAATGTATTATGCAATAATCTGGATCAAATTCTGTAAGATCCTTTTGTCCTTTTTCAAAATGCATGATGTATCTTCCAGTTGATTCCAAATCTCTTCTATCGATTCTTTTTTCAACTTTGGTGGAGTTTTGGAGTCCGTTTCTAAGCATTGATGTGACTCCTGTTGCATCAATTACAATCTTTGATGTTTTTTTGAATGGCTGCTTTGTTTTGTTATCTATCCCTTGTATTCCGACTACTTGCAGCCCTTCGTAAATTAGACCTGTAAGATTAATTTCATATTCGTATTCAATCCCCATTTTCCTACATCTTTCATTTTGAATTTCTGGCAATTTTTGACGATTTAACATGTATCCTGCACCGTCAAATGGTATTGCAGTTTCTTTATCTGGCGAAAATGCCATCACACCTTTTACATCATGTTCAATTTCAGGTCTAGTCCATTTAACTTTGATTCTATCTGTCATAAAATCAGCTGCCTCTTTGGAGCATGCATCTCCACATACCCATCCAGCCAGTGATTTTCGACCTGGCAAAAATTCTGTATTTCTATCAACGACTAAAATTTTTAAATTTTGATTTGAATAATGCGAAATTGATTGTGCGGTAATAGTTCCAGCAAGACCTCCTCCTGCGATTATAACATCATAATCAGACATGATGTTGGAGTTTTTTTCTATCCGTATTTAAAATAATACCATGAAATGGTCTACAAAATCAACTACTAAAAACAATTGATCGATAATATGGGTCGGTTCGTCGCGGCTTCTTCAAAGCTTTCGCTCAGACTGGAGCGGCTAATATTTCCTCATTCCCAAATTGTGTAGTTCTTTTATTCCTATTTAATCTAGTTGGCAATTTGAAAGATTTCTGTAAATATTTTGACTGTGTCTTTTTTGTTGTAAATCGGTGAGTGAATTTTTAATTTTATTGTGTCTTTTTCTCTAACTGACAGATTTCCTTTGATTAATTCCTGCTTGTCTAATCTCATATGAAACCTTGAATCGACGGTCCTTTCCTCGATTTGTTCAACTAGTTCCTCGATTTGTTCAACTGGCAAAAGTTCAAGTATTTTATTCATCAACTCCTGAGCCTGCATTTTCACTATTTTTGCCTTTAGCATAATTATGGGGTTTTCATAATGTCCTTCCACCTCCTCAAGTGCAAAATCGTCTTCTTTCAGATTTAAAACATCTTCAAAAGATTGATAGATTTTTAAAATGTCTTCTGTTGCATGAACAATTACATCAATTGTAATTTCAATATTATGTGCCATGATTGTAAGAGGACTGCTCTTGTTGGTTATGCCACTAGCAATTTTGTTTCTTTGTCTGCAGTTCTAACGAGTTTTACTTTCTCTAGACCTACATGTCTTACTCTGATCACTTTTTTGAATGCTGCCATGATATCTGAATTAATTTTACTGTAGCATGTTGCTTGAACAAATTGATCAATTGTCATTTCTGGAATTGTTTTTCTAATTACATCTTGAGCGATTAATCTCAGGGCATGTTGTCTTGATGTGTTTAGTTGTCTGTGAGTTAGAGCGAGTAATTTGATTCTGAAGATGTAGCCATCTTTTGTCTTAACGTCTATGCTGAAGTTGACCTTTGATGATCCCCTTCTTACTAAGCTACGCAAAAATTCTTTTGAATACTCGTATCTCTTGAAAATTGTTGTCGCTTTATCCCCTTCAACACTGTTGACTTGGAAGTAGATTTTGAATTGATGTTGTGAGGGATCTCCTTTTAGGATGTCATATAGTGTAACTTCTAAAACCCTACCTATTGCATTTTCATCATCTGTAATTGGAATATACGCAATTGGGACGTTGTTGAATGAATCTGGTGCATATACTTGGACCCAGCGTTTTTCTCGCCACTTGTCCTTTACTCGACCTTTTCTACGTGCCAATTATTAACGACTTTTGAACCCAAAATATAAGGGTATGTCACTAGATCTCTTTCTGATTTCCCATGTATCTCTGCAAAACACTGGGAATTCTTATGTGGCCGTCTTTGGTTTGGAAATTCTCCATAATTGATACTAAAACCCTAGTTGTGGCTACCAACGTGCTGTTCAATGTGTGCACGTACTGTGTATCTTCATTTGTTTTATCCCTGAATCTGATTTTCAATCGTCTTGCTTGATACTCTAAACAATTTGAACATGAAACAATTTCTCTGTATGCGTTTTGTCCTGCCATCCATGCCTCAATATCGTAGGTCTTTGCTGAAACCTTTCCCATATCTCCAGATGACAGTAGCATCACTTTGTAAGGAATTTCCAAGTTTTGATAAAATTCTTCAGCTACGGCTAACATTTTTTCATGCTCCTTCCAAGAATCTTCAGGCCTTGAAAATACGAACTGTTCGATTTTATCAAATTGATGAACTCTGAAAATTCCTTTCTGATCTCTTCCATGTGCCCCAGCTTCTTTTCTAAAACATGGGCTGACACCTGCATATCTTAGAGGCAAATCTTTTCCTTCTATGATTTCTTTTGCCCTCATTGCTGCCATGGCGTGTTCTGATGTTCCAATCATGTATAGATCCTCATTTTCAATTTTGTAGATTACTTCTTCAAAATCGTCTGCAATTACAGCCCCCTCCATAGATTCTCGATTAATCATATATGGTGGTTGAATAAGCGAATATTCTTTTTTTGCTAGAAAATCCAATCCGTAGTGGATTAATGACTGGTTTAGTCTTACAAGATCATTTTTCAAATAATAAAATCTGGCCCCTGCTACTTTTGCAGCTCTTTCCAGGTCTACTAAATCTAAATTCTCTGAGATATCTATGTGGTCATTTATTTTAAAATCAAAATTTGGGATTTCCCCCCATTTTTTGATTTCTTTATTTGCACTTTCATCTGTTCCGACGGGAACTGATTCGTGAACGAGGTTTGGAATGGTTAACGCTAGTTTGGAATATGTATTTTCAACTGCTTCTTGTTCTGATTCTAACTTTGTAATCTGTGTTGAAATGTCTTTCATTTCTGATAGAATATCTGAAGCATCCTCGCCTGCCTTTTTTTTTTGAGAAATTTCTAATGCTACCTGGTTTTTATTTTTCCGTAATTCATCAGTTTTAATTATTAATTCACGCCTTTTTTGATCAGATTCAATCAGTGTTTCTAAATCAAAATCAGATGCTCTATCTTTGAGCATGTCTCGAATAGCCTGTGGTTTTTCTTTGATTAGTTTTGGATCTAACATCCCTCTATCACCTTCAATACAACTTGGATATGTTCCATCACTTCATCAACTGTACTGGCAAGCTGTTTCATATTCTTTCTACTTTCAAAATTAAAAACTAGCTTGCTGTCAACATTTTCAACATAAAGACTCAATCCCTCGGGAAAATCGACATTATCTGGTTCTAGGGCTTTTTTCACCGTTTCGGCTTTTTCTTTTGATATGTTATTGAGAATTACCTGAACTTGACACGTTAATGACATTTGCTTCCAAATAGTTGAGAAATTCATCTAATTTGTCTTTAGTTATTTTTGCTCCTGCAGCGGCATTATGGCCTCCTCCAATGCCGTTGAATTTCTTGGCACCAGTCCTCATTATTTCACTGAGATTGATGTCTGATGTACATCCAAAAGATTTTCTTGATGAGAATTTGATCGTATTTTCTTCAGCCTTGGTTCTCAGAATTACAATTTTTCCAGAATTTTTTGGTGATCCAGCAATCAGTGATGACATGGTACCTGTCATTGTTTCTGGAACTATGTCTTCACCGTTTACCATGATACATGTCTCGCTTTCAGAAATTCTCCATCTTTCATTTGATAAGACGTTCATGTATTCTCTGATCATTTTCCTATAGTCTGTTAGAATGGTTTCCGCTTCTCTTAGAATCTTGTTTCTGTCTCCCATGCATACTGCCATTCCTACTCCTGAGCGATTGATTCTTCCGCACGAGTTTAACATAGTTGAAAACTCTCTTCCGTCTCTCAAGAAACTTCTGTTGTCTTCTCTTGGAAATGTATAGGTATATCCGATTAGTTCTGACATTATTTCAGTAGCATTTTTTCCAGATGCAAATTTGGTAATTGATTCTATGACTTGCCTTTTTTCGTCTTCATTTAGTTCAGCTGGAACCCTCCATCGGCCTTCTTCTTTGAGATTAATTCCAGATGAGTTTAGGAGTGCAAAACATGCTTCCTTATTCCAAGTCAATCCTTCGATAAATGGCTGTGAGGTAAATGCCAGTGCATCTGCAAGTGGTCTTGTTTCTCTTCCAACTAGCAGTAAATCTAAATCAATCTCTACCAAACCTAGTTCTTTGGCAGTGTTGGCAATCTCGAAATTTTTACCTGTAAGTGATTTTCGTTCTCCCTGATCTTGTCTGTCGCCCAAAGCTGAAACAACTGCAATTGCAGACAAATCTGAATTTCTTTCATCAAGGATCATTGAAGCAAGATATGCCATCCCTCCTGCACAAATTTCAGTTCCGCCATCAATCCCGTATTTCCATGAATTTATGACATTTTGATTGTCTATCTCCTCATCTGGAATTTGATGGTGGTCTAAGACAATCCAGTTATCTCCCAACGTTTTATCTAATTCATTTGCAAAACCTCCTCCTAGATCAGTTACTACATGAAAATCTCTGGAATCAGTTTTGAAAGACTCTAGAACATTTTTGCTAAATTCTTTTGACGTCCTAACTGTACAGTTGGCACCTGCTCTGATTAGGGCTTTGGTGATGATGCTGCCTGATGTTAATCCATCACAGTCAATATGGGTTGTAACCGAAATCGATTTTTTTGATTTTATACAATCTGAAATTTTATCCTTGAAAAATGAAAGTGATTCATCAAGAGATTTTGTCATTACTCTAGTTGAGCAACCACGGATTTATACTTCCATGTTTTAGCAATTCTTCCAATTCTTTTGTAGTAAACTGATAGTCTGTGAACTTTGGCTTCAATTAATTCCAAAGATCTGACATTTCTGTTGTCTCCCTTGTTTGTTTTGAGGTGCTTTTGGAGATTTACTGCTTTTTTGACAATGTTCTCCAAGTCTTCAGGCATCTCAGCTTTCAAATCACGTTCTTCTAAAATTTGACCCATTTTTTTATTGGTGACTGATTTGATTAAAGGAATTGCATGCTGATCTCTTAGTTTAATTCCTATTTGGCTGGGGGTCAGTCCATCTTTGGTATATTTTACAACTAACTCTTCAACATCTGAAGAACTGAGTGTAATCCAAGAAGGTGCACGAAGTACAGCTGGTCTAATCGAATGTGATTTCCCATGTCTGTGTGAGTGTAATCGTCCCATGATTTGCCTGATTATAGAACAGAATTAAACGTTACTTATACTGATCTCGTACATTATACCAAAATTTGGTGTTTAGAATAAAAGTTAAATAAGTCTCTAAAGTCAAAACGAACAGGTAAATCGTATGAATACAAAAATACTATTAGCAGCATCCTTAATCGCTGTATTCACTATAGGACTCCATGTAGAAGGTGCAGTAGCATTTGCACAATACATGGGCAATGTTGGTAGTGAAGGCCAAACCGGATCATACACATTAGAAGAAGCACTTGAGATTCAAGCAAGAAGAGTCCAAGCAGCAGAGGCTAATCCAGCAGCTGGATCAGGAACTCCATATATTGATGCAAATGGTGTAGTTGGTGCATCCGTAATTGCAGCAGCAGTCTTCGGTGGTGTTGCAGGAGCCTTCTTCATTAGAGGAAGATCTGGTAAATACGCAGCAATGGGTAGAGGATAAAAAAAACTTCAATTTTCTCTTATTTTATTATTTTTTCATTAGTGTAAACTATATTCAATTCATTCCCAATTCTTGAATACTGATCTCGCACTTTCTGATAATAAAAGAAATGTATATATCGCAGAAATAGGGCCAAATCATTATGATTCCTATCGTAGGTACTTTCCTCAGCATCCTGTCTTCAGTTACAGGACAACTAGGACCAAACTACGACCCATTATTCTACGATGTAATGATTTACATCTTCGGAACCATAATGTTCACGGTGTTCCTTCTTGCCGTTATCTCATTCTGGTTACGTGTACACGGCTGGGCTTACAAAGACAACCGTGAGAGATGGGTTGATGAATTAGACAGACACTTCGAAAGAGAAGGTATCGGTCTTATTCCAGACAACGGTAAATACTGGTAAATCACTTTCTTCTTTTCATTATTTTTAAAATCTCTTAGTGAAAACTATGGTATTTTTTAACAGTTCTGGTGATTGCAATTTTTTACAAAGTCTGCAATGCTGATTTTCAAGTTATTACGGGTATATTACAGTGCTACTTTTTTAGTTCTGGCAGGAAGTCTTTGTCTTTGGATGAGTCATAATCCTTTGTAGTGAATACTCCCTTGTAGTGATATCCATCCTGTAATGGCAGGTTGATGAAAAGAGACGATTCTTTATCATTGACATGGAATGTTGATTTGCCCTGATCCATATCCCTTAGAGGGAAATCCCACATCCACAAAAAGTGACCGATTTCAAATGGGAATTCTTCTTTCCATTCCACGTAGATTGTACCGTCATCTGTTAAAGTATACATGGTTCTTTTACATTCTCCATCATTTAACCCCGCATTGATATTTGCAGGAATGGGTGTCTGAAGACCGTCGATAATTAATTCCAAGGTAACTTTCATTTTGTACGGTGTCTCTCTATTTTCAATACACACCTTGAGAGGATTATCTTGATTTAGCTGAGCTTGAAGGAAGGTACTTCCTAAACCTATTGATACTGCTATGATGGCCGATATTGCGAGAAATCTGATTGTTTTTTTCCTTTTGTACGGATCCCCCATTCCAGGATATTTCATCGTGATGACTTTAGACGGATTCCTTAAAGTCCTTTCTCTTGTTCATACATGATTTCAATAGTATCGCATTGATCCTGGTGGTCTGCAAGAAAATATGTTATTTCGTCTGAGTCAATTTCAAGCCATTCTGATTCACCCTTGTAGGGGAGATAGTCCTCGATAAACAACTCATCTTTTCCTGATACTCTGACAATGATTTTTTCATTTTTTGGTTTTATCTCAAAAGGCAATTTTAGAACTTTCCCCCTCCTTTGATTTTGAATGTTTACTTTGTATTTGTCAGAACGGAATTCCGTTTCTCCGAAAAAATAACTTTGAAAAATATCTAATTTTGTTATTTTAAAACTAAGCATGTTTTCATTAGTATTTTCTAGAAGATAAAACTTGGTTTGTTTTCTTACGGAAACCGTAAAGAAGAATCTAATAAATGAAAAGGAAAAGTTGGGTTGTTTAGATTACTTGCCAGGGTCGTGTTGCAAACGTAATGACATAACCGACACCGATAATGATTGATTGATATGCGATGTTAGTATATGGGATTGGTTTGATAATTGGATCTCCTTCAACTACTACTGTTTGACCTGGACCGAGTCCTGGACCAACTTGTGCTACGTTGAGTTGGGTGTGTACGTGGTATACACCTGCTTCAAGTGCTTTGGCAGATAGTGAGTAATCGACTACTGAGTTACCTGAAATGTCAAAGACATTTCCTGGTGGATCTCTTGCCAACATCTCCCATCTATTGCCTGCGTTGGTTGACTCTGTGAAAATTGATAGCCATCCTCTTAGGTCTCTTTCTACTAAACTAACTAAAGTTCCTTGAACTGTCAAGGTTTCGCCAGTTTGTAGGGATTGTCTGTTGAAGGTTTCATCCTCAATTCTGATGAAACGACTCTGGAGTTGTGCTTGGACACCGTGTGCATCTGCAGTTGGAAGTACGGATTCAACCCAGTTGAAACCTAAAGTTCCTAGTGCAAGTACTACAGCTAGTCCAAATACGAAAATTCTTTTTTCGACCATAGTTATCCCTAAAGTCAAGAAATAAAACACGTCGTTATATGTTTTACCTTCATCACGAGGATCGATATCATTTTCATTGTAAATCATTGATGTATAACATTAAAATTGATAAAAAAGTGAACTAAATTATAATCTATTAAATTTAAAAATATGAAATATTTTCATATATACTACAAATAATTATAATATTTTGCAAAATATATGTTAATTTTAAAACTCTTACTTTATATTCAGAATTAACATGATGTTATACATGGCACAGATGCCCGCATTAATCCCAAAAGAAGTTGAGATCCAGAGACTAAAGAAAGTCTGGCTCATCGTTATTGCTATGGGTTCTACTGCAGCATCAGTCGAAGTCGATAACTTCGTTGATGGTTCTTTACATCAAACCTCTATCAGAGATAGTGCATTTACACCGGCACACTGGTGGCTATATTCCCACTTCATCACATTACCACTTGGATGGGGAGCAGCAGCAATCTATGATAGAAAAATCCCAGTTCTTAGAGGCCCAAATAATTCAATGAACACTGGATTGAAGATGACCATTCTTGGTTACCTTGCAACCATGTTTACAATTGGTGTCAATGAGATGTGGCATTTCTGGTTTGTAGAAGAAATCTTTGCAGTTCCAAACCATTGGATGTTTAACATGGGAGTCGTAGTGGCTTTCATGGGTGCACTAGCATACGTAGTTAGAGTATATGCTCGACTCGTAGAACTAGGCGCAGAAACTCCTGGAGAGAACCCATACGTTGCCGAGATGTACAAGATGGCCTTAGAAGGCAAATTGTACAGCAGAGCAATTCCTTAGAAAAAGTGCATTAGCACCTTTTTTTCTCTTTTATTATTTTTAAATGACGTAGATCGTACTAGTCCAATCGCTTTAAGAAAGACTTAAAAGAATCTGAATTGGAATAATTCCAGAATGACTCTTCCTAAAGGATTCGGTTCTGGCGGCGCTGGTGGATCATCAAGTGCTGATGTAGAACGAATGATTGGTAGACGCGTTGAAAATATGACTGGCATGATCACAGTATCATTCTGGGCAGCAATATTGGCAACTTTTGCTGGTACTGCAGCAGGATATTTCTATTATCCATGGGCATATCCAACAGCAAGTGGACACTTTGCATTCATCGTACTTACAATCATTATCACAATAGGTTACATCTTCTGTGTTAAAGTCATGGAAGAAGGTTCCAACAAAAACAGCAATGGTATAGTTCTTGCTAGTGTTATAGGTGCAACAGTATTTTGCTTGTTTGTATCCCTGTACGTTGGTTGGTAATCTGAAGAAAACCCTTCAATACACTTCTTTTTCATTTTAATTTTTAAAAATTACATCTAACGTATTTCATTATTAATTTAATCGAATCAAAAATAACGATCTTCATCATACTCTAAAATTTTATATACTGACCGTTTCTTCACCTTCTTATGGTCTGGTTAAGACGATGTACACACTACTTATTCATAGTAGTAGTTGCAGTTAACTCTACACTGTTAACAATTAATGCAGGTGACTATATCTTCTACACAGACTGGGCTTGGACTTCGTACACGGTATTTTCAATATCGCAAACGTTGATGCTGATTGTAGGTGCTACATACTATCTTACATTTACAGGCGTTCCAGGCACAGCGACGTACTACGCTCTAATTATGACAGTATACACATGGGTAGCAAAAGGCGCATGGTTTGCACTTGGTTATCCGTATGACTTCATTGTAACTCCAGTTTGGCTACCATCAGCAATGCTGTTGGACTTGGTCTACTGGGCAACAAAGAAGAACAAGCACTCCTTGATACTGTTTGGCGGCGTACTGGTAGGAATGTCAATACCATTGTTCAACATGGTAAACCTGATAACGGTAGCAGACCCACTAGAAACGGCATTCAAATACCCAAGACCAACATTGCCACCATATATGACACCAATCGAACCGCAAGTCGGCAAATTCTATAACAGCCCAGTTGCGTTAGGTGCAGGTGCAGGTGCAGTATTGGCATGTACATTTGCAGCTTTAGGTTGTAAATTGAACACTTGGACATACAGATGGATGGCCGCTTGGTCAAAGTGGGACTAAAACTCCAACCTTTTCCTTTTCATTTTATTATCTATCTGTTAGAGTATTCTCTACTCCGAAAAATTTGATTAAAAAATACCACACAGCTTGTGATCTTTTATTGTCTATTTTGACAATATGTGATCTTGTGATTATTATATGTGAAGCAGCAATACAGTCAGATTCTAACTATTCCAAAACCCTTTGTAAAATGGGCTGGTGGAAAACGACAACTAATTCCAATTTTAAATGAAAATTTGCCTGAATCTTTTGGCACTTATTTTGAACCCTTCTTGGGAGGTGGTGCACTACTTTTCCACATGTTGACTGAGCGTAATGGTCAGAAATGTAGTATCTCTGATCTTAATTCTGATCTTGTTTTAGCCTATACTACTATTCGAGATAGAGTAGACGATCTTATTGCATCACTAAAAAATCATGAAAAAAATTATCAAAAAGACTCCAAATCGTACTATTACTCGATAAGAGCAAGTACTCCTAGAAGTCAAATTGAGAAAACTTCTCGATTAATCTTTTTGAATAGAACATGTTTCAATGGGCTGTACAGAGTCAACAGCAAAGGAAAATTCAATGTTCCATTGGGCAAATACACCAATCCAAATATTGTAAATGAGGACAATCTTCATTCAGTAAGTCATATTCTGCAATCAAGTAAAGTCAATATTCAATGCAGGGATTTTGAGGCAGTACTTGGAGACGCCAAAAAAGGTGATCTGGTATACTTTGATCCTCCATATCAGCCAGTCAGTGACACTGCTAATTTTAGCAGTTATACAAACAAGGCTTTCACTTTTGATGATCTCAGTAGATTGTCAGAACTCTGCATGGATTTAGATTCAAAGGGATGCAATGTACTTTTGTCAAATTCTAATTCCAAAGAAGTTGCAGATATGTTCTCAGCAAAACCTTGGAAAATAACTAGGATTCAGGCAAACCGTTCAATCAATTCCAACTCTAAAAAGAGAACTGGACACTTTGAATTGCTGATTAAAAATTATTAGGAGCTTCGAACGGGATCTGAACCCGTGACCTTTACATTACCAATGTAACGCTCTACCAGACTGAGCTACCGAAGCACAAATTCACCCTGTAGAAAATCCTTATAATTCTTGATTCCGGGCAAATTTACTCTAAACTGTTAAATTTCGCCCAGATTTTTATCCTTTTGGAGGAGTAATCAAGCCTGGCCAACGATGTAGGACTTAAGATCCTATCTTTCAGGAGTTCGTGGGTTCGAATCCCACCTCCTCCACCTATCTTGGGTTTTTTATTCCTCTGGAGTTTAGAACTTCATAGACATCTGGCAATGAGAATACAAATCCTACGTGGACACAGTCTTTTTCATCGCAGAGCTGACAAAATAATTCGCCTTTTTGAATTGCAACTTCTGCAATTCTATTTTTGATATTGTCTTTAAGAATAACACGGTCATCATCCACTGAAATTTTTTCTATCTTTGGAGCATATCTTGCAAAGGTCTTGTCCTTTTGCATCATTTCCTCTAACATGTAAGTTACATAGCCGGCAAAACTGTTGACCCCTTTCATTGTTAGGTCGTCTTTACTCTTTTGATAAACATCGTGGAATTTATCGTAAACAGTTTCTGATACAGTGATTGATTTGAATCCGGCTTTTGGCAATTTACTTTTCCTTACCGTACAATAAAGTACCCAAGTATATAATGTTTTATTTTAAATTTCGCCTCGATTTTCTAAATGAAAATTAGTCTTTATAGAATACTGTGACCCAAGAACATTGTGGGTAAAGGCTATTCTGTTGAGGAGATACGAGAAAAACTAATTTCAGTTTTAGATGGCGCTGTTTCTGGAATGTCAGGTGTTGAGCTTTCTGAAAAAATTGGCATCAATAGAATAACAATGTCAAAGTATCTCAAAGTTTTTGCAGCAGAAGGACTGCTTCGGCAAAAAAATATTGGAAATGTCACTTTGTGGTTTTTAGAACCTGGACAGGAATCATTCCACTTTCCTGAAGATTATTTCAAAATATTTCCTAGGTATCTTGAATATTTAGTCAAAGGTACTGAAGATCAAGTTTACTCTCTAGTTCGTAATTGCTTACATTCTGGAGGTACAGTGAACCGATTGATTCTCGAAGCAATTTTCCCCTCCATTGATCATATACAAAATCTGTATGATGATGGAAAAATTGGAGACTCCGAACAAAATCTTCTGATGACAACTCTTTCAAAATCCCTTCAGATATTTAATCAACTTCAGGTCGTATCTGATCCAAAAAAGAATATAATTGTCATGGCATCTGATGCACAAAGTCGATTATATTCAGAAGCAGCTTCAGCAGTTTACCACTCTGATGGGTGGAAGGTTTCTCATTTGGGGGATATGTCATCTGCAATCAATGTGTTGTTTGATCTTGATTTTCAAAAACTAATAGGAAAAATATGGAAACAAAAACTTGGAATTTTACTAATTTTGGTATTTTCCAAAACTGATGAAGGTCTAAACTTTTTTGCAGATTCAATTAATCCCATAAAAGAAAAGTCTGGAAAACATATGAAATTGATACTTTGTGGAAAAGTCTCTAAAAAAACCAAAATAAATTCTGATTTGACATCTGAAAAAATTGGAGATATTTTACAATGGTCTCAAACTATCTCTCAAAATTTAAAATAATGAAAAATGGGCCCGATGTGATTCGAACACATGACCTTTCGATTATCAGTCGAACGCTCCAGCCAAGCTGAGCT
>JAPFQF010000018.1 GCA_029255365.1 Candidatus Nitrosopumilus sp. | reverse complement strand
CGCTGTCTCTTCTTGGAGAATCTCTAAAGCTTCCGCCTTCTCTTCTATCTCCGCTGTCTCTTCTTGGAGAATCTCTAAAGCTTCCGCCTTCTCTTCTATCTCCGCTGTCTCTTCTTGGAGAATCTCTAAAGCTTCCGCCTTCTCTTCTATCTCCGCTGTCTCTTCTTGGAGAATCTCTGGATCTTCCACTGTCTCTGGATCTTCCACTGTCTCTGGATCTTCCACTGTCTCTGGATCTTCCACTGTCTCTGGATCTTCCGCCTTCTCTTCTTGGAGAATCTCTAAAGCTTCCACCTTCTCTGCTAAATGTTGGAGGCGGTCTCATGTCTTTTTCAGTAGGATTTTCATATTTTTTGCCAATTTCACCAACTCTGATATTGAGTTTTTCAAGTAAAGTTTGGTTTAACCCCTCACCGTAAACATCAACCCTTGCTGCGATTACTGCCTTTGCAGCAACTGCACGCGCAATTTTTCCTCTTTGCCATCTTGGAGCGGCATGAACCATCGCATGCTGGAATAACAATCCATGTTTAGGTGGTTGTGAACCTGTCTTCAATGCTCTGAACAATGCTTTTTCAGCTCCTAGAACTTGTATTGTACTGGCAGGCATTGATGCCATCTTTTTGAGACTTCCAGCTCTTCCTAAAATTCTTGCACCGACTGCTGTACCGAGTATTGCTGAAATATTTGGTGCAATCTCTTGCATTTCATTTTCAACATGCTCTTCGAGTTTTTTACGCAATTCATGAAATTCTAAAACTTGTTTTGCAATTGATTGCACAATTACTAAATTGATATCTGAAATATCTCCACCTCTACTTTTCGATGAAATCAGAGATAGCATCTCTACTTTGGATTCTGGGAAACCTGCTTCTTCAAAGACTTTTTTAGTTAATGATTCTCGTTTTCCTGCAATTACTATTTGCGCATATCCGTTAATGCTGTCAATGATGTTGTCTAATTCTGGAAAATGCAATCCGTACCATTCTCTGAGTCTTGAACTTAGCCCGTTTGCAATCTTGTCAATTTCATCTAGAGAATTAATTGCTTGTATGATGTGAAGATCTGGACTTTGTGAGACTTCGGTAACTATTGAAGATGATAATCCGAGAGCAAATTCTCTTAATTTTCCAAGTGTGTCTTGAAGGTTTGATGCAAAACCAGAATCAACAATGATTTGTGGTTTGTTTGTTTGAACTGTATCCAATTCAGACTCATCCATCAAATGACAATCAATTGAATATTTTTTTAAAATTGCAAGTAGTGACTCGTCACTTATGGAAAATCCTCTCTGAGTTGACGCTAGATAATTCACAAGTTCATTTAATTTTGACTCTTTACTTTTCACTAGAAGATATTCTTTTACTGGATTTGAGAACGAAAATGCTTTGTCTAGTTTTCCATCGTTGAAAACTGAGATTCCCAACTCTGTTAAAATTACAGAATACATGACTAGTTGATTTTAAATCACCTTTAAAAAAGCTACCAGCATCAGGAATCAACTGTTATATTCGAAACTGAGATAATTAATCAAAGTGGAGCCCAGTATTGCAACTTTCATAGGTAAAATTCAATTAGATAAACCCGTAATGCTGGCATCTGGAATTTTAGGTATTTCGTTAGATGTGTTCAAACGACTTTATGCGTCAGGCGCAGGTGCCGTAGTTACAAAATCTCTCAGTACTGCGCCTTGGGATGGATATCCAAACCCTACTATCTTTAGTGTGAAAGGCGGCGGGTGGATAAATGCAGTGGGTCTCTCAAATCCGGGCGCATCAAATTTTGCTAAAATGATTGAACCAAATCAAGATGTTCCGATAGTGGTGAGTTTGGTGGGTTCAGTGCCGGAAGACTTTGAAACCATGGTGAAACAATTTGAAAATTGCAAAGTCAAAGCATACGAATTAAATTTATCCTGCCCACATGTTGCCAAAGTTGGCTTGGAGGTCGGGGATGATCCTGGACTGGTTAAAGCAATTGTATCCTCTATGAAAAATGCCACGACTGTCCCTGTAATTGCCAAAGTTGGTCTGGGAACGAGCAATTATCTTAACACCGTTAGTACCGCAATAGATTCTGGAATTGATGCAATTACTGCTATTAACACAGTTCGCGCAATGGCAATTGATGTTGAAACTAAACGACCTATTCTCAGTAACAAATATGGTGGATTATCTGGAACTCCGATCAAACCAATTGCATTAAGATGCGTATATGAAATTTCTTCACAGTATGATATTCCAATTATCGGCTGTGGTGGAATTTCTACATGGGAAGACGCCGTGGAATTTTTCTTGGCTGGAGCTTCCGCTGTTCAACTTGGCAGCGCAATAGGCGACAACTGGATTGGAGTTTTTGATGACATTAACCGAGGCATTTTACGTTACATGGAGCGAAAAGGTTTCGCCACAATAAAGGAGATGGTAGGTCTTGCAAAGAAATCTTAACCATCCGACAATTGTTACAATTGAAAAAGTTATAGATGAAACCCCTACCGTTAGAACTTTGGTTTTTTCTGACGATATAATGCCAAATGTTCTTCCTGGCCAATTTGCCATGGTTTGGATACCTGGTGTAAACGAATTGCCTATGAGTGTGATGATTTCCAAAGAAACAGGAAAAGCTGCATTTACAGTTAGAAAACATGGGCCTTCATCTACTGGGCTGTTCAATGTTCCGGTGGGTGGACAAATAGGGATAAGGGGCCCGTATGGAAATTCATTTGATCTTAGAGAAGGAAAATTATTGTTAGTTGGAGGGGGGACTGGTCTTGTCCCCATGATGCGATTGCTCACCTTTGTAAAATCCACTGACGATGTCACTGTGCTAATTGGGGCAAAATCAAAAGATGAAGTATTCTTTGAAGACTTGGCAAATGATCTACTCGCAAATAACTCTCACCGTGTGATTGTATCCACTGATGATGGCAGTTATGGTGAAAAAGGATTTGTCACTGATTTGGTTGAAAAATTGACAAATGAAACCCATTTTGATGCAGTGTATGTTTGCGGTCCTGAAATTATGATGTACAAAACCGTGCAATCTGCCCATTCAAGAAATATCTTTGTTCAGGCAAGTCTTGAGAGAATGATGAAATGCGGTGTTGGAATATGTGGCAGCTGCTGTGTTGGCGAGGATCTTGCCTGCAGAGACGGAACCGTATTTGATGGCGAGCATTTGTCTGCAAATAAGGAATTTGGCCATTTACATAGAAACAAGGCTGGAATTTTAGAAAATTACTAAATTTAGCTAGCAAGGTTTAAAATAAATCAGAAAATTCTTTCCGTGAAGGATATGGGTACTCCAAAAATAGTTTTAACAGCTGATAGAACTCTGATGTCTCCTTATAGGGGGCTGTCTCTTGCAACATTTTTCGGATGTGCCCCAGCTGTGGATCCTAACAGGGACAAAAACAGTTTTTGGTATAAAATTCTTGGAAATCAAGTGACGCCGAAAGTTCTTTTTGATTTCATCTGCAACTGGTCCCCTGATATCGATGGCGTCGCAAAATACGCTCCATATGGATTGAGAAAATTAGAGGCAGGTTTACTCAGAGACGGGTTTAGCAGGCAAGATGTAGTTGTTGCTCATCCAAACCACATTGAAAAATTCATCGGCCCTGAAACCGAGGTTATTGGAACTTATGAGATGGATCCTCTTGGAATGGGCCCTGTCACTATGACATTTACTTATGGACGAAAACAAACTTCATACGACGAATTTTACAATGCCGAATTGCATCATAGAATTAAAGCTGCCAAAGCAAGAACTGGAAGTAAGGCAAAAGTAATTTCTGGCGCATCTGGAACATGGCAATACAACTATGATCCGGCAAAAATTGAAGAGTTTGGAATCTATGCAATTCTTGAAGGCGAACTTGGTGGCATTGCACCTGAAATTGACGGACATGCTGGCAGGTTCTTTAACTATCTGATTAACGGCGATTTTGAAAATATGGATCCTTTCAGAAAGAGAAGCGACTTTAAAGTTAACATTAAAGAATTTGAAAGAGAAGGCAAGAAAATTCACGGAAGATTTGTAAATTTTTGGGACAGGCCTGATTTAGAGGATATTCCTAACATTGTCGAGCCAAGCATGCACGGAATGGTTGAGGTGATGCGCGGTTGTGGCAGAGGCTGCAAGTTCTGCGATGTCACATTAAGATCTTTGAGATATTATCCTCCGGAGAAAGTGAAACAAGAAATTGAAGTCAACATAAAGAAAGGAGGTTCCAAATCTGCATGGATCCACAGTGATGATATTTTCGTTTATGGAATGGATCCCAGAACTGCAAAAGGAATGGAGCCAAACAGAGAAGCGTTGGAGGAACTGTTCACTGCAATAATGTCTACTGGTGTGGAGCATACAAATCCGACACACGGGACGTTGGCCGGCGCAATAGCTGATGAAAAACTCCTTCCAAACCTCTCAAAAATAATGAAAGCAGGTCCTGATAACATGATTGGCGTCCAGGCAGGACTTGAAACTGGAAGTCTTAGGCTGATTGGCAAATATGCCGACAGGAAACTTGCTCCATACGTTCCATCTGAATGGCATTGGGTGGTAAAAGAAGGTGTAAAGACAATGAATGAAAATTACTGGATTCCAGCATTTACCTTGATTATGGGCCTTGACAATGACGAAACCCCTGAAGATTCATGGGATACCATTCAACTACTCAGTGAATTAGAGCATGAACAACCTGATTCAATGTTCACTGCTACCGCACTTACATTTGTTCCAATTGGATTGCTAGAGCAATCACAGTTCTTTAACATTGGAAATGAGATGACTCCTGCGCAACTAGGAGTCCTTTACAAGACATGGCAGCACAATTTCAAATACGGCATTCAAAAATTCATGACCAAGACTGGTTCAAAGGGCCCGCAGAGATACGCCTTTAACGCACTTGCAAGATCTCTTGGAGGAATTCCACTCGGTGCAATGGAGAAATATGCACGCAGAAAGAGTAAGGAACACGAAAAAGTCATCGAGACTATTAAGGCCAAGTACTGGTAGTCATACAAATACATAAATTCACTAATTCTTATTCAAAACCATGGCAACACACGGTTCACTTACCAAAGCAGGTAAGGTAAGAGGGCAAACTCCAAAAGTCGAAGGCAGAAAGATTGTAGGCGATAGCTCCAGTGTTGCAAACAAAAGCAACTTCAACAAGCGATTTGTCCTAGGCAGATTCCCTGGTCAAAACAAACCTGGACAAAGAAGAAAGAAACGCTAGTCAATTTCAGAATATTTTTATTATTTTGCGATCATTTTCTCAAACAACAAACTTATAAAGTACTGGTACCGTACTATACGGTATGGTTGAAGATTTAAGATTAGATAGTTTAGAGGGCGTAGGTCCTGTAACTACAAGAAAATTGTCCGATGCAGGTGTCCACAACGTCATGGATCTCATCGTCAGAGGTCCTGTTGAAATTGCATCCATTACAGGAATGGAGAAAGATACTGCTGAAAAAATTGTTGAAAAAGCCAGACAACATTTGGTTGAAGGTGGAATAATTGCCAGTCATTTTACAAGTGCAACTGAAATTTACAAGCACCGACAAAATATTGGCAGAATCACAACTGGTACAAACTGCCTTGATACTTTGTTTGATGGCGGTATTGAGACTCAGGCATTGACAGAAGTTTATGGTGAGTTTGGTTGCGGTAAAACACAATTTGCACATACCATGTCTGTGATGGTTCAAAAAAGCAAAGAAGAAGGCGGTCTTGACGGGTCTGTCTTGTATATTGACACTGAAAACACTTTCAGACCTGAAAGAATTGTATCTATTGCCAAGGCACACGATATGGATCCTGAAAAAGTTTTAGACCGTATCATAGTAGCTCGTGCATATAACAGCTCACACCAAATACTAATTTTGGAAGAAGCTGGACCTGTAATTGAGGAAAACAATGTCAAATTAATTGTTGCAGATTCTGCAGTTGGACTGTTCCGTGCTGAATATCTTGGACGAGGAACATTGTCTGTAAGACAACAAAAATTAAATCATTTTGTTCATTTGTTGTCAAGAATTGCAGAAACATACAACTGCGCTGCAATTGCAACAAACCAAGTTATGGCATCACCTGATGTCTTCTTTGGAGATCCAACACGTCCAATCGGTGGAAATGTGGTTGCACATACAAGTACCTACAGAATCTACTTTAAGAAATCAGGCAAGAAAAGAATTGCTAGAATGGTAGACAGTCCTCACCATCCTGAGGAGGAAGTAATCTTTGCTCTTGGCGAAGCAGGTGTAATTGATCCTGAAGACGCTGACAAGAAGACCACCAAAAAGGCAACTGCCAAAAAATCTACTAAAAAAACAAAAGATCTTGAGGCAGATGATGAGGTGGAAACGCCTGAGACCGATGACGCGGTGGAAACGCCTGAGATAGAGGCTACGGTCGAAACCGAATCCGATGATTTCGAACCTACAGAAGAGTAATTCTTCTTTTTCCTATCTTTTTATTTTTTTTATTTCAGCTAATCAACAAATTATAAAATATCCCTCTGTGAATCTGTTAATACGTTATGACAGATCTCTATAGATTACTTCCAGAAGAGATGGAGCAACTTGTAATGGATATGGGTTACCCTAGATATAGAGCAGATCAAATATTACTGCCGCTTTATTACAAATTCCCAAAAGACCTCAATGATATACCGCAGCTCCCTAAAAAATTAAGGGATGATTTGATTGCAGGAGGGTATACGATTGGTTCGGCAAAAGAAATTCATCGCATTGTAAGTGAGGACGGAGATACAACGAAACTGTTGCTTAATCTGACAGACAATAATTCTGTAGAGGCCGTTCTGATGCAATATGATCCGTCTAAAATTGGCGGCCATCCGCGTTCAACCATCTGTGTTTCTACCCAGATAGGGTGTGCGATGGGGTGTGTGTTTTGTGCAACCGGACAAATGGGATTTGAAACAAATCTGAAGGCAGAACACATTGTGTCGCAAGTAATTCATTTTGCAGAAATATTGCAGCAAAGAGGGGAGCATGTGACAAATTTAGTTTTCATGGGCATGGGGGAACCTATGGCAAATTATGATGAAATGATCCGGTCTGTAAAAATTTTGACGCATGATAGGGGATTCGGATTGGGCCAAAGACACATTACAATTTCTACAATTGGAATCAAATCTGGAATTGAAAAACTGGCTGAAGAAAACCTGCAGATAGGTCTGGCAATCTCCCTACATGCCCCAAACAACGCATTAAGAAAAAAACTGGTTCCTACTGCAAGTCCCAATTCTGTGGAGGAGATAATTGAGCTGGGCGGAAATTATTTTAAAAAAACTGGGCGTCGTGTGACGTTTGAATATGCGCTTATGGCGGGAGTCAACGATTCGCCTGAAATTGCAACCGAGTTGGCTAGGCTTTTGAAGGGAAACGGGTCTCATGTTAATTTGATCCCAATTAATCCGACTGCAGGCGATTTCCAACGCCCGTCAGAAAAAAATATCCTGGAATTTGAACGAATTTTATCCGAGGCAGGAGTGAATTGTACCGTTAGAATCGAAAAAGGCACGGAAATTTCTGCTGCATGCGGTCAGCTTAGAACTGATCTTGCCGGTCAAACCGGACCCAACTTTTCTAAGTCTTAAAATAGGGCTTTCAAAGATTTTACACACATGGCAACTAAGAAGTCCCACGGTCGTTCACATGGATTTAAGCATAAAGCTAGATCCGTCATGACAAAAAAGGCCCCTAGAGGAGTCTCGTTTTTGTTACGTGAATACAAAGAGGGACAGCAAGCACTTGTCATCATTGATCCTAGACAGCACAAAGGATTGCCACACAGACGATACCACGGCAAAGTGGGTATAGTTACAAACGTTGGCAGACGTGCAGTTACTCTTGATGTAAAATTGGGTGATAAAACAAAAACCTTAATCACAAGATTGGACCACATTAAACCATTCGGTGTATAATATGGAAGAGATAAAAAAGAAACAAGCAATTTCACTTGCAGAAGCTAAGGAAATTTTAGGTAAAGTTGATGTTGAAGAGATGGATCAGATTCAGCGTTGGACATATGATTATGTTTCAAAATTTACAACAACTGATGCAAAAGAAGCAAAGGAAATGAAAAAACAACTTGTCAAGGAATGTGAGTTGACAGAAGACGAGGCTGTTGAAATAGTTAACATTAGACCTACAAGTTTGGCGGAATTACGTTCCTTCACGTTTGGTTGGAAAAAATTAATTCTTGCTGAAACCCTGGAAAAAATGCTCAAAATAATCAAGGAGCATTCGTAACTTTTTAGGAGCGTTCTATTTTGTATCGGGCAAAACCCCCAACTAGAAAGTATGAGGAGTACGCATATGTGTTGGATTTCAACTCTAGAGGCAAATCATCCACTGTGAGAGGCAGAGATGGAATCATCATTACAGCTATCGGGGAAGACAGATTGACACTGTTGGAAATCCTTGGAATTCCAAACTCCACGTTTGAGATTGGCGAAAAAATCTATATCGGAAAAGACGGAAGAACCAAAGTCCTGTCTGTTTTGGGAAAGCTGGAGTATGATAATATTTCATCATCTGCTCAGAGCGAGTTGGAGTCAGTAGTTGAAAATATTGTAGCTAACAACGAGGAAAAATTTGTTGCGTACCTAAACAACGCACAACCACTAACTCCGAGAATACATGCGCTCGAACTGATTCCTGGAATTGGAAAAACCTACATGAAAAGCATGCTTGAGGAAAGAGAAAAGAAAAAGTTTGAAAGCTATCGTGATTTGCAAGATCGTGTCGGATTCAAAGAGCCAGTCAAACATATTTCTGAACGAATCCTTGACGAAATCACGGGCGAAAGTAGAATGAATCTCTTTGTCAAGAGATGATAAAACGAAAACGCCTTGGGCAGCACTTTCTAAATTCTACATCTATAGCAAAATTTATCGTCTCTGAGGCAAAAATCACAAAAAATGACACTGTCTTTGAGATTGGCACTGGACGCGGAATCCTGACCCCCCTCCTGTGCGAAAATGCCGCCAAAGTGATTTCAGTTGATCTGGACGAGGAATTAGTTAGGGGTGCAAGATCCAAATTTTCTAACATACACAACCTGGTCTTAAAATCCGGCGATGGTTTGAAGAGCAATGACCCTTTCACTATCTTTGTATCAAATCTTCCGTATTCTAGGAGTAAGGATGCCGTGGAATGGTTGGCACAAACCTCGTTTTCCCACGGGGTGATTATGGTTCAAAAAGAATTTGCTGAGAAATTGCTTGCCAAATCCTCAAAGCAAAGAAAAGCCATAAGCATTATTGCGACTTCTGCATTTGACATTACAGTGCTGTCAAAAGTGGGCAAAAACAATTTTTCCCCTCCCCCAAAAATTGACTCAGTAGTTCTAAAAATAGTCAAAAAAACCAATCTGACCGTGGATCTTATTCAGACAATCAACAAAATATTCTCGTATCGAAGAAAAACCATTAAAAATATTTTGAAACAGTTTCACAAGGAAACTGCCGTTGACAAACGAGTGGATGATCTTTCGGGGGAGGAGATAGTAGATCTTGCAAACAAAATTCTTGAAAAATGAAGAGTACCCTCCGTCTGAGGATACTTTTTTCATGGTGGACAACATTGAGAATGAAAAAGGTAATTTCGCCTTGGATGTTGGCAGCGGATCAGGATATCTGACAAAATTACTTTCTGAAAATTTTTCGTTTGTAGTTGGCACCGATATCAATTTCGATGTGTTGAAAGATCAAACTTACAAAACAGAAAACATTGTTTGCTGCAATGGCTCAGATGCGTTAAGGATAAAGTTTGATTTCATCGTGTGCAATCTACCTTATCTTGCAACTGATGAAATACTGGACATTGCAACTGACGGGGGCAAGGACGGGTTTGAAATTCCAAAAAAAATACTTGACTCCGTGATTGGCAACATGGCTGAAAACGGAAGATTCGTCTTTGTAACCTCGTCACTGTCCGACTATCAAAAACTGATTGAACATGCTCAAAAGTTAGGCTTGAAAACAAGAATCATTGCAAAAAAGAAATTGTTCTTTGAAGAGCTGATCCTGGTAGAGGCACAACTCTGATTACTTTCTTAGGTTTTCTTTAGCATATCTGACGATTGCATCGATCATCTGCGTCGTTGATGCGCTGCCACCAATGTCCCATGTGACTGCCTTCCCTTCGTTGATCACTCTGTCAGTTGCGGCAAAGATTGCGTCCCTGATTTCCCTTTCTCCAAGATAATCTGCCATCCAAGCTCCTGACAGGACGGTTGCAGTAGGATTTACCTTGTTTTGCCCTGCAAACTGTGGGGCGCTTCCATGCGCTGCCTCAAACATTGCATATCTGTCTCCGATGTTGGCGGAGTAGATTAGCCCGATTGAACCAACAAGAGCTGATGCAAGCTCGGAAATAATGTCCATGAATAAGTTGGTGCTGACCAGCACAGAACCGTTGAACTGCTCGGTGGCAATCACCATCTGCTGTGCCATGTTGTCTATGTAAATTTCAGATAATTCAATTCCGGTTCCTTCGACTGCTTTCTGTGTTTCCTCCCAAAATATTCCGTCAGTCTGCTTCAGGATGTTTCTTTTTGTAATTGCAACCATTTTTTTCATGTTGAACTTGTTTGCCCAATCCACTGCAGAGTCCGCCAGCCTTCTGCTTCCCTGTCTTGTGATCTTCCTGATTGCTATGGCTGCATCGTCTGTGATTTTTACCTCTACGCCGGTATAGAGCCCCTCGGTAGCTTCCCTGAAGCAGACGCAATCAAGCTTCCTGTTCGGCGTCAGTCTCTCATAAGTCTTAGTCGGCCTGATATTTGCATAAAGATCAAATTTTTGTCTTAATGTAACTGCGACACTTCTAGGTGCACCTGGAACTGGAATTGTAGTTGTTGGGCCCTTGAAACAGCAATCTGATTCTTCTAAAATTTTCATGGTTGCATCAGGAATGTACGACGCGTCTTTTCTACCGTTTTTCTCCCATTGCTCCGAGCCTACTTCACAAAGAATTAATTCTGATTGAAGGTTGCATTCCTTTAGCACTCTTAGCATTGAATCCACAACTTCGGGTCCGATGCCGTCACCTTTCATTACTGCTGCTTTTTTACTCAAAACTGCAAAAATTTGAGGCGTTTATTATTTAATTCTATCTTGCATTTTGAAACATTCTCTGTGTCTTTTCCATGGAGATGATTTAATACCCAATCTGACAAGCTATACTCAAATGCAGATAGTCCAAATCTCAGATCTTCATGTGGGCTCGCAGTTTCTGCAGGAAAAATTTGATATTTTGGTTGACGAGGTAAACGAACTGAATCCCGACGTGATTGTAATTACAGGCGATTTGACAAACGAGGGGCTGATGAGCGAATATGAGAAATGCAAATCACTACTAACAAAATTCAAAACAAAAAAAATTATCGCGATTAGTGGAAACCATGATTACAGGAACACTGGCTATTTGTTATTTAAAAAATTCTTTCCGTTTGAAACTGTCAACGAGTTAAGTGATGATGTTGTACTAGTTACAGTCGGAACTGCTAGACCTGATAGAAACAATGGCGAGGTTGGATATAGACAAAACCTGTGGCTGGAGAGAACCATGAAAAAATACAAGGACAGGGTGAAAATTGTAGCGATGCATCACCACCTGATTTCAATCCCTGACACTGGCTCTGATCAACTCACCGTTGTTGACGCAGGTGACGTTCTAAGAGCAGTGTTAGATTCTAAAGTTGATGTGGTATTATGTGGACACAAGCATAGGCCGTGGGCCTGGACTTTCGGATCCCTAACCGTAGTTAATGCCGGAACTGCCACATCTGAGAGGGTTCGCGGATTGTTTGAAAATACCTACAACATCCTGACCATATCTGGCAAAAAAATAAAGGTGGATCTGAAAATTGTAGGCGGAAAGAGGCTCCCGATTGAGGATATAATGAACAATTACAGCCAATTTGGCGACGAATGAATTTATTTACAGATACATTCTAGGCATCTTTATGCGGGGGTCGCCTAGCTCGGTAGGGCGTGAGATTGCTAATTTCATGTTCGCAAGGACACGTGGGTTCAAATCCCTCTCCCCGCGCCATTAAAACTTAATAGACCGATTCAAGAAGTTTTTTCATGGGACGAAGAAAATCGCAAAAAATTATTCGTACTGGTCCAAAAAATGCCACTACTGGAATGTGTCCTTTGTGTAAAACAATTGGCAAAATTTTCCTTCTTGGCTCTCCTGGAGAAGAGAGAGCAAAATGCGAGAAATGTCGTCAAGAATTTGAATTATAGTTCAAAAATCTAACTTGTCAATCAAAATATGCACCCATAACTTTTTAAGACAATTTTCTATTCATAGATAATTATGAGTTCAGAAGCTGAAACCATCTATGAAAGAGTTGCAAAGCTTGAGGATGAAATTGCACTGCTCAGAAGTGAAGTCGATATCCTCAAAGGAGCGTTTAGAAATAAAATCGCCCGTCATGAAATATCCATGATTAAGAAAGGTAGAGACCTGGATTCTATCATTGATTGATTCTTTGTCTTTATGCTTCTGATTAATTCTTTGTCTTTATGCTTCTGATTAATTCCAAAATAAAGTCCACGTCTTCTGCATTTGGATTAATTTCTAAATATCTGTTCAAATATTTTAGGGCGGTTTCAGAATTTTGCAGTCTTTCTTCTATGATTCCTTTGTCTCTGATGTCTTCAGATGATTCCGGCTCAATGGACAATACCATGTTCACACACCGTAATGCTTTCTCATAGACAAACGACTGAACGTAGGAGTTTTTTAAATTCCTTGCCAGTCTGACAAGAATCTGCTCCGGTTTTACCTCGTCAAGAAATTCCGGCAGAAATTCTAACTGGCCTCCAAAATTAGCATCAAGAATATCCTGCAGATCATCTACATCTAGCAGTCGCCCGTCATAAAACGGATCCAAGATTATCTCTTCGTTGTATTTTACCAATATGTGGCCGGGAAATCCGACTATCTTGAGATCTAACCCGATGAATTTTGCAATTTCTGCATACAGAATCGAAATGGTGATGGGAAGCCCTGTTTTTTTATCGATTACTTCGTTCAAAAAATTATTTTTTGGATTGTAGTAATCGTCATCATCTCCGCTAAATCCCAAGTTTTCAAAGAGATGTTCGTTTAACATCGAAATCAAGTATGTCGGATTTTTAACGTCGCTGATTGACTCTTTTAAGGATTTCCCGATGTGGTTTATTTTTTGAATGTACTCATCCACGTTAAGATCTGGATATTCCAAAATCTGCGCAAATTTGAGACATTTTTCAACCAAGTTGAAACTTGGATTGTTTACAAATGTAACCCATTCTGCAACTAGGGGATCAAATTTTTCTTCCAATTGTTACATACCAAGTCTCTTGAGGTATAATTGGGGATCTTTCAGTTCACGAGTGTTTGGGGGCACTTCTATCATTCTTTTGAAGGTGTCCCTACCTATTTTTTCATAAATTGTTTTTGTAAAGTCCCTGCCCATGCTCTTTCTTACCTGATATGATGAAAAGTCGGTTCCCATAAACGTTGTAAGGTAATTTTGAAAATCCTGATCATCCTTTAATATACTTTCAATTGCAAAAGCTGCCATTCCCTCCATCGCTGTAAATGCTGCGTGGTGCTGTTGTATTGGGGATAGCCATCTCTTGTAGATGTCCAGCAGTTCTGGAACCGACTCTCCAATCTTTGGATCTATCTCCACGTGAGTAAATGTCATGACGTCTGGTCCGATTTGCTCAATCAGGAAATGATCCGGATTCAAAAAGAAGAACAGATTAGCTTTTTTTGCAAATGGAAAGTCGTCTGGAACTGCTTGCAACTGGCAGTATTCTGATAGCCTGTTGGTAGTTTCAGTATCTAGTGATAGAATGATCTTTGCCAATTCCTCGTTTATCTTGTTTACCTCCATTGCTGCACTTTTGTTTACTTGCTGAAGGTTTCCTTGCGCCGAGTGGATTAGCTCTTCAAGCACAGTCATCTTTACGGCGCCGAGATACCCGGAATTGACATTTTCAAATTTTGATTCATACGGTTCGCCCTGCTTGTGTAGAATTATTTGCGGGTATCTTGACAAAATGAATTTGTTCAAGTAGATTTCTGAATCAAGATAGTCCCCATATGTCGTTGTGATTTTTGAAATGTATTGGATCGCATAAGTTGAATATACTAGATATTTTGCAGTGTCTTGCTGCATCAGTTCTGCAATTTTTTTCAGGTTCTCTTTTGCAACCGCGTTAAACAACTCGCTGACAAATTCTTTTGATTCTTTGTCTGCAAATACTTTGTTTCCTTTGATCTTCTTCAGTTCTTCCAACTCTAGAATTTTTAACGAGATGTTTTCTGGAACCTTGATTCCCAGAAATTCCTCGGCCCTGTTTTTAAAATCTGGCAGTACCCCGCTTGCAATCTCGCCCAACTCTTTGAATTGTACCCTGTTTGCAATGTCGTCTTTGGCTCTGATTGCCAGCTCCACGATCTCTTTTTCTTCGTTAATTTCTACTGACAATTGTCCAAATAACGCCTCCGCAAATTCTTGAAATTCCCCCATTTTGCATAAAATTCAAAAATACTCCATTTAAGACTAACTTGGTTTTTTTAGCCGAGAAACCATCACTTGGAACTGCCGAAACTACTCTGATCTTCCTTATCTGAAATTGCACCTGTCTGATTGCAACTTCCACACCCGTTTTTTCTTGTGCCAAACCAAATCAGTGCCGCTGGCATGAGGGCATAAAGGGCCATGGCGTTTGGAAATCCCAGCACTGAACCGTTTCCAGTAACGTGCCCTGATACAATCAATGCAAACATGCCAAGTGCTGAAATGCCTGAAATTTTATTTAGTTTGTCCTTGTTGGTCATGACAGCTTCAATCATTATTCATATTTAATGGAATATCATGATGAAACTGATTCCTAGCCGCATGAATTGCATTCGAATTTCTTTTTAGATTTGTGGGCTTTTTCCATATGGCGCAGCGTTCTTTCCGAGTCTGCAAATTCCATGTCGCACTTTGGGCAAATATTCCCAACAATGATCTCTTTTTTGCGTGAAAACAGACCCATTATTTTTTTTGAAATCATTTGCACATAAAACTCTTTTAGCAATTTTATGCGCTGAATGGATTCCTGATGCAGAAAAGAATAACAATGAAATACTCAAAAGATGTCTGATCATGCATGGCTCCAATCATAATAATTCCCATACTTGTCGTTGCAATTATAGGGTTATCTGGATATCTTGCCTATAGATTTCTGATTTATGATCTGTACTGCAAAAGATCTGTGAACCGGTCGCTTCAAAAGTACAATATCAAAAAAACCCCGTCCCAAATAATTAAGGAGTATTATGAAAATAAGGGGGAATCAATTTCACACCAAGAAATCAAAAATCTTGAAAAAAATTACAGGCAGAATGAACCCGAACAGTTTCTTGCAATGTATGATGCAATCAGAGACTACCAAAAAGACAAAGAAAATAACTAAGTTTTAAAAATATCTAAGGCTTTACTGGGATTGAAATGAACGGTGTTCCACCTTCACCAACCACAAGTGGCAGTCTTCCATCCCATGCTTGAGTCTTCAGCCATTCTAAATAATTTGGATTTGTTGATAGTGCCTGATTGATGATTGCAATTGCTTCGGCTTCTCCTCTGGCTTCGGCAATGTTTGCCGCTGCAAGACCTTCAGCCTGAGCTTCATGTTGTCTTGCTTCTACTTCTATTCTGATCAGATCGTTTTCCGCTTTTTGTGCCTTTTGCTCTGCTTCTACTTTGGATTCAATGGCTTGAGCAAACAATGCGGAAAATTGAAAATCAGTAATTGAAATGACGTCTGTTATAATGTTGTATTCGTTAAGACGGGTAGTAATTTCAGATTCTATATCTGCTTTAACTAGGGGTCGTTTTGTGATTAGTTCTGCTGCATTATAATTGGCTGTAACCTGTTTCACCACTTCCTCTACTGCTGGCTGAATAACCCTATTCTCATAGTCTAATCCTATTTCTTTGTATAGTATATGAACTGAATTTGGAGATGGTCTATAGTTTACTGTTACTTCTGTTGATACCGTTTGAAGGTCTTTTGATGCTGAGGATGTTGACTTGGCTAATTTCATAGTTCTGACTTCTATGTTTACAACACTGTCTTGGAACGGAGTTACGAAATGAAGTCCTTCCTCCAGAGGTGGTACAGTTGTATCAACTGCACTCCAATGAAGCAAAACACCCCTATTTCCAGAATCTACAATTTGTACTGAAGCAGATGCAACCACCCCGATTATTATTAATAAGATAATTCCAACTAAAACTAGTTTTGCAGCCCCGAAATTTACGCTAACGTTGGGAGATTGATACTTTGACAATAAATCAACTGTATGTCTCCTACTATTATATCAATCTGCGGCGCATTGATGGGGATATCTACTCTCAACAAATTTATGCCTTCATTGTGTCAAAGAGATAATGGTAGAACCCAACTTTTCTTGGATATACATCCTAATTTTCTTGGCAATCCCTTTAGCTAGGGTTATTCCGCGTATTTTGGCAAAATATGGCATAGGAAAAAACTTCTTTCCGCAGCAACTTCAACAGCAGCCGAATCAACCGGCAAATCAACAACCGCAACCGAATCGTCATGATTCACATTTTGACGAATATCAACAAAAACCGCCAATGGAATCTAGACAACCTAAATCAAAAAATGATCTTGTTTTAGGGGCGCTTAATCGAGGTTCAAAATCATTTGAAAGTATTCAAAAAAATACTGGATTGGATAGTAAAGATCTCGATGGCATCTTGGAAGATTTGGAGAAAAATGGATTGTTAAAAGTAGTTCAAAAACAGGGTATGTTTGGTCCTAAAACTGAATTACTTCCAACTGACAAGGGATTCAAGGAATATTATTCCTAAATTAATTGTAATTCTTTCAATGAAAATCAGATTAACTGTTAATTAATATTTTAGGAGTAAAAGATGGCATAGTGAATGTATGTTACCTAAAACTAGAAAATTCATCCATTGACTATATCTAAATTATAAAAAAATAATAATATGTAAAATATGACTATGCAGTGGTCGGTCATGTTGGAATGGGGGTTCGCAAAATAACTAGTACTATTTAATTTAAAAAATTTTAGTTTTGAACCACGATCATCAAAAAATACAGGCAGTAATCTTGAACTGATCCTTTGATCAATACCATCGACCCTTTTTTCTCCATGTTTGATCGATTACTGCCTTAACCAATTACATCATAATAAAATAAAAACTACTCTACCGTAATAATGAAAATCTGTTTAATTTTTCTATTATTTTTTAATATTAGAATTTATTTTTAAGTCTTTTATTCTAATTCGTGCTATTATAGTGTGATGTTTCAACATCACTCTTTACCAACTATGAGGAATGAGAAATAATTGCCTAAGGCATATGTAATGATGAATTGTGATTTGGGTGCCAAAAAACAAGTTATTTCATCTCTAAAAAAAATCCACAGCATTACAAATGCATTTGGCGCTTTTGGAACATATGATATCATAACAAAACTAGAATCATCAAACGAACAAAGTATACGAAGTGGTATTTCAAAAGGAATGAGAAAAATTGCAGGGATAAAATCCACCATGACAATTAACATAATAAATAATAAAGGATTTAGCAGATGATTATTTTCTAGGTAAAGTCCATTACTTCACCTTTTTCAATCCTCTCTCTAAACCTCTCTTTGAATTCTTCTCTATGTTTTTCCTGAATTCTCTTCTTTTCACTACTGTCTATCTTCTTTGGCATGGTCGGTTATGGCGATCATTTGATTTATTCTAGCTTGTAATAATTCTAAAAATCTGTTTAAAATATACAAAATTTTCAAACAATCCATAAGAAATTCAATGATCAAAGTTATTTTGAATATTGATTGTAAAAAAAGAATGCAAAATGCCATTTGTCAAAATATCCTAGATTTGGAAACAGAGATTTTACAGATAGAAGAAAATATGATAGAATTTTTGAGAATGAAATATGAAAAAGGAATAAAAAAATCACTTTATCAACTAAAATCTAATTTAAAATATCTTAGTATTCTTGCAAATGGGGCTCCAATTGATAAAAATGAAGATAGAAAGATCATGGATTTTTTGAGAACTCATTATAATTATTTAGAAAATTATCAGATTCAAATTTGAACTTCATAATCGTTAGGAGGACTATGTAGATTATTACTAACTTAAGCGTATTGTAAGATCATGATTCTATTTTTTCAAAATTATTTGCGTGGTAGTTTAGATAATCTGCATCTTATTTTATAATCATTACAGGGCATTTTGCCATCTGACTTACCTTGTTACTAACACATCCCAAAAATAATTTGAAAACCATATAGTAATCCGTGATGATGTTTGATTATACGGAAAGAAGATAAAACCTTATTTTTGCAAAAAGATCCTTTGCAACGCCTCTTTACTCTGAAAAAAAAGAAAAATTTTTGATTAATCCAACTGTGCTTTGGCTTTCTTTATCTGCCTCATTTCTTCAGCCAGATGTGTTTTGAGCAATCTCTCATGATCTTTTCTGTGAGCACTGTATACCTTGTTGATTGTCTGTCTTGTTTTTGCTTTTTTTAACGCGTCAGTGAATTTTTTGTGAATCGTATTCACTTGTACTGTATAACTTGTCATGTCCTGACTTAAACGCCATAGTAGATTAGTTTTTAGATTTATTGAATTATGAGGGATGCTGAAATGGTAATTTTGCAAAAATATGCTAACTGAAAGTACATTAAATAAAAAATTTAACAATTATCATGAATAAAAAAAGTGCAAAAAATCTTGTCCCAATATTTTTTAACAATACTGCTAATTCGTACGATGTAATAGTCAATTGGACCACTTTTGGAAGAGATAGTTTTTGGAAACATAAAATTTTAGAACAATTATCAACTGAAAAAACAGTGTTAGATCTTGCTTGTGGGACTGGCATCCTTACAAGACAAATTGCACAAAAAATTCCAAACGCGAAAATTACAGGCGTAGACATCACCAAGAATTATCTTGAAAAAGCAAAAGAAAAATCAAAGTCATACAAAAATATCTCTTTTGTAGTTCAGGATGCTGAGAAACTCAATCTGGGGGAGAAATTTGATTGTATTACTGCATCATACCTGCCAAAATATTGCACATCTGATGTACTGATCAAAAATTGTCTTGAGCACCTTAATGTTGGCGGGAAAATAATTCTTCATGATTTTACATATCCAAAAAACAAACTAATACAAAAAATGTGGAATTTTTATTTTAAGGTTCTTCATGTGGTAGGATTTTTTATCCCAAATTGGAGACAAGTATTTGTCGAATTACCTATTCTAATAAGAAATACAAATTGGGTGCAAGAATATGAAGAGTCTATGAAGGCTTGTGGATTAAAAACATTCAAGCAGGATTTGACATTGGGATCTTCAAGCATTATTGTTGGAACCAAGATTATCTAACCTTATTTCTTCTATTATGGTAAACCAAACAATTCCATTGTAAATGATTTCATATTCTCTTGTCACTTTATTCTCGTCATGATTACGATTCAAGGAAATACCATTTCTAGTTGCATTGATATTATTTACATTAAGAATATCCCCAACACCTTGTTTTTTCTTTAAAAGTTCAGCCATGATTACTTCAGGCAATATAGTAGAGTCAAATTTTACGATAGCTTTTATCACTGGAAACCCACCTGCCGTAATTGATACTTTTCTCACAAATTGGTTAGGGAGTACAGTGTTTTGTTCAATTACTTCAAGTTTGATATTGCCATCATGAGTATCTCTAAGAACAGAAACTACCTTGCCTACTGGAGCATCTAATATCCTGTTTAACAAATCTTCAGAAAATACATTCATACAATATTTTTGTGTTTTAATGAATTAAAGGTACCTTATAGCAATAAAGAAGATTGTGCTAAATATTACAACAGAACTTGTAATTTTGAGAATCACTTCTTTTTTGTAATATATCTTATAATCTGCATTTTGTCGTTTTAGTTCTTTATAATTTCTAGATGTAACAATCAAAACATAACTTACAAGACCAGCAATTGCAGAAAATATTATGGTTTCGACAGATATGGAATTTGATTGAATTGCAGCTCCTGCAAAAACAGGTAAAATTCCCCAAGAGATTACAAATGATAAATTGTTGTGAAATTTACCACGAAATAATTCAAGATTATATGTAAAAAGAAAAAATCCTTCAGCTATTCCTATTGGAATCAGTAACCAAGAATCTAAAAACGCGTAATACAATCCAACAGAAAATGATATGATCAAAGAAATTATTGATGCTATCCAAAGCTTTGATCGTGACATATCCCCCCAAGGCTTTTTCTTACTTCCTAATGCATCAAGACAATGTGCTGATATGCCGATTGCAAAAAAATAGAGCAAACTAATAGATACTATCCTGTCAAGACTAGATTCTACTGAAAGAGAACCCCATATGGCAAAGGATATCACCATTCCAGTGTATGGTAGAAATAAAATCCCTATTGATAATCTAAAATTCTGAGAACCAAATTTTGGTACAAACCATTCAGATAATCTGTCTTTTTGCATTATTTTTTAATCATTATCTTACATTAAATGATTTAAACAAAATTTTTACTTTTACATCTATCTGCGTTCATTTCTATCCCCAAAATGGTGGCTGAATCCTGCCGGAGTTGAACCCAATTGCGGTATCATACTTTTAGTTTGATGCCGTAAAAAACTGCCTAGTTCTGCATAGTTATGTACTCTGATAGGGTTTCAAACTAGTAATTTTCCAAAAATGATCTAATTTGGCATAGTTTTGAACCTGTAATTTGAGATCTTGAATTTAATGATGTAGAATAATGTGTGCCGGGGATGGGTTTCGAACCCACGACCTCCAGATTATGAGTATTGCCTTAGTTGGAGAACCGTTAGAGTTTACCAATTGTACTGGCACTCTAACCAGGCTGAGCTACCCCGGCATAACATATGGTCAAAAATTTGGGAAATTAAATGATTCTAATTTTATTTTAAATCCTTCCAGGCCACATTTTCGTTTTTGACCCAAAGGAATTTCTTTTGTAACGCAGATGTGTAGAGTTTTTCCCATTCCGCACCTACCTCGTTTGTCCATGCTTTGAAAACACGGGGGTCTATGTAGTTTCTCAGGGATGTTCCGATGTTGTAATCTTTAGTTTTTTCAGACAGATCAAGCTGCAATCCTAGTTTTTCTATCCTTTCTTTGTGTTTAATTTTTTGTTTTTTAATTTGATCATTTAGCGTCTTGATTCTTTTGACTTTGCTTTTCTTTTGAGCGTCTGTTTTCGCGGCATTTGCTTCCAGTTTTTTGAGAGTTTCTTGGGTTTTTTTCCAGGCCTCCTCCTTTTCTACATTTTTCAAAGAATCCCGCTTCTTTTGCAGTGACTCTTCGAATGTTTTGGGGATTGTTCTCTTGTGATTGCACATCATGGCAGCCTCTAGGTTTGCCAACTTTGCATGGTATATCTTCTCAGTTGCACTCTTTCCTTTGATGTCGTCATGTGCTACAAGATATTTTTTCACTACCTCTGTTGCAAGATATGTTCTGAACACTTTTGCTGTTAGTCCCTTTACAATGCTGGAATAATACTGGTTGACATGCCTTGAAGTGATGTTGTCAAAAATCTCATCTTTTGGATTTTTCTTTTCTATCAATTTTTTAAGGTTTTCATGAAATTGTTTATCGTGACCCTCTGCAGCAACTGTCTCTTGCCATCTGACGCTGTCTTTACCTAGAAAATCAAACTCTATTGCATTTGGTGTAATTTTGATGTGCTCTTTTCTCAAAGTCGTGGCTCCCACCGTGTCTGCCTCGTCTGGATCTTTTTCGTCTCCCACCCTCATGGCAGTTCTGTAAATCAAATAGCAGGCAGTGGCGATTCTGCTCTCGTTTGGATTCTTACTTTTCATGTCTTTGACAATTCTGTCCTTTATCTTGTCGATTTCTTTTGCAAGCTTTACTGCCTTTTCATATTTTTCTTTGTCTCTGTCTTGCTTTAATCCTGAACTGTCTGCAAGCCAAACGTATTTTCTTTTCTGTGTTAGAAAATCCATCCAACTTGCCAACCACATTGAATCCTTGTCGTGAATTATTTTCCCCCATTTCCCCTCTGGCACTTTGGCCTCTTTTCCGAGATTCAGTGTGACATCTTTTGTAGTAACTCGAGGCTTCCATTTGCCTCTGAGCGGGTGCTCTCCCCTTCCAATGAATATGCCTGGTGGCTCTGCCATGTAGTTTCCAACTTCGACTTTTTCCCCGTCCATGATTGCAATTCCGAATCGCTCCTTTAGTTTTTCTCGGAGTTCTTTTCTCTTTACGGCAAGGAATTTCTTCTCTTCCTTGCTCATCATCTCCCTGAGGTCTTTTTCCTTGTCAACTATTTTGAAGGCGTTTGAAAAATCAATATCCTCATATGATATTTTTTTAAATTTTGAATCTAGAGTTTTGGCAAAATCTGCAGTGAAATTCTTTCGAAACACCTTGTCTTGAGCATATGGCGTGTCTTTTTTTTTAGCCCACTGATACACCATCTCCTCTTGGTCTAAATCAAGATTTACCGCATCCCCTTTGATCTTTATCTTGATTCCCTGGGCCTCATATGCCGGAGGAAACAGGATTCCATTGTGTTGCAGAGTTTTCCATTTCATATCATTTCATGTTATAATTGCGGACTTTGATGAAATTCTGTTCCATCTGTATATCAATTTAGCGTAGTACGATGTCAGCCCGGAAATATCTCTTTACTCATGTATTTCTCAAATTCTAGGTCTGTTTTTGTCCTTTTTGCCTCCATGAACATGGCCGCATCAGTTCCAACGATGTATCGTGGCAACATTTCATCATCATGAATTGCCTTCATGACCACATCTGCAACTTTGGAAGGCGGGGTTCCTAGCTCTGCCATCATCTTTAATCCTGAAAGTATGTGATCAGTCAGGTTCTTGTATTTTGGGTCTGTCTTTGGTTCTGAAATTTTCATTGAATTAAAAAAGTTAGTTTTGATTACCCCTGGCTCGATCATCGTAGTTTTAATTCCGAACTGACCGAGCTCATATCTCAAACATTCGCCTAGCCCCTCTAGTGCAAATTTTGAGCTGATGTAAGCTGGAGATCCTGGTAGTCCAATTCGCCCTACAACCGAACTGATGTTGATGATGTTTCCTGATTTTTGTTTTCTCATAATTGGGGCGACTTCCTGAATAATTCTAACAACGCTGAAAAAATTTGTCTCAAACTGTTTTCTAAAATCATCTACTGTTACGTCTTCTGTACATCCAAACTGCCCGTATCCTGCATTGTTGACTAGTACGTCCAATCTTCCGCAGTCTGTGATGATTTTTTTGATTGCCGAAACAATTGATTCTTCTTTGTCCACATCCAGTTCGATCACCTCGATTGAAAGATTCTCTTTTTTTGCAGCGTGCTCCAATTCTGGCGCTTTTTCAATATTTCTCATGCTGGCAAACGTGCGGTATCCGTCTCTGGCCAATGACAACGCTGTCTCTAATCCAATTCCGGACGAACTACCTGTTACAAGAGCAACCTTTTCCATGCTGATTCTAGATTCTTGCTGTATTTATCCCGTATTGATTAATCATACCAGCGGCCTGTCCCCCTCAGTCGGATCTACCAACTCTGTTTTCTCGCCAGAATTAATCCTCTCCAAAATTTCTAACGCCGAATATTTGTGCAGATATTCATTGTTGTTTCCACATCTGTATGAGAACGTACACCTTGGACATCCAGATTCGTTTTTGCAAGGGCATTCCTTTATGATGAACATGCTTCGTTCAAGCGCTTTCTCAAATCTGTCGTAGAGGGCTTTGCTTGCACCGCTGCCTCCGATGGCCCCGTCATAGATGAAAATCAGGCCTGAGGTGCCTAGTGAGATGCCTCCCAAATCTTGAGACACCCCTCCTGTTATCATGTTGCTTCCTTCAATTACCACGTGTTCTGTTGCATGATACCCGCTGGCTTCGGTGTATTCTTCATCCTCTGACTCTTCCATTGTTTTGAGAGGCCTTGGCGCATGAAATACGATTCCTTTGGTGATGAAATCATATTCCAGCGGATTGTCTAGTTGGACTTTTTCCCCCTGTGTGACCTCTTGCCCTAGTTCAATGTTGACGTAGCCGTATACTTTTTTCTCAATGTGCAGTTTACAAAATGCAACTTCTATGCCGTTTGCATTTCTTTTTTCAAAGACTGTCTCAATAGTTGGCCACTCCTCTGTTAATGACTTTGTATAGTACGGGTAATCCCTTGGGATTCTTTCGAGTTTTGCATAGTTTTTTTCTGGATAGTCAAATTCTTTTACCTTGTAACGCATTCCAGCTAAAAAATAGATTGCGTCTTTGTGCAATTCCTCCAACGCGATTGGTAGCACCCTGTCCCCAACTTTTTTTCCATCCAGGAAAATGTCCACTGATTTTCCAATCCCTCTTATGCTGTATTCGTTCAGCAACGAACTGATCTTATCGAAATTTGGAATAATTCGGTTGTTGAATTCTTTGAGGTTTTCCTTGATTATGTGACGTTCGATGATCTCTTGGTGCTCCTTTAACTCGTGTTTTGATATCGGCCTGTCGCATGCCATGGCCAGCACTTGAAATTCCTCAACAAATGGATTTTTGGGATCGATGTATGTTTTTTCAACATCTTCAAAATAGTCGTCAGGATGGTTTTTGTAGTACTGCGATATCGGATCATTCCCCAATGCCAAAAACGCATACCCTCGCTGACCTTTTCTGGCAGCCCTGCCTATTCTTTGAATCAGTCTGTTCACTGGAATCGTTGATGATATCACGCAGTCCACGTTGCCGACATCTATGCCTAATTCAAGCGTAGGGGTGCACGAGATTGCTTGCAGTTTGTCTTCTTTGAACTGTCTCTCAACTGACGTTCTGTAGTTTGCCATTAGTCCGGCCCTGTGGACTTTGATGTTGACTTTTTGTTTTTTTGCCTGCATTGCCAAAAGTTCTGAGTTCAGATGCGAATTGTTAAAAACCATCGTTTTGTGGTTTTTTTCAGTAAGTTTCTTTGTCAACTCTATCATCAAAGCTCTCTGTGTGCGGAGTGACGGAAAAAGCATTACAAAGTCAGTCTTTCCTTTCTTGCCCGAACCCTGAATTTTCTGCATCTTTTCCCCAAATAGTTTTTCACAGAATCTTTTTGCGTCATCAAGTGTGGCTGATGCGGCTACGAACTGCAACTTGTTGGTACATATTCTCTTCAGTCTTTTTATGATGTAGTGGACATTTGATCCAAAAATTCCAGAATAGACGTGAGCCTCGTCTATAATGAGAATTCTGGTGGATGCCAATAGCGACGAAAATTTTGTCTGATGCCACATGTGATAATGCAATACATCGAAATTTGTAACTAGAATCTCTGGAGGATGATCAATTATCTCCCTCCTCTCCTCCTGTTTCGTATCTCCGTCAAAGACTCTGACCCGAACCCCGATTTTTTCTGCAAATTTCTGAATTTTTGGATGTTGATCACGGGCAAGTGCTTTTGTAGGGTATACAAAAATTGCAAAAACATTCCCACCTACTGCGTCTTTTTTTATTCTTTGAATGACTGGAATCAAAAATGCCTCTGTCTTTCCTGATGCTGTGGGTGCCTCGATGACGACATTTTCCCCAAATGCTATTTCCTTAATCGCATCCTCTTGAAATTTGTAAAACCGCTCGATTTTCAGTTCCTTGAGGTGCTCAGTGATTGATTCGTCCAGCCCCAATTCTTCTACCTTGCAGCCCATTTTGGGCTCGGGATTGCTCAAAACCTTGTATTGTGAAACATAGTCCTTTTTTGAAAACAGGATTTCCTCAGTAATTTTGTCTGGCTTGTTTTCCCCGATCATCTCCTTGATTTCATTTTCTGCCCTGATGATTCCCTCGTCCTTGAGACCTTCGGATAATCCCCCCTCGGTCACTAGCCCTTTGTCAAATCTTGAAAGAAATTCTAGAAACACCTCGTCCGCATTTTTTGAGAATTCCAACAAATCCTCAATGCCGCATTTTTCGCAAGAAACATGCATTTTTTTGTTGAATGTTTTTTGAATCTCTATTTTTGATTTGCATTTTGGACAGGAGAATTTCAAGATCTATTTGATGGGGTGTGATTGATGATTTATTGTTTGACAGGTATGATACCCACGACATTATTAAGATAGAACGGGGTCTTGAATTTAAAAATGAAAAAAATAGAAATTAACAACATTTACAATCAAAATTGTATCGAGGGGATGAAGTCAATCCCTAAAAATAAAATTGATCTTGTAATTACTGATCCGCCATTTGCAATAAACTTCAAGGCAAAAAAAGCAAATTACAACAGAACCGCTTCTAGGGTGCTATCGGGCTACAATGAAATAAAGCCTGAGGATTACTATGATTTTACGTTTGCATGGATGAGTGAGGCTTTTAGAATTTTGAAGGATTCTGGAAGCATGTATGTTTTTTCTGGCTGGAATAACCTCAAAGATATTTTATGCGCATTGGATGATGTTGGATTTACCACCGTCAATCACGTAATTTGGAAATATCAGTTTGGAGTGGTCACTAAAAGAAAATTCGTCACGTCTCACTACCACTGTCTTTATGTTTGCAAGGATGACAAGAAGAGAAAATTTTTCCCGTTTACTAGGTTCGAAAAAGATGAAAAAACAAAAGATGGTCGGAGCCTTCATTATAGGGATAAGGAAGATGTCTGGGACATCAAGAGAGAGTACTGGACAGGCGATGAAAAAACCCCGACCAAACTTCCTTCAGAAATTATTAAAAAGCTGCTGGAATATTCAAGCGAAAAAAATGATCTGGTATTTGATCCCTTTCTTGGCTCTGGCCAGGTTGCAGTAGTTAGCAAATCCCTTAAAAGAAAATTTCTTGGTTTTGAAATAGTTCCAGACTATTACAAATTTGCTAAAAAACGACTGGACACTGGTACCTACAGAATCAAAAAAGCGAAATAGGCCTATTCTTTTTTCCCGGATTTGTCCGCTGTTTTTTGACCAATTTTTGTTGCAATACTTTCTCTTATCTCGTCGTCTGTCTTACCGTCAATTTTCACTCCTGCTGACTTTGCAATCATCTCAAGCTTTTCTCGCTCTGTTTCGACAGGTCCTGAAATTTTAGGCGATTCTTCTGTAATCCCCTTCATCTGCTCCTGAATTTCTTTTTTGGCTTTGTTGTATTCGCTGACTAATTTTCCCATCTTTCTCGCAACTCCTGGAATCTTGCCTGTACCCAAAAGCAAAACCAATGCTACGAAGATAATTATCATCCATTCACTTCCGCCGACATTCAGCGAATAATCAAACATGTCTTGATGTTGTATAATTTGAAATTAAATGTAATGTCAGTATTTATGCCTGAATCGGTGATTTGTCACTGAATCTCATTCGTGAGAAATACTTGTTGATTTAAATAAATTTAGAACTGACAATTTTTATGAAAAAAATAGAGGCAATAGTCCAATCCGGAACAAAAGACGCAGTGATTGCTGCAATCAAAAAAATCGGTGTTGGCGGTGTGACCGTTCATCAAGTTCAGGGGCAAGGCTCGCAAGATCCTCCTTTAGTCGGGCAATATTTCAGTAGGGACATGATCATCTGTGTCGTGGATGATCCTAAGCTGGATGATGTCCTGAATGCAATTGCAAATGTTGCTTGCACTGGAACTAAAGGTGACGGCAAGGTCTTTGTAACGAATGTTGAAGATGCGCTGGATCTCTGCACTAAAAAACGCGGAACAATGGATATCTAGCCTAAGATTTTCTGCGGTTCCAATTTCTTTCTGAAATTTATTGCAAACAATGTTACTCCGATCCCTATTACACAAAACACGAGATATGGGGATTCATTTCCAAATGACTGTGTAATTGGACCTCCTATAGTCGGCCCTATTGCCCAACCCATGCCAAAAACTGTCTCGTATGCTCCGATGATTTTTCCTGAAATTCCTTTCCGCGTCTTGCTCAAAATTATCTCCAAAGTCAATGGGAAGAAAATACTGAATCCAAATCCCATCAGAACCAAAGCTATTCCAAAAGTGAATATTGAGTCGGCAACCACCGACATGGCTAACCCTGCTGAGACGGCCATGGTTCCGGCAATCAGGGTCTGGCTTGTTTTTCTTGCAAGCTTTCCTGCAAGTGCCAAAGTTACAACTCGCGAAATTCCAAAAATGAAATACAACAGCAGGATGTCTGATGCGGACATTCCGCTGTCATTGAGAAAAGCTGGATAGATTGTTAGGATTATCCCGAAGGACGAGGTACAGAAAACCAGCAGCACTATCACCTCTGGAAATCTCTTCATTTCCTTAATTGACGAAAACGAGAATTTCTCGTGATGCTTTTTTACGCTTTTTCTTGAGGCTACAAGTGCAAAAATTATTGCGGCTGCGAGAATAAACGCTGCAATCTGGAACAGAACCCTGTATGTGATGTCTACGCCTTCCAGTAATACGGAGCCGAGTAGTGGCCCTATCATGAATCCGCTGACGAAAAACATTGTGAACATTGAGATGTTTTTTACTCTGCTTTTCTCAGAACTCTCGTTTGAAATAATTGATTCGCAAGGTGGCCAGAAAAATGCATGGGCCACACCTGTCATTATTCTGAATCCCATGATTTCTGGAACTGACTGTGCAATTGATAGTAGATAGATTGACGCGGAATTTACTGCAGCGCCAACTGCAAGCAAATATCCGTTGTTGACCCTGTCGAGAAGAATCCCCACAAAAAGCGGGATGAACATGTACGGGATGAAATTTGTTAGTCCGATTAATCCCAGTTCGGAATATGTTGCACCGATAACATTCTTTGCAAACACCGGCAGAATCGGTCCGTGCAACCCGTACGATATCCCTATGACTAAACCGGTGATGTTGACTAGTATCAGAACCCTGTTCATTTGTAAGCTGCAACCATTATTGCCCCGCCCATAAGGTCTTTCTCAAACTCCACTCTTGAGAATTTTTCCAGGATCAACTCTTCTAGTTTTTTATTTTTGGGCCATCTTTGGTATGTGCCATACAGCGTGCCGAATTTCAGCCCGAGCCTTCCTCCTGCCGCAAATGCCAGAATCGGCAGAATGCATCTTAGGTAAAACGAAACACCTGCTCTGAAAATCGCTTCGTCCGGTTTTCCCAAATCAACAATCACAAATCTTCCATCTTTTTTTAACACTCTGTGAATTTCAGATATCGCAATTCTCAGGCTGATTGCGTCCCTCAAAGAATAACCGCACAACACTGCATCGAACTCTTCATCCTTGAACGGGATGTGCTCAAAAACACCGTTTGCCATATCTGGCGGTTTTTCAAAAAATGTACCTGTGTTTTTTAACATTGGTACGAGCGGATCATACAGTGTAATTGAAATCTTCCCGTCAGTCAGGTTCATTGCGGTTTTTGACATATTTCCAAAACCCGAGCCTGCATCTAGAATTTTGTTTCCTGGGAATACTCTGTTTGAGATCCCGCGAATTCTGTGCTCCTTGTCTTTACCTAGCGAAATAATTGAATTGACTTTGTCATAAATTGGAATGATCTCCCGGAGTACATCCATTACTTCTCCCCAATAACTTCCTAGACCCATATCTATCGTCTCAGTATGCCATTTTGAATATGTTTCAAATCAAAGGTTCTGTTATGCTGCAAACTTTGATGCGTTTTTAGAATAATTTTGCAAATCTGACTCTGAAACCTTCTCAAATACTTTGGCTTTGGTTGTAATTTTTGCCATCTTTATGTTGTTCACGCCGTCTTTTGCCTCTGCCTTTAGATTAATTGATGCGATAGCCAATGCTGCCGCGTCATCCAGACTCAAATCATCTTTGTAATGTTTTTCTAAAAATGCATTTACATCATCAGCACCTGCACCGATTGCAACTGCTGAAAATTGAACATATGTTCCGCTAGGATCTGTCACATAGATTGATTCGCCTTTTTGATCAATTCCTGCAATGATCATGGAAACGCCATTTGGACGTACTCCGCCATACTGTGTAAATTGATGAGCTTGATCTGCCAGATGTTTTGCAACTGTTGCGACTTCGACTGATTCATCATAGGTCATTCTATTTCCCTGTGAGAAAAATCGTGCGCCGTCAACTTGGACACGTGCGTCTGGAATGTATCCTGCCGCTGCAACTCCTATGTGGTAATCTACCTGGAATATTTTTTGAGTGACATTGCTAGTCTGTAGAGTTCGAGGCTTTTCTTCAACTGCCATGATGACTCCTTCCTTGCTGCTGATGCCGATAGCTAAAGTTCCTCTTTTTACTGTCTCGATGGCGTATTCGACCTGGTATATTCTGCCGTCCGGCGAATACATGGTAGGTGTCATATCGTAACCACGTGATGCCATCATATCATCACGAGTCCATTCTCAGTCAATTTAAGGGTAATTGTCTTGCCTGAATGTGGATGAGATCTGGAAATAGGGTTTTAAACAAAATTGACTTGGTTAATTCAAGAGATATGGCCAATCAACTCATGGAATTCAGGGAAATTATTAGATCAAAACAAGTTGCAGAACAAAGAAAAACCGACAAACAAACTAGAAAACTCTTGCTTTACTTGTTTACAAGTACAAGGGGCGGGTTCACTCGATTACGAATAATCGTTAACCTGCTGGAACAACCGTGCAATACACATCAGTTGGCAAAGGAGCTTGGCCTTGACTACAAAGCGGTACAGCATCATATGAAAGTCCTTGAAAAAAATAACATGGTTTCAAAAATTGGAGAAAAATATGGTCAATTTTTTCACCTGTCCACTTTCCTTGAAATGAATCTGGGTGCACTGGATGAAGCAATTGACAAATTGGACAGACAGATGAATTACATCAAAGTCTATCTGTGATTGCTTTTCTGATTTTGCGATCTGAAATTTTGAACTAAACTTAATATAATAAGAACAGATTTCAAATACATCCTGATTAAAAACGATCCTTTTACCAATGCGACAAAGCAAATTAACGATGCTTGCGATATAATTGGAATCAAGGACAAGGGAATTCGTGAATATTTGGCAATGCCAAATAAAGTTTTGAGAGTCAAAATTCCAGTGAAGATGGATGATGGCAAAATTAGAATTTTTACGGGATTTAGAAGTCAACATAACAATGACCGAGGCCCATACAAAGGCGGCATCCGTTACTTTAACCCTGAGGGCGGTGTAGAGTACATGGAACGTGAAGTCATGGCACTTTCGTCATGGATGACTTGGAAATGCGCAATTGTTGATATCCCACTTGGCGGCGGTAAGGGCGGCATCTATGTCAATCCAAAAACTGAAAAACTCAGTGAAGGCGAGCTAGAGAGACTTACCAGGGGATTTGCATTCAAAATTAATGAAATAATTGGCCCTGGAAAAGACATTCCTGCACCTGATGTATACACGACAGGAAAAGAAATGACGCAAATTATGGACACATTTAACAAATTAAACGGTAACATATCTACACCTGGTGTAATTACGGGAAAACCAATCTCAATGGGTGGCTCACTTGCAAGAAATGTTGCAACAGGATTGGGTGCGGCATACTGTGTAAGAGAAGCTGCCAAGGTATTGAAAATTAATCTCAAAACTGCCAAATTTGTTTTACAGGGATTTGGAAACGCATCAACTTTTGCAGGCATCTATTTGGAAAAGATGGGTGCCAAGGTTATAGGTGCCAGTGATTCCAAGGGTTCCATTTTGTTTGAAAAAGGAGCCCCTGTTAGCAAGCTAATGGAGTATAAGGAAAAGACCGGATCCGTAGTCGGATTTCCCGGAAGCAAAAAAGTCTCGACTGAAGAGTTGCTTACTGCCAAATGTGACATTCTAGTTCCTGGCGCATTAGAGAACCAAATCGATGCAAAGATTGCAAAGAATCTAAAGTGTAAAATTATCGCAGAGGCTGCAAATGGTCCGACATTGCCTGAGGCTGATCCGATTATTGAACAAAAGAAAATTCTGGTAATTCCAGATATTTTGGCAAACTCTGGCGGTGTGTGTATTTCATACTTGGAATGGGTTCAAAACAACATGGGTTACTACTGGACCTTTGATGAGGTTGCAAACAAAATGGAGGCAAACATCACAAAAGGATTCAAGGATGCATATGCGCTCTCTAAAAAACACAAAGTTGACATGAGAAAAGCAACCATGGTTCTGGCAGTCGAAAGAGTTCTAGAGGCCTTCAACCAGAAAGGCATTTGGCCATAATCTTAGGTCAGGTAAGACTCGTAACTTACTAATTGTTCGACAAACATAATTTTTCCCTTCGTTATTGTTCGGAGTTTTCTCTTGAAAGTGAGATCCACCTTTGTCCTTCTCTGCAACAGTTGGATTGTTCTTCCAGTCAGCGTCCTGCCTTTTCTGTCTCTGTCAAAAAGAATGATCAGCCTCTGATAACCTGCAACCGAGTCTGCAAAATTTACCATTCCTCCAAATCTGTGAAATTCTAAAATTTCCCCCCGATAGCCTGTTCTTCTTAATGCGTTGGAATCCCTTTTTCCTTCTACCACTACAACGCTGTCTGTCATTGAATTTAATTCAAAAATAAAATCTTTCAACTCTGAGATTTCTTGCTCGGTAACTATCATGCTGTATAATTCATTTTGAGATATTAAAAGCCAGCACGCTTATCCGCTTTGACTCGAACTGGGATACGGTGCAGCAAATAAGCGGCTGGAAGATAACACGCTATAGTTTGAGATTTATAAATTGAATTCAAAATAAAAACTTAAAATTAATATTTTTACTGTATGCGCTGAATTGGATGATTCGCTTACACGATGCATCCGATGACCAATAGACTAATTCACTGCAATGTTTCTAGATATGTCGTATGAAAACTGAATTAGAAATAGCTGAATATAGAAAAGTAATCGAGGAAAGGCTGGTAAAAACTGAATCCATGGATGCCATGAAATACTATCAAGGCGTACTCAGGTGTCTTGAGTGGGTAGTTACAGGGCTAGACGTTTAGAAAAATGTCCAATGTATTGCTTGTACAGAATACAAGAATAGAGGGTTCTGGATACCTGGGTGAACTTTTACAAAATGATGGATTTGAAATCACGTCAGTAAACGCAAAACATGAAAAACTTCCGGACAGAGATTTTTCTCTAATCGTAATTTTAGGTGCGCCTGAAAGTGCAAATGATGATTTAGAATATCTAAACGCTGAACAACAACTGATCAAAAATTCTGTGGAAAAAGATATTCCTGTACTTGGAATCTGTTTGGGTTCGCAACTGATTGCTAAAACATTTGGTGCCAAAGTGTATGGCGGACCAAAAAAGGAAATTGGTTTTTACCATGATTTGAAAATTAGTGGCGAATCCCCCCTTTTCAATGGATTCAAAAACCCGTTCACCGTGTTTCATTGGCATGGCGATACCTTTGACTTGCCTGAAGGCTCCGTCCGACTGGCCTCGTCTGAGCATTACGAAAACCAGGCATTCCGATACAAGAGTGCAGTAGGTCTGCAATTTCATCTGGAGGTAAACGAGGAGATGGTGAATTTGTGGCTTGATAATACGGAAGAAAAATTACAAAAAATACCTTGCATCGATCCGCAAAAAATTCGCTCCGAAATAATTGAAAATATTCAAACTGTGAAATCAAATATGAATATTTTTTACAACAATTTCAAACTATCATTTGACCTTTGACCAAAGTTTAATATACTTAATTCTAATTTTATCGATCGAACGATGACTGTTGTTAGTAAAATTTTTGAGGACACCATTCAAACAAATCACAAAGTTATCACTGAGGAAGTATCAAAAAATATTCTCAAAACTTATGGCGTTAAAGTCCCACCTTATGCACTGGTGACATCTGCTGAAGAGGCGGCAAAACAAGCAAAGAAAATCGGTTTTCCGCTTGTAATGAAAGTAGTATCGCCACAAATTTTACACAAGACTGATGTTGGTGGAGTTAAAGTTGGATTAGAAAATGTAGCCGATGTCAAAAAAACATTTACTGACATGTATGGTCGCTTATCCAAGAAAAAAGGTGTCGATGTAAAAGGAATTCTTTTGGAGAAGATGGTTCCAAAAGGAGGAGTTGAACTAATAGTTGGCATTCAAAATGACCCACAGTTTGGTCCAATGATCATGGTTGGATTGGGTGGCATAATGACTGAAGTTTTCAAAGATGTTGCATTTAGAATGCTTCCAATTACGACATCCGATGCAAAGTCAATGCTCAATGAACTAAAAGGCTCAAAACTCCTCAAAGGATTCCGTGGCAGTGCCCCAATTGACATAAACATGGTTGCAAACGCACTTGTTCAAATTGGAAAGATGGGGGTCGACAATGCAGACTATGTTAACAGTATTGACTTTAATCCCGTAATCGTATATCCTAAATCTTACTTTGTAGTGGACGCAAAAATTATTCTAAATAATGAATTAAGAAAGAATTCAATTTCAAAAGAAAAACCAAACATTACCTCGATGGAGTCATTCTTTACTCCAAAATCCGTCGCATTAATCGGCGCATCTGCAACCCCTGGAAAGATTGGCAATTCTGTACTTGATGCACTTGGAAAACAGGATTACAAAGGCAAAGTATACCCGATTAATCCCACACAAACATCAATTCTTGGAATCAAGTGTTATCCGTCATTGGATGCAATAGAAGATAAAATTGATCTGGTTGTTATCTGTGTTGATCTTTCGGCATGCGGGCCAATCATGGAGACCTGTGCTGAGAAAGGAATTCACAACGTTGTAATCGTTTCTGGTGGCGGTAAAGAGCTTGGCGGTGACAGGGCTGCAATGGAAGCTAAGGTAAAAGAATTATCAATAAAACACAAAATTCGTGTGATCGGTCCTAACTGCATTGGAATGTTTAATGCCGCAAATAGACTTGACTGCGCATTCCAAGGGCAAGAAAGAATGGTACGTTCAAAATTAGGCCCCGTTGCATTTTTCTCACAAAGCGGAACCATGGGAATCAGTATGTTGGAAAGTGCCGATTTGTTCGGTTTATCAAAAATGATCAGTTTTGGAAATCGTTCTGATGTCGATGAGGCAGACATGATCTGGTATGCTGCAAATGATCCTCAAACCAAAGTAATTGGATTGTACGTTGAAGGATTCGGTGACGGCAGAAAATTCATCAATACTGCCAAACGTGTGATGAAAGAGGCAAAGAAACCTATCGTTATTTGGAAGAGTGGCAGGACTGCTGCAGGTGCAAAACAAGCTGCATCACATACAGGCTCACTTGGAGGCTCAAATGCAATGATTATGGGTGCATTCAAGCAAGCAGGAATTATTTCAGTTGACAGTTATCAGGAACTAGTTGGAGTCCTAAAGGCGCTAGCATGGCAGCCTCCTGCAAAGGGTAACCGTGTTGCTATGACAAGTAACGGTGCTGGTCCAATGATTGGCGGAATTGATCAATTGGAACGATTAGGTCTCACAATAGGAAAACTTTCTCCACAAATTGCCAAAAATATAAAGGATCATTTCCCACCCACCGTCCCCATTCATAACGGTAATCCTGCAGATGTAGGCGGCGGTGCAACTGCGGATGATTATAGATTTGTCATTCAGCAATTCCTGGATGAAAACAATATTGATATCGCTATGCCGTGGTTTGTCTTCCAAGATGATCCTCTTGAGGAAACAATTGTCGGCTATCTGGATGAACTCTCAAAGAAAAAGAAGAAACCAATCCTTGCCGGAGGTAACGGTGGACCATATACTGAAAAAATGATAAAATTGATTGAGGCGCACAATGTCCCGGTTTATCAGGATCTTAGAACCTGGGTTGCAGCAGCATCTGCGTTAGCTCAATGGGGCAAAGTACTCGGAAAATAGAGAACATTTAATTCCTATATCACTTGGCAAATTAACATGTCACTAGTTACCACATCTACATCTGATGGCATTTGCACTGTCAAAATTAACAGACCTGACAAACTCAATGCCATGAATATTGATGTTGCAAAAGAACTAATCAAAACTTTTGAAGCACTAAACCGTAATGATGATGTCAAAGTCATCATTCTGACTGGCGAGGGAGAAAAGGCATTTTCTGCTGGAGCAGATATCGAATACATGTCAAAGATCTCCGCAGACGAATCAGTCGAATATGCAAAGACAGGTCAGCTTGTCACTGCAACTGTTGAATTGGTTAGACAGCCAACTATTGCAGCAGTCAACGGTTTTGCCTTGGGTGGAGGTTGCGAGCTTGCAATGTCATGTGATATTAGAATAGCAGCAGACACTGCCAGACTAGGTCAACCAGAAGTAACAATCGGTATCCCTCCAGGATGGGGCGGTACACAAAGATTGATGAGAATCGTGGGAATAGCAAAGGCAAAAGAACTTGTTTACACGGGTAAGATGATCAAAGCAGAAGAGGCCAAGGAAATCGGCCTTGTAAACCAAGTAGTTCCTCTTGCATCACTGCAAGAAGAAGCCCTGAAAATGGCCCAACAAATCGCTGGAAATTCTACAATGGGTGTTCAGATGTCCAAAGTAGCAATCAACAAGGGAAGAAATGCGGATCTTGACACTGGTCTTGCAATCGAACTTTTAGCTTGGAGAAATTGCTTCACTCACCCTGACAGGGAAGAGCGTATGACGGCATTTGTAAACAAGTCAAAGAAATAGCTATTTCTAATTTCCTTCTTATTTTATTATTTTTAAAAAAGTTAGAGTTTCATTCATTCTATTTTACGGTAACTACTCCAACTCTCCATGGATGGAATGAACAAAAGTAGTTGTAAACTCCTGATTCTTCAAACGTGAATTCAAATCTATCTCCCGTGTTCAATGATGCACTGTTAAACATGTCAATTACTTTTCCCACTTCGTCTTGACTTTGAATTGTATGTGGAACCGAATCTTCATTTGCCCATATGACTGTTGTACCTGCATTAATTTCCAGATTCAATGGGGAGTAAAATCCTACACTTGAAACATCAAAATTCCCATTAGGTATTATTATTGTGGCTTCCATAACTTCTGAAATTGACTCTTCGGTACTGTCTATTACTATAATTCCATTATCGATCAAAAATTTAATTGCGTTAAGAAATTCTGTTTCTGAAATATTTCCTTGACCGTACCATAATGCATTATTTTTTACCCATTCTGGAACTGATTCTGCAATTGCTTCGTTGGCTGTAAATGAAACTATTAAGATTGAAAACATTATTGTTAGAACAGATATTTTCATTGATCTGTGTTTCATACTCAAAAATACCTTTTAGAGAATTTATTAAATGAGTATACATTGTCTTGCAGTGCGGTCTAATCTATTATATCTAATTTTGAACCTGTTTTTTCATGCAAGAATTAGTTCAGTCCGTAAAAATAGTGGATGATGAACGAAAGCAAGTCATTTTGGAAATCCTTGCTGATAAATATTGTAAATCAATCCTCCATGATACTCTGGAAAAACCAAAATCCGCAATGGAAATATCTGGCGAAAAGAAAATTCCTATCAGCACTGTCTATAGACGATTACAGACTCTGTATGATGCAAAATTACTTGCTATTTCTGGCTCAATTAACCAAGATGGAAAAAAATACTTTTTATACAAAAGTAGAGTAAAATCTATTTCTTTAAAATGTGATCTGGAGATAACATCTGTCGAGCTTGTGCCAAACACACGCGCAAATTAACTATTGAGGATTTTTATTTAATCTAAAAATGATGGATGAAAATTTAACTTCTACAAAACGACAAATTCATTCCTCAAAAAAGGAATCCACTCGAAGCATTACGTATAGACTTCCAGAAAAGCTTGTCATTGAACTGGAAACCGAATCTGCACAAAAAGGCATTTCACAAAACGTTCTAGTCCGACAGATAATGGAAAAATATATTCGATGGGATAGATTCTCCGGCAAAATTGGAATGATTCCAGTACCTAAGGGAATTCTTGAAGCGCTGGGAGTGGAATTGGAAGGACAGGACATTGATGAAATTATCACGTTGATGTTTCCTATGATTAAGGACACTGTGCTGTTTATCAAAGGAGGGTATGATTTGAAACGATGTGTTGAAACATTAGAGGATTACATGCGAGCATCGGGAATGAATTCTGACCATCGTGTGGAAGGTGACATGCACACATTTTTAATTCAACATGAGTTGGGATTGAAATGGTCTGTATTTACCGAACAATTGCTGACACAGGTGTTTCACAGCTTCTTACCTGACAAAGAGCTACAATTTCAAACAACTGACGCCACCGTAATTTTATCTGTATCTCTAGGTTCTGATTTTGATGAACATGATTACCATAACTGAAATTCTGTCAATCCCCTGAAATACACATCTGTGCAAATTCTGTTCCATGAATTCATCTGATGTCTGCTCGAAATGTTGGAAAACTGCCTGTTGCTGATGATTGCAATTTTATTGGAATTCTGACCTCTGGCGATCTGGCCAAACATTTTGCATATTGCTGAAAATTACAGCAAAACGGCTACTATTTCCTGAATTACTAGTGTGTTGCGTGGGAAAAGCTTATTATAATTTGAAACAGCATTTTTCTTCATTATGGCAACTGAACAAGCACAAAAGATGATTACCGTTACTGCAAAAGCAGCTGAAAAAATCCATGAATTCATGAAAGAAGAGGCAGAATCCCCTGAATATCTTAGAGTATATGTTCAAGGTGGAGGCTGCTCTGGTCTATCTTATGGAATGGGCTTTGAGAAAGCACCAGAAGAGGATGACATTGTTATGGAGGAAAATGGAGTCAAACTTTTAGTTGACAGCTACAGCGTTGACCACCTACAAGGTGCAAACGTAGACTATATTGAAAGCCTAATGGGTTCTGGATTCAAGATTAACAATCCAAATGTTACAAAATCCTGTTCATGCGGTTCCTCATTTAGCACAGAATAAACAACATCATTTTTCATTTTTAGATTGCTCTTAGCGAACGCTGTAATTGACAAATTTCTTGAAAAATCTAGTATTTTTATTATTTTTTGCGATACCCTCATATATCACAGGCAGAAACTCAGAATATGCAAATAAAGGAGATGAATAGTTTATGGTTCAGCAAGGAATTGTCAAATATCACGTTAAGCTTTCCTATGAAGTCGATGGACTCGTTGAAAGAGCAGATATAATCGGAGCCATTTTTGGCCAAACAGAAGGACTGTTAGGGCCAGAGATGAATCTGAATGAGCTGCAACGAGTTTCTAAGGTAGGTCGCATTGAAGTAAATACGAAAGCTACTTCCAACACCACTGTTGGCGATGCATTAATCCCAATGAGTACTGACATTGATACTTGCGCATTAATTGCTGCTGGAATTGAAAGCATCGATAAGGTAGGCCCATTTGATTGTAAATTCAGATTGGAAACTATTGACGATGTGCGAGCTGCAAAGAAAGACGATATTGTAAGACGTGCAAAAGAAATCAAGCAGAAATGGGCAACTAAAACTGTCAGTGAAGGAGAAACCATGCTGAATGATGTTCATCGAGGTGATGTGGGCAAGCTATCGACATATGGGCCATCAAAATTAACATGCAGTTCAGGCGCCTTTGATTCCACCTGGCTAATCTTAGTTGAAGGAAGAGCAGATGTGATCAATCTTCTGAGAGCAGGATATGACAATGTTCTTGCAATTGAAGGTGCAAAAATTGATGAATCTATCAAAGAATTATGCAGTAAAAAAGAAACCGTTGTTGCATTCATTGACGGTGACAGGGCAGGAGGATTTATTCTCAAAGAACTCAAATCTGTTGTTACTTTGGATTACGAACTTCAAGCAGACCCCGGCGTTGAGGTCGAAGAATTAACTCCGCAAAGAATTGATGAGATTCTAAGACCAATTGCCAATGAGATCAGGGATGGAAAACCTGCACCTAAGCTAAAAAGTGAAGATGATAAATCTGTCGCAGTAATGGCAGCAAAAATATTTCCAAATCTAAATGAAACCCTTGAAGCAGTCGGACTGGATGCTAATCAAAAGGAAGTCTTCAAAGTTCCAATCAGCGAAGTTGTAAGCAAACTGTCATCACAGTCTGGAATCAAATACCTTCTACTGGATGGAATTATCACTAAGAGGCTTTTAGAAGGTGCCAAAAGCGCAGGCGTTGAATGTGTAATAGGACACAGAGTTGTAAAATTATCCAACCCTGATGGGATGACACTGAAAACATTCGCTGACTTGGGCGTATCTTAGAATAGATGACTGAGCTGAAAATCCAACATCTCTTAACACTCTCATATCTGCTTTCAAAAGGCGCAAAATACAACTATGTCCCAATTACAACCTCTTCATTGGGAAAAAGTATCAAAAAATCACAACAGGCAGCATCAAAACATCTTCTTGAATTGGAACAAAACCAGTTCATTGAGAGAATAATGGGCGGACGAAACATTTCAGTTAAAATTACTTCAAAAGGATATTCTGAAATGGTAAAACTTTCAGCAATACTGCAAAAAAGCCTCGATTCTTCGCCTTCTCACGTTGAGCTAAAGGGTACGCTGGTTTCCGGAATGGGCGAAGGCGCATACTACATGGGGTTGAAGGGGTACACGAAACAATTCCAGTCTAAAATCGGGTATGTACCGTATCCTGGCACGCTTAATGTTAGGCTGGACCAAAAAATCCATCAGGAGGCAATTAAACAATTTGAAACCCTGGACGGTGTAAAAATCAAGAGTTTTTCAGATGGAAAGAGAACTTATGGGTGGGTGAAATGCTTCGCTGCAAAACTCAACAACTCTGCCAATTGCGAGTTAATCGTTCTTGAGCGCACACATCATGATGATTCTATAATAGAACTAATTTCAAAATCTTGTTTGAGAAAAACTGCAAAATTAAAAGACGGTTCCAAAGTTTCAATCAATATCCAGGCAAACTCCTAAATTCCGTGAATGGATTCGCCATACTCTTCTTCAATTTTAGAGCTGGAACTTTCAGGAATTGGGGATTGCAGTCTTGCTACCTTTGCATCAAGTTCTATTTTTTTGCATCCTTCGGTGATGAATTTTTCTTGGTGAACTTGATCATAGCCTAGTGCAATTATCTGCGGCTTTATGTGATTTACAGTTTTGAATATGTCGTCTTCTTGCCCAATCAGGCAGATGTCTACAATTGATAGCGAATTGACCAACTCTTGCCTTTGCTCTTGTGCGTGAAGTGGCCTTCTTTTCTTCATTTTTACTGCCGTATTGTCCGTTGCAACCACAACGACTAAAATATCTCCTAATTTTTTTGCCGCATTCAATGTATGGATGTGCCCTGGATGAATAATGTCGAAAACTCCCCCTGCTAACACAACGCACAATGAGTTTCTTCCAATCTTGGTAAGGGTTTTTCTGTCTTCGTTGACAAATTGGCCTTTAACCAAATCGTTAATTTTTGATTTGATCATCTCCTCAGAAAGCATACTTTTTTTCTTGATAATTTCAAACGGGTCTTTTCCTTGAATTTGACATACATACATGTTGGAAAGTATGTTTTTTTCGATTTGTTCCAATATTTTTTCTATTTTTGACCCTCTCTTTAATTCATCGCTAAAATTACATTTTTGGATCAAGGCCTTTTGCCAATCTTAACGCATCGACAAGACCGTCTGCATAACCTATACTCAATATCGCCACTTCATCCTGGCCATCTTCAAGAAATTTTTCTGCATCTTTGACATACAACTCTGCATTTTCCAAAATCACTTGAAATTCTTTTTGGCCCTTGTACAGTGGCCCTACCTCTTCCAGTGCCTCTCTGACCATTGGAACGTATTTTTTCATCATTTGTATGGATATTTTCTTTGTTTTTTCTGTATTGTCAAACGGTTCATCTACACACTGGCCAAATATCTTCAGGGCGTCTGATTCGGTAAAGTGAAATTTGCCTGGAATGATTATTGTATGTGGCGGCTTGCCAAAATCCGTTTTCTCTAGACTGGATATCTTGCCTGAAATGATGTTTTGATCCTTGAATCCGATCCTTGACGCGACAATCACGTATGTTGATGGGCTGATGACATTTCTTATTTGACCTTTTTCAGTTTCTAAAAGTCCGCGCAATGCGTCTTTGGGATCCAAGAAAAAATCTTTGTCTTGATTATATTCAAGTAGAAGTATGGTGTGGTTTCCTTCGATGACATTTTTGTATACTACATAATACGGGGTCGTTAGCGATTTCATCGCACTCATTATGGTTGCAATCCTTCCTATTTTGTAAAAATGCAAGCCACATTCTCCTATCATTGAAGTGATTGATGAGGATGCGTGGATGGAACGTGTTTTGATTTTATCTTCAATTGCCCTTGTTCTTAATTCAATGTGGGTAGTGGCGATATATGGATCTCCGTATGCAAGCAATACGACATTCTTTTTCTTTGCATTTTTTAAAATCTCACTGCCGTCCTCAACAAGCCATCTTTTAGCAAGTTTGAATTCGCCATTTGTCGCTTTTTTGATTTTTGCCAAATCTGATTTTCCTATCGGACTGGTGAATTGTTCCAAATACACGATATCTGCTTTTGATAAAATATCTAGCGCCTCAATAGGAATTGATTTGAATCCCGAAATACCTAAACCGACAAACCACAGCATTACTGAATATTTTTATCATGAAGTCTTTTTAAATGCTGTAGCGTTTTCTTGAGAATCTCTATGCCTCTGAGATACTCGTCTATGGAAACCTTCTCGTCAATTGTATGAGCTTCATGTGGATCTCCTGGACCATAAGTTACAACTGGAATTTTCCATTGGTTTCCTAGAACATTCATGTCACCTGTACCTGTCTTTCTGATTAGAGTGGGCCTCGAATGCTCTACTTCCATGACTCCCAGAGTAAAAGCCCTGACTAGTGCTGAATCATGAGGAGCTTCAAACGGCTCAGTTTCATCCAGAATTGAATAAAATGCCTCCACTTCCCTTTCTTGAGATATTTCTTTTACAAGCGTCGCAATTTTTTGCTCAATTGTTTTACAATTCATGTCTACGGGAATTCTGATATCAAACGTTGTTTCGCATTCTTTTGGAGTAACGTTGTGGCTGGTTCCACCTTTCACTTCAGTCATAGTGGCAGTCAATAGCATCCCTTTTGATTTGCCTTCCTGGTCCGCTTCCAGCTTTTCTTTTAGCTCCCTTGCAAAAATCATGGATTCCAAGATCGCGTTCTTTGATAGCCACGGCGCACTGGCATGAGAGCTGTCCTCGACACTGATTTTGAGATTTATTGCCAGCCTTCCCTTGTATGCAATTGTAACTTGCTTAATTCCGCTTGGCTCTCCAAAAATAGCGTAATCGATATCCATTTTTTTCTTAACCAAATTCTTGATTCCTGTTGCATTGCCTTCCTCATCCACTGCCCCGACAAAATATACTGTTCCGTTATTGTTTTGAATTGACGCCGCTGCAAACAACATTGCCATTAATGGCGCCTTTGCATCTGACGCCCCCCTGCCATAGAGCGAATCCCCCTCTTTTCTAACTTTGACCTTGCCTGGTACTACATCCATGTGCCCACATAGCATAATTCTTGGGGAGCCCGAACCTTTCTTAGCTATTATATTTCCAACTTCGTCAATTTGAATATCTTCAAATCCTAAATCATCGCATTTATCCGCCAAAAATTCAGCCATTGGTTTTTCACTTAGAGATGGCGTGTACAGTCTGAGTGACTTCTCTAGCATCTTCACTGCGTATCTTGATGTCACTGTAAAGTGAGGATCCAATTCTTACTTTTTTACCCCGAGTGCGTAATCTAGCATTAGTGAAGGGATATCCACTTCACACACTCTTACTGTATTTTTGTATTCAGTTGTATTGTTTACTTCGTGCACCACTAGCCCTTTTTCGTCACTTTCCATCAAATCTACACCTACGATATCTCCCTCAACCGCGTGTTTTGCCTTTATGCACATTTCCTCCATCTCTTGCGTGACCTTGCACGGCTCAGCTACGCCTCCAAGTGCCATGTTTGTTTTCCAATGTTTGGAAACTCTGTAGATTGCTGCAACTATTTTATCTCCCACCATTATCGCTCTGATGTCCCTTGGCGGTCTTTGCACAAATTCTTCCAGATAGTGAACCTGATAAATCGGATACATGTTTTCCCTGCTTTCAATAATTCCTTCAGCTGCATCTCTGTCATTTAGTTTTGAGATTAGCCTCCCCCAGCTACCCACTGTAGGTTTGATCACTCTTGGATATCCCTGCAAATCCAGTGTTTCCAATGCCGCATCTTTTGAAAAAGCTACGGTAGCGTCTGGTGTTGGAACTCCAAATTTTTTTAACAACATGTGTGTGAATAATTTATTTCCTGCATAGACTCCGGTGTTGAGACAATTGATTACTTTGACACCCAATCCTTCAAGGGCCGCTGTTGAATGCAGGTTCCGATAGTAGCTCACGCATCTTTGTATGACCACTCCGTAATCTTCTGGTTTTTTTTCTAAGTTGATTGCTAATTTCTTACAATCCACCATCTGGATATCGATGTTCTTTTTTTTACCAGCTTCTAGTAGAGCTTTTTCTTCCCAGCGGATGGAATCATAGAGAATTGTAACATCGGTCACTCTCCCCAATCCTCACCAACCGTTTGGGCTGGCTTTAGATCGAAACCGTTTGGACCTTTAGATAATTCAAAACTTGCACCACATTCGGGACATGTTACGATTTCTCCTTCAAGTGCATCACTTGGTATGGAAATATCTGCATCACATTCTTCACATTTTGACATATTTTCCCTTCATTACTCCTCTAATTTATCATTAATTATCTTTTTTTCAAGTCTGTCTTCTAGGGGGATCTCTATGAGATCACCCATTCTTAGATTCTTTAATCCAGTGGCAACAGCCTTTGCCCCTTCGTCGTCTTTTTCCAGCCCTAAAAGGGACATCAAATATGCGGCGCCCGTTTTACCTGCCAATTCTCCGAAAACTATACTGCGTCTGTTCCCTACTGCTCTGGGTGGAATTGGTTCGTAGGCCGCTGGATTTTTAAGAATTGCCGCAAGGTGCGTGCCAGCTTTGTGTTTGTAAGCTGACGAACCTACAATGGGTTTTGAATCGTATGGCTTGATTGATGTGTAGTCCTCAATCAGTCTGGACAAATCAAGCAACATGTCTAATCTGAAATCATTTGGCGATTTGTAAAGGTAAGTTAGCGCAACTGCGACTTCCGCAAGGGGGGGAATTCCTGTCCTCTCTCCGATCCCGTCAATTGTAGTGTGAATCTGATCAACCCCTGCGTCACATGCTGAAAATGCATTTGCAACTGCAAAGCCAATGTCGTTATGCACGTGTGCATCCAATGGCACACTCACAACCTCTCTTACTTTTTTGACAAAATTGTACATCCCGATTGGACGTAAAATTCCTACGGTATCTGGAAGGCTGATTCTGTCAACTCCTGCCTCTTCGATAGCTTTGCAAACTTCTAGTAGAAATTCCGGCTCTGCTCTACTTCCGTCCTCTACCGTGAATCTGATTTTAAGTCCGTGAGATTTTGCATATTCTACAGTTCCCACCGCTCTTTCAAGCGCCTCCTCTCTTGATATTCGCAATTTGTCTTTCAGATGTATGTCTGAAATTCCTAAATACGCTGCACACCATTTTGCATCGCAGTCCAATGAAATATCTATGTCTTCTTTGAGTGCACGTCCGTGAGAAACAATGTCTGCTTTCAATCCCTGCTTGATGATTGTTTTAGTTGCTTCTTTGTGATCCTTGGATACTATTGGCGAGATTTCAATTTGATCAACGCCGAAATAATCCAGCATCCATGCAATCTGTATTCTCTGTTTAATCGTAAATGAAACCCCCGGATGCTGTTCTCCCTCTCTCAGCGTACTGTCCAAAACTCTGATTTTTTTCGGATTTTTTTCATATGCGTTGTATATGTTTGCATAGTGATTCGGATCTTTCATTACTGATATCGTTGGTATTGATTGACGATATAAACATATTCGTACTAAGTTCGTTGAAAAAATGCAAAAATGATCCTAAATTAGTTTTGAAATTAAATTTTGAAACGAAAGTCGCAATCATACGATTTTTTTTAAAATAATGACTGTGTTGGTATCTACCACTCCTGGAATTTTTCTTAGAGCGTCAATGGTGGTGTTGATTTCTGCAATGTTTGTTGCGCTCATTATTGTTGTAATGTCGTACTGGCCTGTAATTTCATAAACTGTTTTCACTCCTTCCAGTTTTGAAAGTTTCAGCGATACCTTGGATGTGTCTGTTGCGGAATCCACTGAAACTAGCACAATTGCACTAGTTGAATTTTCTTCCCCGATTTCCAAAGTAAATTTCTTTATTGTTCCGCTATCCACTAGGTTCTTTACGCGTCTCCTGACTGCTGACTCTGACAATTTTAGTTTCTTGCCGATGTCTACAAACGATTCTCTGGAATCTTCTTTCAAATAGCCAATGATTCTTTCATCTACTTTATCCTTGTACATTTCTTTTTTCTTCCTCTTCAGTTAGTACTGAATCTAGAGCATGTAAAACTTTTGTCACGTCGTCTTCTGATATTACCAATGGGGGGAGAATCCTGAGGATGTTTCTCCCAGAGTAGAGCATCAGGACTCCTCTTTTGATTAATCCCATCAGAATGTCTTTAACTTCAAATTTCATCTCAACTCCTATCATGAGTCCCTTGCCTCGAATCTCTCTGATTGTTGAGTGTTTTTCTTTTAATTCTTCTAGTCCTTCCCTGAACAGATTTCCCATCTTTTCTGAATTTTCAATCAAGCCGTCTTCTGTAATTGCCTTGAGGGCTGCAATTCCCGCTGCACAAGAGATTGGATTTCCTCCAAATGTTGATGAATGTTCGCCCTTGCTCATCGAAGCTAAAATATCTGGTCTTACAAGAGTTGCACCCATTGGCACGCCGCCGGCAATTCCTTTTGCAAGACACAAAATGTCTGGTGCGGTATTCCAATGATCACAAGCCCATAATCGTCCAGTTCTACCCAGACCAGCTTGAATTTCGTCAAAAATTAACACAATTCCTTTTTCATCACAAAGTTTTCTGACCTCTTGCAAAAATCCTTCGGGTGCAACAATTATCCCGCTTTCACCTTGTATTGGTTCTAAAATAACAAATGCTGTATCCTCATCAATTTCAGAACGTAATGATTCGATGTCTCCGTATGATGCAAAGGAAACTTTCTCCACCAGTGGTGCAAATGGCGTTCTGTATTTTGGATTAAATGTTAGTGACAGTGCACCGAATGATTTTCCGTGGTATGATCCTTTCATTGCAACCATCCCTTTTTTCCCTGTGAACTTTCTTGCAAATTTCATTGCAGCTTCAATTGCTTCAGCTCCGCTGTTGTTTAGGTGAACTTGTGTCAAAGCTTTTGGCGCCAATCCTATTAACAGCGTCAAAAATTCTTCTCTTGTTTTATTGTACAGTGAACTGTGAACTGTGATGATTTTGTCAATTTGCTCTCTTATTGCATCGTTGACTCTTTTATTTTTATGACCTACTAGTGCTACTCCGTATCCTCCCATGCAGTCGATGTATTCTTTTCCATCCACATCCCACACGTGGGCCCCCTCACCCTTTTCAATAGTAACTGGAAATCTCTGATAGAGGTTTCCCATGAATTGGTCCTCACTCATGCTCAATCACCGTGCAATTATCATGCGCAATTGCTGCCGAAATTGGATTTTCTCTTTGTCCGTTTGCAATCAACGCTTCCCTCACTCCCATATCTAATGCTTCAGTGGATGCCAAAATTTTCTTTTCCATTCCTGGGCCTATTTTCGGTCTTATTTCTTTTGCCTCTGCCAGTGTTAGTTTTCGAACAAGTTTGTCATCCATTAACAACCCATCAACATTTGTGATGAATAATACTTTGTCGCAGCCAACTTTGCCAGCAATATATGCTGCAGCCCTGTCTCCGTCGATGTTCAGAAATTCTGATTCTTCACTCATTGCTATGGGTGAAATGACTGGTGTCAGGCCTTGTTCTAAGAGGGATTTGATGAGCTTTGAATTCACTTCTGTTATCTTTCCTGTATACCCGCCATCGATTGCCTGTTTTCTACCCTTTTCATTCATTATCAGCAGTTTCTTTTTTCTGTCAGCCCGGATTAGTTTGGCATCTATTCCTGAAAGACCGATTGCATTAATGCCGTTTTTCTGAAGCATTTGGACAATTGTCTTGTTTATTCTGCCGGACATTACCATGGTGAAAATCTCTGCAGTTTCTTTGTCGGTATATCTGCTCTTGATGCCGCTTGGCGATGTTACGAATTTTGGTTCTTTTCCGAGCTGCTTGCACACTTTGGTGACTTCTTTTCCGCCGCCGTGAACGATGATGACCCCTTCAGTTTCTGCTATTTTTTTAATGTCTAAAATCGTTGATGGATGTAAATCGTCTACCACACTTCCGCCAATTTTGATTGTGATCATTTCTAAACAGGAGTTAATGGGGTGTATCTTAGTCCGTCCATTTCATCAAAACCGCACATTACATTCATGTTTTGAATGGCAGAACCTGCTGCACCTTTCATCAGGTTGTCTGACGCAGAAAGTGCAATCAACCTATTGTTATCTTCATCTATGTCAAACCCGATGTCACAAAAGTTTGAACCCACTAAGAATTTTGGATCTGGGAATTTATACAATCCTTTTTTATCTCTAATCAATCTGATGAATCTTTCTTCGCCATATTCTTGACGATATATTTTCCACAGTTCTTTTTCATCAATGTCTTTTTTCAAAAATGTGTGATTTGTACACAAAATGCCTCTAACTATATCTACTGCATGTGGACTCATCGAAACACGAATTTTATGTCCTGCGATTTCGCTGAGCTCCTGTTCAATTTCACCTGTGTGTCTGTGCTTTGCTGGCTTGTATGGTCTGATAACGCCTGCTCTCATTGCATGAGCAGTTCCAGAACCAGAACCTGCACCTGATGAGCCTATCTTTGAATCAACAATGATGTGCTCTTCGTCGATAATGTTATTTTTGATTAATGGCGCAAGTGCAAGTATCGATGTTACGGCCATACATCCTGGGCATGAAACCAGTTGCGCATTTTTAATTTTCTCTCTGTGCAATTCTGGCACTCCGAAAACTGATTTTTCTAAATAATCTGGATGTGGGTGTTCCCAACCATACCATTTATCATATGCGTCCTGATTGTGTAATCTATAATCTGCACTCAAATCAATTACTTTGATTCCTCTGTCATAGAGTGCCTTTACAATTTCAGTTGCAGTTCCATGAGGTACTGCCGTGAAAACTACGTCACACTTGTCTGTTAATTTATCGTAATCCAATTCTGAAAAAGTAAGATCTGTAAATCCTTTCAAACTAGGTTGTATTCTGTGGAGATATTCGCCTACATGTTGTCTTGATGTGACCATTGCGATCTCTACATCTGGATGGTTTACTAGAAGACGAAGTGTCTCCCCTCCCACATATCCTGATGCTCCGACAACTCCTACTTTCATGATATGACACCTTCTAAAGGAGTATAATTATTTTCTTACGTAGTTTATAGCAAATTCTATCATTTCTTTTGGTATGTTTCGTTTTGCAACTTTTGACAACCCTTTGAATTCGACTGTATTGTTTACCTCGTGTACCACCAACCCTCTCTTTTCATCTTCCATAATGTCTATTCCTAGAATTCCACCTCCCATGGCTTTTGATGCTTTTACTGCCAAATCCTCCATTTCTTTTGTGATCTCACAGAGTTCTGGATCCGCCCCCAAAGCGATATTTGTTTTGAATCCCCCTGAAGACTTTCTATACATGGCTGCAATGGGCTCATCCCCCACTGTGATTACTCTGATGTCTCTTGGCGGTCTTTGAACTATTTCTTGTAGATAGTAAATTCTGTCGTGAGGGCTGTCTGTAATGTCCCTGATTTCAAAGACTGCCTCCATGGTGTCTCTGTCTTTGAGTGGCAGTATTCCTCTTCCCCAACTTCCAATTACCGGTTTGATGACTAGTGGAAACCCAACTTTTTCTAAGTTCTCTGCTGCACTTTCGCTTGAAAATGAGAAATATGTTTTTGGTGTTGGGACGTTATTTTTTTTTAAAAGTAATGTCATGAACATTTTGTTTCCACAAGTGTTTGCAACTTCAAACTTGTTTAGTACCGGAATATCCATAAATTCCAAGCTTGCAGTGAAATGTAATCCCCTGAAATAACTGACGCATCTTTCTAACACGACATTCCCAAAATCATAATCTTCCATTTTGCTATCTGTGTTGATCTGAGTAATTTTTGCATCTAGCATCAATGCATCGTGACCTAGTTCTATTGCTTCTTTTTGCAGCATCTTTTCTTCCGTTCTTAGGCGGTCAAAGACAATACAAACTTTTGACATTACTCTCCCCAGTCTTCGCCTACGGTTTCTGCTTGCTTAAGCTCGACATTTGATCCTTCTTTTTTTGCGATTTCAAAGTCGGCGCCACAATCAGGGCAGGAAATGATTTCTCCTACTGAGGCATCCTCTGGGATATTTAATGTTGCATCACATTCTGGACAGTTCATGTTTTTGTAGACCTTTTCTTTTGTAATTTATTAGCTTCTGTTGTCTGCATTCCCCACAATTCGACAAATCCCTTGGCTAACCTCTGATCAAATGTTGATTCCGCTCCATAAGTTGCAATATCGTGACTGTACAATGAATTGACGGACTTTCTTCCTACAACTCTGAGACTTCCTTTGTACAACTTTAGTTTCACAGTTCCTGACACTGGTTTTTGTGATGTCTCGATAAATCCGTCTAGATCCGCTTTTAGAGGATCTTGCCAAAGTCCTGAATACACCAGATATGCCCATTCATCGTCGATCATTGACTTGAACTTGTTTTCATGTTTGGTGTGCACCATTTTTTCTAAATCCGAATGGGCTTCAATCAGGCAAGTCGCTGCTGGGGTTTCATACACTTCACGGGATTTGATCCCTACAACTCTGTCTTCGATGTGATCCACTATTCCGACACCTGCATCCCCTGCTTTTTTGTTAATGTATTCAATTAGTTTTATTGGTTCCATTAGTTTGCCGTCGACTTTAACTGGTATTCCTCTGCTGAATTCAATTTCCAAGTATGTTGGTTTGTCTGGCAAGTTTTTTGTTTTAACCCAAATGAATGCGTCATCTGGCGGTTCACTGTATGGATCCTCCAGCACTCCCCCCTCTATTGCACGTCCCCACAAGTTTTGATCAATGCTGAATCTTTTTGCTATTGTGTCAATTTCAATTCCGTGTTTCTTTGCAAACTTTAATTCCGTATCTCTATCTAGATTCTTATCTCTGATTGGGGCGATGATTGGAAGATCAGAGCCTGAACGCAATGTTATGTCGAATCTCACTTGATCATTCCCTTTTCCGGAACATCCGTGAGCAAGCGATGTCACGTTTTCTTTCTTTGCAATTTCTAAAACCTTTTCGGCGATTAATGGTCTGGCAAGTGCTGTTGCAAGACAGTATTTTTTTTGATAAAGAGCATTTGCTTTAATTGATGGAAAAATATAATCTCTGACGAACTCTTTTCTTGCGTCAATGTTGTAGTGTTTTTTCACGCCGAGTTTTTTTGCCTTTGCTGCAATTTTTTTCCAATCGTCCCCCTGCCCTACATCCACTGTAACTGTAATGACGTCCATATCGTGTTCATCTTGAAGATACTTTACGACAACTGAGGTATCAAGTCCGCCTGAAAATGCAAGAATTCCTTTTTGAGTCATGAAACATCTTTTCCGTCGTATTTTGGAATTTATCTTTTGTGATGGGCGTAAATCAAATTGTTTTCAAAAAATTTCTGACTAGCTTGAGCTAAAATTCGATGATTATTTAACCGACAAATATAACGCTGTTTTATGAAAACTCGATCGCTAATTTCTGCAGGTATTGCAGGGGTTGCACTGCTGTCTATATTGGCGGCATCTGTGGCCTCCAATGGTGAGACAAATGAAAATAAAATCCGCATTGCATACTTCCCTAACGTTGGACATGCAATTCCGATAGTGGGGATGGAGAAAGGATTTTTTCAAAACAGTCTTGGGGATCAAGTGAAAATTGAAACTAGGGTTTTTGATAGCGGCCCTCAGGCCATCGAGTCTCTGTTTTCCAATTCGATTGACTTGGCATACGTGGGGCCCGGCCCTGCAATTAACGGATTTATAAATTCTGAAAATCACAATGTAAGGATTCTTGCCGGTGCTGCTAGCGGCGGTGCCAGCTTTGTTGTTCATCCTGACTCTGAAATAAATTCTGCTTCTGATTTTGCAGGAAAAAAAATTGCCGCACCTCAAATTGGCAATACTCAGGATGTCTCCTTGCGCCACTATCTGTCGGAAAACGGATTGCGGACTGCTGAAAAGGGCGGCTCTGTAATAGTATACAATATACCAAATCCTGACATTTACACGTTGTTTGCAAAAGGCGATGTTGACGGTGCATGGGTTCCGGAACCTTGGGCCACAATTTTGGTAACTGAATTAAACGGAAAACGATTATTCCATGAAGAAGTTCTTTGGACAAATCAAGAATTTGCATCTGTCCTTTTAATTGCCAATGTTGATTTTGTAGAGAAAAACCCTGAACTAATTGCAAATCTGTTGAAATCTCACAATGAAACTGCAGATTGGATCAACCAAAACCCTGTTGAGACCAGAATTATTTTCAATGATTTTTTGAATTCACATCTGGGCCAATCACCATCTGACGATGTTGTGGATGTTGCTTTGTCAAACATTGTGATCACTGCAGACCCTTTGCCTGATTCGGTTTACTCGTTTGCAGAAAAGGCAAATGCGCTTGGATATCTCGGAAGAAATGGATATGATTTGTCTGGTATTTTTTACTACTTTGATACAAATTCTATTGAGGGAGAATAGTATCACATGACCAAACTTGAAGCGAAAAATATTGTAAAATATTTTAGCCATGACTCGCACAAACTCAAGGCACTTGGCGGGGTGAATCTGAAGGTTGAGGCCGGAGACTTTGTCTGTTTGGTTGGCCCTTCAGGCTGTGGAAAATCCACCTTTTTACGTATAGTCGCAGGCTTGGAAAAACCTGATGAGGGCCAGATTCTCTTTGACGGTCGTAATGTGACTGAGACTGGGCCTGAAAGGATTATGGTGTTTCAAGAAGGCGCATTATTCCCGTGGCTCAAGGTTCAAGACAACGTGGAATTTGGATTAAAGATGGCGGGCATTCCAAAAGAGGAACGTGCAAAGATATCTCATGGATATTTGGACATGATGCAGCTGACCAATTTTGCAGATTCGTATACATATCAACTTTCAACAGGGATGAAACAGCGTGTAGCCATTGCTAGAGCTCTCGTAATGGATCCTGACGTGTTGCTGATGGACGAACCGTTTGCTGCCCTTGACGCACAAACTCGTGATTTGCTATTGGTGGAAATGCAATTGATATGGGAGAAAACAAAGAAGACCATTTTGTTTGTAACTCACAGTGTCTCAGAGGCTGCAATACTTGGAACCAAAATAGTAATTTTCAGTAATCGTCCATCGGTAATTAAAAAAGAATTTGATAACAATTTCCCAAGACCTAGAATAACTGAAGATGAATCACTGCTAAAATTCCAACGAGACATCTTGGCCGAACTGCGACCTGAGGTAAAGAAGAGCAAATAGTGATAATCATGGCAAAGAATTACACGCTTCATAGAATTGCATTTTACATTGGAATCGTTTTGGTCTGGCAACTAATTTCAATGTCTGGCATTTGGCATGACAATATCTTCCCGTCTCCGTATGACGTGGCTGAAGATTTGGCATACGGTGCCGCAGATGGCAGTCTGTTTTATGGGTTAGCCACCAGCATGTGGAGACTGTCTATCGGACTTGCAGTTGCAATTGTTGGCGGGGTTGTACTTGGAATTTTTATGGCAAGAATCGAAATGATCAACCAGACAGCCGGCTCCCTGGTTTTAGGATTGCAATCAATCCCGTCTGTTGCTTGGGTTCCGCTGGCCATCCTTTGGTTTGGCTTGACTGATGCTGGAATCATTTTCGTCACTGTGATTGGAGCTATCTTTGCGGTTACCATTAACACGTACACCGGTGTCAAAAATATTGATCCTCACTTTATAGAGGCCGCTCGAAACATGGGCGCAAAGGGCAGCCAGCTAATCACTGCGGTTCTGATCCCCGCAGCATTCCCATACATGATTTCAGGCTTTAAACAGGGATGGGCGTTTGCTTGGAGGGGAGTTATTGGCGCCGAAATCATGTTTTCCTTCCTGGGATTGGGATTCCTGCTAAATGCCGGCCGTTCTCTAAACGACGTGTCGCAAGTAATTGGAATTATGGTGGTAATCATGGGAATTGGATTGGTAATCGACGGTGTCATTTTCAAAAGACTTGAAAATAAAGTAATGTCCCGTTGGGGGCTGAGATAGTTTTACTCTGCTTGGAATTTGATAAAATATTCCCGCGCTTCCATCGGTTTTTTTACTAGTTACAATTTTTGTAATTGTTGAAAGTAGCTAAAGAGATCCACTGGAAAGTTCGGATAAAATTTCAAAATTTTATAAACTAATTGCAAACACTGCCAAAGATGCTGACATCAGAGTCCACTCGTTACATCGATACGCCACGTCTAGTCTATGCAATGTGTTGCAAGACTTGCCCATGGTTGGGGGAATGGGGCCAGTCGGTTCTGATTTCAGAACCCCAAACGAACACATTTTCAAAGACAGTTTGATTGATAGAAGCATATTGCTGGCTTTAATTTTGAACAAACTCTCGTCAAATGGAAAAACACAGAATTGAATATCGAGCAGATAGAAAATTCTCTTGAATTGCTCTTTTCAAAAATCTGATTTTCCACATCTTTTGTCGCCTGCACTGGCTGAATTGGCAGGAAGACTGGCGAGTTACTGACTGGCTTCGCTGGATTGTTTTCCAAGAACCGTTTCATGTGTTTGGGAATGGGTTATCTTGTGTGGATTGCATGATTGGCTCAAACCTCTATAGTTTGATCACTCTTTTCATTTTTTATCTTCAGTGATACGACAAACGCGCATATGATGATTGCAATTGCAAAGTACATGACTGCAACATAGTCAAAAAGAAATGCGATAATGCCTGCAATTACAGGGCCTACCACTGTTGCAATTGACAGAGTGGAGCTAAAGATTCCTGTTGATGTCGATCGTGGATTGTTCTCCATGAGGTGAAAGTTTCCGCCTATGAACAAAAATGCCCAGGTAGCTCCCACCAGTGCCATGAACGGCATTGCCATCCACCAATCCGAAATTACTGACAATCCAACAAACACGAATGTCGTAAACCCTATCCCAATCTGAAATTTGGTAACGTTTGACAGGTGAATCTTACTTGCCATCACGTTCATTAAAACAAACGCAGTCAAAGTATTTGCAACATACACAATTGATATTTGATAAAGTTCAGCTCCCAATTTTTCCATTAGCATTATTGGAAAAATGGTCCATACTGCAGCCGCCCCGATATGTCTTAGTAACAACGACAAGAACAGAAACTTGTTTTTTAAAATAACTCTTTTTGTCGTTCCCGGTTTTAGCTCTTTTACTTGCTGCGGATTTGGAAGTTTGATTGTAAATAGCAGTCCGATGACAAATGATGCTGCACTGATCAGAAAAATTAATTTAAGATCATTTGCAAATCCTGCGGCTGTAATGCCTGCAAGCCATCCTAATGCATGGAATGAAATTACTGTCGCCGCTCTTTTTTTGTCGATATTTGCCTCATAGGTATATGCAATCATTGCAGGAATCATGATTCCACTTGCAACTCCTGCGGCAATTCTTACCAGAAAAAACATCGTGAGGTCATCTGCAAAATAATGCAATCCAAAGGCTACAGCACACCCAATGAAGCCAATTCTGATGAATTTGAGCCTAGTTCCTTTCTTATCTGAATGCCTACCAAAATAGAATTCGGATAAAATCTGAGCAAAGCTAAATGACGCCACTAGCAATCCAATTTCTAAAATGGATTCTGTTACGCCCTTTGCAATGACGGGCATGAAAACAAAAATTATGGATATTCCGGCATGTTGAAAAAAGGTGGCACTGCGAACTAGATTGTTAACTGGTGACTTTTGCATAAATGTACAAAAAATCCCCCTCCACCTAATTTCAACATACGTATCAATCCTACAACTATTTGGGGTTTTTTCTGAAAAGAGTTAAACTGTGTCAAAATATTTTAAAATTAGATTGACCGAAAAAGAACCATTTCTTGATGCGATGAAAAACAGAATACTGTTATTTGATGGTGCAATGGGAACCGAAATCCAAAGACATGACCCAAAGCCAGAGGACTTTCCAAACAACCAGGATGGTTTTAACGACGGCCTAGTAATCACACATCCTGAATGGATTAAACAAATCCACAGAAATTATCTGGATGCCGGCTCTGATTGCATTGAAACAAATTCTTTTGGTTCCAATAAAATCAAACTTACTGAATACGGTTTTGGAGATCAGACCGTTGAATTTAACAAAAACATTGCGACACTTGCATCTGAGGTTTGTAAAGAGTATTCTGACAAACCGCGATACGTGATTGGGTCCATGGGTCCTACCGGATATCTTCCAAGTTCCAACGACCCTGATCTTGGCCAACTGCCACTGGATGAAATACGTGAAGCATTTGAGTTACAAGCCGAAGGATTGATTCTTGGAGGTGTTGACGCATTACTAATTGAAACAAGCCAGGATATTCTGGAAGTCAAGCTTGTCATTGAGGCATGTCACAATGCGATAAAAAAGACTGGCAAAAAAGTTCCAATTATTGCAAATACCACGTTGGATCAATATGGCAAAATGCTGCTTGGCACAAATATCCAAGCTGCATACACAACTGTTTCTGATATGGGGATTGATGTTTTTGGATTAAATTGTTCTACTGGACCTGTTGAGATGAACCCTAGCGTCCAGTGGTTAGATGAGCAAGATGAACACAGCATACTGGTAGTTCCAAATGCGGGCATGCCTGAAAACGACGGAGGGCAGGCAGTTTACAAAATGACCCCCGAAAAAATGGCTAGGGCGTTAGGCGATTTTCTTAATGAATACAAAAAAGTTCGAATCATCGGCGGCTGTTGTGGGACAAATCCTGAACACATCAAGGCATTGAGGAAAGTAATTGACGAAAAAGCCAATTCTGTCGAGGGTCAGGTATTTACAAAAACAGATGTGATTTTATAACATTGACAGTTCCAAGAGTAAGCTCAGCACTGAAGGCGGTTGATCTAAAGCAAGTTCCGCCACCTCTTATCATTGGTGAGAGAATCAACACTCAGGGTTCCCGCAAAGCAAAGAAGATGGTTCTAGAGGATGATTATGACGGTTTAGTTGATTTGGGCAGAATGCAAGTTGAGGACGGCGCACACTGTCTAGATGTTTGTGTTGCAACTACTGAACGTGCAGATGAATTGGAATTTATGTTGAATTTGGTAAAACGATTAAGCTTAGAAATTGACGCTCCGCTTGTAATCGACTCTACGGATCCTGAAGTCATTGAAGCTGCTGTTACTCAGATACCTGGAAGGCCGATAATTAATTCGATAAATCTTGAAGGCGACGGAAGTCGATTTGAAAATCTTGCCCCTATTATGGCAAAGTACGGTCTACCGTCAATAGCTTTGTGTATCGGACCTGAGGGAATGGCAAAGACACCTCGACAAAAAGTCGACACTGCAGAATTACTTTACGAGACAGGGAAAAAATATGGATTGAAAATCGAGCAGTTCATTTTTGATGTACTTACATTCACTTTGGCAACCGGGGAAGACGAATTTCTCGATGCAGGAAAAAACACCCTTGAAGGCATCCGACTGGTTAAGGAAAAATTTCCTAACTGTTACACTACTTTGGGTCTTAGCAACATCAGCTTCGGCCTTGCACCATACGCTAGAAAAATTCTGAATTCTGTATTCTTGTATCATGCTGTCAAAACAGGCCTTGACACTGCAATAGTTAATGCAAAAGAGATTGTCCCATACGGTGAAATTGATGAGAAAGAAAAAAAACTTGCCGAAGATCTGATCTTCAACACGCATCCAAACGCATTATCCGATCTGATTACTTATTTTGAGAATGTTGGATCTAAAAATGGATCTGTTTCAAAGATGGTTGATGTTGACCCTTCCTGGCCTGCAGGAAAACGTGCAAACTTTAGAATTGTAAACAGGCTCAAAGATGGAATTCAAAATGACGTTGTATCCGCAATTGCTGAGAAACTTGGGAAAGATGGCATTATCACAAACACTGACGGAATTCTCTCTCTTGATTTGCCAAAAGAAGCCACACATGACAGTGCCATTAGGACTCTCAATGAGGATTTACTTCCCGCAATGAAGGAGGTTGGTGACAAATTTGGATCTGGCGAGCTGATTCTCCCGTTTGTTCTAAAATCTGCAGAATGCATGAAGGCTTCAGTCGGCGAACTGGAGAAATATTTGGTCAAAGAAGAGGGAACAAGCAAGGGCGTGCTTGTTTTAGGCACTGTCTATGGCGACGTTCATGACATTGGAAAGAACCTTGTAAAGACAATTTTTCAAAACAACGGATACACCGTACATGATTTGGGAAAACAAGTCCCGCTGCAAAAATTTCTTGAAAAAATTGACGAAACAAAACCTGACGCAATCGGATTGTCTGCATTGCTGGTATCTACATCAAAACAAATGAAATTCTTTGTAGAATATGCCAGAAAAAACAACATGACTGTTCCAATTCTTTGCGGCGGTGCTGCAATCAACACCAATTACATAAACAGAATAGCAAAAGAAGATGGAATTTATGAACCCGGGGTATTTTACTGCAATACTATGTTTGAGGGTCTCAAAACAATGGATGTATTAGTTTCTGACGAAAAACCAAAACTCTTAGCTGATTGGAAAGAAAAGTTGGAGAACTGGAAAGAAAAATCTACTGTGACTATAGATCCTGACACACTTCCAAAAAGTGAGATTAAACCAGTTCAATCTCCAACTCCTGAAATAATCGGAGAGCCAATTCGATTAAAATTAGACCAAATCAACATGTCTGAGGTTTGGAGTATGATTGACAAGAAATCATTATTCAAACTGTCTTGGGGTTTGAGGGGAAAGGCAGGCTCTGAATCTGAAGAAGAACATGAGCAACTGCTGACAGAATGGAAAATTAGGATAATCAGAGACAAGCTCATTGAGCCTGAAATTGTTTATGGGTATTTCAAATGTCACAACAAGGGCAGAAAATTACTGGTTGAGAATGTTTCAGGGGATGACGTTGAATTGGAATTTCCACGTTCAACAAAACCAGACCACCTGTGTTTGACTGATTATTTTGGCGAAAATGACATTGTTGCGTTTCAATCCGTAACTGTGGGAAATAAGGTGGCCGATATTATTGAACAATGGAATAAAGAAGACAAGTATACTGATGCGTACTATCTTCATGGGCTGGCAGTTGAGATTGCAGAAGCTCTAGCCGAATGGGTGAATCGCAGAATAAAGTCTGAATTGAACTTGTACAAGGGTGGTTTAAGGTACAGCTGGGGATTTCCTAGCTGCCCTGATGTTTCTCAGCATCATCTGGTGTGGAAATTATTGGAACCTGAAAAATCTGGGATGACTTTGACTGAATCTGGACAAATTATTCCTGAACAATCAACTGCGGCAATAGTAATTCACCATCCTGATGCAAAATATTTTGTACTCTGACCTTATCTCCGCCAGACTATCTGAATTCTAAAATCATATTCCATCTTTACATGTCTGATATCCTAATGTCTTTCTTTTGAATTCCATTACACCTAGAATTTGATTTTAAAATAGCGATTTTTATAAAAAAATACCTTCATAAGTAAAAGTTACAACCAGTGTTGTTATGGGCAAATCTGAAATAATCTCTGAAATTGAAAGCAGGGTGAGCAATTCAGAAAAGGCAGATTATGTTTTATGGACTGTCGGGATTACTGACACGCCAAAAATTCGAAAAGATCAACACGCTAACGAAGGCAAGGATGTTAGACATTGGAAGGATTGGTCTACAGTCAGTGAAAAAGATGGAAGGGATATCGAAGAGCGTTTTCTAGACAAAGGCATGAAGGGTGATACTGGAAACGAGGGCTCAGCCAGATATGTTTACATCTTTTAACTTGGATTATTTTCAAAATGGATGATTATCTAAATAAAGATAATTTTCCCAAAAACTCATTCAGTCCGCTAAAATCACTAGGCGATGTAAGCAGAACGTCCCCTGTAATCTCATGCGTTTTCTTTAGCAACTCTTCAAATTCCTGAGAGTATGACGCTAAATCCAAATTCAGAAACTTTGCCGATTTTTCATTTTTATCTGACGGGTACAACAGAATTGGAATTACTGAAAACCCTTCAAGATTGTCTGATAGATTCTGAACCTGTTCTATGTTTTGAATGACTTGAGTCATGAATCCTTTCGGCCTTGCATCCATCTTCTTTCCAATTTTGGAAAAATTAGGCTTGTTTGATATTGAAAGATACAGCTCAATTTTTGAATCCACTCCCTGCTCTCTTAACCTCTTGACTGTCAAACTTGGAATCTGGCCAGAATCTTCTTTCCCCGTCTGTGAAGGATCACCCATCAGTATCAAAATTCCTGAGAATCCGATTGAAATGCATCTGTCTACAAACTCTGAAATTTCATTTTCACTCTTGTCTCTAACTCTAAGGCTAACAGTAATTGGCAAATTCGGAATTTCCTTCTTGATAATTTTACCCACCTCGATTGGCGAAACTCTTTGAAACCCTAACACATTTTCAGTCAAGTGAATTGCGTCACATTTTTTTGAAATGATTTTTATTTTCTCTATGAATTTCTTGATTGATTCATTTGTATCTACATCGGGCAGAATCTTGGGCGGGTTAGCTTCATACCTGATCGTCATATTTCCAATTCCTCTATCCTTGGTTAAAACCTTTGAATACCAATACCTATTTGGAATGGTAGGAAATAATTACAATGCTCCTAGATGATTTAAAATCCAACCTTTCAACTCCCATTAGTTCTAAAATTGAATCTGATAGAAAGTATTGTCTGGCATCAGTACTTGTAGTAGTTTATGGTAAAGAGCCGATTGTTGTAATGACTGAAAAACCAAAACACATGAAATTTCATGCAGGTGAGATTTCATTCCCTGGTGGAAAATTAGATGCTGATGATTCGGATCTTTTAGAAACTGCCTTACGCGAAACAAGCGAGGAGATAGGGCTGACCATTTCTAAAGAACAAGTGATTGGGCAGCTAGAACCAGTTGTAACACTGAATTCGGGTTTTTTGATCCTGCCGTTCGTTTCCGTAGTGGATCAAATCCCTGCACTTTCAGCCAACGCCGAAGTGGAAAAAATTTTTCACATTCCTTTGGAGCCATTTTTAAAAACTCAGGCGAAGGATCCTGATCCGTCTCATAATCTAATTCAGGAAATGTATACTTTTGAATATCAAAATCACATTGTATGGGGAGCTTCTGCAAGAATACTAAAACAGATTCGAGATTGTGTAAAATCCTGAGATTCATTTAAAAAGAGCTCTTCGTGCCTGACAATCTATGGCTGCACGTAAGTCCTCTCCAAGGAAAATCCGTCTACTCAAAAAGACTAGACAGACATCAGCAGTACCCGCATGGATTATTCTCAGAACCAACAGAACAGTCAGAACTAATCCAAAGCGCAGAGCTTGGAGATCAACAGATGTGGAGGTCGGATAGATGTCTCAAGAATTAGAACGCGTTTATACAATTCCTCTTGGTAAAGCGACAATTTCACAACCGCAACACAGAGCTGTTAGAGCAATTAACATGATTAGAGAATTTGCTCGACATCACATGAAAGTTGAAACGATCAAAATAGATGAAGAGTTAGCTCGTTCTATGTGGATAAGGGGCGTTAGAAATCCTCCAAGAAAAGTTAGAGTAAGAATGAGTAAAACTGAAGAAGGTTATATTCTTGTTTCAAAATACGTCGAAGAAGCAGAATCTAAAACTACTAAAAAAGAAAGCGAAAAAGTTTCTGATAAAATAGAGACACCAAAGACAGAGACACCAAAGACAGAGACACCAAAGACAGAGACACCAAAGACAGAGACACCAGCTAAAGAGACGCCAAAG
>JAPFQF010000048.1 GCA_029255365.1 Candidatus Nitrosopumilus sp. | reverse complement strand
CCCTCAAAGAACGACTACGAGACAGGCTTTCTCCTTGAAGATCTTTACGGCATCACGCGAAAAGACCTGCAGGATCTTGGGAAGGTAATCTCAGACCCGAGACAGCGCCCAAGAAAGGAGTACAACCACCCTCCTGACTCTGCAATGTCCCTGATTTACGGGATAGTCGCGCTAAAGGTAAAGGAACAGGGAGAGTGGCACTGGGTTAGCGCATAAGGCCCAGATGCTTTGAGCCCGAAGGGCTCCATGATATTTTGCTTTCAAATAGAAAATATTGAATAAATCACGCCCAAATACCTATACAAATTATCAAATATTTATAAATATAATTAAATTGTATAGGTATAGCATCATGGTAAGTGTCGTAAAAAGAAAAAGAAACGGAAAGACAGAGTATTATCTGGCATACTCGTCCAGAGGCAAGGCCAAGGAAAAATATCTTGGAACAAAAAAGCCTGCAAATCTTGAAAACATCATGAAAGTGCACGAGGAGCAATCCTACAGGGAAGACAAGACGCCATCACTTGAAACTATTAAAAAAAATTATTCCAAACGAAATGAGACCACAGACAAAAAAATACTGGATGCTGAAAGTCACGGATTCAAAATAGCCCACACCTACAGCACCCAGAGGATTGAGGGCAGCACCATGACTTTGGGACAGACGCGAAAACTGCTTGAGGACAGACTGTCTCCGAAAGATACTTTGACAGAGGACATCGTAGAGGCCGAACAGCTGGCAAAAATCTTTGACAGTATGTCAGATACCGGCGCGGATATCTCTAAAAGAATGATTCTAAGTTGGCATGAAACATTGTTTGAAAAAACTGATACGGATAACGCCGGAAGTTTCAGAAGAACTGATGTTCAACCATACTTGGGAAGAACAGAATATGTCATGTGGGATGAAGTCGTTCCGGAAATTGAAAAGCTGGTAATGTGGCATGACAAAAACAAAAAGACAATGAATCCTGTCGAACTGAGTGCACGGTTTCACAACAGATTTGAACTGATTCACCCTTTCATTGACGGAAACGGGAGAATAGGCAGGCTGCTGATGATACTTATCCTGCACAAAAACGGATACCCCATGATGAACGTCGATCCCAGGGAAAAATTGACATACATCAACAAGCTTGAATCGTCGTATCTGAAAAATAACGAGATGGTTTTTGTAAGGTGGTTTGTTTCAAAATATCTGAGGGAGAACAAAAAATATTTGAAATGATCTCATTCCGCGGTATTTTTTGCACCTGGCAATCATCCCAACCGGCTTGACGTAGGATGGATTCTTTGCGCCACATCTTCTGCAATATTTGTGACATTGTTGTAGAGTATCACGTCCACAGTCATTGCAGATCTCCAATGATTTCAATCTAAAAATCATGAGCTTGAGCGTGTTGCCTGTTCCTTATCTGATTCTCGGTCTTCTATTTTTTTGATCTCTTTTTCAATTTTCTCTATATTTTTTTTCCAAATGCCAATGTATTTCTCTAGTTTTTCAATCTCTTTCTTATCATCAGAGTTTGTAAGAGATTCTCTTTTCTCCAGATGCCGGTTTAGCCTCTTTTTAGAGTCGTCGAGTTTCTTGTACTGCATCTCAAGAACCTTTCTTGTAATAAAATTCACAGATATTTTATTGAAAATTGGAAACTTAAGCGTGTTGCCTGTTCTCAAAAGACATGAGCTTGAGATGGCAGAATTAATTTGGATAATGAGGCATCAATTCTTTTGCTTCAAAAATAGTAATTTTTCCAGATTTCAAAGCAAGATAGGGTATCCAAAATTCCTACAATAAACTAGTCAAATTAAAGCCCAAATGAGAATTTTTCTCAAAATGATGATTTTTAGCCCAAAAATAGGGTAATTTCTGTAAATTTCACGCCTATAAAATATTATTATATGTGTTTCCAGTGAAACAATGTATGTCTGATGCCGAATTAGATAAGATAATCAACAAAGTAGAAAAAGAGAGAAAAGTATTTGTGAAAAAGTCAGCACTAGACACGTCTACCCAGCCGACAAAGATCGTAAGCAGAGTAAATGAAGTTGAGAAAATAGTTCGTTTTCTTTATGACTATAAGCAAGAACAAGTTGTTCCTTTATTATCCATTTATGGTCGAAGTGGCACTGGAAAATCAACTATAATGAGACACGTTTGCAATTACATTCCAGAAATCAAACTGTGTTTTGCAAATCTCAGAAAAGCAAAGACAGTCTTTGGCGGAGTGAATCTAATCTTAAATGAGTTGGATCAGCCCAGTCTTACCAGTGCACAGGGAATGAATAACGGGATGCAAAAGATTAAAGAAACAATTTTGAATACAATGAATGCAGAGCAAAAAAAATTATTTGTTTTAGCTTTGGATGAATTTGATGTTATATTTGATGACAAACGTGGAAATCCCTCTGATTTTGTCTACAAACTAGTCCAGATGCAAGCAGAACTAAAAGAGAAAGGGTGTCTTTCCATGATAGTTACAATATCCAATGATGTTTTATCTGACTATGATCTTGATGACAGGATAAAATCACGCATTGGAAATTCAGAGATATTTTTCAAGCCTTATTCAAAGGTAAAAATGTTGCAGATTTTAAGGCAGAGGGCAGAGGAAGCATTTGGTAAAAAAATTGATGACAAGGTTTTGGAGCAGTGCGCCAGAGTAAGTTTTTTGGAGCACGGTGATGCTCGACGTGCAGTGGACTTGCTTAGAGTGTCAGCTGAGATTGCAGCAAAAGAAAATAAAGACATTGCAATAGAGCACATAAAATCTGCCTCAAAACAAATACAAAAAGACAGAGTAGACGAGGTGATATCCAGC
>JAPFQF010000045.1 GCA_029255365.1 Candidatus Nitrosopumilus sp. | reverse complement strand
ATTGCAAAGTGTGATGACCTGAATTGTGAACTCTGGGGGATATTTCATTGATTACTATGTCGTCATCTGCAGTGACAAACATCTCAATGCCAAAAATTCCGGCACCTTTCAATACGGCCATGGTTTTTTCTGCAATTAGTTCTGCTTTTTTTGCAACAGTTTCTGAAACTCTTGCCGGTGCAATTGTTTCTCGTAAAATATTTTCTTCATGGATATTTTCTACTAGCGGATAGGTTTTGATTTGTCCATGTGTATTTCTAGATGCAATAACTGAAACCTCCATGTTAAATGGCACAAATTTTTCCAAAAGAAGCGGCTGCCCTTTAAAATAGTCATATGCATTTTGCACATCACTTTCAGAATTAATTTTAAAATTGCCTCTGCCATCATATCCGTCTCTTCGCGCTTTTAGCATTGCAGGTAAGCCAAACTTCTTTATTCCAGATTTAACATCTTCAATATTTTTTATTTCGATAAACTCTGGAACAGGAATATTATTTTCCAACAAAAATGATTTTTGTAAAAATTTATCTTGAATAATCTTTAGGGTTTCAGGAGAAGGATTAATTTCGGCTTTATCTTCAACAGATTTTAAAACATCACTGTCTCCGGATTCAATTTCATAAGTAATGATGTCGGATTTATTTGCCAATTCAATAATGGCCTCTTTATCTTTAAAATCCCCGATTATTTGGGTTGCACCTGCCTGCGAGGCAGGGCAGTTTTCTGTAGGATCCAGAACTATGATTTCAGATATTTCCTCGGGCATCTTTTTTGCAGCCTCTGTAATCATCATCCCTAATTGACCGCCTCCAATAATTCCAAGAATCCTTGCCATTACAAAGTTGATGTTTAACGATTAAAAATATCTAATGTTGCTTGGAATAACAATTTCCAATATCTGGTAATAGAATTGTTAATTACTCTCTAGTTTTTTCTATTATCATGGCCTACTCAAAAAAACCTCTTGTCGGAATAATAATGGGATCAAGTTCGGACAGCAGAATCATGCAAGAGGCGGCAGAAATTTTAGACGAGTATAAAATTAAACACGAGGATCAAATTGTATCTGCGCATAGAACCCCTGCACGATTGGCAGAATATGCAAAACATGCAGAGAAAATGGGCTTCAAAATCATCATTGCAGGTGCAGGGGGGGCTGCACATCTACCTGGAATGATTGCATCACATACGATAATTCCGGTGATAGGTGTGCCCATCCTCGTATTCAATGACAAACATCCAAAAAAATCTGACACTGCAAAATTTTCTGCTTTTGGCGGATTGGATTCGCTGCTATCCATTACTGAGATGCCGTCAGGATCTCCAGTTGTTGCAGTAGGAGTGAATAAAGCTGGCAATGCCGGAATTTATGCGATGAAAATACTTGCCAATGAGTTTCCGGATTTGAAAAAGAAACTGAAAGAGCACAAATCAAACCAGCACAATTCTGTCATGAGAGAGTCTGATCAATTGAAAAAAGAAGGCCTTTCAAAATTTGCCAAAAAGAAATTCAAATGACCTAGGTAAGCAGGGTAAACTGAATGTTTTTCTTTTTTAACGCATCGATAAGCAACTCTGCCTGCTCTTTCCCTTGCGTTTCCAGACTCAGTGTCACTCCGGCAGAACCGGCATTGATTCCAGAACTCAGCCTGTCATGAACCACTTCCACGATGTTGGCATTGGCCAGAGTTATTTCGTCTACGATTACTTTGAAGGCACCTGGCCTGTCTGGAAGTAAGATTGACAATTTTAGCAATCTGCCCATGGCTGCCAGTCCCTTGTCCACTATCTGTCCCAGCAGATACATGTCCACATTGCCTCCTGCCAAAACAGCCACCACCTTTTTGCCTACTGCCGGTTTTTTTGATATCAGGTACGCCAAACTTGCAGCTCCTGCAGGTTCAACTACGAATTTCATTCTCTCCATCAGCAGGAACATCGCTTTTGTAATCTCTACATCGTCCACCAGAACTATTTCATCTATCAGTTCCTTTATGATTGTGAATGTCAACTGTCCGGGAACTTTTACTGATATGCCGTCTGCAATGGTTCTTCCACCGCCACTTGCGGTGATGGAGCCCTGCTTAACGGAATCGTACATTGATGGAAATGATTCTGATTGAACGCCTATGACTTTGATGTTGGGGTTTTTTTCTTTGATGGCAATCAGTATTCCAGCTGCCAGACCTCCCCCGCCTATCGGGATGTAAATCTCATCAACGTCTGGCAAGTCTTCCAGTATTTCAAGTCCGATAACCCCCTGCGCTGCAATTATCGAAGGATCATCAAAAGCGTGGATCATCGTGGCGCCAGTTTCTTTTGCTATCTCCTTAGCTTTGGATGACGATTCATCGTAATTGACACCCTCCAGGATTACTTTTGCACCGTATCCCCTGGTGGCTGCCACCTTGGCAGGGGATGCGTTTTTTGGCATAACTATGGTGCACGGAATTTTTTCCAACGATGATGCAAACGCCACACCTTGCCCATGGTTGCCTGCAGATGCCGCAACTACGCCGTATTTTTTTTCTTCATCTGATAGTGATTTGATTTTAAAGTAAGCTCCTCTGATCTTAAACGAACCTGTCTTTTGGCGAAACTCCGCCTTGAGATAAACGTCAGATCCTGTCAATTCGCTAAACATTGGCGAGTGTATCAGCGGCGTTTTCTTTATCTGATTTCCCCGCAATGCGTTTGCTGCCAGAATTTCATCGTATGTAGGGTTCATAGGAAATGATGCTATTGATTCGGTGTAATTAACTTCTTCTACAGAAAAGCTGCATCATTGCTCAAATTTTACGCGCAAAATTGCAGAAATGCCTAAATAGTTAAAATTTCCCGTTGAAATCATATCCAGAGCCGGATCTCCCCTTTGAGACAGCGTCTCATTTTCCGGTTTCTTGGATCTTCTCATGACAAAATAGATGCATCCAGTTCCGATAACCGTTTTAGAATATTTTCTTTTACGGCATCAGGCATCTTTCTGGGATCAAACACTCCCTCACGGTTGCCGTTCTTGATAAATTCCAAATCCAGTGACAGCAGACACCCTTCCTCCCCTGCAACCAATCGCGGATCATCGATTAGCACGGGTGATGTCTGGTAAGTTTCAAGCAAAAGGGAGTCCAGCTCTGAAAACAGATTGGTCTTTTTTTCAGACAGCTCCTGAAAATCAACCCCGGAATCTTTTTGAATTTCGGCAAATATCTTTTCTCTGAATTCGTCATTTTCATAAAACACTTCAAATAATTTCTGGTGATCAAAGTCCTTGTATCCCATATCCTTTAGTTTTTTTAAAACTATCTGATCGCTGCTGTCTGAGAGTTGCTCCTGCTCGTTTTTAGTCAAATCCACAATTTCGGCCAGTTCTTTCTGGCAATCAATTACGCGCTGGACTGGCTTGTAATACAGCAGCACGTGGAATTGCAGTGA
>JAPFQF010000028.1 GCA_029255365.1 Candidatus Nitrosopumilus sp. | reverse complement strand
GATACCCCCATTGAAACTATTGACTCTTCAGAACTTGCCATAATGGAAACTAATGGAATCAAACACATCATACCACTTGACAAGATCAAAGGGGGCGGACCACCAAAAGGATTCCTCAAGGATCAAACGGACTCTTTAATTGGTTTACAAGATCGAAAACTTTGCTTGATGAGAACAAGATCATAGTGACAAAGTACTCCAACAAACAGAGCAAAGCAGTGTCTGGATTCACGCCCAATGCTAGAATCTACAACATCAAACGCATCGTACCTACACAAACTACACTAAAAGATGAGCTGGATGTGTAAGGGAATCTGTGACCATACACCAGGCCAATACAAACTAGGCTATGCAAATGGTCAGCGATTCTGTAGGACTTGTCAGAGATACTTTGTGACTGATTCTTTCAGGTGTTCATGCTGCAATCAGATACTTCGGCAAAGCAAACGACATCACAAATGTATTGTTTCTTAATACCCACCTCTATTTTTTTCCCTGAATAGTTTCAATCCTTGTTATGATGGATTTGTCTTTTTGACTGCCAGAGTGTCGTCAGGCTCCTCTAAGAGGGCTGAGAGTTCTGGGGAAAGTTCTGTATCTTGCTTGACTAATTCCCCGTTTAGCAGATATGAGACAACCACATAGTCCCAGTCTTTCTCGTCTGAGGGTACCCAACCTTTCTTAAAATATTTCTCAATAATTTCGTCGTGTTCTATCTCGTCGCTCATAACTCAAACATCTCCCTTCTTAGTTGCAAGATGCCTTAATTCTTTTACAAGTTCGCTGTTTTTACTTGCTTTTTCTTCAATTACTGATAATGCAAACAATGCATATTCTAATTTGTGCATAAAATTATTTAAATTCAAAGTATTTTAAATTTAGGCATAAAAGTTAAGTGATACTAAATAATAATATACTATGATTAAGTGTAGTTAAACCCATAAATATCATACTGGTACATTATGTGTCATGTCCGAACACAAAACAGAAAATCAATTTCAAAACAACACAAAAAAGAATGCCGCATATCTAGTCCAGTCGTACTATGATCAAAACGACGAACTGGTATCCAGAGACAAGTTCAGCATCTGTGATGGCCATCTAGATAACATTGAGAGTCTCAGCTGTGACGAGCTAAAACATGTTCTGGTCAGACATGGAATATGGCCGCAATATACAAGGCGAATAAAGAATCTGGAAAAGGTAGAGCGAGAATTCTGGAAGAACTACGAGCAGGAGGTGGACCTTGCAAAAAAGAACAGGACCCTTGAGGACATTGCAAACCTGCAATCGGTAATTTCAAACTGCTACAATACCGCAAAGGAGTTTCTGATCGGCTCCGCGAAAGGGGAACTGAACAACTGACATACCACTCCCCCGGAGTGGAATACATGTGTCTGCGGTGCAATTCCAACAGGGTCGGTTTTATTTTTGATGGTGATTTTGACGGGATGTTTTTTGTCAAAGAATTGATTTGGAATAAAAAAATAATTCTTTCAAACTCAATGTCTGACTATTACAGAAACACTGCTGCTCCAAAATGGATGTGCTATGATTGCCGTGACTGCGGTGTTGTTTTATACTGATGGGATTATTGAATAGTGAAAATTAATGTGAAATGTCCTAGATATAAAAAAATATTGGAAAAAAACCACCCCTGGCAGGAAAGCCACTTTGTATCCCCATAAAGAGTCTGAAGGGTCGTTGGGGCAGTACTACAAAAACGGGGGAGGTTATACTTAATGCAAATCTAATGAAAGCACCCAC
>JAPFQF010000026.1 GCA_029255365.1 Candidatus Nitrosopumilus sp. | reverse complement strand
ATTTTACGAGAACTAGGCTGGAGTGAACGATCCTCATCACACGCTCATTATATCTTTATCCGCCCTGTAAAATATCCAAAAATTAGGAGGAAAATAGCCAAACCCCTACTTCCATTCGTTGACTATTCTTCAAAGCAGTTCTTTGGATTGTTGCTTCGAATACGGGCTTATGGATACCCTAATTTGAAAATTGAAGCCCTTACATCGGATACTTTACAAAAATTTGTTGACCCTCAGAAAAATTCGAATTCAGAGGTGACCACACTTAGAAATTGGGAATACTTGTCCTGGCGATTTCTCGATTCTCCTGAATTCCACAAATATCGAATTGTAAGTTGGAAAGATAAGGATCAATTGTTTCTGATAAAGTTGGAGCCCGACGAGGGAATTCAAATAAAGCATATCGAAATATTAATGTCTCTTAATCCAAAACACTCCGAATTCGTCCGACAAATGGGATCACTTGGCATCTTTGCAAAGGCACATGATTTTAATTATCTGATCATGTACACCAATGATGAGCGTTTACACCAAAAGCTGAGACAAAAGCTTCTCAGCTATCCAATTTATCAGATATATGCCTTTCATAGTCACAACAACCAAATGATGGACTGGCTGCGGAATTCAAACCATAGCTGGGAATTTATGGACAGCGATTTTGAGAGATTTGACCCATACTGATTTATGCCCAATATAGTAGTTCTATTCCACCGACCTAAAAGCAGGCAATGGTTTGAAAGGGTGATCCATGTGTTGAGCAAGAGATATAAGTTTGTTTCCCACCAAGACATGATTGACTACTACGACAGGAAAATCAGTCTCAAAAATTCCTGTCATATCACCTTCGACGATGGCGATATTTCTGTTTACAACATAGCTTTTCCCATTCTTAAGGAAAAAAACATTCCGGCAACTCTCTTTGTGTCGCCTTTGATGATTTCGCAAGGAACCAATTACTGGTTTCAAGATCTGAAACATCTAGATCATGAAGTTGTAAGGCAAAAATTTAAACTTCAGGTTTCAGATAAACCTGGATTAGAGTCTTTCGGGCCAAACCAATTTTTAAAGTCACAAACCTTTTCAACCATTGATTCAATTATCCGCAAGGTGAAAAATGAAACTCATCCAAACATCCCAAGTTATAATATGTCTGATGAGCAATTAAAGGAACTTGCGGAGTCTAATTTCTTTACAATTGGTGCACATACACTTCACCATCCAATTCTCTCAAATGAATCAGATTCAATTTCCGCTGGGGAAATACTTGATTCTGTAAGAGATTTATCAATCCTTCTTAATAAGAAAGTGGATGCCTTTGCATTTCCTAATGGACTCGAAACGATTGATTATGGTTCACGTGAACTTGGAATAATCAAATCCTCCGACGTCTCTGTTTCTTACAGTTGCACTTATAATTTCTTTTCCCAGAAGTGCAACCGGTATGCGATACCCAGGGTGGAAATAGAAAATGGTGGCGATCTAAAGATCAAGGCGAAAACTTTTTACATTCCTGTTTTGCTAAACTGGCTGCTAAAAAATACCCCAAATGGGCCCTATGGCACCAGAAAAAAAATTCATAGACTACTTTCCACTAATGGAACGTAGTTAATTCCATAAATCTTAATTTTTAATAAGTGAGCTTAAACGGTAAAAATATACTGATAACAGGAGGAACAGGATCATTTGGCAAAGCTTTTATCCGCCGAATTCGTAAAGATTTCAGTCCCAATAAAGTGATTGTTTTTAGTCGTGATGAACTAAAACAGTTTGAAATGAAAAATGGTGAGTTCTCTGGTGAAG
>JAPFQF010000016.1 GCA_029255365.1 Candidatus Nitrosopumilus sp. | reverse complement strand
GTACCTTAAAAAATTAACAATTAGTTTGGAACTTGATTTTATTACTCAGAATTCGATAATCTATGTCCTGATGGCCTGGGTAGTCATTATTGTAATTGCAAAGGCTCTAAAATTTGAAAAATATGGTTTTGAATTAAAGGCGTACAGCCTGGTATACAAGAACAAAAGCGTAAACGATGTGTTAATCAGAGTTCTAGGAAGAACTGAAAGGGGCATCAAGGTTTTTGCAAACATCAGTGTGATTGCAGGTTTTCTAATGATGGGATTTGCATTTTACTTTTTGCTAAACAACGTTTCAAACTACTTTGTCGCACAAGCAAATTTTGCAGAATTGACAGTGCTCATCCCAGGAGTCACACTGACCTCGGCACCGGCCATCACGTACTTTTTGCTTTCAATTCCAGTTGTACTAGTCATTCACGAGGGGGCACACGGGATAGTAGCGGCATTGGAAAAAATAAAAATCAAGACTGGCGGATTTGCAATATTCATTGCACTGTTTGCAGGATTTGTAGAACCGGATGAGGAAGAATTTGACAAGGCCAAAAAGATTTCAAAATTAAGAGTAATTGGAGCAGGTGCAACATCAAACGTATTGTTTGCAGTTGTTTTGGGTGCAATCATGCTGACAAATCCAATTTTCGGTATGGTTTTAGAAAGTATTCCGTTATTTGGCGAACCAATCCTAAACACGTTTTATGAAGTATCACAAGGAGTTTTGATACTCTCGATTATAGAAAACTCGGGAGCTGAGCAAGCGGGATTGCTTGCAAACGATGTCATTACTGCAATTAACGACATACCGATCCACGGCCCAGCTGATTTCCCCATCATGAATCCGGGAGAAACAGCCAATGTTTCCATACTCAGAGACGGTCAAGCGCTAGAATTCGGATTGGAAGTAATGGCATCACCGGATGATCCTCAAAGAGGACTGATAGGAATTATGAGAGACAATTCAATCCCGTACAAGCCCGTAATGGATTTCATCGACTGGACAAGTGTTGATTTCAACATTTCAATGTTCTTGCTATGGCTTTGGATGATTTCATTTTTCATAGGCATTATCAACATGCTTCCCTTGCCAATTTTAGACGGAGGGAAATTCATTCACACAATTATTGATAAAAGATTTTCAGACAAATCAGTCAACATGGTAATGTGGGGAATATACGCATTCACCTTTGCGCTGTTTGGCCTCAACATTGCCCTGTCATATATGAAATCCGGCTGGTTTACAATCTAAAAAGTACCTAAATTATTCAGCTTCTTTTGTTAAACATACTCAGGTGTAAAATCAGTTTTTTGAAAAATTGATTCTAATTTTAAAAAAGATGTTTTATGTGAATCCAAAATTTCCTCCAAGAAAGGTTCAAGCCTCCAAGGATTCAACTTACTTTATTTTGTAATTATTTGGTTTATAATATCTTCAATATTTTTTGAAATAGTTTTAATTTGCTCTACTTTATTTTTTGTAAATTCTTCCTCTATGATCAGTTTCTACAACAAAGATTATCATCTTATTTTGTTGTAAATCTAAAATCACTCTATAACTTCCTATACGTAGTCTATAAAATGGTGAATTAGTTAATCTTATCACAGTTTTAAAAGGATCTTGAATGCAATCCAATACCGAGTCATAAATTTTCTGTGTATTTTTCTTGTCTATTTTTCCTAATTGCTTTACAGATTTTGCAGACCATACAACTTCCCATACCATTTTACTTTAGCCCTAGCTTCTTTTTGACTTGGTCGGATGTATATATTCGACCTGCCTTGATGTCAGCTATTCCTTCTTCAATATTTTTGATGACTCTTTGACTTAACACGTCATCTTCTTGAATAGTTTTCAATAATCTGGTAATCACCATTTCATATGTTTCTCCAGAATGATTCATTTGTTTTTTTAGATCATTTTTGATCTTTTTGGAAAGCTTTATTGTGCTTTGTTCCATGGTATACCGTAATATACTATAGTATACTCTAATATAAAAATAATCGATTGAGATATTTACGACATTTATCATGTTTTAAAAATTAATTTTCACGCCCATCAGAGTATGTTTTTATCCCCAATTTAGTATCTGAATCCCCGTGGACTCGTATCTAGTTGTGATTTAGATGCAATTTCATTTCCATATCATGAATCAAGTCAAGTGATTTGTAAAAATAAAATCATTTTCATTCTTTGTGTGACCTAAAGAATCATTAATGAAAAAAACTCAGTTGATTTCATGAATTGTGACAGATGTGAAAATCCTGCAGCATATACAAGAAAATACTCGGGAGAAAAACTTTGTTCGCAGTGTTTTTCAAAGTCAATCGTAAGAAAAACCGCAAAAACAATTTCAAAATACAACATGATCAAACATGATGAGTTGGTGGCAGTTGCCGTATCAGGGGGAAAGGACTCCCTGGCGTTGCTAAAAATCATCAATGAGATGGCATCAACCCACAGTTTTAGAATAAAGGCAATTACCATTGATGAGGGGATTCCAGGATACAGAAACGAGGCGTTGGAGATCGTTGAAAAAGTTTGCAGCCAGTTAGGAGTTGAGCACAAAGTATACTCTTACAAGGATCTGTTTGAATTGACGCTTGATGAGGCATTGGAGTTAAGGGAAGGTGAAAAGACATCATCATGCTCAATTTGCGGCACACTTAGAAGACGCGCAATGGATTATGCAGCAAAGGACATCGGTGCAGATGTAATTGCAACAGGTCACAATCTGGATGACACGCTGCAAACATTTGTGATAAACATGCTTTCCGGCGATACAACCAAGATCGGGTGGATGGATCCCGACACTTCTGCAAATGACTTGAGAAAAATAAAGCCATTTTGCGAAATCTATGAGTCTGAAATAGTTTTTTATGCATTTACAAATGACATGCCGTTTCAATCCGAACCTTGCCCGCACATGAGCGAAGGAATAAGGACAGAAATTCGCGAATTTTTAAACTCGTTGGAAAATCAGCACAGCGGAATTAAGAATAACCTGTACCAGTCAATCCTCAAAGTTTCAGAAGCCGTAAAGAATTCCAGTTCCAAGGAAAAAACAAAATGTGAAAAATGTGGAAGTGACTGCACGGGCAACGTATGCTCAGTTTGCACTGTAGTTTTAAAACTGAAAGAAAATCAAACCTAATGCAAATATATCATACTTTCTTAGGAAAAACGGTAGTAGGTAAGATCAGGGTGCCAGCCGTGCCCTATTCTGAAACCGGCTATATGCAGAGATCAGCAACTGCTGGGTAAATCTCTAGATGGGTGATTCCCGCTTGGTGTGCGGAAATGAAATCACGCCGAGGCGGGTGGTTGCAGGACTAGAAATATCCGAAGGGATAACTTCTAAGACCGAACCATCGAAAGGGATGAGGTCCGGGAGGGAGCAATCCTAAGGTGGAGCATCCACGCTTCCTCGTCTACGTGGCGGATCTTGTATGCCTTGAAATGGGACTGTTCGTCTAGACTGGAGCCAGCAGATCTACTACCTTTATAATTAAAATAAAAATTCCAGTATCATGGAAGGAATCATCTCGTTTGGAAACAAAAAGAGCTATGAGGAATTTAAAAAGCAAATTCCAGGTCCGGTGTTGCCTTTGTTTGATTCAATCAGGGAATTTTGCTTTTCGCTGGGAGATAAAATGATGGAAGATGTCAGGATGCACAGGGTAGTTTTCTGTAAATCAATGGCATTCAGGTGGTTTGCAGACGTAGAACCTGAAAGAGAAGGAGTGATTGTAAAAATTCAGAAAGGCAGAAAAGAGCCAATCCAAATCATCCATGTAAAAATAGACCAAGAAATTTCAGAAATAACTCAAACCATCAAAGAGGCATTTGAAGAAATTCGCTAGTACAGTACGTCAAATTTTGAAAATTCCTCGGTAAATTTTTCATTGCGTATCTCTACATCCTCAACTCTTGCATTTGCAGGACCACCGTGAGCCCATTCAATCAGCCTGCTAATTTTTTCTCCGTCACCTTCCAAAACAGCTTCAACCCTGCCGTCTTTGAGATTCTTTACCCAACCAAAAACGTCATTTTGTTTTGCTTTTACTTTTAGAGTTTGGCGAAAAAAAACACCCTGTACCTTTCCGGTTACAAAAAGTCTGACACGTTGCTTTGACACTAGAACAATATTTTGCTAAAGCTATTAATCAATTTTAGGTTAAAAAACTACTTTCTTTCTTTAATTCTAGCTCTACCAGTCTTTCTTGCGGCAATGCTACCGACCTTTGCACCAGGAGGTGCATCTCTTGAAACTGTGGAACTTTGTCCAACGTGTTGATGACGACCACCGCCGTGTGGGTGTACGTATGCTGCCTGAGCAACACCCCTTACAATTGGATATTTCTTTCCCTTGGCTCTAAAACTACGCCATTTGTTACCTGCACTCATAAAGTGACGTTCGCTTGCTCCGCCGCCAGCTAGAGTGCCAATCATGGCTCTGTTTTTAGGATTAAGAGTTGTAAATTTTCCAGATGGAAGTTTGACTGTTACGCCATCGTCACCGTGAGAAAATATAGTTGCATTAGTACCTGCAGATTTAACAATTGCACCGCCGTCACCAAAGTGCTTTTCAATATTACATACGATTGTACCATCAGGAATGTTTTGAACGCTGATGACATTTCCCTTTTTAATTTCTGATTTTAATCCAAATTGCAAAGTTGCGCCCACTGTAGTTCCAAGTATTGCCGGTACAAATGAAAAAGAGCCATCCTCAAATCTTACTTTAGCTAATGGTGCTTCTCTGCCACGCTCGTGAACAAGATCAATAATTTCACCTTCATGCTGTTCTGAAAGTGGAAAACGCGGATAAGTTGCCTTTACGCCTACTTTTCCAGTAGATGTAGATCTAAACTGATGACCTCCGCGGCCTCGTCTTCGAACTAATGGTCTTTTACCCATGTTGATCGTTTCCGACGTAAAGAGGATTTTAAGCTTGTGATATTGCCGGTAGTTTTGGAAATTACCACAAAGGTATAAAAATTAGAATTCAGGCTTATTGTGTATGAGTCAAAATGCTCTTTCTCTCAAAGTTCTCGAAGCATACACTAGAGATGTTGGAAGGGGTGTAGCAAGAATCGATTATGATTCCATGGACACATTAAATGCATCAACGGGTGATGTTATTGAAATTAAAGGCAAAAGAAGAACAGTAGCAAAATGTCTTCCGCTTTATCCATCAGATGAGGGTAAAGGAATTATCAGAATTGACGGTCTGGGTAGAAACAATTCAGGAATTGCAATTGGAGACACAATATCTGTTAGAAAAATCAAGGCAGTGGCTGCAGAAAAGGTAGTGGTTGCACCGCTTGAGGCAATCCCTCCAATAGATGAAAGATATCTTGCAGATGCCTTAGAGAGTGTTCCTTTGATAAAAGGCGACAATGTAATGGTCCCATATTTTGGCGGACGTTTAACTTTTCAAGTTATTGGGGTAACACCTGCAGCTGACGCTGTTTTGGTAACCCAAAAAACTGTTTTCCACATTGCAGAGAAAGGAGAAACGCTGCGTGGCGTTCCCCAAGTAACCTATGAAGATATTGGCGGAATTTCAAACGAGATTAAAAAAGTCAGAGAGATGATTGAGCTTCCACTGAGACATCCTGAGATTTTTGAAAAATTGGGAATTGAAGCTCCAAAGGGCGTATTGTTGTATGGTCCACCAGGTACTGGTAAGACACTGCTTGCAAAAGCAGTAGCAAATGAAAGTCAAGCTCATTTTATCAGCATATCCGGTCCGGAAATTATGAGCAAGTTTTATGGCGAAAGTGAAGCAAGGCTAAGGGAAATTTTCAAAGAGGCCAGAGAGAAATCCCCATCAATCATCTTTGTGGATGAAATTGATTCCATTGCCCCGAAAAGAGAAGAGGTTACAGGGGAAGTCGAACGAAGAGTTGTTTCTCAAATGTTATCATTAATGGACGGATTGGAGGCAAGAGGAAAAGTCATCGTCATTGCAGCTACAAACAGACCAAATGCAATCGATCCGGCACTAAGAAGACCGGGAAGATTTGATAGAGAAATTGAGATTAAAGTTCCAGACAAAAAAGGAAGAAGTGACATCCTTGCAATTCACAGCAGAAACATGCCATTAGCAGATGATGTCGACATGGTAAAAATATCAGCAGTCAGTCACGGATATGTCGGTGCAGATTTGGAATATCTCTGCAAAGAAGCTGCAATGAAATGTCTGAGACGATTATTACCTGTTTTGAATTTGGAAGAAGAGAAACTCCCACCAGAGACTTTGGATAAACTAATTGTAAACCATGATGATTTCCAGAAGGCCTTGATTGAGGTAACACCATCTGGAATGCGAGAAGTATTCATCGAGAATCCGGATGTAAAATGGGAAGATGTCGGAGGTTTAGAGGATGTCAAACGAGAACTACAAGAAGCTGTAGAATGGCCAATGAAATATCCAGGTCTTTATGATAAACTAGGACACAAGATGCCAAGAGGAATATTGTTGCACGGTCCAAGTGGTACTGGTAAGACACTACTTGCAAAAGCAGTTGCCACCCAGAGTGAGGCAAACTTTGTTTCAGTGAGAGGTCCCGAACTCCTATCCAAGTGGGTAGGGGAATCAGAGCGAGGAATCAGAGAAATTTTCAAACGTGCACGTCAGTCTGC
>JAPFQF010000054.1 GCA_029255365.1 Candidatus Nitrosopumilus sp. | reverse complement strand
ACGTAATCGAGGAGCAGGTGGTCAAGACAAAAATGTCAGTGGGGTATTTTTATTTCACTGAAAGCGGCGAGCACACGGCAAAGATTGCAAACATTGCAAAAAATCCAGTTGACATACAGGTAGAGTTTGGGAATACAAACTCCCAGAAAATGCTTTTATCCGGAATAATGGTTGTTGTCGGCGCAGTAGTAATGATGATTGCGTCATACATGAAGATAAAAAATTACAAAATAGAGCAGCCGGAAGAGAATATCTCGTAGATCTGTATGCATTGGATTGTATGTCCAAAGAACAGCACCAGGTTGAAGATCAGCCAGGTTGTAAAAAACATAAACGCTACAATTGAGAACGGCAGAAACAATCTGAGTTTTGTATGTTCCCTGTTCTTCAGTATCAGAACCGCGCCCAATGATGCGATTACCAGCCCCAGTTCAAGCGGCTGGTGTGACCATGAGATTAGCCCGTCAATGCCAAACACGTCGTGGGACAATGAATCCCCAAAGCCTGAAACAGTTTGCAAGACGGCCCCTACAATTACCAGCTTGATTCCTGTTTTGAGTGAACCGCGGACTGACTTTCTAATTATTAACATGATTCCCATGATTGCCGCACAGCTGGTCATGGAGACCCCAAAGTATACCACAATGTGCGAAGGGCTCCAGAAAAACTCCGGGCTTTTTTGGAGATGTGATATGGCATCCCAAAATCCTGCCGAGACAATCACAATCGGGCCGATGACTGCCAGAATTGAGACCAGGGAAACAAGAGTGCTTGATTTTGCAATTGTGGAATTTGAAATTCTTGAAATCAGTCTCATTTTGTTTCTATAACATTACAGGACTATTTGAAATAATGTAATTGGCGTCAGCAGGAAAAATTCAACGCCGAGGGCAGTTTTGTGAATCAACTATATTAGATGAGGCGGTGTGAGAAAAACATGAGTCCGGGAATAGGGTTGATGAAGAGACGCCTAGAGAAGGAAAAAGACGCAGTCGCACTTGCAGTCTCAGGCATTGCCAAAAAATACGACGTCAAGCCGGAGGATATCAAGACTCTAGAGACAAAGTATCATGATGATGCAGGCGACTGGTATGTTGCACTAGGATGGGATGAGAAAAAGGCAATTGTCAAGATGGATTCTGTATTGGGTACGATTGCAGAGATCAAGGAAATATAGGCAGCAAAAATATTCCAGTTGAATTGTAATTTATTTCAAAAAATGAAAATGGTTATTCAAGAGTTTGAATCTGTTTTATGATTTCATTCATCTCAAACACCATTTTTTTCTGAGCCATGACATTCCTTGACTCTAGGAATTGCTTTTGTAGATCTGAAAGAGAGTCTTTCAGTTCGGTAATCTGCGCGGGCTTTGACTCAAACACGGTTCTAATTATAGGAACTGACTGGTTTGTATCGGTTTTAACTTTGGAGATTTTTGCAGTGCATCCGTAGCACGGAGCTTCGATGTCGTTTTTGTATCTGGGCAGTTTTCCGTTGATGTCAAAGTTTGACTGGATGTCTTTTTCTGCGAGA
>JAPFQF010000051.1 GCA_029255365.1 Candidatus Nitrosopumilus sp. | reverse complement strand
CCAGAAGACATGGTAGGTCCTGGAAATAATCAAAACGGCAATACTGACAATGATTAGTACTGTTTTTTAGATTTTAATTTTGCATAGTCCTCAGGGTGGTCTTCTTCCAATCTCTGATAGCATACTTCTTCATATGGCATTCTTTCTCAACATCGCATTACAAAATTTGCATTTAACCTTGAAGAGTGATTTGCGCCTGTTCAGGCCACATCTATGACCGAATTTTAGGATTCAGACTCGATGATGTTTTTCATAGAAGTGAACATTTCAGCAAGATCCTCCATCCTCAGATCAAACTGTTCGTCAGTTATTTCATCAGGCTTGTTCAAAGTGATTACAACTTCAGAAACATCACCGTTTGAAACAACTCTCATCGGGACGTCCCATGAGGATTCCTCATCAACGTACTGATGGTCTAAAATTCCAAGCAATTTGTTTTCGTTAAATTTTATCATGGATTTTCCATGAGGGCCAGTAAACGACCACCAACCAGAATCATTGATTTGCGCATCAGGCATCATCTTTGGTGGCATCTTCAAAATTGCATCAAATACGTCACCAGTTTTTCTTTCTACAGTAATGGTAATAGTCCTAGATCTTCCCACAGTGTAGATCTCAGATAATGATTAAAAAAGATATAGTAGAAATCACAGGCATCGGCATCAGCAGGTTATTTATTCAAAAACGCTCTAATTTTTTTAAGATTGGCAACATTAGATTCATGAAACATCACCATTGATTCAGATAACGAGTCAGGCAATACAGATTTGAGACTGTCAACCAATTCATCGCCGCTGGTAATCATGCTGTCAATTAGTTTATCAATTTCATTTTTTTCATCTGTCATTTGAATCACTTAGGATCTGATCTTAATTAAACGTACAAAAAATGCAAACTAATCAAAGATCAGACATGAGACGAGTCAGAAACTAGGATGCGCTTTGTTCATCACATGAACAACATGTTTCTTTCTTGGAATATTCTGACAAAATGCGGTTGCAGTTCGCACATCTTTTTTGCTCGTCCCGGACACATTCTTCAACGGCTCGCGATCTTTCTTTCCAAACATTCTGCCAAATAGCCCCACATTTTTCTACAAAGATTATGAACTTAAGAATATTGAACTCTGAAATAGTATTCACAGTATTACTTATTTGGTGTATTTTTTTTAATTTTACCTGTAGAAATTCCAGTAAAATGATGACACGGTATGGCAGCCAAGAAAAAAGCAGCAGCAAAAACTACAGCAAAAAAACCTGCAAAAAAGAAATAGGACTTTTTAATTTTGGGATTATCAATCCCCTTTTTTTATTTTAAAATTACGGGCTCAAGCCTTTAGTGTTTGTTGCTCTCGGTCTCGCTTACAAAAACTGCAGTATTCCTCTTTTGAATGACTGTTTATCGGAGTCAGACAATCATGGCAGTATTTCATAACTGTCAATTGGAAGCCCAGTATATTAGGAAATTAGATAATGGTCATAGTATTTGGGGGTTTGGATAGTTGAAGTATGAAATCTAAGAATTGTCTTTTTTAATCAAAGTGGCAGTAGAGCGGACGTTCTTCAGTTTTTGAATATTACGCGAAACAATGTCACGGATTGTTTCAAAATTATCCGCTTGTAACTTTACCATCATGTCATGAGTCCCAATGGTTTCAAAGACGTCAACCACCTGTTTAATTTCTTTCAGTTGTTCAATTATATCTGACTCTGCACCAAGATCACAATTCAACATCACGTATGCATCAGTCACAAACTAAACAGCAAACTATGATTATTTAAAGATGGAGAATTTTAGGCAAAGGTTACCAAGTCACATGGACCAAATCTTTTAGATTTCTTCTCGGTTTTGGGAATTTTGTTTGTTCGGGATATCCAATGCACAGTACTGATGACGGAACCAAATCAGTCCCTATAACTTCCATCACTTTTTGTTCGTCAAACATTCCAATCCAAATTGAACTCAATCCCAAAGATTGAGCTGCAAGCTGGGAATATCCTGCAGCGAGTGTGGCGTCCTGAATGGCGAATTTTTTAAGAATGTCATCTGAAAAGTCAAACTTTACACGAGAAGGGTTTTTGCAGAAAACAAAAACCACTGGTGCATTCACATAGGGTTGTTTGTTACAGGCATCAACTAGTAGTTTTTTCTTCTCAGGGCTTTTAACGTAAAATATCTCGAACCCCTGAAAATTGCCAGCGGTCGGAGCAGTGTCTGCAGCTGCAATAATTTTATCAATTTTTGTAGTTTCAACAGGTTTGTCTAAAAATTTTCTTGTTGAACGTCTTTTTGCCATTACGGCAAACAAATCAGTGTCTACGACTTCAGAAGGCCCAGATTTTAAGATAAAGTCAAGCAAATGATTTCGAACGTCATGATCGTCAACATCCGGAGTTTCTTGCGGTTCGTATCCCAGTGGATAAATCTTCTCCCCGCTATTTTCAGAGCCCATAATGAGGTTACAAAAAATATCCTATTAAAGAATTGGAAAACGGGGTTACAGAGTCACCTATTCCGCTTCAAATTTATCACAGCCAGAAGTGCAGGGTTTGTTCATCACCCCCTCACATACATCCAACTCATTGTGCATAATTCGGTGATGGCCACAAATTTTACATTTTTCTCTAAAATGAGAGATTAACTCAGTAGATGAAATTCCAGATTCTTTGATTTTCGTTCCCGTCTGATTCGTCATACTAGATTTGATAGCGGTGTGACTTTAAACATTTGGTAGCGCTAGTTTTACTGCATGCACGCCAGACAAAACATTGTTTCTTAGTACCATAAATTTGACTATCCAATCTAAAAAACGTTATTTTCTCTCAAATAAATAATCTCATTCTTCGTACAAAGAAAAAGTGGTTGTTGTTCATCATGCCAGCAAGCATCACAGCTGAGGGCATACACATTGCGATACCGCTGTTCGTATTATTTCTCGGCGGAAATGTTGCAGACGTAGGAGTCGTAATTGCAGTGCACTATGGGTTTTCTTCCATCGGATCTATTTTTTGGGGGAAGATCATTGACAAATATCACATAAAAAAAGGAATTTTGGTCATCTGTTTTTCGGCAATATCTCTATCGAGTTTGGCAATGTTTTTTGCATCCGAAATTGGCACGGTCTTTGTTCTTTCAGCAATCATGGGATTTTTTATAATTGGGAAAAACCCCGTAACGCACCTCTTAGTAATGGAGTCGGTTCCAAACAACCAGTGGGGGGTTTTGTTTTCAAGAATTTCAATCATTGCAAGTTTTGGTAGCCTCATAGCATTTTTGGCAGGAGTGTTGCGGGAGTCGTTTTTTGATCTAAGGCCGTATTTTATTTTCTGCGCCATAGCAAGTGCCATTGCAGTGGTGCTAAGCGTCACAGTGGAGAGAAAAAACATTATCGAAAGGGAGACACTGGTTCATTCGATTCACGGCCTAAAACATATTTTCTACCACAATTTTAAGCAAGGGCAGGGGAAAGATAAAAACGCCGAGAGAGGGACTCGAACCCCCGCACGCTTGCGCGTAGCCGTTTTCGAGACGGCCGCCGTACTACTTGGCTATCTCGGCAACTATCATCAAAATAACTCCATAATAAAGCAAATCAGAAAAGAATAACATGATCAGACATCGTCAATATCAAAAAATCAACCTCAGTATTTCTTTTTGGTTTGATCCTTTGTCCCGTTCCATTCTCCATCACGTACGTCATCTGCAAAAGTTGAATTGAACCCGTCAGGGACACCGTAAATTAAAACAGGAATGGCTTGCTGTTTTTCGGATTCAAAAAAAACCAAGCATACAATAATTTTCAGGGCAGCGCCAACTGAGATACACCATGTTTCAAAAAATTTGCATTTCAGATGAGAAGACATGTCAAGAGACGGCGACAATTGAATTATCTACGTGTTGGAATTAATTTCAAATCGGCACAACAAAAACATCGATCATTTTTGAAAGATAAACACAAAATACCTCAAAAGGGCAACAGATTCCATGGGATTAAACCTAAAGGACATAGTGGTAAGAGAGAAAACTACCCTTGAAGCCTTTTCCAACAAAGTAGTCGCCATAGACGCGTACAATGCAATCTACCAGTTTTTAGCAAGCATCAGAGGGCCGGACGGATTGCAGCTAACAGATGCCGAAGGGCGAATCACCAGTCATCTAAGCGGCTTGCTATACAGAAATGTGAATTTCCTGTCATTGGGGATTAAACCAGTATACGTTTTTGATGGAAAACCCCCGTCACTGAAAACAGCGGAAATTGAGCGTAGAAAACAAATCAAAAAAGACGCTACAGTGAAATACGAAAAAGCGGTTGCAGAGGGAAACATGGAAGATGCAAGGAAATTTGCACAGCAAACGACCAGCATGAAAGATGGAATGGTAAAAGAATCAAAACAAATCCTCACCCATTTCGGGATTCCGTATATCGAAGCTCCATCTGAAGGGGAAGCAACTGCAGCTCATCTAACAAACACGGATCAGGCATATGCTTCGGCCAGTCAAGATTACGATTCAATATTATGCGGTGCAAAAAGACTGGTAAGGAATTTTACAAGCAGTGGAAGGCGCAAGATTCCAAATAGAAATACCTACATCGACGTACTTCCGGAAATTATTGAAACACAAAAGACCCTAGATGCAATCGGGTTGACCAGAGAAGAATTAATCGATGTCGGGATTTTGATTGGCACGGATTTCAATCCAAACGGTTTTGAAAGAATAGGTCCAAAGACAGCAATGAAACTAATCAAACAGCATTCAAGGTTGGAAGACATCCCACAGATTCAAGAACAGCTAGAGCAGATAGATTTTCAACAAATAAGAAAGATATTTCTGAATCCAGAAGTTGCAGACGTTGATGAAATTGTATTTGATGAAGTAAATTATGAAGGAATATCAAACTACCTAGTACAGGAGAGAGGCTTTTCAGAAGATAGGATTCAATCCACATTGAACAGATTGAAAAAGGCGTTGGAGAGAAAAAGCCAAAACCTAGATCAGTGGTTTTAGCTCACAAATTCATCTTTAATACTTCAAAGTTTGACTAATTTTTGTGGTAAAGCAGTATTACAAAGTTCTAAAAAAATTTAACTCAGAAAATAACTATGGAGTAAAAATCAGACCACAGTATGCAACATGTCTATCCATGCTAAAGATAGGTCAAAAAATCAACCAGAAGGACTTTGCTACTCAATTTGGGCACAAATTTACGAACAAAGACACGCAAAAAGCAAGGGAAGAGGCAGTATATCACGCATTCATGTTGGGCAGAAAAATAGGAATTTTGCAAGTATTGTCTACGGTAGAGTTGGGATACGGGATTGCATATGAGGATTTTATCAAGGTAAAATCAGTCGCATATTTTATGAAACAGCACAGAGGAAACAGATTCAAAAATATGGAATCAAAAAGCCACGAGGGAACAAGAGGCACATATGCTCGCAAACTATGGAAGTTCAACAACTGGCTCACAGATAGAGAAGCAACATTTACCAAAATTTATTCCTCAGGCAAAGACACATTCAAACAAAAAATTGAAAAAATAAAACTCAAAGGGGTAGATGACTTGCTACACCACTATGTGCAACCCCTCAGCCAAGAGAGGGAATTTGTCAAGGTAATCAAAGACTATCTGCTGGATTCAGAAAATGAAACCCTGAGTGATAAATCGATGAAAATAATTGTAAATTCAATAAAATCATATTTTGAAAAAAATGACGCTCCGATTAATTTCAAGTACAATATCAAAGTAGGGCATACGACATCAGAAGACAGGGAGGGAGAGGCAAGTCTCAACCTTGATGAACTGATGCAGTTATTCACAGTTGGAAACCCAACACTAGTACAAAAATCAGCGTTGCTTTGCAAGTTTCACAGAGGGCTAGACACATCCACCCTGATTGACAGATTCAACTTTGAGGCATGGGTGCAACTAGTGAGTTGTTTTGGAACAGAAAATTACAAAAAATGGGATACCAATCTATGTCCAGTTCCAATAAGACTAACAAGGATGAAGACGGCATATACACACACAGGATTCCTTGACAAAGACGCCATAGACTCGCTAGTGAAATACCTAGAATTCAGAAAAAAACAGACGAGAAAGGAGATGAGTGAGGATCAAGCGATATTTCTCACAGAAAAAAAGAAACCGATTACAAAAGAATGGGTAATAGTCACAATGAAAAAACTGCGAAAGAACGCAGGTTTGGATGACAAACTATCAGGGTACAGATCCACAAGGTACAGAATCAATTCGCACGAGTTCAGAGACTTGCTCAAATCAGTTTTAATGGATAGTGAGGTTCGCCCAGACGTATGTGAGCATCTGATCGGGCACAAACCAAAGGATTCCTATGAAAAGCAGGCAGAATTGTTCTCAAAGACCCTACGCAAGGAATATGCAAAAGCCAGTCGCAGAATCAACATATTTTCCAACTTTTCCAGCATGGCAAAGGGCGAAAGCAATGCCGATGAGATGGAGAAGAAAGTAACCAAATTACAAGAAAATATGGAGAAAATGCAAAAAAGAATATCAAGAACGGATAAACTTAGACGTAAAAATCAATTCAAATGAGAATTTTAATCATATTTGGATAATTCGTCTGGAAATAATGCCTCTAGTGTTTTACGACCCTCTTTTGGATCAATCCACTCTTTTGAATTTAGAACTTTTTCATCATGTTTTAAAACATATTCGATAATCTGTTGTTCTTTTTTACTGAATATGTCTAGAGATAAAAATAATTTCAAGTAGTAAATTTTAATGTGCAATGCATCATCTGTATCTTCCTCGTCTTTTGAAAACGTTTTGACAAGCTTGATGGCTAGTGAATTTTCATCAAAACCATACACATGTTTTAATTCACTTTCTTTGTCTCTATTTACGCTAAGATTGTTATTTAATTTAATGATGTTTTCTATATCTTGAGAATCTAGTTGTTCATCCATATTATTTTCAAGTTCATTTTCACAATAGAAATTTTTTATGACTTTAGAAATAATTTGTTGTTCTTTGCATGAATCTAGTTCCATTTTTTTTGAAAATTGTTTGCTTATAGTATAGTAGTATCTTCCAAGAATTTTTAAAAATTCAACTTCAATTTGTGGCATGGATGGTGCCTTGATTAATATAACGAATACTGCAGCATCTTTTGGAGCCTTTAATTGAATTGTTTCTTTAAGTTCTTTTGATACATTGATAGTTTCTACATAATCGTTATTCAAAATTTTTAATGCATGCAAAAAAGTGGGAGTTAAAATCTTAATACACTCTTCTTGAATTTGCTTTGAATACTTTCTATGTGGGGAATACAGATAATGAGTCAAAAAGATTGAAAGATCTTGCAGAATGTCTCGTCTTGCGCCATGAAATCTTAATGTAATGTATGATCTAGAGTCACCAAAAGTATAGTTTTTAGAATGAATTATTTCTGAATACAAAGATGAATGGTGTTCAAATCCTGTTTCTGGAGGTATTTTTTCACCATCAAAAACTTTCTCTAGATTTGGCAGAGGAATAAAACAATCTCCTAATGAAGGATATTTTTTAATCAAATCAAGTAAATTGACAACGGATTTGAATTTGGTCTTTAGTTGAACCATGATTTGGTTTGCAGGAGTGGGGAAACAAATTGCGTTGATCTGACCTTTGGGAACTATCATCTGAATGGTGTTTGCTCCCTTTGGATCTACCATAGCGTCAAGATACTCGTAAAAAGTCATCCGTGAGGCAATTCCTTCTTGCTGAAGTATTCGAACAAGTTCATTTTTTGTAATTCCTGTTAATTCATACTCTGAGACTACCTCGCTTATTTTTTCAAATATTGGTTGTTTCTTTGACTCTGTCAATGTGTATATCTATATGTATACTTCGTCAAATATAAGGGATTTTCTTTCATACATTCACATGAGTAAAAACATCACAGCCCCACTTGAATACGAATGTGAATGTCTAGACGATAAAAAATTCAGAGTTCTATTTGATGGTGGTGATTCTGTAAATTATGTTGTAGAATATTGTGAAAAATGTTTCGGTCAGGACGATAAACAGTTTATGGTATCAATGGAGAGGCTACAATGAATCTAAGAGAAGAAACTACAACTAGTTTGAGAGAACAAGGTCTACGCGTATTTCCACTAAGAGATAAGAGACCTGCAGGTAGTAATTGGCAAAATTATGAGGGTGAAGTAACAGAAGAACAATCTTTTGGGATTGTATTAGGTAGGGAATCAAAGATCTTTGTGATAGATGTAGATGATTATTCATTGTTTCCAAACTTTACACAATTTCTAGATAAAACATACATTGTAAAAACTGGGGAGGGATTTCATATTTTTGTCAAAGCAGATACAATACCACAAACAATGCGACTAGATAACAATCAATCTCAACACATAGACATTCAATCAACTGGAACTTATGTTGTAGGCGAGACTTCGGAACATTATGAAAAGAATCTCAACGGAGTTTATGTAAAGACAGGAAAAATTTATGAGAAAATATCCGACACCAGAAATATCAACTATGTTGATTATGAAACAGAAATAAAACCAATTCTTAAAAAACTAGGGTTCGATTTAGCAAAAAAACCAATCAAAGAAGAATTATCTGATTCTATAAAAAACGGAGTGCCTAAAGGAAACAGAAACAACACGTTATTCAAATTATCGTGTAATGTCCTAAAGTCAATAAAAGATACAGAGATAGCATTCAATCATATTTCAACAATAAATGAAAAGTCAAAAGAGCCTCTAGACGCACAAGAACTTGTAAAACTATTCAAATCAGCTACAACATATGTTAATGATGAAACTTTAGAGAGCAATAAAAAATTCAAAATAAGCGATAGAATACAATACGAACTTTTAGATGAATCACCTAAAGAACTCAGAGCAATTACACTAGATGAAGATAAAACAAGGCTAATTCTTGTCTATTTACCAACAAAAATTACGGAAAACGGCATCAATACTTTTGATTCAAAAGCATACTTTGTTACAAATGGAACAGAAGGTAAAAAAATTTTACCCATAGATGATCCAATCTTGAAAAAAAAATATGTCACAAGCATATTTTCAAGTTTTAAAACATTAAACGACAAATGGAAAAACAAAGACGTTCAAGAATACATTCAATCTAACGATAAAGTGAATCCAAAACAAGTCTTTGATAATCTATACAAAATGGAAACAACATACTTTGAGAATGAATTTGACTATGATTATCATTTTCAATCGTGTTGGATAACTCATACTTACTTCTATACTCTATTTGATCTAACACCATACAATGATTATTTTGGAATGAAAAATGTAGGCAAGTCAAAACGATTGAATTTTCTTAGAATTACCACCTATAACGGAATATTATCTGGCGATTCAAGTATCTCGTCTATTTTTAGAACAATACAAGGAACAGGTGCGACATTGCTATTAGATGAAACTGAAAGTCTAAAAGGTGGCAAAGACGACAGAACAGATTTAGAAAATCTACTGAGAAACGGGTTTTCAAAAGAAGGTATGGTGATAAGATCAAAAGAGACAAAAAAAAGAGAGTTTACACCCGAATTCTTTTCTGTTTATTCTCCAAAAGCATTTGGACACATTAATGGATTTGACAATGTCTTAGATGACAGATGCATCAAAACTAAACTAGTCAGGACAATAAACAAAAACATTGCAGATAGTGAACCTGATGAAAAAGAAGATCAATTAATTTACAAAACTAGAGAATCATTGTACAGATTATTCTTAGACTATGCTGATGAAATACACGATCTAATTCCTGAAGCGAAATCTTTGATCAAAGAACAATCAGGCAGGGAAATGAAACTGTGGTTGCCCATCATTACAATGGCATTATTCTATCAGAATCATGGGGTAGAAGGATTAATTGACAAAATCATGGCTAAAATACTACTTACTTCAGAAGACAAGAAAATCTCTGATATAGAAGATAATAATGATTTTAAAATTCTTCAAATCTTAGAACAGGCTGCTACGATACCTACTACTTCTAAACAACTGTACAATTTTATCAATGATGATCTAGCTAGGCAGTTCAATTTAGAACGACTGGGTGATAAAATAATAAAAGAATCACTAGAAAGGCTAGGATTCAGAAATAAAAGAACAAGCAAGTCTGTGGAGTGGGTCAATCTAACTTCTGAAAAAATACAAGAAGCAAAAGAAAGAGTAGGTCTAATTCAGCCTACACAGACTACATTATTTGATAACTATTCTACGAACAAAATGTAGAGAGTGTAGATAATGTAAGAAGTGTAGTCACTTACACGGTCATTTTATAAAAATAAACTTAGATTCTAAAAATACTTGCTGATATCACTACATTCGCTACACACACTACATTTAGATACAAAATATCATCAGTTAGCATACATTACTCACTACATCACTCACTACATTAATGCAGACTATTTGCATTACAACATAAAAAATATACTAAATAATTACTTGTGACTAATCATGAATGATGTTAGAGATTGATCAAGATACTGTAAAATCGAATAGATTACATGAAATTTGCTCGAACTTTGTCTTATTTTTCAAGAAATGGCGGGCAAAGTAATGGTGTATAGAAACGAGCATAATTGTAATTCAGCAGAGTGCACAGAACTCACTGCATACATTAGAGTAGAAGGCAAATACACTAGATTCTATGCATGAAGAAATTATCAAAAAAATAGGACAGATGCTACCGTTAACTAGGCAAAAATAAGCAAT
>JAPFQF010000044.1 GCA_029255365.1 Candidatus Nitrosopumilus sp. | reverse complement strand
TACTTATTTCGCACAATCTGGGGCTGTCGCTGCTGGAGCCCTTCCTTGAAAACATAAATGATGCAACCCCGATATACATTGGGATTGCAGTTTTTGGTGCGATGATGACTGTCGTCATTGTGCTGCTGCTGAGGTTGGACTGGGCAAGAATTCTTGGAAGGTTTGCACCGTGGACTCTGGATGAGAACAACGAGGATGAAAATAACAAAGTTTAGATTTCAACCTTAAAGTTCCACAGCTTCTCGACGGCTTTTGTAATCCCTATCCTTGGCGACGAGATAATTTTTTTGATTTCTATTCCTTCTGCAATGTATAGTTCTGATTTTTTTGTCAGGTCAACCCCGTACTGCCCTTTGGTTATTTCCATGGCCTGCGCCAGCTTTGCCGGCCCGTTTGCAAGATTTTTCAAACCGACACTTCCTCTGTTTTTTTCCATGATTTTGATTCCGCCTTCTGGCCTGATTGCGCGGATTAGCACTGCCCCCGCTGGCGACTCGGGATTTTTTGCCACCACGTTGAAGCAAAAATGCATCCCGTACGTAAAGTAGACGTATGCAAAGCCCACCTCCCCAAACATTGCCCTGTTTCTGTCCGTGATTTTTCCAAACGCGTGGCTTGCCGGGTCGTCAGCGTGCCCGTACGCCTCGGTCTCTGTAATTATTCCTGATATTTTGTTTCGGCCTATGATTCGAACTATCTTTTTTCCCAAAAGATTTTTTGCAACTGACACCGTATCTGCTGAATAAAATTCCCTAGGGAGTATAGTCAATGTCTATCTTTACTTTTTTATCGTCCTTTAACTTTGCAATCAGGCCAAACAGTTTTACAATGTCTTTTTTCAACACTATGATCAATTCTTGGTTGTATATTGTGGCGGCAGGATGCAGTGACAAAAAATACATCTGGCCGTCCTTTCTGACTAGCTTCCCTCTGAACTTTGTTATCTCCGAGCCGCCCAGCAGGGAATTAAACGCGGTATTTCCCAGAATGCAGATTATCTTTGGTTTTATGATTGCTATTTCCTGTTTCAGGTATTCCTGACACGTCTCCCTTTCAATTGTAGTCGGCACCCTGTTTTTTGGAGGCCTACATTTTACAATGTTTGTAATGTACACGTCGTCTCTTGAGACCCCAGCCTCCTCCAGTGCGGCTGAGAGTTTTTTTCCCGCAATTCCGATAAACGGCTCCCCGTTCTTGTCCTCGTTTTTTCCTGGAGCTTCTCCTACAAAGATCACGTCTGAGTGAAAATTCCCCTTGCCTGGGACTGCATTGGTCCTGGTCTTGCAAAGATCACAGTCTGTACATCTGATTACTTTTTGTTTGATGATTTCTAACTTTTTGCTCATTTTCTAGTTTACACTCTTCACTGTCGCAGTTCCCCTTATTGTGGGCCCACCGTTGCCCATTATCATTGATTGCATCGGGTCCCCTTTGCCGCAGTTGGTTATCGGCCTTACTGCAAAGTCGTTGCCGCACGCGTCAACTGACTTGAAGAATTCGGGCGCCGTCCCCATTACTATTACGTCCCTTAGCAGATCCGTAATTTCGCCGTTTTCAATTCTCTGCGCATACTGGCAGGAGATACTCCAGTTGTACCGCCTCATGTCAATTGAGGGAATCTTCATGTTGGAGATCATGTAGCCGTGTCTGACATCTTTTACAATCTCTGCCGCATCCCGGTCCCCGTTGCCGATGCACGTGCATGCCATGCGTATCAGCGGCATGAATCGATAGTTTGTCGCCCTCATGTTTCCTGTGGGGGCGGAGTTGAATGTCTCTGCAGTCTCCCTGCTTTGCATGTGGTTTTTCAAAACCCCTTTTTCTACAAGGGTTGTTTTTCTGGTCTCTACGCCCTCGTCGTCAAACTGATACCATCCCAGGCTTTCCTCTATGGTGGGATCGTCAAACACGTTGAGATTTTCCGAGCCAATTTTTTCTCCAAGCTTGTTTTTCCACCACGCCCCTCCTGCCCATGCCATCTCTTTTCCCAGCACCCTGTCAGCCTCTGATGGATGCCCGAGTATTTCATGTGTAAGCAGCGATACAAAGTCCGGGTTCATTACCACGGTTGCGTTTTCCTCTTTGGCAGGCTTTGCAATTGTCAGCTGCGATGCTTTTGATGCGGCTTCTCTTGCACTCTGCTGGATTTTATTTTTATTAGTTATCTGTTCCAGTCCGCCCCTCCCGCCCTCCGTGATGTTTACTGACTGTGTTGTTCCGGATTCGCGGGCGATGGCCGTGATGTCTACTACGGTATCAGTATAGTTTTGTAGAATCTCCGAGCCCTCGGAGTTTGCAAAGTATTTTGAATTTAATGTATACCACGGATTTACAATGGATTTTTTTATCCTTGGTATTTCTAGAATAATTTTACTGCATTCGGATCCGATTTTTATCATCTCTTCCAGCTCCGGTTTTTTTGCCACCTTGTAATTGATTATGGTTTTTTTTGAGACGTTTGGATGGAGGATGATTTTGTTTTTTTTGCTGTTCACGGTATTTTTTACCGAGTTGTCAATTGCGTCCTTGACTTGCCCGTATGATTTTGGATTGGTTACCGAGCAGAAACTCCACATGTTGTTTTTGATCATTCTGATTCCTATGCCTCTGTCGTCATTTGTCCTGACATACTCTATCTCGTTGTTTTCCAGCAGAACTGATTTCCGCTCCTGCATCTCTGCCCTGGCATCGCAGTACTGGGCCCCTGACTTTTCGGCATATCTGACTGCCCTGTCTGCAAGATCCTGCAACTCTGTGTCCATAACATATTCTGCCGTGTGTGACTCGTAAATCTTCTGCTATCTGCGGCTTGATATCGCAGGCATGGTGAAATAGTACTCGTCCTCAAAATTATAGTCTGTCACGCCTTTTTTGCGCAGGAATTCAAAATACCTGGTGCAGTTTGTATAGAATTTGTCATTTTTTGCAATGCCGTCCTTCATGCTCTGGCTGTCAATATCTCCATTTTGTCAAGGGTGTGAGTGATTTTAGTTCTGAAAGTTTGTTTTCTTTAAGTAGATTATAGCGGGGTCTTGTTCTGCTCGGACTGGTTCTTTGGAATTCTGAACGAGAATGTTGATCCTTTGCCGATTTCGCTGTCTGCCCATATCCTTCCCAGGTGGTTTTCGATAATTCCTTTGGATATGGCAAGGCCTAGTCCGCTGCCTCCCCTCTCTCTTGTCAATGTGGTGTCCACCTGGTAGAACTTCTTGAACAGATCTTCTTGCTTGTCTTTGGCGATTCCAACCCCGTTGTCCTTGACGCTTACCGTTACGTCTGACGGCCCGTTCTCTATGCTGACCTCTATCTTGCCTCCGCCTGACCCGATTGCAGCGATGCTGTTTTTTATCAGGTTTGAGACTACCTGTGTAATTCTTTCTGGATCGTGCTCTATCTGGACATTTTCCCCCCTCAAAATAATTTCAACGCTGTTTTTTTCTGCCTCTAACCTGTGATTCTCAAGTGATTTGCTGACTGTATCGCTGATGCCTGCAACTTTTTTTGATATTCTTAGCTGGCCCAATTCCAATTTCTGGGCGTCTAACAAATCCGAGATTAATGATAGCAGCGCTTCGGAGCTTGATTTGATGATGGCTATTCTTTCTTTTTGCTTGCTTGTTAGTTTCCCTAAATGTTCGCTAAGTAAAATATCTGCATATCCTTGAATTGGTACTAGGGGTGTTTTTAATTCGTGCGTGATCATTGCCAAAAATTCGTCCTTTGCAATATCTTTTTTCTTTCCCTCTTCATCCTTTTCTTTGATTGTGCTGGACATTATGTTGAAGCTGGTGACCAGTTCCCCAACTTCGTCTTTTCCTGAATACTTGATTTCTGAATATATTCCGTCTTTTACTTTTGAAAGTGCATTTGTAATAATTCCAAGCGGTCGCAGCGACTGCCTGATCATGATGACTACTATGAAGAAAATGACAATGTCTATTACTAGTATTACTTGGACCGTGGTTTGCTCGCTGATGTTGTGCTTCGATGTGATTTCGTTCCACTTTTTAAGAATTTCATCTATGTTATCGTAGAGCATCATTTTTTTGGAATTCATCTGATTCTTTGCAGAGTTGAATTCCGGCGATAGCAGCGTCCTTTCTTCCAAAATTGTTATTTTTGACTGCATTGATTCCCATAGCGGGTCTATTGCTTGCAGTGTCTTGGAATTTTCTCTTGGAATCTGGATCAGCGTCTCGTGCTTTTCTCCGACGCTTTTGACATTCAAATCCAAAGTGGGTATCTGCAACAGTTTTCTGACCCCTATCTCAAATTTCAGCCTCTTCTCTTTTAGTTCGCTTTGGGCATTGGTGTCTTCGCCGATTGAAATTAGCAGCGTTTGCTGTCCGATGATTTTGGCGTATTCCATCAAGTCGTTGCTGATTTCTTTGTGCCTTGTGTAGTCCCTGCCCAAATCTTTAACGTCGTTGGCAAGCTGATTGGTTGCCAGAATCAGTTCGTTGTTTTTTTCTAAAAGATAATTCATGGCTTTTGTAGCTTCTGGATCAAAGACGGATATTTTTTCCGTGTTTTGAACGCTTACCTTGTAACTCTCCCATGATGCTGTCATGCTGTTGTACTCTGAAGACAGCTCGGATGGGATTTTTACAATGTCGTGTCCGTTTACACTGTCCCCGCTTCCTATCGACTGGATGATTTCTTCCACGTCGTGTATTTTTTGTTCCATCTCATTTTTGTCATTGCTGTTTCCGCTTGCAACTGATATGACCAGCCCTGAAATCGACTCGGCGCCGACTTTGACATCCCCGACTCTGATGATTGAAAATGACTGATCTGATTCAGAATCGTGACCTTGATAGAATAATACTAGGTTGACTACTGCTGCAAAAATTAACACCATGATCAAAATGTATGTTTTGTTGATTAATTTCACACTGAATCTCCATTATCATAGGGTATAAAAATAATGGCTGCGCTTTGGTATGTTATCTGACATGTCTGATGAATTCTTGGCTGTTGCTGCAAGGGAAATTATCCAGTACGATCCTGACGCCAAAATAATTTTAATCACTGCCAGCGATGATCAAAAAATAATACGTCAGTGTTTGGACTCTGGCGCCTCATCGTATATTTCAAAACCGTTTGATTTCAACGCTATCTTAAAAGGGATTTCTGATATTTTAGCAAAGTAGTTTAGTGCACCATTGTAATTTCTGATAACTGACATGTTGCCAAAAATTGTTGCCGATACAAGTGTTATAATTAACGGCCAACTGGTTGCCCAGATTGAATCTGGAAATGTCAGGAATTTTGAAATTATAATCCCGCAGTATGTCTTTGATGAATTGCAATCGCAGGCTTCGAAGAAAAAGGAGCAGGGGTTTGTCGGCCTTGAAAAAATCAAGCGGCTCAAGATGCTGTCAGGGAGTTACGGGCTGAACGTTGTCGTAAGCGGCTCCCATGCTACCTCTGACGATGTAAAGCTTGCATCCAGTGGGAGGATAGACGCCCTGATTGTTGACATGGCCAAACAAAACGACGCCATACTGTACACTTCTGACAGAGTCCAGCACCTGGTGGCCCAGGCAGAAGGTGTTGACACTGTGTTTCTCAAATCCGAAATCATGACTCAGTCGTTGGAGTTTCTCAAGTATTTTGATTCTGAAACCATGAGTGTGCATCTCAAGGAAAAGCAATACCCGCTGGCCAAAAAAGGCAGACCTGGGGAGTTTGTGCTGACAAAGATTGGCGACGAACTCCTCTCCAAAGATTATCTGGAACTTATCACGTCTCAAATTTTGGACATTGTAAACATGTGTGATTCTAGCACGCTGGAGATATCCAAGACCGGCGCATATGTGGTTCAGCATGAGGATTACCGGATCGCCATCACGTATCCTCCCTTCTCCGAGGCGTTTGAAATCACAATAGTCCACCCTATTGTGAAGCTGACTCTTGAAGATTACACCATCTCTGAAAAACTAATGGAGCGTTTTGCTGACAGCGCGGAAGGGATTGTCATCTCTGGGGCCCCCGGCTCTGGAAAAAGCACCCTTGCATCCGGTCTTGCAAATTTTTACCACAAGAAAGGAAAGATTGTAAAAACATTTGAATCACCGCGTGACTTGCAAGTCGACTCCGGTGTGACCCAATACAGCAAACTTGACGGAAGCTTTGACAACTCCGCGGATATTTTGTTGCTTGTAAGGCCTGACTATACTATTTTTGACGAAGTGCGACGACGGGAGGATTTTGTGACGTTTGCTGATCTGAGATTGACTGGCGTTGGGATGGTTGGAGTCGTGCATGCAAATTCCCCACTTGATGCAATTCAGCGCTTTATTGGAAAGATTGAACTTGGAATTATCCCAAATGTTCTGGACACTGTGGTCTTTGTCAAGGACGGCGGGATTCAAAAGGTCTATGATTTGGAATTGATGGTAAAAGTCCCTACCGGGATGACAGAATCCGATTTGGCCAGACCTGTGATTGAAATCAGAAACTTTGAGGACGGCGTCTTGGAACATGAAATCTACACCTTTGGAGAAGAAAACGTCATTGTCCCCGTCGGAAAGAAAGCGGACCGGGTCGGGATTGAAAAACTAGCTGAGGATAAAATCAAGGAAACGTTTAGGCGGTATGATCCTCGGGCCGAGGTTGAAATTTTATCTGACAACCGTGTCAAAGTCATGGTTGATGAACAGTGCATCGCATCTATAATCGGGAGGGGCGGCTCAAACATTAAAGAAATTGAAAAATCCCTCAGGGTGCACATTGACGTTGTTGAGAAAACGTCCGACGGCACATCGCTGGCATCTGACGATATCCCGTTTAGTTTCTCAGAATCAAAAACCGCCTTACTGCTTACTGTGAACAGGGACTTTACCTCGATGCACGCCGATATTTATGGCGACGGAAAATTCATCGGATCCGTCAGAATTGGCAAGAGGGGACAAATCCAAATCCCAAAGCGCTCTGATCTTTCAAGGAAGCTGATGGACTTTACATCTTCACAAAATGACATCAAGATCTATCTCAAAGATCTTTAAAATTGTCGATGATTTTGGGATTTGCTTTTAGAAAAGTGATGAATTTTCTCAACTGTTTGATTGTTTTTTGATTCAGGTGGTGCTCGATTCCTTCCGTGTCTTGGTTGGCCGTATCATATCCAACTCCCAAAATTTCAAAAAACTCCAGCAGTATGCCGTGCTTTTGCCTTATCCCTTCTGCAATCGCTATCCCTTTGTCAGTGAGGTTGATCCCGTGATATTTCTCGTATTCCAAAAATTCGCCCTCGTCCAGCCTTTGGAGCATCTTGGTGACGCTAGGCGCACTTACGTTCATGTATCTTGAAATGTCCAACGTTGTCGCGTACCCTTTCAACTCCACCAGCTCTGCAATAATCTCCAAATAGTCCTCCATTCTTGTACTGGAGCGAGTCTTTTCTGATTCATGTGCGGCCTTGATTGAATCGAGTCTTTTGGAATTTTTAGATGGCATGTACCGTTTTTTCTAAATAAAATCTAGTATAATTGGGTGTCTTTTGAGTTGATTTTAGTTGCCCTTTATTGACTTGAATGTGATGGGAGTTGATCTCAGGCTCTTAACTATCTTCTTCTAAATCCAGGTTGGAATGGTTGATCCCCTAAAGGAACGTCTTGACAAATTGAAAAAATTCTCCGATTCTGCCAAGCGTAGGGCAAATCTGTATGCTGAAGTTTCCGGCATTGATGACAAACATGTTGCTAGTTCGCTACACGTCCTTCAAAAAGCTCCCGCTCCGGGTAAAAAACTGCAAAAAATTGGATTTTTGCTGGTGTGGATTCCAGAACCAACTGGCATCACGATCGCCATCGGAGGGCCAATGATAGTTGCAGGGAGGTATTTTGACAAAAAATACAACGGTTCAACAATTCATGACATTGGGAGCCATACAAAGTCCACAATGTCTTCTATTAGCGACTTTAAGAATTCCATAAAGTAACCCGCACCGATTTTTAAAATAAGCGACACGCTGATTCGTGCACTACAATCATGGAAATGCTGCATGGTTCGGACTCGGCAGAACGATGTTTGCGATTATAAGATGACCAAATCATTCAGGTGTGATAAGATAATCCTGTCGATAATCCCCGTCGTTCTTGGCAGTGGAGTGTCGCTATTCAAGGATGTGGGGAGAGAAGTAAAACTTGAGCTGATAAAAACTAGCAATTATGACAAACTAGTTGAACTGCATTACAAAGTTTCAAAGTAACATGATGTCGCTGGAGTTTGGAGATGCGGTTGCTGGGATTGAAAACTCTAAGGATTATTAGTATGCATTAGTCAATAATTGCAGAATAAATCCATGGCCGACGAGAAAAAAATGAAAATTATGTGCAAGTGGTGCAATGTTCCTAAGACATGCCATGTTGTAAGCCAAGAAGTTACGGATCACCACGGAACCTACGGGATAGACAGTGTCATGATGGCTGATATCAAAATCCACAAACACTACAAGGGAAAAAATTACTGCAAGGGCTCAGATAGAACAATTACCGTGCCTCTTGGCAGCACGGTAAAATACAACAAATCTGAAGATTAGGTTCCGGACCAATTGTTTTTCTAACCGTTCAGGCTTTGTAAAAAAATAAACTGACGCATGGAATTTGCAGAACCGTCTTCTTATTTCATTACCACACAGTGTGTGCAGGTGGCAATCAAACAATCCCAAACATCAATTGGTGTGGCAGGAGAACTGATGTCAAGTTGTCAACTGTTATCTGGTTGGTTTTGATTACTATCAATTTTTAAACAATGTACAAACTCCAATACGCTTAAGTTCACTATTCTCGCATAAAATTCATGAACACGTTGGACTATTTGATAAAACAAAGTGATCAAATCTCGGTGTCGGTTCCAGAATGTGACAATACCCACACTGATGGGAAAAATGAAGAGTAAGTTATGGTCGAATCTTCGCTGTCAAAACTGGATGACAAGGGCATCTTCACTATTGTAAAAGTTGAGAATGTTGAGAGAAAAGTTGGCAGGGAGACTATCACTGAAGTGAATATTGAAACTGAGGAAGAGTTTGACGGGGTCCGGAAATTTTACACTTCAAGAAAGATGATTGTCGCAAAATTCTATGACAACGGAAAACCCACTCAGAATACTCTGGATATTCAAAGGGGAAAAAAATACAGGGTAAAAATTATCACTCAGAAATTTGGTAACGGCAAAGAAGACTATGACATTGTAAAGTCCTAGATTTGTTCCTGAATTCTGGACTGCAACGTCGGAATTTTGTGAATTACATAGTTTACAGGCAATTGGGAATGTGGATGGTGATCCTCGCAAAAACAAGCACGCTGCAGATAGTATTTTAAAAGGATCAGAGGAAATACATTCATGACCACCCGTGCTCAGGCGTTAATCCCGATTACAATTGCCGCAGTGATCATCGGAGTTATTGGAATGCTGACCCTTCCAAGTGACAGCAAACTGGAGTCAGTTGAATTTCCACGTGGTATCATTCTGATAGACGACGTTGCCCTTGAAGTGCAGATTGCAGATTCTGAACCGAGACGTGTCAGAGGGCTGATGTTTCAAGAGCAACTTCCTTACGACGAGGGGATGATCTTTGTATTTGCTGAACCTGGTCTGTATTCTTTATGGATGCTCAACATGCAATTCCCATTAGATATGATTTGGTTTGACCATGACGGAAACGTTGTACACATTGAAAAAAATATCCCTCCATGCAAAACTGTGGTGGAGATAACGACCTGCCAAAGCATAGTTCCTGACAATGAGGCATCATATGTTCTTGAGGTAACTGCTGGATTTGTTGATCAGAATAATATAACTAGGGATTCAAAATTAACTATAATTTCAATTTAATATTGCAAAGCCTTATCTTTGAATTAAAATTTTATAGACTATGAACAAATTAATTATAATTCCAATCATAGTTGGTATTGTAATCATTATTTCTACATCTTTTCTATTGGTAGATGATGATTCTTCTACATCTCCATCAATTTATGAAACAGGTTTTACTTATTATGATATTGAGATAATTCAAAATATTTTGGCAGAACAAAATATTCTCGTTTCTGCACCATCTGCAATTACTGATCATACCATTAGTGAATATTGCACGTTTCCTGAGAATGGACTTTTAAAAACCGTAGAATATTGTACTACCACTGCGGTGCTGGATTCCCAAGGAAACGCACTGGGGAACATCAACATTGGTGGTGATGTCAAATCTCCTATTATGGCAGTGGCTAATCTTGAAACTTCTACTTTGGAATCCAACCGAAGCGATGTTTTTGCAGTGTTTGAAACGACGATTGAGACGCTTGTTTGTGACTGCTGGGAGGCAAAACAGTCTGAAGACTATGAGTCTATTTCTTCGTGGCTGGAGGCTGCCCATGCATTTTACTCTGACTCCGGTGAGCGAAACATCAAATCAAAAATTGACAATTTGGGCAGTTCTAAAATATTTTTAGAAATTACATCAAAGGATAATTCCATTTTGCAGACACTGATTATTCTAAAATAGTTTAATTATATAATAGAAAATTCTCTGATTGGCATTATCATGATTGATCAACTGTGGCTGATTCCTTTGGGGTTTGCGGCGGGACTGTTGGGCTCCATGATTGGCTTGGGCGGCGGGATTATCGTGGTTCCAATACTGACCTTTTTGGGATTTCCACCAACTGCTGCAGCAAGTAATAGTCTATTTGCTGCATTAAGTAACGCTACTGCATCCACAATTTCTTATTCAAAACAAAAACGAATTGAATATTCTTTAGGTATTAAACTTGGATTACTTTCAATTCCTGGAACTATTTTGGGTGCAATAATATCTACTGATATTGCACCTGATATTTTTAAAATTTTATTTGGATTTGTATTAATTGCATCAGCTGTGTACATATTTTTAAGAAAAAAAATTGAGACCAAGGAGAAAACAATCTCAAAACAGATGATAATTTTTGCAATTGGTGTAAGCTTTTTTGCAGGAATAATTTCTTCGTTCTTTGGTATTGGAGGTGGAATTATCTTTGTGCCACTAATGGTTGTGGGAATGGGCATGGCAATGAAAAAAGCTGCACCTACATCTCAAATGATACTCTTGTTTGCTTCATTATCTGGTGTTATTGTACATAGTTTATTGGGACATCCAGATTTTCTTCAAGCCGGTATGCTGTCTATTGGTTCTTTTATTGGTGGATTAGTTGGCGCACGATTATCTATAGATATCAAAGAACGATATTTGCAAATCTTGGTTGTTCTAGTAATTTTAATTGCAGCTGCTAAATTATTCTTTGATTCTTTATCTGGAAATATCAATTTAGGATTTTAGCCTCAATATTTTGTATTGTGTTTTAATACTAATTTTGTAATGTATATTGTTCATTAGGTCTTATGGCCTAAGGGCGGGAGAGACGAGTCGGCTCTCCTGTATATTATTTTAAAATTTTATCTAGGTGGTTCTTTTTTAATTCTATAGATGTTCTTCTTTGATAGTACAATGGTTTCATCGTCTTGTGAGGATCCTTCATAATCAACAAAAATTTTTCCAAATTCATCATCAATGTCATCCTTTTGTGAAATTGTGAATTTTAATTTTAACACTTGATCTGTATACAATGGTTTGAGAAATCTAGTGTTTCTATTTTCCCATTCAGAATCTCCATCTGTTCCTAGAAAAATAATATCATTTCCGTAAATCTGATTTAATCTGGTAAATTCCCCCTCCATTCTTGATAGAATCGCTCTTCCTGACACTAGTTGCTGTACTCCCTTCCTTTTGTCTTCCAAGAATGCGTTTCTGACTCTTGAAAATTTTAGATATTCCTCTAATTCCTTATCTGATATGCTGCATGTGGAATGAAACGTGTCTCCCACTCTGAACTCTGAAAATATTTTCATTCCTATCTTGATTCATCAACACAGAAAATTACTTCTGATGATGAAGCAGAACTATCTGAGACGAGGAAATTGAATGCCTCTGCAATTTTTTGATTGTTTGGCTCTGAGCCTGTTACGGAGCCTGAGAAAATTGTAAACATTCTGATTTTTGAATCCAGCACATCGCTTAGTTCCTGATTGACCGTAGTTGTGAATGGTCTCAATGCGCCTCTGAACACTTCAACTTGCGCTCTTTGGGTTCCAGTTACTTTTCCGCCAATAGGCAAGTCTGGCCCGATAATCATGATTGCGCCCCTGGTGTCTTTGTATAGGCGAGGATCTTTGCTTCCGCCTGGAACAAACTGCTCTAATGCCCTTTGTGCCACGTTTGCAGGAGTTGATATGAATTTCTCAGTCAATGCTTCCCATTGACTACGTGACAATTCAGTTAATTTCATACCCTCTGCCAATTTCCCTGTGACGTGAATGACCCCTAGAATTTCTCCGATGTTTGTTCTGGCAGTGTTTAGCCACTTTCCAACTTCTTCAGAATTTTTAATATCTACAATATGGGAGTGGAATTTGCTGCTAATATACTCTTGAAGGTCAGTTGGGGTTGATTGTGAAATGAAACATGCTACTTTACCACCATTCTTTTCTACATGTTGTGCTAAAAATTCTACTCTTTCGGCATCTGCTTTGTCAGTTGCATCAATTGTAAATACTACAGCTTTTCCGGCAAAGTTTGGTTGGTGAACTCCTGGGGTTGTAGTTCCGATGTGTGGTTTTACTGGATAGAATACTCTGTCTCCTGGAATGACTTTGCCGTTTAGTATTTTTGCTATTTCATCATCACACAAATTGAGAACTGATTCTGAAACCTGTCCCTGGGATAGGAATTCTTGATTTGCAATCATATGCGATGTGTTGTTTTGAACTTTTTCTGCAATGGTTTGAATTTTGTTTAATAGATTTGTTAATGTCACTGTAAGCTTGGAGACGTCCTTTCCGTTGGCTAGTTTTTCTGCTGCTTTAGAAATTCCTTCTTTGATAACATTTTCATCTTCTCCTAACAGTGGTAATAGTTCTTTGTTAGCATCATCTACTTCTACTGGAATCAAATCTTCAAACCCACTGACCCTCATAAATTCTGCCGCGGCTTTGGGATACACTGTCTTGTAAATTCTATCCGAGTGCACTGGGCCCGGGTTTGTTGCTATTGAAATGATTCCTTTATCTGTTAATTCCCATGACATTAGTTCTGCCAGTCTGTTTTTAGCTCCTTGAGCTGCAGTGTATGGGCTTCTAAATCTGTATGGTCTCTGCTCTAATGGCCTTTCTTCTGTAAAGAATGTTGAAATTGTAATTATCTTTCCGCCTGGCTTCATTACTTTTAGTGCTTGAACTGAACCCCAGAATGTACCTGTCAAATGAATTGCAATTGTACTTTTGAATTCGTCCATTGATGCATTTGCAAAACATGTTACGGGCCCTGAAACCCCCGCGTTGTTAATTATGTAATCTACTGTAACGTTGTCTTTGCTCAGTGACTCAAACATGCTGGTCATTGGTATTTCATCTGCGACATCAACACCTGCAAAAATTCTAACTGATGCTCCTGTGTTTTTTTCAGAAATAATCTGCTCTAACATTTTTGATGTTTCATCTAACGGTTCTCTCCTTCTGCCGAGAATGATTACGCTGGCACCATTTTCTACAAATCTTTTGGCGATTGCTTGACCTATGCCTGTGCCGCTGCCAGTAATTAGTGCAAGTTTGCCTTGAAATTTTAGCATAGATAATCTGTCAAAACTTTTGTGATATTTATTTTGATTGATCCCAAACTCAATTAATTCTTGATATCTTTATTTGTGGGTATGATTCATGATTTTTAATGCATGATACAGAGTCAGACACATTTGTCTACCAATCATGGCCTGAAAAATTTTCTGACATGTTAAAAGAGATCGGCATAGATTCCAAAGCTAAAGAAATTGGAACTGACGAAATAGAAAAAGATGATTACTATAGTAGATATTTTGCTCAAACACCTAGAATGGTAACTAACAAGGGATGTATTGATGTCAAGAATTCAAACATTGACGCAATACAAATAATTCAAAAGGGATAATCATGCAGGATCCAAATCCACTCCCATGGGGCGCATTAGACCGATTCCAAGCCCAGTTCATAGTTAGAAAAAGCGCCGGTTCCAGTTATGCCAACTATCTTGCAAAAACTAAACTAACTACAAAGGGTCACTTTGCATCCAAAATTGTAACTAAAGTAGAATGGATAGGTACAGGTAGTTTGGCATTCAGATTAAATGCCGATGCTGATCTTAACGAGATGATAGCAAAACAATCTGTTAAAGACGCTACAATCTATGTTGAACCCACCGATGTGGCAGTAAGAATCAGGGGCAAATGGGACAATCACATTGCTTTTGGAATTACCAAAGAACTTTTTGAAATCTATGACCTGATTGCCGGCCACATAAAATCTGTCTAGGCTTTCCACCAATCTAGCGCCAAAAAGTCTACCTTGTCTTTGCCTTTTGGAATTGCTAGGATGAATTGTTTTCTGACCGAAGTTGCGAGCCTTCCTGCGAGGACAATGCCTGTTGATGTTATTGATTCGCTTCTGGTGTACACCTGAATTAAAAATGGCGCGTGATCAATGCCTGGACCTTTTTCATAAACTGCAAAGTCGCACCCAAACTTAATTCCAGGATTGACGATGTATCCGTTATCTCTAAAGTTTTTGTATACTATGTATTTTTTATCGAATTCAAGAACTTCTTTCTTGCAAATTTCAACCAACTGCTCTACAGTAATTTTTTGTTTAGACTTTGTAATTGTAATTCTTTTATTTTCTAACAGGTACAGCCCTTCAATCAAATCCAGAATCAGGGGTGCGCCTATTTCCTCAATCTTTGGTTTTGGAATTCCAATCGGTTTACCATAGTATCCCTGGCTGAAAAGCTTCTTTGAATCTTCTATATCCCAGACTATGATTCTGTTTTCAATCAATTCGCTTTTCATAAATTTTTGGACTCACGTCTGTATATGAATTCTCTAGTAAAATGTGAGGTTGTTCTGAATTAAAAATAAAGTAAAAGTGTGGGAATTTTAATTGGTTACAGGCTCAATGCTAACAATATGAAAGAATCCGAAACCTTTTGACATTTATCTGACATCTCTTCAATTCCCTCGATAACATCTTTGATCAACAGCAATTCTTTTGTGTCTGTGATTGATGATGCCAGGAGCTTCATTGTTGCCTGTCTATATTTTATGTCGATTTCTCTTTCAATCGTTTGTGTTTCCTGTGCCAATTCAATGGCGTTAGCTGTGTTTGTATTAAGACTACGAATGATTTCGTTCAGTTTGTAAACTTCGTCTACTACCAATTCAATCAGTTTTGTAATGTCGACATCCAGTTTTGCACTTTTCAACGTTGTAATTTTTACATTTGACAGTTTGAATGAAATGCCTGTGATGTAACCTGCAATCTCATCCATTGTATATGCTGTGTTCAAAAGATTTTCTCTGTTCATGATCAATCCTCCGACATCTGCAACTTCGCGTGTAATTTTTCTTCTCAAGTTTTCTACTTCTTCTTCGATTGTTGAAATTTGTTCTAGTGTGTTTTTTATTCCTGCTTTGTCTTTTTTCATCATTAGTTCAGGAAGTGTTGCAAGTTCTCTAGACGCATTTAGAATTCTGTTGATTTCGTCTTGTAAAACTGCTATGGCCTTTCTTTTTGCTTGAACTTCAAGCTCTCCACTATACATAACAAAAATAAAAACACCTCGAGGTAATTTAAATCCTCTACGGTTTTACAATTTTTTTGAGCACAAATTACATTAGATTTTTGTCGTGGGCTATTTTTTTCTGCCCTTTGTACAATGTGATGACTTCTTCGTTTGTAGATGCATCCTCAACTGCTTTATCGACTCTGATCTTTCCAGTGAATTTGGGGAATCTCAAAGCTAACCCTGTGTTTTTTCGTACCATGTTCAAAGCTGCTTTGTGAATCGGGCTGAGGGTTATTTCCGACGCTACGACTTCGATGACTAGTTCTGGCTCAAACCATACGTCCGCTTCCATCTCGCTTATGATGCGTGGATTTTTTTTAATCGAAACTTTGGGATTTAGAATTTGGTACAGCTGATCCAGCGACTCGTCTGTAAAGCCTGTTCCCACTTTGCAAATGCTTGGAAAATTATCCTCGTCTTCATCATAAGTTGCCAGTAGCAGTGTTCCGTAATTTCCAGTCCTTCTGCCTTTTCCAAAGTATCCTCCTATCACTACAAGATCTAGACTGTCTCCTAACTCGTTTCTGTACTCTCGTTTTAGTTTCAACCAGTGGCTCCCTCTGGAACCAGCTTGGTATGGTTTGTCTAACATTTTTAGCATCAACCCTTCGCTACCTGCGTTGATGCTGTTTTCCATAAAGTCTTCAATTTCACATTCGTTTTTTACTATCTTCATGGGGATGTATTTTGCAAATTCATCTTCTTTTACGTGCTTTTCCAGTTTCTCTCTCCTCTCTTTGTAGCTCAGTTCCATGCAGTTTCTTCCGTTGCAATACAACACGTCAAAAAAATTCACCGTGATTGGGTATTTTGTAATCGCCTTTTCTATTTTGTATTTTCTTCGTCTGTGCATTAGTTCTTGAAATGGTAAAAAATCGCCCGTGTTTTCATTTATTGCCACCGCCTCAGCTTCCAAAATGATGTTATCGGCTTGAATGTTTTTAGGAATTTTTTCCATGATGTCTGGATAATAACTTTCAATGTTTTCCAGACTTCTGGAAAACAACACCACCTTGTCCCCTTCTATGTGGAGTTGGACTCTTTCCCCGTCAAGTTTGTATTCTGCCGCAAACTCGTTCCCCATTTTCTCAATTGCCTCCGCTTCGCTTTTTACTCTGTCAGCTAACATCGGTCTGATGGGATTGAACAGTGTGATTTCAAATTTTTCAATCCCCTCTATACCCTTTGTTGCGACTGTCTCTGCAACTTTTCCTAGATCACTGGATACGTTGTACGCGTATTGTAATTTTTTCCTGTTCTCCTTGTCTCCTGTGAACGCTATTGCCAAAGCGTCCATGACTGTGTTTTCGGCAACTCCTAACCGCAGCGTGCCGAGTAATAATTTCGTGACAAATTTTACTTCTGTCGGCTTGCATTTGTTCCACAAGCTTGAGATGAAATTGATTTTCTTGTCCTGAACATTTTTTCCTGCGCCTTCTAGTTGGGATATGTCCCATAATATCTCGTAAATTCTTTCAACTGTGTTGGATTTGGCGTCAAAAGATGCTTCGTCATGTGCCACAGAATCAAACGCAAAATCAAACAACCCTGTCTGCGTCTTTCTTTCCAGCACTTTTGAAATCGTGGTTCCAAGGTCTCCCACCTTGTTTAGGGTTTCAATTATGTCTTTTTCATTTGTTCCCAGCGACTTCTTTGCAGCTCTTAACACTAGTTTTTCAGAAACTCCCAACTCAATTCCCTCAAAGTCAGGCCTTAACTTCCCCTGGATGAGATATACGATTTTTGAAATTACATCGTGAGGGGTTTTTTCAAACAACTCCACTAGAAACTGTGTTAGCTCTAATCTTTTTCTGGTGGACTCCATCTTGTCAAATGATTCAGATAAAATTGAAAACTCCATTTCATTTCTCTGTGTGATCTTGAATAAAAGTCTGAATTAGATGTATCTGAAGATTGTTGGTCTGTCGGAATTTTGAAGATCTGAAACCAGTGCAAAGTTGTAAAACGGGTACGATTCTTTGTATTGTTTCATAAAACTCCATGCAACGTCGTGTGTTTTGAAATTTGTTCTGATTCCGTCAATCATGCTTTTTTTGCCATACACGTCAAATGGCACAACGGTGTATTCTTTGGGGCGATTGTGTGGCCTTGCTTTGAGAAACCATGCGAGCGCAAAAATAAAGACTGTTCCTAAAATCACGTATTCTCCGGCAATTTTGAAAAATCCTACGATGACTCCGGGAATGGTTTGCCCGAATAACACTGCCACAAAACTTGAAAATGATATGACTGCTAGTGCTGTGAAAATATACGTCTTCCAATCAAACACCCTTTGAAAAGCATTCATGACCTGTACTGAATAGTATTTTTTGGAATTTAACTATTTCCTACGATTTACACGATCCGAGTTTGCTAATCTGGATCTTCGTAGTTCTCTTTCTTTTCGCCGGATGAACTCTTCTCCATTGGTTTCATCTTGCTTTCCAGTACTTCCATTCTTGCTCTGTAGCCTTCAGCGTATTCCAACTCTGACGGTACCAGTGTTGCTGGATGGATGAATCCCTGGCTTCTGATTGCAATTGCTTTCTTTGTTGCAATTTCACGTATGTAGTCCCAATCCGGTGTTGAAAATCCGTCAAACGGTCCAACCAGTTTGCCATTGTGCATGCTGAATACCAGCGCTTCCACAATTGGAATGCAAAAGTTGATCGATGCTGCCGAGTTTAATTTCACCGGCATTAGTGGCATGTTGTGGCTGCCCCTTGTATTTCCTGCAACGTAATGCGGATTGTTGAACATGCTTCCAACTTCTTCTGTTGCTGGAAAATTCTTTTGTGTTCTTACTATCATGATTGGATCATCTTTTCCGACATATGTTCCTGCAATGTTGTGCAATCTGTCTGTAGATGCATCGAGAATCGGCTCACCTTCTTTTGTATATACTGAATCCACGACATATCTTCCTGGATACATTAACGCTGCTTCGATAGTTGGTTTGTCTTCCCATAAATGCAATTCTGCAATTTGTGCTTTTTCAACATCCATGATGTTCATAACTACTCCACTTGCAAGAGTTTTGTTTACAATCAGTGCTGTGTTACTCAATGTGTCTACAAACATTCTGTATATTGGATAGTTGAATGCGCCTGGTTCTGTTTTGTCTGCTGCAAAAACAGTGAATGCTTCGTTAGGCCTTTCTTCGAATTCCAATTCTGCAACTCCAGGACCCATTCCTTTTACGTTTCCTGAGAATGAATCTTTTAGAAGATCCTGGCCTGCTCCGTACAGCCCTTCCTCTTTTGCCACTAGAGTTCCTGCCATGAATGCATCCCATGCCAATTTGTGGACTTTTTCATTGTCAACACCGTGTCTGTGGGTCATTACGATGTGCGTGTCGTCTCCACAATATCCTATGTAGTGATCGATAAGTAAATCGCCTGAATTTTCAACGGTATCTCTAATTGCTTTGATTAGGCCGTCACTAGGTTTTGTATGTCCGCCAATTCCTCCGACATCTGCTTTGATAACTGAAACTGTAATTTTCATAAATGTAATTTTTATCTCTTTGATTTATGTGCTTTTAGCTAAGTTTTATGATCTGCAATAAATTGGAGACTGTTTATTTTTTATTTAAAAATTCATAACAGTAATAAATGCCCTCAGCAAGGCAATCCATATGGCAGTTAAACCACACTTGAACCTGATTGTTACAGGACATATTGATAATGGAAAATCAACTACTATGGGTCATTTTTTGATGGATCTCGGAGTTGTAGATGAACGAACTATTGCAGCTCACGGTGCAGAATCAGAAAAGACCGGAAAAGGTGATACTTTCAAGTATGCATGGGTTATGGATAACATTAAAGACGAAAGAGAGAGAGGTATTACAATCGATCTAGCTTTCCAAAAGTTTGAGTCAGCAAAGTTCTTCTTTACTTTGATTGACGCTCCTGGTCACAGGGACTTCATTAAAAACATGATTACTGGTGCTTCTGAAGCAGATGCCGCCATTCTAGTACTTTCAGCAAAAGAAGGTGAAACCGATACTGCAATTGCTGCAGGCGGACAAGCAAGAGAACACGCATTCTTGCTCAAAACACTCGGTGTAGGCCAACTAATTATTGCAATCAACAAAATGGATGCAGTCGAATACAAAGAAGAGGCATTCATGGCAGCCAAAGCAAAAGGTGAGGCTCTAGCAAAATCTGTTGGTTACAAATTAGAAAACGTACCATGCATTCCAGTTTCTGGATGGAAAGGCGATAACTTGGTCAAAAGATCTGAGGCTATGACCTGGTACAAAGGTAAAACACTGCTTGAAGCATTTGATGACTTTAAAGTAATTGACAAACCAATTGGTAAACCACTACGTGTACCAATTCAAGACGTTTACACTATTACAGGTGTAGGTACTGTACCAGTAGGTAGAGTTGAAACCGGTATCATGAAAGCAGGCCAAAAAATCATTGTCATGCCTTCAGGTGCACTGGGTGAAATCAAATCTATTGAAACACACCACACCGAAATGCCAACTGCAGAAGCAGGTGACAACATTGGATTCAACCTTAGAGGTATTGAAAAGAAAGATATCAAGAGAGGTGATGTCCTTGGTACTCCTGATTCGCCACCAAATGTTGCAAAAGAATTCAAAGCCCAAATTATTGTTATTCACCACCCAACAGCAATTGCTCCTGGCTACACACCGGTAATGCACGCACACACTACACAAGTTGCAGCAACCATCACTGAGTTCCTCCAAAAGATCAACCCAGCATCTGGTGCAGTAGAAGAAGAAAATCCAAAGTTCCTTAAAGTTGGAGATTCAGCAATTGTAAAAATCAGACCTGTGAGACCAACATGTATAGAAACTTTCGCAGAGTTCCCTGAGATGGGTAGATTCGCCCTTAGAGATATGGGTGCAACAATCGCAGCAGGAATTGTCAAGGAAATTACTGAGAAGCACGTACCTTAAGGCTGATTTATGACTCAAACTGCCCGTGTCAAACTCACTTCTGTCAGTCTACCAAAGCTAGACGATGTGTGCAGCGAGATAATGGGTATTGGTCAAAAAACCGGCGTTAAAGTTAAAGGCCCAACCCCACTTCCCGTAAAAAGATTACACGTTGCAACTAGAAAATCCCCATGCGGCAGCGGCACTGAAACATATGAAAAATGGGAGATGAAAATGCACAGGAGAATAATCAATATCAACGCCGATGACAAAGCAATCCGACAACTAATGCGACTAAAAATTCCTGACGATGTCTATATTGAATTGTCTCTAACATAATCTGGTATCCTTAAATTATAGAAATTCTGATGATAAATATGGTTCAAGAAGAAATTGATGAAGTAGAAGAAACGCCTGTTGAAACTTTCGAGGTGCATTATTCTTGCTTAAGGTGCGGCACTAGTGTTTTAAATTCTGAATTATCTAGACTGCCTGAAATCAAATGCATTTGTGGATTCAGAGTGTTTACTAAGGACAGACCTCCTGTAGTCAAAACAGTAAAAGCAATCTAGTCATCTGTCTTTTTTGTAACTGTGCTCTCTTTGCAAATGGGTCCTCATGTCTTCCATGTTTGAAAAATACTTGTCACATTCTTTACAATCGTACTGCAAGTCTTTGCCGTGAACAATCTGCTTGTGATTCATAACCTCTTCCACTTTTGAAAATTTTTTATCACAAACATCACATTTGATTTTTTTAAAGAATCCCACTTTATCCAAACTCTGCTTTCTTTTCATCCCAGCAACCTCTGCAGAGCTGGCCTTCGATCTTCCAATTCCCCTTCGGGTTGTATCTGAATAACGACATTTTCCCTCCGCACAGCGAGCAAAAATTCTTTTTCTTGCCGTGGTCTTCCTCTTTGGCATCAAAGCATTTTTTGCACAACAAACCTTCCATGTCCCACTGCCATCTGGGCTCCCACAAATCGGTAATTTTCTGTGTTTCTCCGCATACCACGCATGGCTGTCTGACTTTGCCTTCGTAGTATTCCTTTGATTTGTCAAAATGGCAGTCTCCGCACAGGAGGCCTTTGATGTTCCACTCTCTTTTTGATTTGTGTTTGTGAGTTAGCTCCTTATTGCAAACACTGCAAAATGACGGTTTCTTGCTGAATAGTCCCATTTTCTTTGATCACCCTGGTACGACATATTCTATAAATGTAAACAAAATAAAAATAACAAAAAATGCTTATTGGCTTAAGATTTTTTCAAGAGCCTGACTTGCGTTGAGCATGCCGTTTCTCTTGGCAAATTCTTCGATCATTTTGTATTGTTTTTCAGTAAAACATACTGGCATTGAACGATTTTCCATAAGTATAGTCGATATTTTTACCTAATATCTTTTTCTCTTGGAAATATATTTGAAATCATCTCTTTGATATCTGGCATGGCAAAGAAACGACAAATTCTGGTAATTGGACATAACACTAACGGTTGCACTCCGGAGCATGAAAAAATGGCATATGATGTTGGAGTCGAAATTGCAAAATCCAACTCTGTTCTGATTACGGGCGGACTGGGCGGCGTGATGGCAGCGGCTTCTCATGGCGCAAAGGACGCAAACGGATTGACCGTGGGAATTATTCCTCAGGCAGATGCTTCTGAGGCCAACGAGTATTGTGACATTGTGATTCCTACTGGAATGGGAATGACTCGTGATTTTCTTAATGCGCTGAGTGCTGACGGTGTAATTATCGTGGGCGGTGCCTCTGGAACTCTGTCCGAGGTCTGTGCGGCATATATGAACAAAAAACCAATGGTGGCAATCAGAAACATGAACGGCCCTGTGGCACAATACATTGACGGATATATGGATCACAGAAAAAACGTAAAAATTATCGGCGTGGATAGTGCACGAGAAGCTGTAGAGAAAATTATGGAATTGATTACTGCATAGAGATTAACAGCGGGTCCGGTCTGTAAAATTCACCGTGCTCGTCTGCAAGTTTGTTTAACTCGTCTACGATTTTTTTGATTCCAATCTCTTTCGCAGTCTCAAACAACGGTTTTTTGAGACCAAGTCCAAGC
>JAPFQF010000009.1 GCA_029255365.1 Candidatus Nitrosopumilus sp. | reverse complement strand
AAGAATTGCACATCATCCTGCTGACAAAACATTTGGAAGTTTTAGTGGAATCAACATGACCGTTGAAGGCGTTGTCGCACAAGCAAGACAAACTGCAACACCAGAGCCACCAAAGCCTAAAAAAGGCGCACTACCAAAAGGCATGGGACAAACACAGCAAGTACAACAACAGTCTACATCTGCGAATGACGGAAAGTCTAGACAAGAAAAACTTGCAGACTATGAGGCAGAATATTTGCAAAGAATGGAGCAACAAAGAATGGATGAAGACGAAGCCTTTGACAAATTACTTGAATCTGAATCAAAAGCTCGATCTACTGCATCTAGAGGCACTTTGCCAAAAGGCTTTGAACAAAATCCGAAACCTGAAGCACCAAAAGCGTCTAGAGGCACTTTGCCAAAAGGCTTCTGATCTTTTAACAATCTTTTCTTTACTTATTTTTATTTTAAATTTAGAAAATCTTCTAACACTTCTTTAGAATGTCCTGCAGGTTTTACTTTGGGATATATTTTGAAAATTTTTCCTTTCTCATCTACAAGAAACGTGCTTCTCATAACTCCTATGTATTCTCTGCCCATGAATTTCTTCTTACCCCAAACGCCAAACAAGTTTGAGACCTCTTTGTCCACATCTGCCAGCAGCGGATATTTGATTCCCATTTTATCGCAGAATTTTTTATGAGAGTCGACATCATCTGGACTAACTCCTATGATCTCTATTCCTTCTTTTTGAAATTTTTTATAATCCTTGGAAAACTCGTCTGCCTCTGTGGTGCATCCTGGTGTGAAATCCTTTGGGTAAAAGTAGATGGCATGTTTTTTGCCTTTAAAATCGCTCGATTTTACTTTATTGCCATTGGCATCATTTACTGCAAATTTTGGAACGGAATCCCCTTCAGAAATCATATGCTCTCAAATGGATTGATCCTTAATTAATTACTTTTTTAGATCCACAGATCACAAATCAAGGTCGAATCTTTTATATGGATATACGCGAGGCTTTAGCTTTATGGTTAATCCGAGAGCATATCTTGCTGAAGCAATTGCAACATACGGCTTGGTATTCTTTGGTCCCCTTTCAGTAATTCTAGCAGTTTCAGCATTTGGTGAAGGATTGACAACGCAATCTGTATTGTTTATCTCTCTTGGACACGGTGGCGCAATTGCTTTGATGGTTTACGCATTCGGACACGTTTCTGGCGCTCACATCAATCCCGCAGTTACAATCCCTATGATGATTACAAAAAAGATTGGAATTGTGGATGGGGTTGGATACATTATTTCACAATTAATCGGTGCAGTGGCAGCCGCTGCAACCCTTGCAGCAATATTGCCTGAACTTGGCGCAAAAGTTAACTTTGGAACTCAAGGTGGTCCGAGTGACTTAATCAACAACAGTATTGGCTCTGGATTTGCAATCGAGGCAATCCTGACATTCTTCTTAGTTACTGTAATCTTTATGGTGGCAGTTCACAAAAAAGCAACTCCTGGAATACAAGGACTTGCAATCGGTGGAATGGTTTTCCTTATTCACCTAGTCGCTGTACCTTTAACCGGCGCTTCAGTTAATCCTGCAAGAACCTTCGGCCCTGCTTTAATTTCTGGATTCTGGGAATTCCATTGGTTGTACTGGGCAGCACCAATCTTAGGTGGAATTATTGCAGGTTTGATAATGAACTATGTCTATACAAAACCTGCAGAAAAAGAAGCATAACCCTAACATTTTTAAAAATTTTAACTTTTAATTTTCCATATGGCATCATCTGAAGATATTTTTCAAATGTTTGATTCTGAAACCAAAAAACTCCAAAATCTCATTGACATTGCAGATTCCAAAACTGACATGAACATTCATGAAATTGTGGAGACGTACTACCAAGTCATGAATGTGTCCTCTATGGCTACTATGCTCAAAGAACAGGCCTATTCTGAGCCTGGATCTTTGTTGGCAAAAATACGGGAAACTGAAAAAATGATTTCAGAAAAATTTGATTCCTCAACTCACCTGAAAATTTTAGCAAAAATATCTTTATCTGTTCAAGTGATGACAAAAAATTTGCAATCTGGACATTCTGACGAAAAACCAAAAGAACAGGTTGAATCAGACGCAAAATTGTTTGAATCATTACGTCAAGCCATGAGTACTAGAGAATTTGTTGAACAATATGGGAAAGGAATTTCTCATGATTAGTGATATTGCAAAAAATTTAGTTGGATTAAAAAAAGAATTTGTCAAAGTCTATGACGGGAATAGCCAAATTCAAGAATTTATCCCAAAATCAAAATCAGAGTTACTACCAATTGAAGAATCTCATTTGGATTTGCTACATGAATTTGCAACAACAAATCCTATCTACTACAATTCATTTGAGAAAAAAATTGGGTCTGTTGATTGCATCGTATATGAGGGAGACATTAACAAGTATTGGCTAAACAGCATCCAGCACGGCTCAAGCAAAGCTCCTTTTTCTCCAACCTGGATGATGTCAGGATATGTTGGAGCAATGTTTGCCAAGGAATTGGGATATTCCGAAGTAATTGATATCGGCTCAGGTGATGGACGAATTGCATACTGTGCAAAAGTTTTGGATATGAAATCATACAGTATAGAAATAGACGACATGTTGGTAGAACTACAAAAGTCTCTTGCTCTGACACTTGACTTTCATCCTTGTTGTTCTGATGCAGTAACTTTTGATTATTCTTCTTTGAGATTAACCAAACCGATATTTTTCATTGGTGGTCTTGCACAAATGGGTGGTATCGCTCTTGCATCTGGAGTGCTGGATAAGATCGGCCATATTTCTAATCTGAAGAAAAATTCTGGCTGGGCATTTGCAGGAACTCTGTCAAAAAAATATTCTGCTGATCCAAAAAATGAGGCCGGATGGGGAACTTTGATTGAAGAAAACAATCTCAAATCCGTCAAAACAATCTCTTTACCTACTGCCTGGACATTTCATGAATCTGATGAAACTCCGTATATTTTTGCAAAATCTAACTAATAGCAATCCAAATTAAGCGTAAATTTCCCAACCTTTTTGGACTCGTTGCATAGCTTGGATAGTGCGATTGCTTGCGGAGCAATAGGTCGTCGGTTCGAATCCGATCGGGTCCGTTATTGTAATACTGATCTCTAAAACTCTAATAATTCCTAACACATTCAATAGTTATTGGATTATGAAAAATTCTGCTCGCAAATTTTAGATGCAGAGCCTAAGATTCGATTTGCCACAGTATATGATGAATGGGCAGTCAATGCGGGGGGTGGCATGAGAGAAGGAGTTGAAAACCTGCTATCTGAGCATGCTGAGAATGAGCTAGTTAACATATACACTCTTGATTGGAAGGCTCGAAAAAATATGTCCAAGTGGCTTGGCAAAACAAAATACACTCTGGCAGAATATGACAAGGTTAAGCGTTTCTCATTTTATCTTGGTGATGATCACCTGCTTTTAGTAAGTACTGAAAAAGACTGCGACACAGATGTGATTGTTGATAAGGTAATCCAGATTTATTACAAAAATCAAGATTGATTATCTTGCGATACTAATAATTTAGATATTTCTTAGCTATAACATGATAAATCTCGTGTTGATGGAATTGCTTGAAAAGAACGATGCCTTGTACATTTTCATGAGTTCTGTTTCTTACCAGATACAAAAAATCCACAATGTGGAGAAAACGAACGAGGGACGCGATTGGTATCTGGAACTGCCTTCGATTATCAAGGACAAATTTGATAATTATAGGACGATTACGAGAAACTCTCTAGAATCTTGACCTTGGGACATGAGCAAATTCAAAATGAGATGAATAAGGGATATTACTATTGGCGATTACTACGCTCAGCATGTAATACATACCACAATGATTTGGTAGAATACGACCAGTTGGAATATTTGCTGAATTAGACAAAGGAATTCCTGTTGAAACTGTAATGGAATTTGAGTCAGCATTAAACAAATTGGATATTGATAATCAAATTCACATTTATCCTGGAGTTGATCATGCATTTGCAAACCCCTCTGGAGAACGATATGCTCCTGAGGAATCAAAAGATGCGTGGGCTCAAACCATATCCTTTTTGGAATCAAATCTAAAATAATTTATAAGTAAAGTTAATTATTTATGAATATCTTAAATATTATAATTTTTTAAGTAAATAATGAGTCGTGATGATTTCAATTATTCTTCTATTTTGATTCAAGATATTATGACTAGGACACTAATTACAGTAAACACCTCTACTACCGCATTGCAAATAGCAAAGATGATGGAGCAGGGAGGAATCGGTGCAATACTTGTACAAGATAATGGTAACCCTGTAGGTATTGTAACTGATAGAGATTTTGCAACAAAACTTGCTGCAAACAATTTACCCTTTGACACTCATGCGGAAAAAATAATGTCTTCCCCTCTAATCACAATAAATCATGATGCATCAATTTCTGCAGCCGCAGAAAGAATGACTAGCAAAAAAATTAGAAAACTTGCAGTTACTGAAAATGGTAAGATTATTGGAATAATTACATCCACTGATCTTGTTACACAACTGGCAAAATAACTAAAATGTTTTTGTTTTTCTAAGAAACACTGTTACTGATATCATATAGCATGAAGTAGAAATAATTTCTGAAACTAACGATGCCAAATATGGTTCAATTCCAATTTCAAGAAAATAATACAATGTGGGCCATCTTATTCCAAGATAAATAATTTCGCCAACCCCAAATGATGAAATCATAGCTAGTAGTTCTTTTTTGATTAAATTTGATTTCATTGCCTTGTATCTGTCTTTGTTATCAAAATAAAACAACACAGAAAAAATTCCAAAATAAATCACATATCCAATAACTATGGTAATTGTTGTATTGAAGTAATTCTCTTGATCTCCTAATAGTTGAGCGACAATTGCAGATAGTGATGCTGAGATGATAAAACAGATTAGAACATTTCTGTTGATTTGCAATAACTGTGGATTTAATTTCATACCGTATCTCTTTGGTAACTGTTATTTTGAATCATTTCATAAATCAAACTATGAAAAAGCGATGTCTTTGGGCAAAAGACGAACCTAATACGACATATCATGATGAAGAATGGGGGGCTCCTCAACATGATGATCAAAAACTATTCGAGTTTTTGATATTGGAGGGGGCTCAAGCTGGCTTGTCCTGGACTACTATTCTCAAACGCCGGGAGGGGTATAGAAAGGCGTTTTCAAATTTTGACGCTAAAAAAGTCTCAAAATATACTCAAAAACATGTGGAAAAACTGTTACAAGACGAATCTATAATTCGTAATAAACTAAAAATTCATTCTGCAATAAACAATGCAAAAGAATTTCTAAAAATTCAATCTGAGTTTGGTTCTTTTGATAATTATTTGTGGGGTTTTGTTAATCACAACCCCATAAAAAATAAATTTAAAAAATTATCCGACTTGCCTGCGTCGACTGAAATATCTGAAAAATTAAGCAAAGATCTCAAAAAACGTGGATTTAATTTTGTAGGCCCTACCATCTGTTATGCATTAATGCAAGCAATCGGTATGGTAAATGACCACACATCTGACTGTTTTTTGTATAAAAAATAATTTTTAAGGTAGATCATTTTTCTCTAATCATGGCTGAAGGGAAATTTGCAACATCTGTGTCTTGTATGGATGGAAGAATTCAAATTCCATTAAACGATTGGATAAAAGAAAATTTTTCAATAGATTATGTTGATACAATAACTGAACCCGGTGTGGACAAGAACATCACAGCTGTAATTGAATCCATCAAAACTAAAGTTGGAATTTCCATCAATGCCCATAAATCTGAATTAGTTGTGGTATCTGGTCATTATGACTGTGCTGCAAATCCTGTATCTGATGAAGAACATATTGCTCAAATTAAAAATGCAGTCAAAGTGATTTCTTCATGGAATTTAGGTGCCAAAGTAATGGGTGTCTGGGTTGATGGTTCATGGAATATCCATACTGTATAAAACAATGAATTCAAAATTTTCACAATTCTCAAAAACTGCTGGACCTGGGATATTATTTGCAAGCACTGCAATAGGCGTATCTCACCTAGTACAGTCCACTAGGGCAGGAGCTGATTTTGGTTTGATGATTTTAGGATTTGTGATACTGGTAACTTTATTGAAGTATCCTTTCTTTGAGTATGGTTCTCGTTATGCAAACTCTACACAAACAAGTATCATTGATGGTTACAAAAAACTTGGCAAACCTGCACTGTGGTTGTACTTTTTACTTACAGTTTCATCCATGTTTTTTGTAACAGGGGCGGTTGGATTTGTAACTGCGGGATTTTTTGAAAATCTTTTTGGAGTTGATTTTCTTGGTGAGTGGACTGTAGTGATATTGTTTGCAATTTGTATTTCAATTTTGGCTGTTGGTAAATACAATGTGTTAGATAGCATGATCAAGATAATTGTAATTGTTTTGCTAGTTTCTACGGTATCTGCATTTTTGTTTGCGATGTATAATGGACCTGTTGAACAAGTACAGGATTTTCAACCTAAAGAACTATGGGAAATTTCTGGAATCTTTTTCTTACTTGCATTAATGGGGTGGATGCCAACAGCTGTGGATCTTTCCAGCTGGAATAGTTTATGACTTTCGTGAAACTAACCCCCAATTCTATTTGGAATCTGTTCCCAGTGTTGATAAAGCACCTTTCTATGATTTTGTTGCTGATTGGATGGATAGGGGTAGTTTGCTAAATGAATTTGATTTGGCTGTTGATGTTCTTGACGGAACTGGTGCCTTGATTCAGACTTGGGATTTTAAGACATGTGAAATAACTGGTTATGGAACATATCTTCACGATACAACATTCATCTATTCCTATTCTGGTCTTCAAGATAGTGAAATTCGTGATAGGGCCAATTTTTCATGTGTAGGTGTTTCTCTTAAAACTCCATAATGTGGAATTTTAGCAAGTTTTTTTAATACAAAAAACAGGCAATATTACAATCATGAAACTTTCCACTAACATGAAAAAAGCACTAAACGATCAAGTTACACTTGAAGCCTCTGCATCTAACAGTTATCTTGCAATGGCATCCTGGTGTCAAGTAACTGGATATCGAGGAGCTGCAAATTACTTTTACGTACAGTCTGATGAAGAAAGAACCCACATGCTCAAAATAGTTCATTATCTTAATTCCCTTGGAACAATTGCAACAATCCCTGCAACTCGAGCCCCAATCAGTTCTTACAAATCCCTTGAGGTGTTAATCCAGACTGCACTAAAAAGTGAACAAGCTGTAACTAAAGCCATTCATAACATGGTCGAGATTGCACAAAAAGAAAAAGACCATTCTACCTATGTGTTCCTAGAATGGTTTGTTAACGAACAAGTACAGGAAGAAACAAAGTTTGAAACAATTTTACAAAAGTTTGATCTTCTTGGCAGAGACAAATTAGGAATAAACGAGATTGACAAGTTTCTTGCAGCAGAGGCTACAGCACCAGCTGATGCTGCAGCATAGTTTTCTAAAATAATTAATACCTCGTCATTTTCAATCATTTCATGACAGTTATTGTAACTAGAAAACCTGGAGGTATAACCCAATTATTCAATACTGAAACTGGTAGAGTTACTTACAAATGCAAGGCAGAATCGGCATTCATGCTAATTGAGGCCTTTGGTGGTATAGTGAAATTTAATCAAAAAGATGCCATTGCTACTGTCACTGGACACATTACTTCTCTTGAATCTTGTGATGTTTTGAAGAAAGGACATTTAGAATACAAAGAGGCATTGACTACTATTGTTTCAGCACACAAAGAATTTGCCCGAAATGTTTCTGATTCATACAAAAAAGAGATTCAGGAATTAGAAAACAAATTGACTGCTATTTAATTTTTAGACAATAAATTAAAAACTTCTCAAAATCATTAACCGTAAATCATACAGTGTTCGCATTCGCAAACTTCCTGTTCTTTTGATTTCTTTAGGCATTTTTTATGTTGGCCTGCTTGGCACTGCACACAAATCTCTTCAAGGTTCTCCACACTGGTGTATTTTTTGGACTGATCAAATCCAAATCCGCCATCTTGTGGTCCTACCATATATTCGCTAAATTGATGCACTATTTCTACTTCACTAATTGATTGCTAATTCTATTGTCTCTTGCAAGTACTTTTTGTGAGTTTCAATTATTCCTCGTATTTCAAAAGTATCAACGTATCCTCCGGCTGACGCCCTGGTCGCTTTGAGCAAATAGTGCAGGGCGCCTTCTTCAATTTTTCCCACATAGTATCCGTAGAGGAAATCTGCTTCGTCTTTACATTTCCAAATTTGTTTTATTGCTGGAAATGTCTGTTTAATTTCAGTGGGTATTTCTTGAATTCTTCTTTGAATGTAATGATCTAGAGATTTTCTGATTGTTGAATCTTGAAACAACTCGATTTTTTTATTGGCGAACTTACATTTTAGTCCTTTTTCTTTTCATCTTTTTTACTGTCCTCCGGATTGTCCCACATGTGCATCGTACCTCGAACCATGAAGGAGCCTACAATTATGACTACCAATCCTGTAAATATGAATAAGAAGAATTTTCCGATATCCTTGATGCTTGCCACGTTGTATTCACATAACATGTCTAATTATAATTGTCTGAGATGGGCAATTAGATTCAATAATGAGTCTGAAAAATTATTCTCAAATGTCTAAAATTAAACAAATTGCAGCCTGGGTTGCAATTATTGGTGGTGGAATCGCATTCTTCTTCTTCTCAATCGAGATGGCTGAATTCATGCGATAGTGTGAAATCTGAACGCATTTGATTCTAAAATATTGTTTGGAATTTCAGAAGAAGAAATGAAATTAAAACGACAATAGCGTTTTACTACTCTACTGTTTGGCAGGTGACTGTGTGGCTTGTTTGATCTTTTCTAGATCCTTTTTTGTTTTTGCGTGCTCTTCTCTTTCTTTTTCCAACAGTGATTGAACCGTTTCCAATTCTTTTAGTGTCATGTTGAGTTTTGATTTCAATGATCCTACCACTGCACTTGCGGCCTCTATGATTCCTGCTGAACTTTTTTGACTCTCATTATTCACTCCGATGAATTTTTTTTCAGAAGGAGTTAGAATGCTGGTGTCCTCAAAAGTATCTTTTTTATCTAATTCTGATTTTGCATTGTACAGTCTAGAGTTTGCCTCGTCTAGCTCTCTTTCAACTTCCGCCTGCTGTTTTTTAATGCTGTGCAGTGTAAATTGCTCTTGTTCGATTTGTTTTTTAATTTCATCATGTTTTTTTGTAAATTCATCTAATTCTTCTTTTATTTTTGAATGATCTCCTTCTGTCTTGTTGAATTTTTCAATTAATTTTGAATCTTTGATTAATTCTAATTTTTTGGCCCTCTCCCTAGTCTCTCTGTATTCACGCTGAATGATGTCCAACTCCATCTTTTTTTGATTGAATTCTTTTTTTACTAGCATCAAGCTTCCCACCGTTGAACTGTATTCTTCTTTTACCGTGGCAATTCTTTGAGCAATCTCATCCAGTTCTACTTGTTTTCCGTCAATTTCTTTTTGCAGTTTTTCAATTTCCAACTCTAGTCCAGTTTTGAGCCCTGATTCTTCGTTTTCTTTTAACGTGTCTTCTACTTTCTTTTTGCCAAAAAATCCCATGTCTCTACTCCTATTTTTCCAAAAGATGAACCTTTCTTATTCTTGTTTGGTTTTCCATCTGAAGAATTTGAGATAAAATCCAATGCCCCCGATAATTAACCCTCCAACCCATGCAATTATGCTGAAGCTTGCTGGGACAATTGCTTCTTGCGGCCCTACAATTAGCAATAGTGCTCCTAGAATGATCAGTGCGAATCCTCCACTGTTCTTTGATTTGTTATGTTCCCCGTGAACCATGGTCAAACATACTCTGAAAGCGTCTTTGCTACCTGTTTTCGTCCAATGTCTGAAATGAATGGTCCTATTTTGGGGCCTCTGGAAGTTCCAAGTATGATTTGATATAATATTTTAAAGAAATCTTTTGGTTCGACATCGTTTGATTTAGCAATTTGATATATCGTATTTTGAATGTCTTCCAATTCTTCATCCCCTTCTAACGCTTCTACGAGCAATTTCAATGCCTTTTTTGCAGCGTCATCTAAATCCACATGTGTTTTTTCTTGTTCGTCAAATTCGTTTGAATAGTTTCCTGCAAGTTCTATGAGTTTCTCTACTTCTGGTTCTGGATTTTTAATTACTCCGTAATCTAATAATTTTTTCATTACTCGCTCGCTTCTGTTTTCTTTGAATATCTTTGCTAATTCAACTACCAGTCTATAGTTAACATGCGTGCTTGGTTGTTTTGGGGGGTTTAGGAGATTTACATATTCGTACAATCCTTTTGATTTTGTTAACTTTGCTTGGTTATCCACTTTGATTCGTCCAAAGTAGATGTCTTCTAGTTCGTTGTATTCTGCCATCAGTCCTGGAATGTCGTCAAATCCCAACTCTCTTGCACCTGTAATTCTTTTGTATAGTAATAATAGAATTGATTTTGGGCTGCCAAACTCTAACCATTTCTGAGCTGTAATCACATTTCCTAGTGATTTTGAAATCTTTTTCCCACCTTTGTCTAGAAACATTTCATACTTTACATGGTGCGGGTGTGGGAATTCTAAAATTTCATCTGCAACCCAATCGTTTACTTTGACTGAGTCCATGATGTCTTTGCCATATGCTTCAAATCTGATGTCAAATGCTTTCCATCTTGCTGCAAATTCTACTTTCCAGGCTAGTTTTCCAAGATCTTTGCCGATGTCTGCCTCTCCGGTGTGCCCGCATCCCTTGACTGTTTTTGAGCCAATTTCTGTATCATGGCATGTGTACTTTACTTTCCTCTCGTCTGCAATGTATTCGGTAGCTTCTGCTGTATAGAGACGATTACAATTTGCACAAACTGGAAAATATGGTAGATATTTCTGGTATTTTTCTTGCCCTACAAGTTCTGAAATTTTATCTCCTATTTTTGCACTGTTTTGTAATATTGCATGGATTTGCTCTTTTAGCAACCCCTGTTTGTAAGTGTCAACTGCTCTTCTAAATTCATATTTTATTCCCACTCTGTCTAATCCGTCTAATAGAATGCTGCTCATGTGCATTCCGTAAGAGTCATGACATCCATAAGGATCTGGAATTAACGATACCGGTTTAGCAATGTGTTCCTCTAAGCCAAACTCTTGCATTCCTTCTGGAATTTTTCTTAATCCGTCAAGATCATCTGAATATGCAATTAATTCCGACTTGCATCCTAAATTTTCTAATGCCAGTTTAACCCCGTATGCTCTTACGGCGTCTCCCAAACTCCCAATATGCGGAATTCCTGAAGCTCCTAGCCCACTTTCTACTCTGAGTAGATCTATGTTTCTTCCCAGGGCTTTTTCTCTTTCAAGTAGTTCCGAAGCTAATTTGTCAATCCATGTTCCTTTTCCGATAATTTCTTGCTCTGTCATTTCTTTTCTCTAATTCAATGTCTTTGACATGTATGGCCCATATAACGAATACCCTAATTTTTGATAATATTCTCTTGTACCTACTGCACTGATTACTAAAAGTCTTTTAGCATCGAATTCTTCTTTGGATATCTTTTCAGCTTCTTTCATCAGGTTCTTTCCCAGTCCTGAATGCTGAATTTCGTCTTTTTCTTTTTCTCCAAGCTTTAGTGATTTCCCGTACACGTGAATCTCTCTTACTATACATGTGTCCTGCTTGATTTCATCTCTATGTGCGTCTGCACTTGGTTTTCTTAATCTCAAAAATCCATAGATTGATTCATTCCTATCCTCATATGACAAGAACGCTTCTTTTCCGCCTGACGAATCATAGTCAATTCTGTTTAATTTTATCTCGCCGCCATCTGATTTTTTGTTGTCCAGTCCTGCCTCTCTGCATCTGATACATTTGCAAGAGAGCCCCTGCTTGGCTAGATTTTGGTGTACGATTTGTCTCAAATTGCCTGCTTTTGGTCCTGCTATGATCTCCCCTGGCGTAATTTCTCTCTGAACTCTCATGATTCGCACCCATTTTGGAACGTTTCTTTTTGCTTCTGTTAACACTTTGATCATGTCTTCATCTGAATATGGTATGTATTTTCCCTGCTTGTATTCTTCGTACAATGGTGTGTTTTCAATAACCAGTGACGGATAAATTTTCAACATGTCTGGACGCAATTCTGGATCTGAAAACAATTTTTTAAAATCCGCAATATCTTCTTCTGGTTTCATTGTTGGTAAGCCTGGCATCATGTGTGCAACTAGTTTGTATCCTGCGTCTTTTGAAATTTGGAATGATTCGATTACATCATTATAGTTGTGACCTCTGTTAACTATTTTGTAAACTCTTTCTTGTAATGTTTGAACTCCTATCTCAACTCTTGTAATTCCATAACTTAACATTAAATCAACGTGTTCTTTCTTACAATAGTCTGGTTTTGTTTCAATTGTAAATCCTACATTTCTTATTGCCGCGTGTTCGTTGTTAGATTTTGCCTCTTCCAAATCTTTTGAATCAATTCCATTTAATGCATCATAACATGATTTGATGAAATCTTTCTGATAGTCTTTTGGCATGAACAGAAATGTTCCACCAACTATCACTACTTCCATTTTGGATGGATCATGTCCGAAAGCAATTAATTTTTTAATCTTTGATGTGATTTGCAATTTAGGGTCGAATTTGTTTTCAATTGCATTTAGTGATGATGGCTCTTTTCCTGTATAGCTGTTGGGAGAATTAAACTCGATTCCTCCTGGACAATATGTACATCTACCATGAGGACATGCATACGGTTTTGGCATCAACGCTACTACTGATACTCCGGATGCTGTTTTAGCCGGTTTTCTTATCAATACTTTTTTTAATTTATCAAAATCACCTTCTTTTGCCATTGATAATATTTCATAATTTTTTGGAATTCTGTCTAGTGAATATTTGATACAAATTTTTATGATTTCTTCTTTTACTTGTTTTTTACTCGGCTCATTAATTACTAGTAGATTTTGAGTGATTTCACTACATGCTTTGGATGTGGCAGAATCTAACTTATTCATGAATATTCATACTAATTTGGACATAAATTCGTTAAATAATTCGGCTTCTTGGGCTCTATCTTCTCTTTATTGCTTTCTTTCTAGTCTCACTCTTTCTATTTGGTTTTCTTTTAGATGCTTTTTTTAATGATTTTTAATTTTTTTTAACATCTACCAATACTTTGGTTTTGAATGAATCATTGTTTGTTTCTGTTGGCAATTCTTCATTTTTTCATTTGAATCTATCTTTGTAAAACAAACCAAAACTTGCCATAAATGTAATTATCATAGCAATTCCTGAAATATACGCATAGTTGAATTCAATTTCAGGATAGACTTCATGATAATTAAAAATAAGATATGTGATAGCGAGAAGAATACCTCCTGCTATTGTGAGTTTTTGATGGGTTTGCAACAATTTAAATTATTTCTCTATGTCTAAGGCATTCGATATCTTGGATTCTTTTTTGTTCATTTTACTATGAACATCTGCTGAATTATCATTATCTGAATTATTTTTTTGAGCCAAATTATCTGCTTCCCCTTTTTGCTCCTTACGATATTCAATCTTCAACCAGATTGGTGTGATGATTGTAGTAACAACTACCATAATTACAATTGTAGAATATACGTTACTAGTTAGAAGTCCTGATGAAATTCCAACTCCTGCAACAATTAATCCTACTTCTCCTCTAGAAATCATGCCTATTCCTACTCGCATTCCTTGTCTCTTGTTTTTTAGTAACATCCACGCAGGTAATCCACAACCGAAATATTTTGTTACTACTGCAATTACTATTATCACTCCACTTAACGCAAGAATTTCAAGATTAATTGCTCTGAAATCTACTTGAGCGCCAATTATTGCAAAGAATAACGGTGCAAAAATTAATCCAATCCTACTGGCATAATGTTCAATTTTCTCAAATACTTTGGATGTAGCTAACGCCATACCTACTGCAAATGCACCTACAATCGGAGACAGACCTATACTGCCAGCTAACGCAGCAGCTCCAAAAAATGAAGCAGTTACAATACCTTCTATACTTCCTTTTGCTTTCCACAATCTCGGTGTAACTATTTTTGGCATTACTATTACTGCTACAATTAACATAATCGCAAAGAATCCTAATACCTTTAGTATTGTGAATACTACGTCTGTAATTTCTAGTTGTTCTATTCCACCATCACCTGTTGCAAGTGATGATACCACAGAAAGAACTGCAATTGCAAGAATGTCATCAACTACTGCAGCACCTATAATTAATCGAGCTTCAGGGGTTTTGAGTTTTCCAAACTCACTTAACACCTGAACTGAGATTGCAATACTTGTAGCTGTCAGAGCAGTTGCAATCAGCATTGATTGTAATGCATCAAAACCAAACATTTGGAATACCACTAATCCTGCAAAGAACGGCAGCACCACCCCAAATGTTCCAACGATAAAGGATGCCTTTCCACCTCGCAAGAATTCTCTTGGCGTCATCTCAAGTCCTGCGATAAACAAAATTACGATGGCGCCAATTTCTCCAAGAACCCTGATTTCACTACCGATTGTAACAACTGACTTTCCATCTAACACAAAAAAAGATCCTAGTGCAAATGGACCGACGATCATTCCAGCTAGGAGCTCTCCTAATACTATTGGAAGATGTAATCTCAAGAAGAGTTCTGCCATGAGTTTTGCAGAAAAGAGTAGAATTCCTACTCCTATGATTATTTCAATGAAATGTGCTTCTACTGCCATCTTTTATCTTAAATTGTGTATGAATATAGAATATAATATTATATGCCTCAACTATGGTTATGGTAAATTATGTACAAAAAGATTCTAGTGTCTCATGCGGGTACTCCTATGGGTGATAAGGCACTCAAACACGCAGTACATATAGCAAAATTTGATTCGTCTGAAATTTTGATTTTACATGTAGTTGAGGCGTTACAAAAACCTCCAATGTTTGCATTATCTGGAACTGAAATTAAGGCATTATCAAGGGAGTTTCAAAAAGCTGCAAAACAATCTGTGATCAATAGCGAAAAAGAAATGGGGCGAAAAGTTGAGCATTATAAATTACAAAATATCAATATCCAATACAAAGTTGTAATGGGGCATGCTGATGAAGTAATAACAAGGTATGTCAAAAATCATCATTTTGATCTCATTGTTATGGCAAAAAGGAGAAAACTGACTGGAATAAAAAAACTATTGTCCCTCGGCAGTGTTTCAAGAAAAATTGTTGAAATTGGATTATGTCCAGTTTTACTAATTGATGGTGATTAAGCAATCTACATAATATTATGAGATCTTAGTTTGGGGTTAAATTTTATACAAGAAAAGGGGTTGCCACCAAATTCATCCCAAAAACAATATCTAAATCCAAATGAATCAAACTCACAATCCTTATCCTTTTTCTCTTATTTTACATTCAAAACATTTAGCGAAACTAAGCAATTTTTATGGAATTTACAAAAACACCTTTTTTGGAAATGATTTGTCCAATTTCCTGACTTGAAATTTTATATTTTTTGAATATGGATTTTATTCTAGATACCTGATCTTTTGGTGCCACTACACAGAACCCAACTCCCATGTTAAACGTCTTGTACATTTCTTCCGGTTTCACTCCCTGTTCTTCTACTAGCCCCATGATTGGTGGGATTTTGGGCAGTGAATCTATCTCATACCCTATGTTTTTGAGACGCAATAGTTTGGTAAATGAGCCCCCAGTTATGTGTGCAAATCCGCTGACTTTGCATTTTTGATTAATTTCAAGAACTGGTTTTGTATAGATTTCAGTTGGTTTTAGTAATGTGTCCCCTATTACTCCGACACCTTTGACTTTGTCTTTTACAGAATATTTTGTTAATAATGCTTTTCTTGCAAGCGAGTATCCGTTTGAATGAATTCCTGAACTGTTCGCCCCGATAATCACATCGCCTGCTCTAATTTTATTTCCAAGCACCATCTCTTTTTTCTCCAGCAAGCCTACGACCATCCCTGCCAAATCAAATGCGAACCCTTCACCTTCGATCACATCTGGCATTATTGCGGTCTCTCCGCCTACAATTGGCATTGCTGATTTTTTAGCGCCTGTTACCAGCCCCTCGACGATTTTTTTGAATATCGCCACATCGTTTTTGTTTGCAGCAATATAGTCTACAAATGAAATTGGTGTTGCACCAATACAAATTATATCGTTAACATTCATCGCAACACAATCAATTCCGATAGTGTTGTACTTTTTCATCATATTTGCAATTACAACTTTGGTTCCGACACCGTCAGTGTGGGTTGCCAACAGCTTCCCTCCTGGGATTTCTACAATTCCAGCATAATGGCCAAACCCGTGTGTCATCTTTGCTTTTTTCTGAAGCTTGTGGGTTGACACAATCAGTTTCCCGATTGCTTTTTGGCTCTGTTTGATTTTAGAAATGTCTACTCCCGCTTTTTTGTAGGTTAGGGCCATAGTTTGTTGCGCTTTTGCTTTGAATAAAAGAATTTGCCTGCTGTTTCGATCACATGTACATACCAGATATCTCTTCTCTGTGTTTTGCATATTTTTGAGATAATTCGCTGAACTCTAAATTGATTCTGTCTTTTTCTTTTCGAAGTTCTGTTACGTCTATTTTCATATCGTAAAATCGATTTAGAGCTTCAATTAGAGTTGCTGCAGCTGCAGAGTCTGGTGCTTCTTTGTTTGCTTTTGCCAACAGGGTCAACCCCTTAATCTCTCTGACTAGGCATTCATTTAGTATGCCTCCTGGAATTCCTGTGATGAATCCTTGGGGGATCATGCTGATGTCTTTATCTGCCATTGTTCTTACAAGATCTTCTTCTGCTGCACAGTATGCTTTGCCGTCATGCTCTGCACTTGCGACTCCGTCTAAAATTACAATTTCTTTGGACCCTTTCTGTGTTACCCAATCTAAAATTGCTGCCACTAGTGAGTACAATCCTTCCATTCTCAATGTTATCTCGCAAATTATTGCACAAATTGTCCCTTCCATGTTTGCATAAAATCGAAATGGGTGACGTAATCTACCTTTCATGAATACAGTTGATGGCGGCAAATATTTTGATCTCATTACCGCAATCTCCACCATGTTTAGTTCTGTAATGATGTGATTGATTGCAACGGGGCCAACTAAGCCTGCTCCGACAAACCCTGCAAAAATTACCGGACTCTTTAATTCCACTTTTTTTATTTCAAAAACTTCGGCTTCTGGGAATTCTTTTTGCACTGTTTACGTCGATTTGTTCTGATTAATTACTTTTGTCACTGCGTGGATGTATATGAAAATAAAAAAATGTGGGATTAAGCTACGTAGTTGTTCTTTTGCATGAAGAGATTCAACATGGTTCGTCCCTTGTCTGTGATTGTATAGATCACGTTTGCTCCCACTGCCTCTTTGCTGATGAATTCATAATCTACACACAGGTGTAAATAATTTAGAAATGATTTTTTCATTCTTATCTTTGATTTTGAATACAAATTAGAGAATGTCATGGGACTTCCTCTTAATTGGTACAGCAACTTCAAAAGAGATAGTGTGCTGTAATCGCGTGTTCTTGCTTTTACTGCGTCTAGAATTTGCTCCTCTCTGTGTATGATAAAATCCTCGAATTGATCTGCTACTTCCAGTGGTACATATGTCAGTCTTGCTCGCATCATACCGTATTGTACGGTACGTTACCTTATTAGTCTTTAACTTGATCTTTGTTGATCTTCTCAGATGGTTTTTTTACACCTGATCGTGCCTAAACTACCTCTTTTGGAGTTATCTTGAATTGTTTGATTTGTGAAACTATGACATATAATATGATTTAAACAATCGTCTGCCAAAATCAATTTGTGGAAATTACGATAAACGTGATACTTACCATTGTTGGTTTGGCAATGCTGTGCTTTGGTGGTAATTGGCTGGTTAGTGGCGGTGTTGCAATTGCAAGAAAATTTCGTATTAGCAATCTTGTAATCGGAATGACTATCGTTGCATATGGCACTTCGACTCCTGAACTTGCAGCAAGTGTTGCAGCTGCTGGGGAGCACAGTGCAATAATTCTTGGAAATATTGTGGGGAGTAACATTGCAAATGTTGGTATGGTAATTGGAATTGCCGCAATGCTAGTTCCTCTTGCAGTGAGCAGATCTATGCTGCGAAAAGAAATCCCGATAATGTTGGGGGTTTCTATTTTATTGGTTTTACTGTCAGTTGATGGTGAACTTTCTCAATATGATGGGGTTTTGCTACTATTTTGTTTTGTGGTGTTTGGATATTACACGTTTAAAGATGTAATGAAACAGAGAGCAGAAAACCTAGATGAAATCAAAGATGAAACCAAACCCGGTACAAACAATGTTTATCTAAAATCTGCAGGACTGATTGGAATCGGCATAGTCTTTTTGTATGTGGGTGCAATACTGACTGTTGATAATGCTGTAATCTTGGCAAAAGAATTTGGGCTGTCTGAGCAGATAATAGGGTTAACCGTAATTGCTATTGGCACTTCTCTTCCAGAACTAATTACGTCTATTATTGCAATTAGAAAAGGCCATACTGATATCGGTGTTGGAAATATTATTGGAAGCAATATTTACAATATTTTAATGATAATGGGAGTTGGTGCAGTCCTTGGTGGAGTGATGGTTGGCGCTGATGCTTATGTCGACTATATCGTCATGATTATCTTTGGTCTGTCCCTCCTCATTGCATTAAAAACTAGAATGATTGGTCGGGCAATGGGTGTTTGTTTGGCTGCATGCTATGTTGCATATCTATTATTCACGTTTTTCAAGTAATTTACGCCTAAATTCATGCCTAGATTGAATTTACTGAAATATTTTCTACCTTCAATGACGGCGTGATTGATGGAAGAGATGCCCACTGGATGACATTTCTTTGATTGTTTCCAATGGCTGAAATGTTTTTCATCATTGTTGGAAGATTGTGAACTATCCTCACTGATTTTCCCGGACCTACAATTTCCCCATTTTCAATAACCATAATTCCACTTCTGGCAGTGCATGAAAAGTCTCCTCTTATTGGATTTACTGCATATGTGTACCATAATCTTCCTACAAGTAATCCTCGCTTTGTTTCTTTGATCATTTCTTCTTGGGAATGATCACCAGAAATTATTTTGAGATTGTGTGGGGATGAGTTTGGGATTGGCTCCGAACTTCTTCCCATTGGGGAGCCGGGGCGTGATGCATTTCCAGTTGGCTGGCTCCCTTCTTTGTAGCTGTCAAAGAGATTTGAAAAAGTATTTTTGAAAATGCCTTTTTCAATTAAATTTCTTTTCTCAGTTTTTATTCCTTCATCGTCTACTGATTTTGTTCCAACTCCTTCTGGAATGTGTGGATCATCAACCAGACTGAGTTGCTCTGTAGCTATTTTTTTTCCAAGGTCATTTGAAAAGCAACTTTTCTGTTCTGCAAACGTTTTAAAATTAAAATTAGAGGCAACCACAAATGCTAATAATTCTCCAACTGAGTAAGGTTCAAAAATTATAGAGTATGAACCCGAATCAATTTTTTGTGGATTTATAGATTCAATACACATGACTTTTGCATCATTTCCTATTTGTTCTGAGGAAAAATTTGACAATGTTCTTCCACAGGAATGACCTATTCCTGATACTGGCATTTCTCCAAGTTCTGATTCTGCATTTATGATTCCTGAAATGTATGTGGCTTTTTCTTTAAATTCAAGTCCGTTTGAATTAATTAATTCAAACTTTTCTGATATGATGTTGAGTGATCCTGTAATCGTACTTACTTTGTCGTTGTCTGATGCGTTAATCATGCTCTGTGCGATATCCGTGCATTCAGAGCCTGAAATCTGATCTAATTTTTCATCGAATGTCCCTTCCAATTTCACGTTGTTGGCTTTGTATGGTAACCCGCCCCAAAACTCCCTCGATTTTAAATTCGACAATGTTTTGAAAGAATTGTCTATTGCTTGCTCTATTTCTTCTTCATTTGTTGTCTGCATGGACGCAATTTTTTTATTATGAATTAATCTAACTCCAAAACTCTCATCAAAGTTTTGTTTAATTTCCACAATTTCTGAATCTGTAATTCTGACAGTTGTGATTTTCTTTTTAACTGCGATTGCATCACATTCATCGATCCCCATTTTTTTTGAATAACGCAATGCCTTTTCTAAGGCTGACAAATTACTGCTTCCTGGGATTTTTGTAATTGAATTTATTTATTTTAATTAATTCCACATATGACCCAAACTGTGTATCTGTAACGCTATCAAGTTTGTCTTCTACTTCTTCTCCACCGTCAAACTTTTTTAGAATTCCATAGTGTGTATTTCTTTCAGCTGGAACCCTTCCAATCTCTTTCACCATCCTTCTAATTTCCTTGGGTTTTAGCAATTGACCGTATTCTGATCCTGCGGATGTTGAAATGCTTTCGTTGATTAGAGTTCCGCCAAAGTCATTTGCTCCCCACATCAGCAACAACTGTGACATTTTTTGGCCTTCTTTTACCCATGACATTTGCAAATTGTTGATTGAATTATTCAACATTATTCTTGCTACTGCATGAGTAAGCAAAACATCGTTCCCGCTACCTCCTTGCCTGATGCCTTCATGTAATTGATGTTTGTACATTGGTGCTTCAGTGTGGATAAAATTCAGAGGTACGAATTCGGTAAATCCTCCCGTCTCTTTTTGAATGTCTCTTAATTTTACAATGTGTTTTACCCTATCTTCAAGTGTCTCCACGTGTCCAAACATCATAGTTGACGTTGTGTTGATCCCCAACTTGTGGGCACCTTTGATAACTCTCTCCCAATCTTTGACGCTGATTCTTCCTGGGGAAATTTTATCTCTTAATTTTTGATCCAGAATTTCTGCAGACGTACCTGGAAGTGTATCCACTCCGGCCTCTTTCATTCTCTTCAAAAACTCTTCAATTGAGACGCTAGAGCGCATTGCGCCGTATAGTATCTCTTCAGGGGAAAATCCATGGATGTGGATGTCTGGGATCTCTTTTTTTATGTCTCTGCAAATGCTTTCGTATAGGCCGCCTTCCATGTCTGGTGGAAGCCCGGCCTGGATACACACTTCTGTTGCTCCTAACTGGTATGCCTCTTTTGCTCTGCGTACGATTTCTTCGTTTGGAAGAAAGTATCCTTCATCTTCTCTGAAATCTCTACTAAACGCACAAAAACCACATTGTTTGATACAGACATTTGTGAAATTGATATTTCTATTAACGACATATGATACTATGTCTCCCACTCGCCTCTTTCGCAATTCATCTGCGACTAGACCTACTAAATGAAAGTCGATTCCTTGAGCGTTGAATAATTCTAATCCTTCATCTACGGAAATTTCCTTTTCCGATAATGCATTGTTTAGAATTCTTGCTATTACCGGATCGGCATTTTTGAAAAGTGAGTCTATGTTGGCAATCATCTCCAATACTCCTCTTTTACGAATCCTTCCTCATTTTCAATGACTGATATCTTGTCTCTTAACTCTTTACTGATAAAAGAAAAGTATTCTGGGTATATTGGAAATCTGCATTTTAAATCAAAGCCTGCTTTTTTTGAATTCTCTTCTACTTTGTCTATTTTAGGCCAGGAGAATTCCGGATTTACAAAATCTGGTGTAAGTGGCGATATTCCCCCCCAATCGTTTATCCCGACCGATAAAAAACTCTGATATGATTTTGGAGATAGATTTGGCGGAATCTGTATGTTCATTTGCGGCATGATGATTCTTGATAACGCAACAACCAGTTTGAAATACTTTTCATCGGCTGATGGCTCGTCCTTCATCCGTGTATCTTGTTTTGGTTGAAAGTTTTGTAAAATCACCTCTTGAATATTTCCATGTTTATCGTTAAGTTGTTTTATTGCAAACAACGAATCAACTATCTCCTCAATTGTTTCCCCAATGCCTACGAGAATGCCTGTAGTCATTGGGATGCCTAGTTTTCCAGAATTTTCTAAAATCTCCAATCTTGCTTTTGGTCTTTTACTTGCTGCCAAATGGTGTGGCATACCTTTTTCAGTTAACCTCTCACTGACATTTTCTAACATTATTCCCATTGACACGTTTGTTTTCCTCAACTCTTTCATCTCCTCATAATTTAGGTTCCCTGCATTCGTATGTGGGAATAATCCCATACCTAATGCAAGTTCTGAGGAATGAACCAGATATTCTGCTGTGGATTTGAACCCGTTCTCTTTTAGCCAGTCTCTGGCCTCTTGGTATCTCTGTTCTGGTTGTTCGCCAGTGACAAAAAGCGCTTCCACGCATTTGTATTTTCTTGCAAGTGATAGCAATTCTAATATCTGTTGCTTTGACATCAAAGAAAGTTTTGCTTCCCCCGGTTCAGACTTGTAAGTGCAATAAGAGCATGTGTCTTTACAGAGATTCACAATGTTGAAAAATGCTTTTTTAGAAAATGTCACATAATCTTTTTTAAATTTTCTTCTTAAATTCTGTGAAACTTGGAACAGGTCATTTGGATTTTTTACTGCTTTTTTGTAAATCTCGATAACCTCCTGACGAGAAACTGATTTGTTCTCTAAAATGTTGTTTAAACTCTCTGAATCAAAGATAAGATCGTTCAATAGAATGATTTCTTGCTAAGAGGTATTTATGCTTGTATTGAATTAATTTCCGTTTGGTCTTTCATCTAGTGTAATTGAGATGTTTGTAGTCCTTCCGTCTCTTAAGATTTCTAAAATCATTTCATCCCCTACTGATTTTGTTCTTTGCAGATGAATCAAAATATCGTCAATTTTTCTGACCTCTTTCCCATCCACTGATAGAATGATGTCTCCGCCTACTTGGTAGTTTATTCCGTCGACTTCGACGGTTTTATCCGAACCAACCAATCCTGCATCAAACGCTGGGCTATCCTCCACCACTGTAATCACTAGAAATCCCACCGCATTTTTTAGATTCAGAACGCTTGCCATGTCCGGATCAATGTCTCTGCCCGAAATTCCTATCCATGGGTGTTTGTATTCTCCTTTCTCAATCAATGTCGGAACGATTTTTGCAACTGTCTGTGATGGAATTGAAAATCCGACACCTGTGAATTCCCCTGTCGCTGACTGTATTGCTGTGTTGATTCCAACTATCTCTCCGCGCATGTTCAACAGCGGCCCCCCGGAATTCCCTGGATTGATTGCCGCATCTGTTTGAATTACGTCTGGGATGGAATATCCTGAACCTGATGGGAGTAATCTGCCTAACTGGCTTACAATTCCCGAAGTCATGGAACCTGACAGCCCGAAGGGGTTTCCGATTGCTGCTATTTGCTCCCCTACTTTGAGATTGGAAGAATCTCCGATGTATAATGGCTGTAATAGAGATAAATCTGCATTGACTTTGATTATGGCAATGTCCGTGTATTCATCAGTTCCAATAATTTCTGCATTATATGATCTGCCGTCAAGAAACGTAACTACTACTTTGCTTGCCTCTTTTACAACGTGGGCGTTTGTTACTATGTGACCTTTTTTGTCAAAAACAAAACCAGAACCTACTCCGCCCGTAGCCTCTCCTGATTCGCCTCTTTGAACGTTGACTCTTACTACTCCTGGCTCTGATTTTTCAAAAATTTCAATTAGCGATAAACTTTTTGAAAATGATGATGCTGTTTTTTCAATCGCATTATCTGAATCGTCATTACTTGCAATAATGTTTGGCTTTAGTGATTCTGGTGGCGAGATAAACAACACTGCGACTATGGCTACTACAATTGCAGCCCCTATGACCCCGCCTACAAAGACTCCTGATTTGTCCATAAGATTCTTCATTCCTTATTTTCTATCTAAAAGGATTGCTATACTCTGATTGAACTTTGAGTATGATCTTTCATCGAATAATTTCTTCCTCTCCATGTCACTGAAGATGCCCTCTTGGCTTGCAACAACCCGCTTAAAAATCCCAAAACAACCACCAAACTTCCTAACGGCGCACATGCGGCATGAATCAATCTTAATTTTAGCAGAAACTTGGTTTCAATTATTGCGGCAACGTAGATCAAAATTGATGCAAGTGCTGCTGAAATACACAGCATCTTTGCAGATGCAGTGTCCAATGGTAGCAACATTGATGTTGCAAAAATTGGAAATGGTATGAACAATAAAAACAATGTTGCAAAAAAACTTCCGATTGCAATTTTTTCACTTTGCAGGTATAGCGGAACCATCAGTCTTTTCAGCGCGTTCCATAATGTGACTCTGTCTCGTGCCCAAACGGCGTCGATTAGATGATCACCCCTGACAATTTTCATTTTGTGACCTGAATCTTTTACTTTTTTACCCAGAGCTCCGTCTTCAATTATCTCGTGTTTTACGCCCTCATGCATTCCTACTTCCTCGTATGTCTTTTTCTTTATGATGAAAAAGCTTCCAAAGAAATACGCTGTTTTCTTTGAAGGGTCATTCACGTTTAGTGCTGAAAATCTAGTATGCAAAAATGTTGAAATCATTGGAAGTGTGATCTTTGTCCAAAAATCAAAAGTAAGCATTTTTGGTATTGCTGACAATGCATCCAAGTCAAATGAATTCAAATGTGACACTGCCAACGTTATGACATTTTCAGCATGCTTTGTATCGGCGTCTGTAAATAGCAATAATTCTCCGGTTGCTTTGCTGTATCCTTCCATGCATGCCCAATTTTTCCCCATCCATCCGTCTGGCTTTGGTCTGGCAGAAACTGGGATGACGTTTGGATATTTTTTTGCATACTCTGAAATTATTTTTCCTGTAGAGTCTTCTGACGAATCATCAATCACTATGATTTCGTAATTTTTGTAATCTTGTTTGATTAGAGAGTCCAAACACTTTGCGATGAATTCTTCTTCGTTTCTAGCTGGCAAAATTATTGAGACTTTGGGATTTGTCTTTGATGTGTTTTCAAATTTATCCAAATGTGGTGTTAATCTAAAAGAATCAATCATTGATTTCAGTAAAAATATCCATGCTCCTGAAATTCCTATCAAAATGGCAGTTAACGCATAATTGAAAACATCTGATAATAAATCCATAAACCTTATCGCTCGATTTCTTCTTTGATGCTTTGCATGGCCTGCTCAGTTCCACTTTTGATGTGATTTTTAATCATGCTCGTAAACATCCCCATCACACCTGTCAGTTTGATATCCCAGTATGTCGAAAGCATTGTTTTCCCACCCTTGGCTGTGACGGACATTGTTTTCTTACCTTCAATTATCCCTTTGGTGAATCTAGCCTCTATCCTTTCTTTTGGATATATTTTCACCTGTTGCAAACATTTCTGATCCCTGAAGGCTATCGTTATTTCTCTGTTGACTGTGTTTCCTTCCTTGGAGATATTTTTGACTTCCTTTGTACCCCTCCAAAATTTTGGCTCATTGTCTATGTCTGAAACAACCTCCCACACTTTGTCTATGGTTGAATTGATTTCTATCTCTACTTCTATTGTAGCCATCTGTTACCCTCATGGGTTCCGCATTAAATATATTAGATCACACGACAATTCAAGTAGACTGTGATCGGTAACATGCCTAAAATCCGGAACATTAACTCCAGTTCCAATGGCGTTTGCCATTCTTCGGTCACAGTCACTTAAAATTTAAAAGAAAATGAGGTTCACGAGATACATGGCAAAAATTGAAACTTTGGATGGTGCTGGCTTTTGGAAAAATGCGTATGCCCACCAGCGGGGGAATCTGTTGAAAAAAGTCAACGTTCCTGAAGATCAAATAATTCAACTTGTTAACAAAAAGTACATGGAAATTCCTGCAGCTTTGAGATATGAGATTGAAACAAGTGGAATTAACAAAAAAGATTTACAATGAAATCCGGAATTCATTTTAACGGGAACAATTAAGATTAATCATGACCACTGTATCATATGACGATTTTGCAAAGTTGGACATTCGGGTCGCAAAAATCATTGCAACTGAGCCAATTGAAGGGAAATCCAGAATTATCAAAGGCACGATTGATTTGGGAGATGACGATCAACGTGATGTCATTATTGGCGGTGCGCAGTATTTTCAACCCGAAGACATTGTGGGGAAAACTGTGATTGTTCTTGCAAATCTCGAACCTAAAACAATGGCAGGAGTTGAATCAAATGCAATGTTGCTGGCAGCTGACGTTGATGATAAGCCGTTTTGGTTGACTGTCACAGGGGATGTCCCGTTGGGCAGCCCGATAAAATAATCTTTTCAGATTATCCATACATGTATTGTTTTTGAATATTCTGTAATTGAAGATTAACGAAATGAGTTTTTGACTTGCGGTGTCAGTCATAAAGCATTAATTCTTTTTCTTCCAGTAATGCATGTAAATTATTCACAGACCGATATACGTCCTCCTCGTGTTTAGCTCCTGTACAGACAAGTTTTCCTGATGAGAATAATAAAATGACTGTCTTTGGATCTAGCATTCTGTGAATCAGTCCAGGGAATTGTTCTGGCTCGTACATGCTTCTGGGCAATGTTCTGGCAGCTTTCTCCAAGTGGATTTTTCCACCTAGGTTGATGGATGCGACAATGTTCTGTATTGTCACTACTGCGTCTTTCTTGACTGCGATTCCACCCTTCCGAAGATTTTGCACTACTGTTTTCACCGCTTTTCTGGCCAACACTTCTGATTTTGAACCTGTACACACCATTTTACCTGAAGTGAAAATCAGCGTTGCCGTCTTTGGAATCTTTAACCTGAAAACTAGCCCTGGGAATCGATCTGGGTGATATTCTACATCTGGAAATTTTCTAGTTATATCATTCAAGTCCATTTTCTGCATTACGTCTGCCGAGGCTACCACATTTTCTACGCTTATGAAGGGTTTTGTTTGTGGCATGTTCGGCTTTTTTGTGTTCGAACCATATTAAAAATACTCGGCATTATCTACTCACAAGAATGCTTTTTCCAATCTTGGTCTTTGATGTTGGGACGAATGCTTTAATTTGGTTCTAAAAGATCCCGATACTAGTGAATTTCACAAGTTTTGATTTTGATCAACTGTTTTCGATGAGCGATGACTCAAACCCGTTAATGATGGTGGTGTGGATTCTTCCGATAATTCTTTTTGTATTTTACGGGCAACAAATTCAGCTGTTTGTTACTTCAAGGGAAATTAAAAAAGGAATCAAAAAATTGGAAAGTTTTAGAGAATATTCTAGAATCGAATTGATTAATTATGTGAAAAACAACCTAAATGCAAAAAATGATCCTGAAAAAAAAATTGACAAGTTTTTGGATTATTTCACTATAATGCCCGTGGATATGGATCCTAACGGAATTGTTGACAAGGTTAGACATACAGTGAGGTCCAGGGAGGATTACACTCGAGAACATGTAAAATTACTTTCTCCTGAAATGACTGATGTCGAACTGACCAAAGTACAAACTTTGCTTGAAATTGCCTCGTCATTACAAATGATTTACAAAATCATGAATCACATGTTCTTGACTGCTAAAAAACAAAACAACTATCCGTTGATTTTGCCTTTGCAGATGATTCTTCCTTTTATAATGGAGCATGCAGAAGCGATGAAGGAAGCAATTCCCGCATTTAAAACAGGTCAGCCTGTAGGGGATGGGATTGGTCCGATGGTTGTTGGAAAAATGATGATAAATAATAAAAAAGAAACAATCGCTTTTCAAACTTCACTTGCAAAAACTGATTTTGAAGACAGGAAATTATTTCTGATAAAAGCTGAAGGGCCAGGTTCTACCGTGGGAAGGCCTGCTGATGGGCTGGAAAAAATCGTCTCTGAAAATAAAATTGACACGATAATAATGATTGACGCTGCATTGAAAATGGAGGGTGAAGATTCCGCATCGATTGCTCAAGGCTTTGGTGCGGCTATTGGGGGAATTGGCACTGAGAGATTCCAAATTGAAGCCGTGGCGACAATCAACAAGATTCCGATATTTTCAATCGTTGTGAAACAATCTGTCAAAGAGGCGATAACTTTGATGACTAGAGAAATTGCTGATACTGCAGAGGATGTTAGTATACAAGTCCATGAAATGATTCGTGAAAACACCAGGGCAGGCCAATCAATAGTGGTTATCGGTGTTGGAAATACGTCGGGTGTCACCCAATGATTTTCTCAAAGAAAAAAACCACCGCTGAATATTCTGTAGAACAATGCGCCAAGTGTGGAACATCAACTAAAAGAAAATATCGCGACGGCGACGTGCTATTTGCAGAAATATCCAAATGCACTTCTTGTGACGGATTAACTATGATTGAAAAAATCTTTGGCGAAACCATTGAGCAATAATTTTTAGATTACTCTGTTTTGTATTTTACATTGCAAGATGGACAAAACCATGATGCCTCTTCTCCTTGCTCTCTGAACATAAATCCACCACATTTAGGGCATGGTCTTACTTCATCATTCAAATTCTTTCACTTCTGGTTTACTCTGCTTTAGTTGTTACAGTGACGCCGTTCTCGTTAGGAATGAATGTGTGTTCTGCCTGTGCGACTCTTTGCTCGTTTATCTCGATCAGTATCGGGTATGCCTGGACTGATTTTTTCTTTACCAGAAAATCCAGCAGTTCCCTTGCTTTCTTTTCTTCCCACTCTTTTGTAATCCACCTCAACGCAAATGGCAACATGTTGCAATTCTCCCATATGAAATCCAGCAGCCTGTCTGCCTCTTCATTTTTTGTTTTCTTTCGTGAATTTAACGCAAAAATATTTTTTATTTGCCCGTTTCTGACAAACCCTCCGCCTTGCTCCGTTGTTACAAACGGTTCACACGCATAAGCTGTATCTTCTGAAAGTGTAAATCCTCCAATTGACCAAATGTTTGGAATTGATTTCCCGGCATGTATTGTGTATTGATCCAATGAATGACCGCTGAGATTTGCAATGGGTTTGAATCCCATTTTTTTAATCGTTGTTTCAATAGTTCGCCCAACGTCACTTGCTTTGACACCTGTTTTTACCATTGACATCGCATTTGCCAATGCCTCTTCTGCAGCTTGAACCAATCCGTCAAACTGGGCATCATAGCAAACAGTTACGGCAGTATCTGCTATGTATCCGTCAATTTGCACCCCGAGATCAATTTTCACCAAATCCGTGTCCTTGATTGTAATTGGGTCGTTTGGTTCTGCAGTATAATGAGCTGCAATTTCATTTATGCTGGCATTAACTGGAAACGCACATTTTGCACCTCTCTTTATTATCTCTCCTTCCACCTCTTCACAAATCTCAAAAACCGTCTTACCTATCCAATCCTTTACTCGCACCATCTCCCTTATTTCCGATGCAATTTTTCCTGCCTTGAGATATTGCTCTGTTTGCACGATTTCGATCCTGATTTTACCTTTAAAATGATTATCTGTGAAGCTTAAATTGGGTAATTTTTATGGCATACTGGGATTGTGGTCTAGCTTGGTATGATTCTGCGTTTGGGACGCAGAGATCGAGTGTTCAAATCACTCCAATCCCACCATACCATTATCTTATTATCAAATCGAATTCCTATTGTGGTTGCCGAGCAATGAGGAAGAGTTAGAGTAATGATTGTAAATGATGTAATATTTTGTCTCACGATCTGAGCTCAGGCACGTTTTTATGAATAATTTTATCCCTTGGATTTATTGAAATTTGAGAGACGCGATATTATTCTAATTGTAGGGCTTTTCCTAGTCGTGCTTGGCATTACACAGTATGTCCCGTTTCACTATTCAGCACTGATTGGAATACTGCTATTTTTTACAATCAAAACGTATGTGGAAAAGAGACGACAATCTATTGCAACTGCTGTCGGAGATGGAATATGCATGGAATGCGGTTCTAGGGTTATTGACAAAAAATGCCCAAAATGTGACTATTCTCAAGAATGATTAGTTGGCATTCCTTAAATCTGAAAAATCAGATTAATTTTTAATGGTTTTAAGGTGTCTGACTTTTAGTTCAAATTCCTCTCTATCTGCATCTCATTTTATCCTCGAGAAAGGTTCAGGCCTTTACGGATTCAGATTTGCATCTCATTTCATTACCAAGAAAGGTTCAAGCCTCTAAGGATTTGAACCAAAGTCTTGAATCATTTTAATGACTTTTCTAATTGCTGATTAATCACTTTGGAAAAACTAGAGCGAAAAGAAATTGTTTTGGGCGGATGTGGTGTTACTAGTCATGACCCAAGATGGAAATGTAATGAATGTCATAATAGGTGGAAATAAAATATGATTTCAATAATAATATGGAGTTAAACTCCTAAATTCATGGGTTTGTGTTTGCAAGAGCATTCCTTGACTGTTGCCCCTTTTCTTAATGCAGACCAGCGAATAAGTGGAATAATGATGTCGTACAATCCTTTGCCATCTTTTGTTAGACGGTACTCTACTCGCGGAGGAGTTTCTCTGAATGATTCTTTTGAGATTAGTTCACTGTCTTGTAGACCATTCAAAGTATTGACTAGAGATTTTGAAGTAATTCCTAAAAGTTCATTTTTTAATTCATTAAATCTTATTTTTCCATGATTGCCAATCTCATAAATTACAAGTAGTGCCCATTTTTTCCCAATAATATCAATAATTCCTTGTAAAGGACAAAATAACACAACATTTGATCTACGTACCATTAGTATCTTGGTATATACTTTATACTTTAAATAGTTTCCAAAATATACCAACTCATCACATGAACAAACTAAACATGATTGCAATGATTCTGAAACAGCGTAGATATGCAATGATTGCATTTCTAGCCAGTACGGGATTTGGATTATTGCATTACTTTTTGTCAATGTCAATGCTTCAACTTCACTTTGGTGTTGTAGCTGAATCAATGCCATTGTATCTTGCCACTTCACTTTCATTATCAGTTGTAGTTGCGATACTAGCTGGTGTGAATATTTCATTACTTGTATACAAAATTAAAGGAGCAACAGGAACTAATCTGAAAAAATCTGGCGGTTCCACTGTTGCTGGAAGTGCTTTTGCAGTATTTACACCAGGTTGTCCTCTATGTACTACCCCACTTATTGTGATTCTAGGGGCGGTAGGGGGTCTTGCAGTTTTTCCATTGCAAGGATTAGAGCTAAAGATTATCTCTGTTGTAGCATTATTATTTTCAATATATTGGGTATCTAGAGGGTTGCAACAACCAAGCTGTTGCAGTATGAAGGAAAAAACAAAATGAAATCTACTTTATTCACAGTAGGTATTGGTGCAGTAATAGTAATAGCCATAATTGTTGCAATAACTTGGATTGGTTCATCATTGCTTGTAGAGCAATCACCAATCATGGAACATTCCATGGAAATTGATCCTAGAATTATTAATTGGCGTCACGTTCATGGTTTGGGATTAGATCCTACTGATCACTCTGTTTTGTATATTGCCACACATGGGGATTTCTACCAAAGTATCAGCGGTGCCCCTCCTATCAAAGTAGACAAAGAAAGAGCTGACTATATGGCATTTAATGCACCTTTGGTTTCTGGATTTCCGCTATATGCGAGTGGACATCCATCAACTGGAGGAAATACAGGACTAATCAAAAGTACTGACGGGGGAGTAACTTGGCAACATGTTTCTAATGTGATAGAGCCACCAGTTGATTTTCATGCAATGACAGTGAGCAAACAAAATCCAGAAACTATAATTGGTTTTGATAGTGGAGCAAGAGGATTATTCAAAACTGTAGATGCAGGATTAACTTGGGAAACATTAGAATATCCAGAATACATTTCTGCACTGGCAATCTCTCCTAATGATTCTGAATTAATCTTTGCAGGAACTGGTAAAGGAATTTTCAAATCAGATAATGGAGGAAAAACTTGGATTCATCTTGATGCATATCGGGATTTAGATGTGTTTGCATTGGCATTTGATGATGGTGGAAAGCTATTTGCATCGGTCAAAACATTTGGTCTTGTACAATCCGATGATCTTGGTGATTCGTGGGAGAGTTTCAAACATGTTGATCTTACAGTTACAAGTATATCTGCAGATTCACAAGAAAAAGAAATCTATGTTGGAGGATATTCATCTGGAGGATTTCAAGAAGTCTATAAAATAAAATATGATTCAAGCTCTTATGATCAAATTGGAACCAACAAAGGATTGAGATAATTGAAGTCAAAGAAACAATTTTGTGATTATTGCCCAGAAGATATGTGTCTGTTAGACTGTAAAATATGTAATCCTGAAAAAGATAAGAACGCTAGTTGTGATTGTTAAATTATTCATTCATGCCTATCTGCGTCCATTTCTATCCCCAATTTGGTGGCTGAATCCCCGTGGAGTTGAACCTGAAACAAACATCTTTGAATTAATTCAAGAATGATTCCTACGCTGTCTCTAAATATCAAAAAATTATATTTTATGCATGAAAAAGCCCAAAAAACTCATACAATTGAGGTCAACTTTAACAATTAGCTCAACTTTTCCTCAATCCCATTCTAAAATGAGGCTTTTAGCCAACCAAATCAGGAATTAAAAATGAACGGCAATCTAACTTTAGTATTTTCTGTACTTCTTTTTGCAGGAATTCTAGTCCCTGCATATGCTGCATCTGCAGACCACATTGTGATTAACGAGGTCGATATTAATCCCCCTGGCGATGATTCCAAATCTGTTTCTGAATGGGTTGAGATTTACAATCCAACTGACTCTGATGTTGATTTGAGTGGATGGAAAATAGCATCAACAACAATTCTTAAGAAAACCATGACGCTTCAACCCGGCACTGTAATTAAATCTGGACAATTTCTAACATACTCTTACCAAAGTCTTTGGTTTACCGATTCCAACGAGTCTGTCGAACTTAGAGATGACAATGGAATTGTAATTGACAAAACTCCGCTGTTTGCAGACATTAAAAATGATTTTACTTCTTGGCAGCGACTTTACGACGGATATGACTCTGACAGTTCCAATGACTGGAAGTTTGTAACTTCGACAGCTGGCTCCTCAAATGGAAAACTCGCAACATCTCAGGATTCAAAAGAAATCACTGTGACCGCATCATCTGACAAAGACTCTTACTTGTTTGGCGAGACTGCAACAATTAGCGGAAGTGTCTCGGAACAAGTTTTCATTGTAAAGCCGTTTTTCCAACCCCAGCAAATTGTAATGACTATCTCTGGGCCCAACTTTAACAAAATCCTCACAATGTATCCTGACCTTAACTTGAATTACAAGACCACTGTTAAATTGGACAAAGTTCTCGGAATCAACGAAGGGCTGTATTATGTGTCTGTCACTTATGCCGGTACATCAGTCGACACTGGTTTCTCTGTAGGATTTGAATCCTCCACCGCTGTGGAAAAAACATACGGGTCTGTCAGTATAACTGCCGACAGCCCGCAGTATATTCCAGGACAATTGGCCTCGATTATCGGACATGCCTCAAAAATAATCCCTTACGAGGGGATGAAATTAGTTGTCAAAGATCCCAATAACAAGATAATCTCTGAAGGAAACCTGTATCCAACCAACGGCGAATTCAAAACCACCGTCTTTATCTCAACTGTAAATACTGTTTATGGAACTTATGAAATCTATGCCGAATATTTTGACCAATCCTCCACTGCATTTTTTGACGTAGTCAAAGATGTCAAAGAAGACACACCTATTTCCATTTGGACTGACAAGCCTGCATACGGGCTTGGGGATACTGTCAAAATCAATGGCAGATTAAATCAGCAATGGGTTAGCACTTTGGATTTGGAGATTTTGCAGACAAAACAACTGTCAATTGGAAGCTCATCTGCTGGAAGTGATTCTGGATTTAAAATATCTGACGGCGTGAGGATCCTGGGTGACGGTTCATTTGTTTACACTTTCACAATCCCTGACAGTGAAATTAGATTGGGTGATTACCGAATCAGTGTTTCAAAAAGTTTAGGTGCCGCATCAACTATCATCCATGTAGTTTCCAACCCTGATGACTATGTTGCTTCAGATGCTCCTTTGACAGTTTATTCTGACAAAGAAAGTTATGAGTCGGGTGACAAAATGGCAATTCGAGGATTCATCAAAAACCCATCTGGCAATTCTAGCTATTTGACTGGTACTCCTGTAAAAATTTCTATTTCTCATGAAGACGGCACTCCTCTAAAGATCACGGCACTGTCTGGCCCTCAAACAAAGTATAGTGACAACGTTGCAGTTGCTTATGTTTTTACTGCCATTACGGAAACATCTGGAAATTACTTGCTTAACTTAGATGTGACAAAAAGTGTTTTCACTGCAGGAAAATACGTTATAACGTCTCAATACCTGGAACATGCTGCAACATCAACGTTTTCTGTAACTGACGCCCTGGATTTGAAAGACGGTCCAATTATTTCAATTGACAAAGACGTTTACGGACTCGGTGAAACCGTTTATCTGACCGGGATTGTCCCTCCTACTGGAGATAACTCTGTAACCATATCGATTACAAATCCTGACGGTACTGGATCTAAATCCGGTGCCACAGTTGATAACCAACGCTTTTCATGGTCTTGGGTTGCTCCGATAAGTGAGAAAGTTCAAAATGTCAAAATAGATGATGGAAAAAGTGTGACCAAGTCTAATTTTGGACTTTACAAAATCAAGATATCTGTTCCATCATACTCTAAAGATATTTTCTTCAAGGTCTCGCCAGATCCTGAAAATGACTCGTTGTCCACGACTCCTATCTTTGTGAGCACTGAAAAATCCCTGTACAAGGCAGGTGAGAAACTCAAAGTTGTAGGCAACATCATAAAACGTGTTCAAGGCAGTGAAGGTCTAGTGGTTCCTGAACGTGTAACTATCAAAGTGCTTGACGGAACTTTCCCATTCAAACAAATTCACGAGTCCTCAGTTTATCCAACCCAGGGCGGTGAATTTACCAGTCTGTTTGAATTGCCAATTACGATATTTAGCGAGGGTACATATTCTGTAAAGGCAATCTATTCAAACACTCAGGCCAATACAATATTTGGCGTGGTGAATGACTTTACATTTGGAATTGACGGACCCGTCTCCCTTTTACTATCTACCGACAAATCTGAATATCACCCAGGCGATGTCGTTGTTATTGACGGAAAGCCAAACAAGCTCATCTATCTTGAAAATTTTGACGTAAGTGTTATTAAAAAAGTTGAAAACGAGATTAATTGTGGTTCATTTTATTGCGGTTCTGACACTGGCAAGGTGACAACTATCAGACCTAGCCCCTCCGGTTCGTTTTCTCACCTGGTTGTAATTCCGGACTCTACTTCTTCAATTGGCACGTATCAAGTTACAGTGGATGCTGATTTTGAAACCAAATCAATCTTGTTCAATGTTGTGGAAAAACCCCTGATCATTAAACCTAATATTGTAATTGAGAAAGAAAACAGGCTTTCAGAATCAATCGTCTCCATCACAACTGGTGAAAAAATTTCCGACGATGCTACTATTGCGCCACGGGTTCTCTCTGGCTCTTTGGTTACTCCGATACGCGGGGATGAGTCCTTGGTGAATCTCAAAGTTTCAACATCCTCCGGAATTTGCATAATTGGACCTGATGCCGACTGCCTAGTCCGCGAATCAACTAGAAAGCAGGGACAAATTTACGATGTCGTTGAAGTTGACGGAATTAGTCTTAATGTTAGATATAGCGGACCTGATGTGCGATTAGAAAAATTCAGCATATTGCCAGAATCCTCAACGACCTTCCTGCCTGACACTGATTGGAATGTTGAGGTCATCAAAGATGATCAAATTTCGCGATTTTACTATACAGTTACTTACAAAACGCTAGAGTAAATTCAAAATACTCTGAATCCGATTCTCGATTAACGTGAAATTACAAGTTTTAATGTTTTACCAAGACGATCCCAAAAAATGCACAGCTGCCAAAATGGTGAAATTCGGCCTTGCGCAGAACATCAAAAAAATCGGCTCTAAGGGGTTGGTCTTGGACCCTTTTTCTGAAAAAACGTTACTTCCTAAAGACAAATCAATCGTTCGTACTGTTATTGGAATTGATTGCTCGTGGAATCTCGTAGACCAGGCATTCTCTAAGAAATTTGCAGGAATCAAAAGAAAACTCCCCCCCTTGCTTGCGGGCAACCCTTTGAATTACTCAAAACTGAACAAATTGACAACTGCTGAAGCGTTGGCTGCATCTCTGTTCATTCTGGGTTCTAAAGAGCAAGCCTTGGAACTGCTTGACAAATTCAAGTGGGGTCACACTTTCTATGAACTTAACCAGAATCTCTTGGAGGAGTACTCTAAACTTGAAAATGAATCTCAAATTGAATTGATTTTAAAAGATTACGGCTTGATCTGATTTCGTTTCTTTAGATATACCGCGATTACAACTGATGCGATTATTGGAATGATCAATAACCAGTACTCTGACTCTTTTTTAGAAAATTCCATATCTTCACTGTGTTTTACCGGCAAATCTACTTCACTATCTATTACGATGAAATCTGATTCGTAAAAGTCAGGCTTTAGTACCGAATTTGACGTTGCAAATATCTTGATATTATTTGCTCCTATGTCCAACCTATTCGTATCTGCTTGGGATATTTTGACTGTCGCGTTATCGTCTTTAATTAACTGTGTTTCCGAAATTATATTTTCGCCTCTACTGTTTGTCAAAAAATACATTACTGAATCTGAATTTTTAGTTTCAACCACGATGTCCATTTCTTCTCCCCTCTGAATTACTTTCTTGATGTCTATTTTTTCAATTGATGGGAATTCGGCACTTTCAAATTTAGACCACTCTCCTTTTTTAAACGGATACGAATCATCGTCAAATGCCACCACTTTGATGGTTCTTGATTCTGGAGAATACGAGTCTAAATAAAACGGACCGTTGCTTATTACGGCATGATGGTTATTCTGAATCCAATTGATTGAGGAGCCGTATCTGGTTTGGTAATACTCTAAACTTTGATTATTTTCTACCATTGATTGAGGAATGTAGCCTTCCTCTTTGAATTTCTCCAAATATTCTTTGATGATATTTGCGTCATTTGGAACAATTAACGATAGCCAGTTCACATTTTTACTTGTGGCACCTGATCTTGAAAATGACACTTTTCCATCCGTTACTGCCTTTTCCATCGCCGCGGTAATTTCCCATGGGACTGTATTCCACATTGCTGCCCATTCTGCTATTTCCCCTTTGTCAAAATGCCAGTAATCCACATAAACTTCAATCGTATCTTCGTCAATCAGGTTTATCCCTTTGATTGACTGTATGCTTTGTGCAGCTCTTGGAGTGAATTCAGTATCAAACGTTTTATCGGTTTCATCCATTTGGGTTCCCCACTCTACTGTAAAATACAGTGAATGCAGAATATCGTTCATATCCATTTTTTCACCATTGTGCCACTTGCTGAATTTAAAATCAAATGTCACCTTGCTTGTGGACTGTGAACCTGCTTCAACATTCTCCCATTTTTGCAATGTCGGGCTCCACATTGTCGATTCTTGAGGGATGTTAATTTTGGCATTTGGCCCCTCGTTTTCAACTTTCCATGTCGCCCTTACTGGAAATGTTTCTCCAGTGAATGGATGTTTGAATATTGCAGGGTCTGAAATTATTTCCCAAATGTGTCTGCTGTAACTATCTGTTAAACCCATGACTGGATTCCATGCTCCTTGATAGATTTGCTTGACCCCTATTACTAATTCATCACTGTCACTTTTTGCATTGATTGGTGTAAACCTGCTTGGAACTCCTGCACCAAAATCATTCACTATGCCGCTAATTTTTTCATTTGCGACATACTGATCTATTTTGCTTGCCAGAAAAATTCTCACTGATTCATTTATTCCTTCAACCACTGCGTTTTGAATTAACCCAGTCCTCTGCTCGGATGTCTCAAAATTCCCAGCGTATATTTTTTGAGTCAGCGAATCTAATCTTTCATTTTCATAATTCCAGTATGACGGATCATTGAATCCTGGCATGTTTGAAAACCATGGGGCATACATTTGTCCCAACCCGATTGAATCATATCTTACAAACGCTGAGCGCCCCCACCCCTCTGTGTAGAGATTCCATTTTACATCCGAAGGGTTTGAACCGTAGACTATTACGAACGCTTTGTTCAAATCTCCAAATTCTTTCTTGACTGTAAACCCCGCTTTTTCCAATTCTACTGATAGTATCTCCCCAATGGATTTTCTCACCGGATCATCGCTTCTGATAAAAATTGTTATTTCAATAGGACTTTCATTTATTTGCCATTTCCCGCCAATCTTGACTGCCCCTTCCCTCTCTAGCTCTTTTGAGATTATTTCATTTGCAAGCGATGGATTGTATCTGAAATTATACGTCTCTAACTGTTCAATAACTGTAAGATATTCCGGATCTGACGGACTGTAGTATGAAATAATTGGTGAGCCGTAACCTCCCATTAACTCATTCACGATTAATTTTCTATCTACCATGTAATTCAAGGCAAATCTGACGTCTTTGCTTGAAAACGGATTGAATTTCTCAGATTCAGCAGGGTTTACCAGAATACTGTACGAGCCCCCTGTGGAATCAAACACCTGCAATCCCTCTCTGTCTTGGTTGCTGTCCAATCTGTCTGGGGATATCGTGTAATAGTATATGTCCAGATTGCCGTTTCTTACTTCTTCTAACGCTGTGTTTTCATCCAAATACTGGATGAATTTTACCGAATCAAAAAACGTGTTTTTTTCTGCAAACGATTCATCGTAAAATATTGATGCTACTGAAAAAGCTAGTATGACAACTAGCATTTTCTTCATGTTCATTATTTTAAAACCGCGTACTAAAACTTATGTCACAATACCCTGACGTTAATAGCTCCTAAAACCTATATTTCTAACGTGGTTCAAAAACTACAATTGGAAATTCATCCTATGATGATAAATGGACTGCATGGAATAATTCCTGGCGGTATCTCTGTTCAGGACTTCTCAGCTGTCACAAAAATAAATTCCGACGATTCTGAAATAATTTTAGACGAATTTGTAAAAAATGATATAGGATCAAAGCAAGAAAATTCATACTATTTTGAAGACGGCGATAAACTGAAAATCGCGATATCTTTACTTGAAAAAGGCCATCCTATAGATGAAATCTCAACCGCGTTGAATTGGAGGGATTTTGAAGGTTTGACTGCCGCGATGCTATCTGAAAAAAATTTTGCAGTGATGAAAAACCTGATGTTGACAAAGCCTAGGATGGAGATTGATGTTGTTGGAATCAGACTTGGCATTGCAATTTTAATCGACTGTAAGCACTGGAAGCGTTACAGTGCATCAGCATTATCAACTGCTGTCAAAAAGCAGATAGAGAGAACAAAACAGTATGTTGCAAAAACTCCCGGTGCGACTGCGGTGCCAGTAATTGTAACGTTATACCAAGACAAAATTAACTTTATTGAGAATGTGCCTATAGTTCCTATCTTCCAGTTTGCTTCATTCATTGATGAATTTTACGGCAACCTTGATCAAATGAACACTATAGGAAGAGACTAGTCACAAATAAGACCAGGCAACCTATCACAAACCCCTTGGTAATTTTTAACGAGTTCTCCAGTGCTTTGGAATAATCTTTGTAGATGCCTTGGCCCATCACTTTGACGGCTGTCTCATTTTCCAAAATCTCGAATTTCACTGTGGTGACGTTTGCCTCTGCACTTTTTGCAATTACAAAAAACCACTTTGCAAGTTTTTCCGCACTCGTAATTAATCCCAACTGATAGTATCCGTTTCTATTCCTGGCTTTAACCGGCGCATAATGTGTGTCCGATGTGCAAATTTCTAGTAGCTGATAATCTCTTTTTGCAAAAATATCTGTAATCTTCTCTCTTACCCCGTTTTCCATGTTGTTTGCATCTGCCCATCCAAGAAAATATTTTTTATCGTTAATCTTGAGACAGATGATCCCTAGTCCTCCCATTCCTAAATCCTCTGTCCATACGTCCATTTCATCCGTGTTTGCATACCCTAATTCAATTGGGAAACTGTCTTTTGAAATCAGCGAATCCAGACAAGATTTTGCAGCTTTTAGCATGTCCTCTCCGTCTTCATTTGAAATTTCTTCACCCATTGCATTATGACAATCTACAATCATTATTCGTGCATAATTTCGGTTACTTGCATACTGTTCGATCTCTGTTTTCATGTGGCTTGGAATGTCCTCCATTCCCTTTGGGGACAACGACAAAAATAATAACGGATTATTGCCAAAAAGCAGACCTGTGACTCTGGATTTGTTAATTTGAACGGTTACCGGCTCCGTACATTTCATCCCCTCGTCTTTGACTTTGCTGTTTTCTAGATTTTTTAAATATTTTTCAACTTCATTTCTTGATGGGAGGTTTAGCGCGTGATTTGAAATGCTGTGCATTACCATGGCTGACGATGACAAATTCTTGTAAATCAGGTAGGGGATGTTGCTTCCGCCTACTGGATGATACGGCCCGGGGTGTATCTCTGGCAACACCATTCTGAACTCTTTATCTCCGTTATGCGCTGAAAATTTAATCTGTGACGTGGATACTCTGGTTTCGTTTGAACTCTGTTCCATTAGCTCCTCGGCATCCCCAAAATCATTCCCTTGGGATGCCAGATATGCTTGAATTGTTTTATGTGTACTCTTCATTGCAGGCCTTCCAGCTCTGTCTGTGGCAAACGACCACACACTTGCAATTACCATAAAAGATATTCCGTACCCTAACCCTATCGGCTCGCTAAGAATTGAAACCCACAACTCTTGCGGGATTAGTGCCAGAAACATTGCCATGGGTTGAATGATGCATATTGCCCAGGCTTTTTTGAGGCTTGCCCCCAACGTTGTAGTGTAAATTCCTATTCTAAAGCTGGCAAAAAGCAACAAACCAAATGTGATGAAGAACGGCTCAATCTCCTTTGACAAAACCACGCTTGAAAGAATTCCCATTAGCATGGTGACTGTCCACAACATGTTTCCAAAAAGAGACGAGTGTAGAGACTTTGAGTACTCTTTCTTCTTGGCAAACCTCGTATCTAGCAGCTGCGTTAGAGCTAGCACTCCCAAAACCACCGGTAACCTATACCAGTTTTCTTCAAAATCAAAACTGCTCAGATATCCAAAATATGTCGCAAGAACGGTTACTGATGCGACCACCATTGAAATGACCAGCGAAAAATATTTTGATCCTGGATTGACTAGGGTGAGGGAAAATCTATTATGTATATTTGAAACATCGTCTGGATCTTTTTTCATTGCTTCTTCACGGAGCTACAAATGCATTGATTACCCATGAAACGACAATTAAGCTGATTGGGATTGACACAACAATTCTTGGATCTATTTTGAATCCCTTTGTCTCATCTTCAAAGAATCTCATGAGACCCCCGCTTGATGCTGGAAGCGGTGCTGATTTCTTATCTGCCATTACAATTCGTCATCGCGGATTTTAACATAAAAACTTTATTGTTTGTCTTTTATTTTCCCCATCGTTTCCAATAGTGTATTGATCGTTTTTAGGATGTTTTGTTGCTTTTCATGATCTTTTTCCTGCTCCAGTTCTTTTGAGAGTGATCCTAACTTTTTCTCAAATATTTTTTCTAGCGGCGACATGTCATTGATTACAGTTGGAATCTCTTTTTTCTCTGGCTGGCGACCGCAACTAATGCATAGTGCCTGCCCTTCTTGCATCACTCTGACTCCTGCACAATAAGGACATGGCTCGCTGAGCAATGTTGCTCCTTTTAGAAGCATTTCTGCAGCTTTTTTTGTGAGTTCTTCTGTCACTCTTTTTCTCCGACTTTCTATCTAAAAAATCCGTTTGTTTTTTGTTTGCCATCCATACCCAAACAAGGCTTAATAGTGTGAATAATTGAATTTATTTCGAACGAATGGCGGTAATTTGTAATACATGTGGTCTTCCAGAAGATTTGTGTGCTTGTGGTGAACTTGCCAAAGACAGTACTAAAATTATTATTCGATTAGAAACTAGACGATTTAAGAAAAAGGGTACCATGATTGAAGGATTGGATCCAAAACTGAACAATCTGGAAACTGTCGCAAAAGACCTCAAAAACAAATACGCTTGCGGGGGAACTGCAAAAGATGGTTACATCTTCTTACAGGGGGATCATAGAGATACAATCAAAGAGACTCTGATTCATTTGGGATTTGCAGAAGATACTATAGAACTGCATTAGAGTGAATTGCAAAGTTCAAATAAATTACTACAGTCAATCGGAATTCCTTTCACTGCGTTACTTTCAGTAGTTTTTGCTTTGCTGCTAGTTTCATTTCCTATCGGAATCTACGTGTTCTTTGAAACCGATATTGGCGGTGACATCAACTATGAACTTCCTTTGACTCATCTGGATCTTTTCAAGGGAACTGAATTGTACCAAACCCCGTCTGATGTTAGTATCGGTGACACGTTTGTTGTTTTATGGGCTGTCTATCTGGTTCTTTTTGTAATTGCCCTTTTAGGACCTAAAAAAGATTTTCTCAAAGCCCTTTCTCCTGTAATCTCGTTTGGAAAATATGATGCTGGACTAAACCATATGATTGGAATTACGAAATGGTTTTCAATTTTGATTTTAATTTCCGCCTTGATTAATTTTGTCCAGGAGGGAATGGGTTTTGATATCGTTCCCCCAACTGCTGACAATGATCTTGTCCAGTTTTTCTATGTCAGCCTGGCACCTTTGGTGGAGGAGTTTGGGTTTCGCCTGATTCTACTCGGAATTCCACTGTTTGCCATGTATTCCAGTAGACCCTCGGCAAAGTATTTTGTCAAATGTTTGTGGATGCCTGCCAATTTGGACATCACTGATCCGAAAAAAGCGCTTTTTTTGATTGTTTTTGTAGGTGCTCTTTTCGGATTTGCACATATCGCATTTGGTGATTCGTGGAGTGAGGGTAAATTTGCACAAGCAACTGCGAGTGGAATCATTCTGGGCTGGGTCTATCTTAGATACGGTTTCATTGCCTCACTGCTGATTCATTGGGCTACGAATTACTTTGTATTTTCATATGCCAATTTCATTTCACAGATAAACGAAATTTCAATCGAAGATGCGTTTTCACATTCCCTGATGTCTACGTTGGAAATATTGCTGCTGATTGCTGGTGTGTTTTCAATTTGCATTTTATTTGTAAACAGATTTTATTCTAAAAAAGAGTCTGCGTTAGAGGTCTAGGGCTTCTTTCAAACCTTTGTACCTGTTTCTAATCGTAACTTCTGTAACTCCTGCGGCGTCTGCAACCTCTCTTTGAGTTTTATTTTCACCGTTTGCAACGCATGCCACATAAAGTGCCGCTGCCGCTAACCCCATTGGATCTTTTCCAGCTGTAATCTTTTGCTCTTCAGCGTCCACTAGAATTTTTGTTGCGCTTCTTTTTGTTTTCTCAGACAACCCTGCCTTGCTTGCAATTCTTGAAATGCATTTCACTGGATCGACTACTGGCATCTTCAGATTCAGCTCCCTGAGCAACAATCTATAGCATCTTGCAATGTCATTGCGCTTGATATTGCTTGCTTGACCTATGTCATTCAGCGTTCTGGGGGTTTCTGTATCCCTGCACGCTGCATACAGTGATGATGCAATCAGCGCTGAGATGGAACGACCCCGTACCAATCCCTTCTCTAAAGCTTTTCTGTAGATGTAGGCAGCTTTTTCAATTACTGAGTCACCTACTACAAGTTTGTCTTTCAATCTGTCCAACTCGCTGAACGCCTGTCTAAAGTTTCTATCCGCTGGTTCGTGAACCTGACTTCTGTTGTCCCATGTTCTTAACCTCTCAATCGTGCTTTTCATTGCAGATGTCAATGGCTTGCCTGTTGAATCTCTGTTTTGTGGGCTGATTACTGTGGCTAGTCCCATGTCGTGCATTGCGAGTGATGTTGGAACTCCTGTCCTGCTTTTGTTTTCGCCCTCGTTTGAAAATGACCTCCATTCCGGCCCTGACTCTTCCACCTTGTCTGTAATTACAAATCCGCATTTTCCACAAAAATTCTCACCGTTATTGGTATCTGTAACCACTGACCCCTTTCCACATCTGGGACACATGTCTTTTGGATTTGTTGGTTTAACCATTTTTTCTTTCAAAATATTTTTTTATGATATTTAAATTTTTTTAATTATTATTTATAAACATATTGGTAATTCCTTCCTGAATTGAGAATTTTTTATGTTTTAAGATATGATCTAATTTGATTCTAGTATCTTCCTGATTTTTTCTGAAATTTCTGGCTTTTCGTTTTGTTCCAGCAGGAATTTCAGATCTTCGACATTGTCTACGTCCCACATTATCCTTTTCACAAACACCATTGCGACATTAAGCGTATGATTTTTTGCAGTATTCATGTGAATCTTGTAACTGTCCTCATCATAATGGGTTTCCATCAGATCTACTGGCATTCTTGCCAATGCGTTTGTCCCGTCAAATCTCCTCGACGGGACAATGATTGCAAAATTGGGGTGCATCTTATAGTTTAACATGAAATCGATATCCTGAGTTTTGATAAATGGGATGTCTTGAGGAAACACAATTGACACATCAAAGTTATTTTCTAAAAGATACTTGTCTGCCAATGACACTGCACTGTTGACACTTTGCTCTTTTTCATCAATGATGATTACCGCGTTGAATTTTTTTCCAATTTCAATTGCTTTTTCTTCCCTAGTTACCATTACTGTTTTTTCAATTTGAGGAGATATCGATAACGTCTGCAAAATTTCCTCTAGCATAACTTTGCACAATTCCTCTACTTGATGTGGCGATAAATTCAAACGTGTTTTTGCTTTTGAGAAGGTCTTTACAGGAATAATTGCAGCTATTTTCAAATTACATGTGTACTTGTTTTAAAATGAAATTTGCTAATGCGTCTTCAGCAATTTTATCTTTCATGGTGATTTTTGTTTCAAACACTTTCATGTCGAGACTTTGAATTTTCTTTACTAGCATTTTGTCTTTTGGATCTACGATGATGTTTGAGCATACGTCTGAATACATTTTTGCCAACCCGTAGGCGTTTGATTCTATTCCTGCAGCCTGCATGTATTTTGCCGCTGGTCCGCTAATCGCATTATCTCCAATCAGAGGGCTGACTGCAACAACCTTTTTCTTTATTTTTGAAAGTTCTTTTCTGATTCCTTTAATCTGTAGCATCGGACCGATTGATGTCAATGGGTTTCCTGGTGCTATGATTACCATCTCTGCATCATGAATTGCGTTGATTGCATCTGGGTTTGGCCGTGCTTTATCTGCGCCGATATATTGAATCCCCTCTACTGTATCTTTCCCTCGGTGTTTGACCCAATACTCTTGTAGATGCAAATCGCCTTTGTCTGTGGTAATTCGTGTTTCAATGCTGTTATCTGTAACTGGTATGATGTTTGCAGTGACTGCAAATTTCTGACACATCCATTTTGTAATGTCGCTTAGATTTCTTCCATTTTTCAACATGTTTGTTCTGAGCAAATGGGTTGCAGCGTCCCTGTCTCCAACTCTGAACCATGTCTCTTCGCCAAAAACTTCCATTTGGCGTAAAAAGTTGAACGTGTCTTTTTTCATTCCCCACCCTCTTTCTTGATCAAGCAAGTCAGCTAATCCGTAAATGATGGTATCTATATCTGGGCATACGTACAGTCCGTAAAGCCAATAATTGTCCCCTACATTGGTGATTACGTTGACTTTGGATTCCTGGGCAACCAGTCCTCGAACTAATTTGACCGAACCTGTTCCGCCTGCTAAAACTGTAATCATGTCATATCCCTTTAAAACCTGATATTCTAACTATGTCACTCAATATTACTTTTTCAAAAATTACCGATCTGGTTAATTGGGATAAGTTTATTAGCATAATTTTATGAATTTTACTCATGTCCAGGGCTGTAACCTTGTCTGTTTTGCTAGCAATTCTTATTGTAATTGGCGCTAGCACTCCAGTTTGGGCAGCACAATTGGATGCTAGAATTAATCCTAACACTGAGACATCTCCTTTCAAAATAACTTATCTGAAAACCATCTTCATTGAATATCCAAACGGTGGAAATCTTTATGATGAATTACAAGGCAAAGAATGGACTGTTTCTGGAATTGCAGACTCTTCCAATCCTGGGGTTCAAGAACTCATCCACGAATTAAATCGCGGCATTGCTAATGATGGGAGCCAAATACAAATCACTGACTTGAATGTGAATTACAACTTTCATCTCAAGGCCAGGGATGTCAGTACCTCAATTGACTACCGTGTACTTTTGGAAGGGACTTTGAGTGATTATGTAATTACAAAAGATAGCCAAAGAACGCTAGTGGACATGGGATGGAGAGGGATGAGCACTGATAAAGAAATCAATATTGATGGTGTCGAAATTAACATTCCTATTAACATTTTAAGAGACCAAGAGCCTGAAGTCTATGCTTATTTTGCCGGAACTGAGGCGGAAAGTGTTTTAGGCCGAAATCTCATTGATGCAGATTTTATTTTAGAACAACCATTGATTAACTGGCACTTTTTGTTTGATCCTACTGGAATCAATGTGGATGCGGGAACTTTTGGATTGGATGATTCCATCTCAGGATTCGTTATATCCTCGTGGACGATGGGTGAGAGCAGCATTAGGGAGGGAAGACAAGTTGAGCGAGTCTTTGAGGCTGAAATTATGGCCGATAACAGATACGTTGTCAGAAGTGTTCAATCCGCTGATCAAGGAAACATATCCACAGTCGGTTTTGGTGCTTTAGATATTTTGGACGGGGTTGAAATTGTAGGTGTCACTCCAACTCCTCCTAGTGATTATATGACTACCTCCACTGGTGATTTCCCAGTAATGATAGTTTATGGAATGGCCGGAATGGCGGCAATTGGCGGTATAGGATTTTTCATTTTCAGTAATCGTTCACTCAAAAATACAAAATCAGCACAAACAGGAATTGATCCAAGTAGATTAGTTGGTTATGAAACTAGTGCATCTTCTGGTGGTTATAAAACCAATAGGGGTGAGGCACAACTAAAAGATGATAGTGATTATCAACAAACACGAAGTCACTATGATGAAGTACAACAAAGTTCACCACCTCCACAAAGCACTCCTTCTCAAGAGGAAGCCGCATGTGGCTGTGCAGCATCTACAGAAATAGGCTCTGAATGTGATTGTGCAATGCAAGGTGCATGTCTCTGTGATGGAACATGTAGGTGTAGTGCTGATATCTGTAAAGAACAAGTTAGTTCAATGAGTTAATCCTAGTTTTACACTATTCTTTATTTCAACAAATTAACATATTTTATTTTGTTTGATATATTTGTAATAATTGGTTTTTAATTATTAAAAATAATTCTTTTGATGTACAACTATTTTTTTTAAAATTTTAAAAAAGTATGTGTGCTGGGAGTAACCCTCCTTCTGTTTTCACGATATTTCGCTTTGCAGCCTACCTGAACTTAGTACAGGAACTATGAGTTCTGTTTGGCTTTGCTCCATGTGGGTCGTCTTTTTCATTCCTTTTATGGAAACCTCAGGTTTTCACCATCACTGTGCGCCATATTGGATTATTTTCTGCTCCGTTGCCAATCATCTCTGATTATCTATCTCCAGATCACATTTCCTGTTTGGAGGGAGGAGTTTCCTCTGCCGTAGCAGCGTGTCGTGCTCCAGCTCACATGGATACTGTATCATGTTATCTGATTTGAGTATTACTTTGGAGGTTTTGTGCCTATAATGAATAATGTACCGTGTTCTCTTTTCCATTTTTTCTTATTTTTCAAGTCTTTGACGTGCTTTGTTTTGACATCAAAGCCGGCATTTTTGAAAAATTCCACCCATTCTTTTTTTGAATGCAAATGCATTTGAATTTTCATTATCCCTGCCCACCTGGCAGTTGCCTTGTTGTCTGCGTAAAAGTCTGTGCCGCAGAAAAACAGGCCTCCCGGTTTTAGCAATTTGTATATTTTTCCAAGTGCTATCTCTATAGAGTTTGCATAGTAAATCGACTCCATTGAAAAAACAAAATCAAACTTTCCTCGATGATTCATTGATTCGATATCTGTGTGAAAATACTCTTCTTTTCTATCTTCTATTTTTTTTATGGACTGAATGATCATTTTTTTACTTTTGTCAATCCCTATGGATTTTTTACAATTTTTTTCTTTTGCTATTTTTCTTACCACCCACCCGTTCCCACAACCTACATCCAAAAATGTAAACGGCTTGTCAAATGATATGGATTTTAAAAATTTTAAAACATTTGTCCCGTGCTCTATTTCCATTAATTCTGCCCTTCCATTTTGAGCCCACATGTCAAAAGTTTCTCTAACCATGTCCATTAACTCTGTTCGTTTCATTTCCAATATAACCTTCATCTTACTGATCTTTGTGATGAACAATTTCTCAGTGTTTCTTATATCCAATTTTTAACAATTCATTTTGAATACAATTGCCTGATGAATCATGTCGGAACTGCGGTGGAAAGTTACATGAGAATACAAAATGTTCTCGATGTTTCAAATCTAACAGCATGATCTGTAATGAATGTTTGACAATAACTCATGAGCAATTTCATTCAATTTGCATGTCTTACCAGACTGACCAAACCAACACTGTGCCCAAAATTAAGCCTGGCAACTATTCAATGGCGGCTGCCATGGCTTAATTTTTCAAAAATACTCCAATCTTTGATATCACAGCTACTCAAGTTTTAAGTAGGATAATCCTGGATTGTTTACTGAAGTTATTTCACGACCATTTGATTCCGGTGTATATGTCGCACAATTACAATACCATGACGTAGTCGTGACTGATTTCTTTAATGTAAAATAATTATTTTTTACCCTTTACTAAATTGAAGAGTTGTCTGACTGCCAATTTTGGATGATGAGTTGCCAATTTGATCATGTTTGATAAACCAAAATCTGCTTTGATAAAGTCGATGAACTCTTCCGGTTTCAGTTCTTTGATAATGTCCAGCTCTTTATCCCATTCTTCATCGGTGAGGCCGATCCATCTATCCTGAACTTTCCCTGCCGATTTGATTTTTGATTCTATTTCTTTCCTCCAGTTGTTTTCATAGGGGTAAAGTGACTCTTTGTCTGTCTTGCCTTTCTTTATTGCATCTGATGCTACTTTTCCTGCAACCCTTCCAAATTTTATGGCATACCTTATCCCTTCCAAAACTAGAGGGTTTGCTTGCCCTGCCGAGTCCCCCACCAGAATCAAATTGTTGAAAACAGTTATCCTGGATAATCCGTCATTTGGAATTAATCCGTAGTGGAATTCAATCTCAGTCAACTTTCCTAATTTTTTTATCGGTCCTAACTTCTTGTCTATTATCTCTCTGAGTCTTTGAGTGGGGTCTACGTTTGATTCCGGTTTCCCGACACCCACCCCTATTCTTACAATGTTATTTCCTAACGGAAAAATCCATGCATACCCTGCAGGAGAGTATTCTTGTCCTACCATTAACCACCATGTTTCAGAATCTACATGCTCTGCCTTCATTTCGTATTCTGCCCCTGCACCAAATCTTTCCCACTGTTCTGCAAACCCCATTGCCTTGCAAACTGTTGACTGAAAACCGCTTGCATCAATTACAACCTTGGAATGAAATATGGTTTCACCGGTTGGTCCAATTCCACTTACTCCTATAATGTCTCCTTTTTCATTTTTGATGACATTCTTGATGTTGGTCTTTACAAAAATATCTGCACCGCACTGCTCTGCCTCGTTTGCCAACCATCTGTATGTTTTTCTCACATCCAATACTGCTGCCCTTGGAACGGTATCGCTAATTGTGACCTCGTTATTGGGAGAACAAAATGAAAAATTCTTAATCGGATTGAAACAATTATCTGGAATTCCGAACTCCTTTATGTTTTGAATCCACGTCACGCCACTGGTCCTGACTGTCTCTGCAATCGAACTTTCCTTTTCAACCAAAGCTACCTTGATCCCATTCTTTGCAGCAGCGTATGCGGCTGAAGATCCTGCGGGCCCTCCCCCCACAACCACTAGATCATAATGATGTTCTTCTGGCAATTACTTTTAATGATGAATGCCTAGGTTATAATTTTGAGGTACGGGCTGTTATTTTTTTAATACTGGGGCACCCGTGGTGTCGTTTTCTCTTTCCGAATCAAAAGTTTTCATGTGTGCTGGATCTCTGTGCATGAAACTGTGGGTTTCCCCCGGTGTTTTTCTGCAGAATTTTGAATGAATTGTCTCTTCAATTTTTAACGTTGTCTCATTTTCATGAAATAGGTGCTTTCCACAGTCTGGACATGTGAATTCAGGCATAAATTCCGTCAGTGTCAAATCTATTTAGATGTTTCATACTTTTGGGGGGTGATTCATTATCAACCCAAACTTTAGATGTTTACTCGTTTGCTGTCAAGCATGGATGAATCTGATGTTGGATCGTTTCTGATGTGGTCTGCTGTTACTGGAATAATTATGTTGGTCACTGGACTAAGTTATCGGGCATATTGCAAAAAGAACAACATTCCCGCATCTTGATTTTTTAAAAAAAAATCCAATGTTATCCTTCTGAAGCCGTTTTTCCACCATCCACATTTAGGATGGCGCCTGTGACCCAGTTGGCCTCATCTGATGCAAAATAGAGTGCTGCATTTGCAACGTCTTCTGGTTCCCCAACCCTTGCAAGGGGCAATCTTTCTTCCAAGATCTTTCTTGCTTGAGGGTCATCAAGGTATGGTTTTATCATTCCTGAATTAATAATTCCTGGATTAACACAATTGCACCTGATGTTTTGTCTTGCATATTCTACAGCGATTGATTTTGTAAACATGGATATCGCAGCTTTAGTCGATGAATATACTGCCAAGTGGACTCTTGGTATTGCTCTTTCGCTTGAAATTGAACCGATATTAACAATTGCCCCGCTTTTGACATCTGACATTTTTGATAGAACAGCTTTTGTCATATGAAATACCCCAAACAAGTTTACATCGATTAATTTTTTAATTTCGGAATCTTTCATTTCGTGAAAATGCACTGGGTCGTTAATCGCACCTGCATTATTTATCAGAATATCTATTTTGCCATATGTGTTCATAATCTGATTCACTGCTTGCAATACTTGGGATTCGTCAGTTAAATCACACGATATTGAAACCGTTGACCCCTCGTTTCCTATCTCTTTTCTGGTGGCCTCTAATTGCTCCAGATTCCTTGCGATTAGGATTACTTTGGCCCCTTCTACTGCAAATCTCTTGGCAATGCCTTTCCCTATGTCGCTAGATGCCCCGGTAACGATGGCCACTTTTTCATTTAATCGCATGATTTTGTAATATCACCATAACTTATAGAATTTTTGTTAAATTCTATTCGTGATTTTGGTTGTTTTTATTTATTGATTTTTTTGAGATATTCGATGATTCCTGTATAGTCTATGTCCCCAAACCCTTCTTTTATTGCATTTTCATAAACCTCCTCTGCCTTACTGATCATTGGCAGCTCAATCCCGAGGGATTTTGCAGCGCCTGTTATGGTGCTGATGTCTTTTTTAAGATTTGAAAGCGTGAATGTTGTATCGTATTTGCCGTCTATCATTCCATATGCCTTTTTTTCACTCATTCCTGTTTTGAAATAAGTAGAGTTTAAAATTTCTAGAAATATTTTGGGATCTACATTTGATTTTTTTACAAGAGTTATTCCTTCAGATAATGCCAAAGCTAACATTGTGATTTGAAGATTCATGGCCAGTTTTACCGAATTTGCAACTCCGCTTTCTCCCAAGAAAAATACTTTGTTTGCTATGGTGTCAAATACTTTTTTACATTTTTCAAAACTTTCTTTATTTCCTGATGCCATCATAACCAAGTCTCCAGTTATTGCGACGTTTGGTCCTCCCATTACTGGTATGTCAAGTTTAGTTATTCCAGAATCGTTAAACTGTTTTGAAATGTTTTTTGATTCTGATGGGTCAATGGTGCTCATATCTGCAACAATTAATTTTTCATGATTGCCGTTTGCAATGCCTTCGTTTCCAAACGAAACTTGTTTTACCGCATCTGCATCTTTTACAACTATGATTACTAGTTCCGAATTTTCTGCCACTTTTCTTGGCGATTCGGCAATTGTTGCACCCTTGTCCTTTAACTCAAATGTTTTTTCTTTTGTTCTGTTGTAAGCTGTAACTTCAAAACCGGCATCCACCAAACGCAATGCCACGGCGTTACCCAGTATTCCCAATCCGACAACTCCTATTCTTTTCATTTGCGTTCTCCTGATATTATCCCACTAGTGCCTTTCTTCATTTTGGATCTCCCAATGCTTGTTTCCAAATCTTGAGGCCACAAACTCTAGCTGGCCTATTGTCTTGTCTCCGTTTTTGATCTTGGCAAAATCAAACTTTTTCATTTTGATTATTTTTTCTTTAGGCTTGTATCCTCCCTCGATGACTTTTACTTTGAATCTTTTACTTGCTTTGATGATCATCTTTCTTGCACTCTGGACATTTCCAATCCATGAAAACATTTCAAACTCTCCAAAATTTTCGGTAGTCACGCTATAGCCGTATAACCTTGCTTCCAGCTTGATGGATTGTGATTTTGCTTGTTCATTTAACCATGCAATGACTTCTTCACCGTGTCCTTTTTCTACTCCAAATGTTTCTGAATCTGCCAAGTAATTATCCTCACAATATTAAACCATAATAATCATTTTCAAATTTATGGTAAACTAAAATATTGATTTAATCATGATATTTTATGCTCACAATTGACTGCAGGGATGTAATATCAGTTAAAAACGATTTACTTGTGTATGTGGCCGATCAAGTGGCGGCAATTCCCACATTGAAGCATAATCAATTTACTTTGTCGTCTTTGGATGATGATGAAATTATTGATCCCGTTATAGTAATTTCTGCAATAAAGGAATTTTTAGATTCTATAAATGAGGGAAAAAACTTTGCCGTAATTTCAAACCATAATATGATAAACATCACATCTATCTCTGGAACTATAATTGAAAATACCGCAAGTCAGTCCGAGCATGAGATGTTTTCATGTACTCATTGTGGATATGTGACACAATATGAAGTTGAATTAAATGTTCACATGAGAATCCATTACTTGTAATTTGTTTTATTTTTAAATATTAAATTTCTCTTAATCATTGAAATTTTTACAATCCTTAAAATTATGATGTAAAAATTATTTTAAAATGTAATTATTTACAATCTTGTGTATGCTGAAATTTATTTTTGTTTCATCTATCTTCCTGATTATCTAGAATCTCGTAAATTACAATTTTGTGTTGATTTTCAACAGGATCTTTATAAGCACTAATCACACAAACTGTTTGTGACAAAACCTTTGAAGAATAACGTATCCAAGATTTACTGTGAAAAATGTGATCTGGTGTTTAATTCCAGTGAAAAATTTGAAAAGCATCTTGAGGGGCGTCATTCTAGCTTTGTGTGTGAGGTATGCCCAATTGACACTGTTATTGCAAAATTTGTAAATCTATTCAAGAAAAAATCTTCTCGTAATTTGGAATAAGTTTTTTTAACCAATACTTTCTGATTTGTATTATGAAGAAATTAGGCGTAATTTTGGCCGTCATTGTTATTACAATTATAGCTGGGGTTGCTGCTTCATTATCTGCATCGCCTTCTGAAACTGTTAATCTAGATATGGGTAGAACTCATGGAACAATCTCGACTGCCATGGGCTCTCCAGTTTTAGGTGACCCTTTAGCACCAATCACTATTGTTGAATTTGGAGATTACCAATGTCATCAATGCTATAATTGGTTTCATAACACAAAACCTGCAATATTTCAAGAGTACATTGAAACTGGAAAAGCAAATTTAGTTTTTGTAGATTTGGCATTTTTGGGACGTGATTCTCCAAAAGCAGCTCAGGCAACTTACTGTGCAGAAGACCAAGAAATGTATTGGGAATATCATAATATTCTTTACACTTCTCAAGAATCCAAAATTGATAGTGGATGGGCAAATACTGAGCGATTAAAAGCATTTGCGTTTAATATGGGATTGGACATGGAATTGTTTGATAGCTGTCTTGATTCTGGAAAATATTCTAAACGTGTCCAGTATAACACTCAACAAGCAAGAGTTCACGGCGTAAGCGGAACTCCTGGATTCTTTATAGTTGGACCAGATGGACAAGAACAACTTGGCGGTGCGCAACCATTTTCAGTGTTCAAACAAATATTGGACACAATGATTTAGATGCCATCTGCAATTAAAACAGTATATTCAAATTCAAAATATCTTCTCTTATCTATTGTAATTTTCTCAATAATGTTAGTTGGATTGTTAATTATATCTGAATACATTTTCTTAGAGCCTTATGTTGTTAGTCATATTCCATCTGGAACTGAATTTGGGTTTGTTCTCATTGTTACAATATCTGCATTATCTGCCCTAGTATTGCCGATGAACATATTTCGTATCAATATCCTTAAAAAATCCAAACAAAAAATGGGTGGGGGCATTTTTGGTTCAATAATTGGAGCTGCAGCAGGTGCATGTAGTTGTGGCCCCATAGGATTTGCTGTGATCTCAACATTTGGCTCAGTTGGAGCTACGGCAACAGCGTTTCTAACCAATTATGAAATTCCAATTAGAATAATTGCTATTGGAATATTGGCAATTACATACTTTACAACTGTAAAATCCCTCAAAATTGAATGTAAAATTGATCAAACTTCTTAATGGATTAGAAATTATCCCTTGGGAAAATGATTGGTATACGATTGATACCTTTTTGTACATTTGAAATTATTACATTCGGATCAAATTGTTGACAAACATTTGCCGTTTACCTTTCTTCTTGCATTAGAACTAGAAGAAAAAAGGAGTATTCAACATCCTCAACAGCCTCAATATAGTCATTAAATATCATTGAATCTATTTTTCTTATCTTCAATAGGTTCATCTAATTTAGAGAAATTTTCTGTGCTTTAAAAAAGGCCTATGTCCAGTTCGTAACTAACTCTAGGGCAGATGTGTTTTTTCAGAATTTGAATTAACCCCATCGATATTATTTTTTTTTCGTATCCATTTATTACCATTTAATTCGTGCCTGGAATTTTCAAAATAAATGGTGTTTTGTAATCGATTAAAATCAATTCGATTAAAATCAAAAACTGATCTTTATACTATTCTGCATAGTTATCACATACCATCCAGACTCCGACACGCTCAAGTCAATCTGGGAATCTAGTGGTGTTCCCTGTATGTGTCAAGCGCACCCAGTAGTCTGTCTCTGCGTCTTTTTTTAATTGCTGAAACATGCCATAATGTGGATTGCTTTTTGTGACATCTAATGATTTTAATTCATCAAGATTTTTCTTTGGTCTACAACTATTTTTCCCCACCAGTCTTTATCAATAATCTCACCAATTATCGTTGGTAGAATGCCAATCTTTTTCCAGACCCTATGTCTTTGATGCCAAAACCAAGCAAATTACTTTGCTGTGGTGAGACAAGCTAGATATCGCCTCATCTACTCTGTCTTTTTGTATTTGTTTTGAGGCAGATTTTGTGTGCTCTATTGTAATGTCTTTTTCTTCTTTTGCTGCAATCTCAGCTGATACTCTAAGCAAGTCCACTACACGTCGAGCATCACCATGCTCCAAAAAACTCACACTGGCACATTTGTCTCATTTAGGCTTTAATTTGACTAGTTTATTGTAGGAATTTTGGTAATTTTTTAATCACACTTGCAATGGATATTCTACCTGGTCCTACTGCAATTATAGATAATACTGCTGCCAGCATTACCAAATCCCATTCCAATAATTACTATGGAATTTAGCTGAAACGCTGCACTAATTGCTGCTAGTGGTTCTAATGCAGGAGTTGTAATTACAACAACTAAAAGATAAACGACTATTGTGATGATTCCAACAATGGTTGCTTTTTGGAGTGGCTTCATTTACACATCACCAAAAACTAGAGTGTTTGGATGAAATGCAACCCATGCAAACCAAAATCCAGGCTCAATTGACATTCGTTCTAATTGATTTCCTTCATATTTCCCAGATATGGCCAAACCATCATAGTTCCATTCAGAATTTGTTTGGGTATCAAAAATTTTACCATCAGTATATGTAAAATCTAAGATTTTACCATCAATGATTCTCTCAAAAGCACGAGAGTTTTGTGAAAATAATGAGACAAGCATTACGGGAGTTTCTCCAATGGAATCATTGATTAGCACATTTGATTCAATGTCATTTTGTTTGTAAGCTTTGTAGATTCCGTTTTGATTAAATCCAAGAATTATTTCTTTTGGATTCATTCTATCATCGCTGTGTTCTACTGGAAACATTATTCGTGGTTCTGTGTAATAACTTCCATAAGGATCAGTTGCATACGAACGAATGTATCCAGTATCCGTAGTTAGCACCAATGTATCAGGATGAAGTGTTTTCCAATCACCCCAAGTAATAACATCAAAAGGAACTAAATCTAATTGATATCCGCTTAATTCACCAGTTACTGCCATTCCAAGTGCTTGGCTCCAATACGATTCAGTAAATCTATCGTACATCAACAAGTTACTGTTGTATAATTTTCCAGAAGTTCCAAATTCTACTTCTTGATTATTTATGATTCTCTCAAAAACTTGATTTGTATAACACAGTGGGCAATAAGTTACAGATACGGGAGTATCCCCAAGTCTATCATTTACTATTTCATGCCAAACCAAAATGAAGAGAGGATATGCTTTTGCCTCACCATTAATCTCTAATCCAATTACAGTATCAGAATCAGACATAAAATTAGAATCTTGAATGTTACTAAATACTGGATTGTCAATTGATGGAATCCCGTCCTTTGGTGGTCCGCCTCCTTTGATCTTGTCAAGTGGTATGATGTGTTTGATTCCATTAGTTTCCATTATGGCAAGTTCTGAAGAGTCAATAGTTTCAATGGGGGTATCACTAGTAATTTCAGGCGTAAATTCCAATTGAAGTGAAACAGCTAATACTGCCAGTACAGTAATGATTACAATTACAGGTGCAAGTACTTTTAGATTCAAATTTGAATACATTTTGTTCGTAACATATTAAAAAATTCTTCCAATTTTATTTTCGATTTGGAAGAAAGTCACAGACGACTAACTAAAATCAATGATCATAAATTCAAAAGTGAGTTTTTGTATCAATTATGCACTAAATAGGCAAATTATTGAAACCTTGAGATGTATCTTTTAGCCAATTCAAGTGTTTTCATGACAGTCATGTATATTCCGATTCGGCCAAGTAGGCGAGATCCAGAATCTGATGAAATTGAAAATGCCGAAGACTGACAATAACTCTAAATTTCTAAAATAATCTGAAAAATTTCCAAAATTTGCAAAGTCGAGATATTTATTTGCCTTTTTAGGATTTAATAATATGCAGAATTGGAATTTGATTTTTGGAATATCTATAATTTCTAGTCCAATTCTATTTGCAATGATTGCCTTCCCTGATTCCATAGCTTGGAGCTGGAATGAGGGTCGTGGTGGTTATTTTTTCGCTTTGATCTTTGTTGTTGCTGAATTAATTGGATTAAAGATAGTAATTTCAAAGAAAAAATTACTCATTGTAATTCCTCTAGCTTTAGCTACTATTGCATATCTTGTTTCTTTGGAATATGGTTTAAGAGAATACATTATTGAATCCGCAGAATTATTTAACGTACAATTAATCTATTCTTGGACATGGATGTGGGATTTTGTAGTCATGGCAATATTTATTGTTGTGGCGTTGAGTATTTTCTTTGGAAAGCGCTGGATTAGAATTGCTCCTGCTGGCCCGATATTTCTTATAGGTACTGCAATAATTCTTTCACTTGATGCATTTTTCCCATATGACACACTTGGTCCATTACAATATATCGTTCCGTATTTTGTTCAAGCAAATGTTTGGATAATCACTACACTTGACCTTGGAACTGCAGTTGCTAAAGACAATGTAATGTTCTTGCGTGGTGATCACGGTTCTATGGCCCTTCAAGTATTTTGGCCATCAGCTGGTGTCCACAGCATCATAATTTTTTCATTGGTGATTGGGGCATTCATGCTAAAACTAAACATCCCTAGAAACAGAAAGGCAATTTATTTTATTCTAGGAATTATCGGAACCATTGGAGTTAATCTAATCCGAATTTTTTCACTATCCTGGTATGCCCTAAAAGTCACAACTGATCCTGTTGCGTGGGAGGAATATCACAAAATAGCAGGTGAGATAATGTTCTTGCCGTGGCTATTTGCGTTCATTTTTGTAGTGATTATAATCGAATCAAGACGTCTGAAAAAATCAGAAAAATAAATCTTATTTCTAAAAATAACTAGTAATGTCGCTTTGTCCTTGAATTTCTGAAAGTTCTGAAACTTTTACTCCTAATCTTCTAATTGTAATTGTTTGATTCTCTAATGCCTCTTTTAGTAACTGGTCAGATATTTTTTCTAATTCCTCAATACTTGCAGTGGGGTTTCTTAACATTCTTGATTTTGATTTGTTTGTTAAATCTGATTGTACAAAATGTATTCCTACTGATTTGAACATCTGATTGTTTATTTTAACAACATTATGTACCTCTTTACAAAGTTCTATGATATTTTCAGATAAGAATTGATAATCTTTTGAGTCTTTTTTTAATGTTGTAATTTTACTATACTGTATTCTTGCTTCACGTTCTTTTACTGGATCATTGTCTATTCCCCTAACTGCATTGTAGATGTACGCTCCTGTTTTTCTACCTAATTCTTTGTTTAGTGTAAAAATGTCTATTTTTTTTAAATCTTGAATTGTTTCTAAATTCATCTCCAAAAATCTTTCTTCCATCTTTTTACCAATACCTGGTATTACTCTGATTTTTAATTGATCCAAAAACGCTTCAACTTTTTCTGGAGACACTGTTGTTAACCCGTCTGGTTTTTGAAAGTCTGATGCAATTTTTGAAATTAATTTATTTGGAGAAATTCCTATTGAACAACTAAGTTTTATTTTATCTTTAATTGTATTTTTTATCTGCTGTGCTAGATGATTTGCTCTTTCAAAATCCCCTTCAACTCTTTCTGTTACATCAAGATATGCTTCATCTCTGCCGACATATTCAAAAATATCTGCACTTTCTTTCATAATCTCCATTGCTTTTTCTGAAATTTCTGAATAGAAATCAAAGTCAACTGGTAAAAATACTGCATCTTTTCTTTCCTCGAGTCTTTTTTTTGCAAATGCGATTGGAATTCCTGATTTGACTCCGTATTTCCGAGCAGTGTAATTTGCAGTTGCAATTGCACCGCTGTCTCCCCCCCTGTCTGAAAAAACGCAAACGCACACTGGCTTTGTTTTTAGTTCGGGTGATCTGGTTTCCTCGCATTGGGCATAAAAATAGTCAAAATCTATGTGGAACACTACTCTTGTTTCCAATGATTTTCAAACTTGTTTTGATTATTACTATATTGTGCATTCATCTAAATATTGCTGAAAGAATAGTATTTTCATGGATTATCCAGTTTCAGTAGATGAAAATGGTGTCAAGTTTAAACCTGAAAAAATGGAAAAGGAAAAACTCTATCACTGCATATTCAAAAATAAAGCGATGCTGGTATTCAAAGATTCTCAAGATGTGATGAATTGCTATGAAATTGAAGAACCTGATTTAGTTGAACAAATTAGTAAATGTGGCAACGATGACGATCTTGAAAAATTATTTGAGGACTATTTGCAAGGAAAACACCTGAAAAATTAAATAAAAGTGAGATAGAAATTCGTTATAACAGGAATTTAAAATTGAGCAGCAACAAAAAATCAAAAGACGCAGAAGACATCTTATCGGAATTCGGTTCTAGATCTATATCGGAACCTGAACCAGCTCCTACACCAGCTCCTGCACCGGAACCAGCTCCTGCACCGGAACCAGCACTGGAACCTAAACCAGCACCGCAACTTGAAGCTCCTGCACATGAGCCACAACTTGAAGCTCCGGCACCTGAAGAAGATTCAAAGAAAACTTCTGATTATCATAAAGTTCAGGAAGAACGCGATATAATTTTTGTTGGCACAAAACCAATTATGACTTATGTTTCTGCAACGTTGACTCAACTTTCAACTAGGAAAACTGTGACTATCAAAGCAAGAGGTCAACGAATTACACAAGCTGTCGATGTTTCACAAATGATTGTAAAAAGAATGCACTCTGTGGGATATGTAATTAGGGACGTTAGAATTTCATCTGACTCTTTAATTTCTCAGGATGGAAAAAAACGTAATGTTTCTACAATGGAAATTGATATTTCAAAAGACTAGTCTGAAATTTTTAGCAATAATTCTATTTGTTGTGTTATTTCTCGTCATACTGGTTGGGTTTGCTGACAGTTCTTGCAATGTAAAAAATATTGTAATTTCAAATGAAATTTCTTCATATGAGAAATCCTTGGATCCTGAAACGTGCGAAAACATTCTTGAGAAAATTGATTTATACAATGATGAATGTTCATCACACATAGAAATTTTGGACTGCGGCTAAGGCGCCACGTCTGCTAAAAATGTGATTCCAAAATATACTAACAACAAACTTAATCCAACCATGATGATCTTGTAATTTCTGCTGGAGAGAATCTTTGAACTCTTTGATGCAAGAAATGAGATTCCGCCTAGCCAAGCAAAATCCATCCATATGTGTAAGAAAAATACAATCACTATGCCTGAAAATGCCCATATCAACATTGCATCTGAAATTAACTTGAATCCTATTGTCAACCACCATATTACAAAAAATGGATTCAGTGCACTGAGAACTATTCCGGCATGTAACGGGCCGTGTTTTGGCGATGATGTGACGTCTTTGTTGTTTTGTAAGACTGTTTTAATTTGAACTAGTGCAAAAATAAAAAGTGTGATTGCCCCTACTACGGATAATGCAGTTCTGAATTCTGGGAACGTTTCTAGTGAAAATACTCCAATTCCTAATAAAATAACTAGTGGCAGCTCTACAATTGTATGACCAATTGCCATTTTGATACCTGACTTTGCCCCTTCTCGCAACCCGTACGAAATATTTGCTGCAAAAAGTGGTCCTGGAGACATTACTCCTGATGCAGAAATTACTATTACAATAATTGCAAATTCAACAATCTGAGCCATTACTTTTTGATGTCATTTAATTGCAAATTAAACCTGATTGAAAAATCTCACCTATACATGGAATCTTTGAGGTGTTTTGTTTCTGCTTGTGCTTCTTTAATCATGCTCTCTGCTTTTTGAGCTTCCTTCTGCAACGACGGAATATCGCAAGATGCCCCTGGAATTAATTTTGACATTGCCATGCATAATTTAGCACTTGACTTGAAATCTGGCCCTTCCCCATTAGTATGGAAAATTATCACGATGACGTCTTGGTTTGAGATGCTTCCTTCGTTTAGCAGTATTCCTGGAATTCCTGTAACTGTTCCGTGATCTAAAACCCTCAGCCCCGCTTCCGTTATTTTGTTTCTTGCAGAGTCCGTACTTCCAATACCCATCATCTCTTCATCGCCTGTTGGCGATTTTATGGCGACGCTGCTGACAATTAATTTTATTTTGCGTTGTTTTGCCCATGACAACATTGTCTCTGCTGTAATCCTGTGCAGTGATTGATCTAGAGTCAGATATGATAAAAATACGCCCACTTTCAATCCCGCATTCGCAAAAATTCTTGTTGCAAAATTTGGTTTTCCATCTTTTATAATGCTAATTGGGGGAAAAATTTCTGAGTCAAGTACTCCTACCAGTTCAAACTGAGACGTGTGAATCATTGACTCAGTTGCAATGGCGCTGGTAAATCCAACTGACGGAAATCCGTCAATTAGGTATCCGCCCTCTAAATCTATTTTTTTAATTTCTCTAATTCTAATTTTGGGAATCAATGACTGTTTTAGATATTGATTAAATAATAGCTTTTATCTGAATCTATTTTTGTAATTTTGAAAGCAATGCGGCGTAGATGAATGGCAGTATGGTGGTCACTTCTGCATGAAGTGTTGACTGTTTTGCTATCTGTGTCACTTTCCCCCAAGAAATCGCCTCTCGCACTAGCGCACCGCTTAGACTGCCGTCAAATTCTTGGGCAGTGGTGATGTAAAATGCATAATCTAATCCTTCTCTGTACTGATTCCACCATAATGTGTGGTGCTTTGAAATCCCGCCGCCAATCATGAATGCTCCTGATTTCTCTGCTTTGAAAATTAAACCTGATAACAAATTTGCATCCCCTATTACGTTTAATTTGAAATCTGCATGTTTTTGTGTAAATAGCCAAATCTGACTTCCTACCGCACCATCCATTATTCCTGGAACTACCACGTCGATATCGTTCTTGTATGCCCAATAAAGAAATGAATCTTCTCCTAAATGTTTCCCGATCATTTTGCATATCTCAGCCGTGTTCATCTCTTTGATTCCTTTTTGATACTCTTCTTCTAAGAATGACTGCATCTTTTCCTCGATTAGCGGGCCGTAGCTATCCATTGGAACTAGAACGTTTCCTAACCTGTGGATATTCTGATTTGCCAGTTCCATATCGTCCATTGTGAATGCGCCTTCTTTGTAATGTGAAAAATGTCTTGCAATGTCATGATCTAATGCACCGCATGTTGTAATTGCAACGTCAAACCATTTGTTTTTGATCATATCTTTGATGATTCCTCTTAGCCCTGTTGATACGACCGCGCCAACAAACGAAACAAATCTCAAACACTGCTTATCTGAAATCATTTCGGTCAAAATTTCCAAGCCGCTAGACAGGTTTACGGATTCAAACCCGCCCGACTGTGACATCTCTTCAAAAATTTTTTCTAGAGATGTGGCTGAATCAATCTGAATATCTTTTACTGGGCGGCCAGGGTTTACCATGATTATACTGTATGTTTGTACCGAATATAAAATTCTGCCTTTGATGCTGGGACTTTTTTTAATTTGCATGGGGAAACTTTAAACCTCCCTTGCAATAATGAATTTTAAATGACTGATAGAATTAAAGTTGGTTTGGTAGGTATAGGTAATTGTTTTTCAGGGTTGATTCAGGGAATTGAATATTATAGAAAAAACCCTTCCCAGGAAGTAACTGGTATCATTCACGATAAACTGGCCGGATACGGAATTCATG